>CAJTMM010000071.1 GCA_910577465.1 uncultured Muribaculaceae bacterium | reverse complement strand
CCGCGAGCAAGGACGAACAGTCCCGCCCGCGGCTCCCTTTTTTGTATATACCACCTGTTGCAATTCCTCCTATAGCACCCCTCCATTAAGAAATTGTGTATATGTTGTTAGGGAGGTGTTGATGGCAGGCTTTATTTTTCGCCTATAATGAGGTCGGCTTTTCCTAATCCGTGGGTAATAACTTTTGATGTTATGCCGTAGGGTGAGTTGCTAAGGTATCTGCGCAGTCCGTTGACAAAGTTTCGGGTGTCCATCGGTTTACCGTCGTTGCGGTATAATGGTATGCGTACCTGTTCGAATTGTATTACGTATTCGGTAGCGGTAGAGATGTTGTATTGACCGTTAACGGTGTTTGCAGCCATCCAGTCATCAATAATTTCGGACAGTTCACTGCCATTGTATTCGCTTTCGAGAGTAATGCCGGAACCATTGTTGAAAATATTGATGTTAAATGCTACTTCGCGCCCGTTGGTCATTATATTGGTAAAATATGATTCTAATTGTGCCGTGAATTTGTCAAAACCAGAAGCTATGACCTGACCCAACATTTCGGAAACTGAGCGTGCCTGTGGAACTAAGCCACTGTTGCCTGCGAATGTAGCAATCTGTTTGTTGGTATAGGAGTCTAATGCTGTGATTACATAACCGATTGATTTCATCGGACCTTGGGAATTGATATTCCATGTCAGTTCAATCAATATATCGGCGGATGCTTGCTGAAGCAGCATGTCTAATTGTGTCTGCGCAACTGAAGCCCCCGTCGTGTATGAGACGGTCATTTCGGTCTTGGCGGCGTTTTGATTGACTGTGCGCAGTGTGGATGCGAGGTCTTTCAATGGGTATCCTCTGTCGGACATATATTGTCCAACGATTTTGATGGCTTGATATAATTCCGGACTTTCGCGTAAGGCTTTTGCGTAGTCAGATGATATATGTTCGTGCCCTTGGACTTCGTTGATTTCCTCAAAGTCATTTTCATGGCACCATGTCTCGCTTGGTATTACCATGATGGTAGGTTTCTTGGCGGCTTGCGAATACGTACAGACTGTATTGGTTACCGCTACGAGGGCGAGTATTAGGATAGTGTAAATGCGTTTGATCATGATACTGTGTTATTTTATTCCGGTGTTTACAAAAATAGCCATATTTGGCTTGTTGGCAAAATATGGCTATTTTTTATTGGTGGAGTATGTCGGTTAGCGTATGAATAGGAGCTCGCGGTATTTGGGGAGCGGCCACATCTCGTTGTCGACCATCAGCTCGAGCTTGTCGATGTGGTAGCGTATCTTGTCCATGGAGGGTACGACGGTGTCGTGGTAGGCTACTGCCTTTTCGCGCTCGGATTCTATGCGGTTGGCTTCGCGCCTTGCATCGACCATACGGTCTACCTCTTCTTTTATGAAGCGTGTGTGCGTGGCGATATCCTCGATAGTCGACATTTCGGTAGCAGCCATTGCGTCGGCTTTGTCGGCAGGGAATAGTGCTTTGATTTTAGATACGTTGTCGAGCAATATGGACTGGTAGCGTATGGCTACGGGTAGTATGTGGTTAAGGGCGAGGTCGCCGAGTACGCGTGCCTCAATCTGCACCTTCTTGGTGTACATTTCCCATTTTACCTCGTTGCGAGCGGCGAGTTCTACCTCGGTGAATACTCCTGTGGTGCGGAACATGTGGATGGTCTCGGGACGTAGGTAGGCGTCGAATATGGCGGGAACGGATGTCTCGCAGTCGAGTCCGCGGCGAGCGGCTTCGGCTTTCCACTGGTCGCTGTAGCCGTTGCCGTCGAAGTGGATTGCCCGTGATGATT
>CAJTMM010000070.1 GCA_910577465.1 uncultured Muribaculaceae bacterium | reverse complement strand
AACCCACGGTCCACGACCCTACCCTACTCGACGACCCTGTCAAGGGTCGAATATCCCGCCCCCGACACAAAACCGCCACCACCCACAAAAATGCCTAATTCCTCATTCCTAATTGGACTAATCCCCCCCGATAAACCCGCAAGCACTCTTCAACCCCGCCACGACCTCGAGACTCTACATCTAATATATGATAATTGCAATTTGGACTTTTCCGCATTCCTACATATCTTTGCATAAGGATCTTACAAATTAACCTAACCTATGAAAAAGACAATCATTCACATTTTTGCATTCATAATAACCATCGTAAGCCTATCAGGTTGCTTCGGGCACTCATCGCATGAATCGAAGGAAAAATACGACCTGTACACAGTCAATGTACGCTCCACTCTCAATATGAGAGCAGAACCAAACCCACGCGCCCGACTGCTTACAAGATTAGGCAACGGAGATACAATAAAAGTTTTATCCTACTCACCTGACTGGTCCTACATAAAGACCGACAGATACTATGGATACGTATCGTCAAAATACATCAACCCCGTAACAACGCCCATAGACAACGAACCTCAGGAGTCCATCCCATCCACGACAACATCGACAGCATCCCTATCAAACGATACCATACCGGCATCTGACTACCCGAAAGCGGGCATACTTGATATATGCGACAATGCTGGAATACTCTCCATAGCCGACGTCGACGCCATAAAATCAAAATTAGAGAAAAACAAGCTCAACATCACAGTCGTGACCATCGATTCAGTGGCTCCACTGAAAATATTTTCCATAGCCGATGATATAAACGATGAAATAACCAAACAAATCAACAATAACGATTCCCGTGGATGGTTCAAACGCAAGTGGGACGACTTAGTCGATTTTCTTTACAACGAACCTTACAAAGGAAGTCGGTTACGGACTCCCGAGCACTATACATTCGTGTACATATCAAGTCTGAAACTTCTTACTTCAGCAGGCTCGGGACCTACAATAAAGTTGATGCGGCAACGGAATATGGAAAATTACTACTCCGCCCAATTATTAGCACGCACATCTGCCACCGACGGCATAATACGCATGATTGACGAATTCAACGATGCCAAACAACAATATTCAAAATGGCAATGGTGGAAAAGAGGACAAGCATCTACCGCATCAATTTTCGACTACGTAGCCGACGAGATACTCGTTCAAAACATATTGCCGAACGACAGTTTTCTGCATAAATACGTAATTGGTTGGATTTTTGCCATTCCTTTCAAATTAGCCTATCTCACCGTCGACTTATGCGGTTCCTTTACTCTCGCTCTGATATTATTAGGCTTAATATACATCAGCATTAGTTACTTCACATATCGTTTCAGGATCAACGCATTGGCTTCAAGCGATAATGCCTTGTTAAAATACGGCATTGACAAACTGTTACGTTTCATTATATTCGTATTCTGGCTCGTAATTATATGCATGATTATATATATGATTCCCGATATGTGCAACATTGCCGACATGGAGGTCAATGGATATTCGGCAACATGCATACACACATTCACCGAACATTATCAATTTGAACCAATCTCACGCTCATGGCTATTGATAACAATGTTCATTATAGGCGTAGGTCTCAAAGCCGGCATACAGCATGACCTGATACTACTCAGTTCGCTAAGTCCGGAGAAACAGCGGCAACTGTATCGCACCCAGCGTAATGAATCTGCATTTATATTTTATACTTCCTCATTAGGAGCTTCATCCGACAAACTTGAAAAATCAGACGAACCATACTCCACTCTGTTGCACGAATACGGAAGCAACAAAACAGGAGAAGCCATAGGACTCAGTATAGCAGCTGCCGTAATTCTCAACTCGAACTTCTTATTATTCGCCACCATATACATGTGGATTGAAGTCGCATCAAAAGTAGTCAAACTCATATTTGGATTCATCGACTATAAACGTGCCGGGGTCTACACATAATCCCGCTGTCCCGGACACCTAATCACCACCTCCCCGCCACGTACGCGCTCCCCTGCATCAGCAGGACAAATACCAGTAACCCCTCAACCACCACAATCAATATCCACCATCACCCCACCCCCACCAACAAAACC
>CAJTMM010000069.1 GCA_910577465.1 uncultured Muribaculaceae bacterium | reverse complement strand
GTGGGGGGGATTTGTTGGTGATGGTGTACGAGGGCAGGATGCCCTCGCTCCGATTTGTTGGTGTTTTTTTGTGCAAAGATATGGAGTGGAGGTGGATTTGGGGTGGTGGGGATATGAAAGGCGGTGTGCCATTGGGGGCACACCGCCTGTGTGGGGATTATGTGAAGGGGGGTTATGCTATGCCGAGGTCTTTCTTGATGATTTCAATCTTGGCGTTGGCGTCGGCGTTGGCTTTGTCGTAGTCGGCAGCAGATTCCATCTTGCCGTGAACTTCGATGTAGAATTTGATTTTGGGTTCGGTTCCGGAGGGACGAACAGAAATCTTGGTTCCGTCGGCAGTGAAGTACTGAAGTACGTTGGATGTGGTGGGCATGTCCATCTTGGTGATGTTGCCTGTAGCCATGTCGGTAAGGTTGAGGGAGTCGTAGTCCTTGATTATGGTGACGTCGCTACCGCCGAGTTGTTTCGGGGGATTCTGACGGAATTCCTTCATCATGGCTTGAATCTCTTCAGCGCCTTTCTTGCCTTTGCGGACTACGGAGATGCCTTCTTCGTGTGAATAGCCGTACTTGATGTATATGTCCTGAAGCATCTGGAGGAAGTCCATGCCTTTGTCCTTTGCCCATGCTGCGGCTTCTGCCATGAGTGAGATGGCTGAAACGGCGTCTTTGTCGCGAGCGAAGTCTTCGGCGAGGAATCCGTAGCTTTCTTCACCACCACCGAGGTAACGCGCGGTGCCTTCGTGGTCGCGTATTACAGCGGCAATCCATTTGAAGCCGGTGTAGCAGTCAAACATACGGATGTTGTTCTTGTCGGCGATGGATTTGATGGTTTCGGTGGTGACGATGGTCTTGACGATGTATTCGTTGCCGGTGAGACGTCCGAGTTCGGCGTTGCGGGTCATGATGTAGTTGAGAAGAATCATGACAATCTGGTTGCCGTTGATGAGCACGTACTCGCCATTGTTGTCACGCAGTACGCAACCGATACGGTCGGCGTCGGGGTCGGATGCCATAACGAGGTCGGCACCTACTTCCTTGGCTTTGGCAATAGCCATCGCCATAGCTGAAGGAACTTCGGGATTGGGTGATTCGACTGTGGGGAAGTCACCTGACGGGATATCCTGCTCGGGTACGTGGATGATGTTCTCAAAACCGTAGTTTTTCAACGAGTCGGGAATGAGTTTAACACCGGTGCCGTGTATGGGGGTGTAGACAATCTTGAGGTCGCGGTGACGTTCGATGGCATCGGGGCTCAATGAGAGACCTTTGATGGCAGCGAGGAAGTCGCGGTCCATTTCGTCGCCGATAATCTGAATCTTTGATTTGTCGCCTTGGAATTTGATTTCTTCGGCTCCTTTGATACGGTTTACGTGGTCAATGATGTTGACGTCGTGGGGAGCGATAATCTGAGCGCCGTCTGCCCAATATGCTTTGTAGCCATTGTATTCCTTGGGGTTGTGGGAGGCAGTGATGTTGACACCGCTCTGACAACCGAGGTGACGGATGGCAAACGAAAGCTCGGGAGTGGGACGGAAGCTGTCGAAGAGGTAAACCTTGATTCCGTTGGCAGAGAAGATGTCGGCAACGATTTCAGCAAACTTGCGGCTGTTGTTGCGCACGTCGTGTCCAACGACAACGGAAATCTCGGGGAGGTCGGCAAATGCTTCCTTGAGGTAGTTGGCGAGTCCTTGAGTGGCTGCGCCAACGGTGTATATGTTCATGCGGTTGGAACCGGCACCCATGATGCCGCGTAATCCGCCGGTACCGAATTCGAGGTCTTTGTAGAAGGCTTCGATAAGTTCGGTCTTGTCGTCGTTGTCCAACATACGTTTAACTTCGGCGCGGGTCTCTTCGTCGTAGGCTTCGCCAAGCCAAACCTGCGCCTTGGATGTTACGGACTTCAATAATTCGTCGTTATTTTCCATATTGAATATAATTTAAGGATTGTTTTGTCAGAAAGTTTTGGTTAAGGGTGTCATGCAGGATGGGTCGCGATGCCTATTGTCGCGGTATCCGGCATGTACTTACAAATGTACGTCATTTCTATTACCTAACAAAATTCCGCGTATTCTTTTCACATAAGTTAGTCAATAAAATTGTTAAAATACCGTGTACGGCGGGGGATAAATGCGAATCGCCCCGGCGGAGATTTCTTTCCGCCGGGGCGATGTCAGTGTATTATGACCGATGGTAACCGGACGCCGTCAGGATTACGGCTGGCTGAAGATTACGATGCGGTTCCAGTTGTTTTCAGAGTAAGGCTGGGTAGCGCTGCCGTAGGCTTTGGTAGAGAGACGGG
>CAJTMM010000068.1:1210-2356 GCA_910577465.1 uncultured Muribaculaceae bacterium | reverse complement strand
GGGGATATGGGGGGATGGTTGTAAACGGGTTAGAAGAGACGGTCGGGGTATGTGCCTTGGGCGTGGAGTTGGGCGAGTTTTTCGACTACTCCGGGGCGGTCGGCGGCGTATGTCACTCCAAACCAGCGAGAGTCGGTGTCGAGGACTTTGACTGTGGCTTCGCCGTTTTTAATGAGTGTGTCGATGCAGAGTGGAATGAAGAACTCGGATTTGGGGGTGTTGATGTCTTTGTCGAGGAAGCGTTTGAATTCGCGTTCGCTGTAGTCGAAGTAATCGGGTGTGAATCCCCAAAGGTTCATGGAAACGGGTGTCTCGGGAAGGAGTGTCTGCTGAGTGCCGTTTTCGTCGGTGAATACGATGTTGTGGTCGGGGTCATAGCTTATAGCCGTGCGCTCGACAACTCCGGTGAGGAGTCCTTCGGGAGAGGTGGAGCATACGCCACGTGCCACGGAGCCGTTTTCGGTCATGGTGTTGCCGACGCGGAATCCGACCATGCAGTAGTCGCCCTTGCGGTCGTGGGGACGTGAGAGTTCCTCGGCGATTACCTCAAATGCGTTGCGGCCGTAGAAGTCGTCGGCGTTGATTACAGCGAATGGTTCGCGGATGGCGTCCTTGCCCATGAGTACGGCGTGGTTTGTACCCCATGGTTTGGCGCGGTCGGCGGGACAGGTGTATCCTTCGGGGAGGTCGTCGATGGACTGGAATACAACGTCGACGGGGACGTGTCCCTGATATTTAGATAGAATCTTTTCGCGGAAGTCCTGCTCGAAGTCTTTGCGGATTACGAATACGATTTTTCCGAATCCGGATTTTACGGCGTCGTATATGGAGTAGTCCATGATGGTTTCTCCGTGGGGTCCTACGCCGTCGAGTTGCTTAAGACCTCCGTAGCGGCTGCCCATGCCGGCAGCGAGAACAAAAAGGGTTGGTTTCATATAGTATAGTGTTATTGATTTTGTTGATAATATATGATATGAATTGTTATTTGGTTTTGAAGCGGAACACTATTGTCTGGTCGTAGAGCTCACCGGGGTAGAGCTGTGTGGATGGGAAGTCGGGGTGATGGGGTGAGTCGGGCATGGACTGGCATTCGATGGCAACGCCGTCGTAGTCGTTGTAGCTGCGTCCGCATTTGTTGGCGGGCGA
>CAJTMM010000068.1:0-1200 GCA_910577465.1 uncultured Muribaculaceae bacterium | reverse complement strand
GCCCGACTTGGTTTCGGGGCATCCGCCTGCGAGCCAGTTGCCGGTGTAGACTTGTGCCGCGGGCTGGGTGGTGAGGACTTCGAGTATGCGTCCGGTGCTCGGAGAGTCGAGGGTGGCGACGTGTTGCAGGCGTCCTTTGGCGAAGTCGTCGACTACCCAGCAGTTGTCGTAGCCTTTACCATAATTGAGCGCGGGGAAGTCGGTCTTGATGTCGCGTCCAATGGCTTTGGGCTGTGTGAAATCCATGGGTGTTCCGGCAACAGGTGCCATCTCACCGGTGGGTATCAGGGTGTCGTCGGTGGGCAGGTAGCGTGAAGCCTTAATCCAAAGATTGTGGCCGAAGATGTCGCCGGAGTTATGTCCGTTGAGGTTCCAGTAGCAGTGGTTGGTGAGGTTGACAACCGTTGCGGCATCAGTAATGGCGGTTAGCCGGAGGGTGAGTGTGCAGTCGTCGGACCATGAGTAGGCTGCCTGTACTTTTACAGTTCCGGGATATGACTCTTCGCCATCGGGGCTTGTACGTGAGAATATCACGGAGTTGCCGTGGGTCTCAGCGTCCCATATCCGGTTCTGGAATCCTTCGGGTCCACCGTGAAGGGCGTTGGGTCCATTGTTGATGGCGAGTTGGTATTGGCGTCCGTCGACGGTGAGCTGACCGCGCGCTATGCGGTTGGCATAACGACCGGGCACCTTACCGGCGCATGGTCCGTCGTAGAAGTAGTCCGCCGCATCGGCATAGCCTAAAGCGACGTCGTCGAGGTGTCCGTCGGCGTCGGGAACCTTAACGCTTACAATGCCAGCGCCAAGAGTGGATAGGGTGACTTGCGCACCGGAAGCGTTGGTGAGCGTGAAGAGGGTAATAGGTCCTTTGGGAGAGGGGACGGTGGATTTTTCGACAGTCATATTTCTGTAGGTATTAATTTAAATAGGATTTTAAGGCAAACTTAGCGAAAAAACTTCGGATTGCAATCTAATGGGTGGGGAATTTTTTAATTAGGAGTGAGGAATTTTTTTAATTAGGAGTGTGTAATTCGGAATTAGTAATTATTAGGTTGGTGGTAAGGAGGTTAGAGTCTTTAAGGACTTTAGGGAGGTTAAGGAGGGGTTTTGTGGGTGGTGGGGTGGTATACGAGGGCAGGATGCCCTCGCTCCGGTTTGGTGGCGTTTTTTTGTTTGGCAGAGCGTCCCTATGGATGGGGG
>CAJTMM010000067.1 GCA_910577465.1 uncultured Muribaculaceae bacterium | reverse complement strand
CTGCCCGCAATACCCCTGTCGCCACCCCTGCTGTCTCCCTGCCGCCACCCTTGTCCACACACCTGCTACACCCCAATCATCACTCCTAATAAAAAAATACGTATCTTTGCACTATACCTAACCCCTAATCCCTGAATACCACATGGCCAAACCGGTAATATATCAACTCATACCCCGTCTCTTCACAAACTACTGCGACCGTTGTACCCCCGCGGGCACACTCGCGCAAAACGGGTCCGGAAAACTCAACGACATCACCCCCCGAATACTCAAGGCTATACGCCAACTCGGCACCACACACGTATGGTACACCGGAGTCATCGAGCACGCACACTGCCCCGACTACTCCGCCTACGGAATCACGCCACACAACCCCCACATCGTCAAAGGACAGGCAGGATCGCCATACGCCATCACCGACTACTACGACATCGACCCCGACATCGCCCGGGACATCCCCAACCGCATAGCCGAATTTGAGGACCTCGTACAACGCACACACCGCTGCGGCATGAAAGTCATCATCGACTTCGTACCCAACCACGTCGCTCGGCAATACCACTCCGACGCACGACCCGCCGACGCACCCGACGACCTCGGAGCCGACGACGACACCACACGCTTCTTCGCCCACAACAACAACTTCTACTACATACCCCGCCAGCTCTTCGCCCCGTCAGTCGACCTCGGCACAGGCCGCGACGCCTACGTCGAATTCCCCGCACGAGCCACCGGCAACGACTGCTTCACCGCATTCCCGGGTGTCAACGACTGGTACGAGACCGTCAAACTCAACTACGGTATCGACTACGGCGACCACACACGCCACTTCACACCCATACCCGACACATGGATGAAGATGCTCCACATCCTCCTCTATTGGGCAGCCAAGGGTGTCGACGGATTCCGATGCGACATGGCGCACATGGTGCCCCTCGAATTTTGGCAATGGGCTATCAAGATGGTACGCTCGCAATACCCCCACATCATATTCATTGCCGAAATCTACGACGTCGCACTCTACCACCCCTATATTAATATAGGTGGATTCGACTACCTCTACGACAAAGTCAACCTCTACGACACACTGCGCGACATACAGACAGCCAACCACTCCGCCGCACGCATCACCGACTGCTGGCAACGGCTCGGCGACACCGCACCCCACATGCTCAACTTCCTCGAGAACCACGACGAACAGCGGTTCGCATCCACATTCTATGCCGGCAATCCTCACCTCGTCACACCATCGCTCGTCGTATCGGCTACACTCGGCACCGGAGCCATGATGATTTATGCCGGACAGGAACTCGGTGAACCCGCCGCCGACGCCGAAGGATTCAGCGGTCTCGACGGACGCACCACCATATTCGACTACTGGAGCATACCCACCATACGCCAATGGCTCAACCACGGACAGCCCGCGCTCAAGAACCTCACACCCGAGCAGCGGCAGCTGCGCGATACATACACCCGCATACTCTCACTCTGCAACACCGAGCCCGCCATTGCCCAGGGGCTATTCTTCGACCTCATGTACGTCAACTACACCAGCCCCGGCTTCAACCCCCACCGCCACTACACATACCTGCGCCATCATCAGGACCACACACTCCTCATAGCCGTCAACTTCGACTCCGTGCCGGCACAGACACAGATCACCATACCCGAGCACGCGTTCGAATACCTCGGCATCACACCCGGCAGGTACCACGCCGCAGAACTGCTCGCCGACACCACCGATGCCTTCACCCTGTCGCCCGACGGCTCCATCCCCGTAACCATCCCCGCACACGGAGCCGTGATATGGAAACTGACACAAGACTCCACAACAACCCCCACAGATAAATAATTCCTAATTCCTAATTCCCAATTCCTAATTATTTTTCGTACCTTTGCCCCATCCTAAACTCATCCAATAGTTATGCAATCAATTGTCCATCCAATCAAGATTTTCGCCGGCACGGCTTCACGCTACATGGGCGAAGAAATCTGCAAAGACCTCGGTGTCGAACTCGGTAAAATGAACGTACAGCACTTCGCCGACGGCGAATTCGAAGTATCATTCGAAGAAACCGTACGCGGATGCGAAGTCTACCTCGTGCAATCAACATTCCCCTCGTGCGACAACCTCATGGAACTCCTCCTCATGATTGACGCCGCCAAGAGAGCATCAGCACACTCCGTTATAGCAGTAATACCCTACTTCGGATGGGCACGCCAGGACCGCAAGGACAAACCGCGCGTATCTATCGCCGCCAAGCTCGTTGCCGACCTCCTCAGCGCAGCCGGTGTCAACCGCGTGATCACCATGGACCTCCATGCCGACCAGATTCAGGGATTCTTCGACGTCCCCGTCGACCACCTATACGCATCATCCGTATTCATCCCCTACATACAGTCACTCAAGCTCGAGGACATGGTTATCGCCACACCCGACGTCGGCGGTGCCAAACGCGCTAACTCTTACGCCAAATACCTCAACGTTCCCCTCGTACTCTGCCACAAGCAGCGCGCCAAAGCCAACGTTGTCGAATCCATGACCGTAATCGGCGACGTCAAGGACAAGAACGTAATCCTCATCGACGACATGGTCGACACCGCAGGCACCATCACCAAAGCTGCCGACCTTATGATAGCCAACGGTGCTAAATCCGTACGCGCACTCGCATCACACGCCATCATGAGCGACCCCGCCTCTGAACGCGTCGACAAATGCGGCATGACCGAGATGATATTCACCAACTCCATCCCATTCAACAAACAGTGCAGCAAAGCCACCATCATTTCAGTGGCACACCTCATCGCCGACACCATCCGTCGCGTGCACAACAACGAATCCATCTCCAAACAATACCTCTTCAAATAACACCCCACACATCCCCTCTCCCCCACACCC
>CAJTMM010000066.1 GCA_910577465.1 uncultured Muribaculaceae bacterium | reverse complement strand
TTTAATAACGTCAGCAAAATGCCTTCTCTTACTTAGAAGAACGCCCACACCGAAAAATAGTTCATCATGCCGCAAAAATTTTTTCAGACCTCCGACTCACTGATTACCTGGAATCACCCCGCGCGACCTGAAAAACGCCATAGTATCCTCATATCCGCTATCAAACACACGCTTTATACCCTTCAGATCAAAAACCTTGTACTTTGCTATCTCATCCGTTCGTATCAGAATATCGCACAACTCCATATCATGCACAGCATTATTTTTAGCCATAAGCTCATAGCTACGCATAGCCACATCCACGATACTCGTACCCTTGAAACGTCCGTGGCTCACCGGCGAGCAATTCACACCCATCAGAAACTTGCATCTGTCGCGTATAGTCCACGCCGGCAGATTCGCTATCACGCCACCATCCACATAACGCTCCCCGCCTATCACTATAGGCTTGAACATTATCGGTATGCAGCACGACGCCGCCACACAGTCAGCTATCACACCCTTCTCGAAAACCACCTTCTTACCCTCATCGAAATTCGTAGCCCCCACCACCACAGGCATCGGCAGATCCTCAATACGCTCGTATGGTATCACACGCCTCAGAAACGCCCTGAATCTATCCAGACTGAAAAATCCATCCTTAGGCATACCCAGTTCACACAGGTCATTGAACTTCAGCTCGCCGAACATCTCCAGCATATCATCCGGAGCTATACCGGCGGCATACATCACAGCCACTATCGAGCCGGCACTCACACCAGCCACTATATCAGGTTTAAGACCCACTTCGAGCATCGCCTTTATCGCTCCCGCATGAGCCAAACCGCGGGCGCCGCCGCCACTAAGCGCCAGCCCCACCTTATACGGATACTGCGGGCGCGATCCAAACTTAAAATCCAATCCAAACATAATCTATACTTACATCTCTATTTTCTACAATACTGAATCTCAAAATTAGCAATCCTTACATCCAATTCCTAATTTTTCATCGAACTCACTTCTACTTATCCAAACAAACACTACACAAAAAAGATGTCAACACGCGAAAAAACATCCTTCCTGACCAATAATTTATATTTATCGACCAACTAACGCTCCAAAACACTATGTTATCTCACAATTAATTACTAACTTTGTACGATTTTTCACAGAAGGAAAAAATACAATAGAAACAATACATTTATGTTAAATCCAATCAAAAAAACCATCGAGCTGCCCGACGGTCGCGTAATTACCTTAGAGACAGGTAAACTCGCCAAGCAAGCCGATGGAGCGGTAGAACTGCGCATGGGAGGCACCATGCTGCTTGCAACAGTCGTGTCGGCTAAGGAAGCCGGCGAGGGCGTGGACTTCATGCCCCTTCAAGTTGAGTACAAAGAAAAATTCTCCTCTTTCGGTCGTTTCCCCGGAGGTTTCCTCAAGCGCGAAGGTCGTGCTTCTGACTACGAAATCCTCACTGCACGTCTCGTTGACCGCGTGCTCCGACCCCTTTTCCCCGACAATTATCACGCTGACACCTTCGTCAACATCACCCTTTACTCCACCGATGGCGAAGACATTCCCGACGCTCTCGCCGGTCTCGCTGCTTCTGCGGCGCTATCTGTCAGCGACATCCCCTTCAACGGACCCATCTCTGAAGTACGCGTAGCCCGCGTAGGTGGACAGTTCGTAATCAACCCCACTTTCGAGCAACTCGAAAAAGCCGACATGGAGCTCATGGTCGGTGCCACATACGACAACATCATGATGGTCGAAGGCGAAATGGACGAAGTTTCCGAAGCCGACCTTCTCGCAGCCCTCAAGGCAGCACACGAAGCCATCAAGGTTCAGTGCAAGGCTCAGATTGAACTCGCCGAAGCAGCTGGCAAGACCGTTAAACGCGAATACTGCCACGAAGTCAACGACGAAGACCTTCGCCGCGACGTTCACGAAAAATGCTACGACAAGGCTTACGCCGTTGCCAAAGCCGGATGCGCCGACAAGCACTGGCGTGCCGACTCATTCGAAGCCATCTGCAACGAATACATCGAATCACTCCCCGAGGAGGAACGCGACGAGAAGACTCCCCTCGTAAAACGCTACTACCACGACGTCGAAAAAGAAGCCGTGCGCCGTTGCATCCTCGACGAAGGAATCCGTCTCGACGGTCGTAAGACCACCGACATCCGCCCCATCTGGTGCGAAGTCGACTACATCCCCGGACCTCACGGATCTGCCGTATTCACCCGTGGCGAGACTCAGTCTCTCTCCACCGTCACACTCGGCACCAAGCTCGACGAGAAGATTGTCGACGACGTTATCAACCAAGGTCGCGAACGCTTCCTCCTCCACTACAACTTCCCTCCCTTCTCCACCGGTGAGGCTCGTCCCGTACGCAGCGTAGGTCGCCGCGAGATTGGACACGGCAACCTGGCACACCGCGCACTCAAGCGCATGTTCCCCGACGATTTCCCCTACGTTTGCCGTATCGTCAGCGACATCCTTGAATCCAACGGCTCCTCATCTATGGCGACAGTCTGCGCAGGCACACTCGCGCTCCTCGACGCCGGCGTCAAGATGAAGAAACCCGTCAGCGGTATCGCCATGGGACTCATCACCGATACCGACAGCCCCAAATACGCCATCCTCTCCGACATCCTCGGCGACGAAGACCACCTCGGCGACATGGACTTCAAGGTTACAGGTACTGTCGACGGCATCACAGCCACTCAGATGGACATCAAGTGCGACGGTCTCTCTTATGAAATCCTCGAACGCGCACTCCTCCAGGCTCGCGACGGACGTCTCCACATCCTCAACATCATCAACCAGACTATCCCCGCTCCACGCGAAGACTACAAGCCCCACGTTCCCCGCATCGTCACCATGACCATACCCAAGGAACTCATCGGAGCTGTGATTGGCCCGGGCGGAAAAGTAATACAAGGCATCCAGGAAGAGAGCGGTGCCACCGTATCTATCGACGAAATCGACGAAGGCGGATACATCGAGATTGCAGCCGCCAACAAAGCTGCCATCGACAAGGCGCTCGACATGATCAACGCCATCGTTGCACTCCCCGAAGAAGGCAAGACCTACCAAGGCAAGGTACGCTCAATCCTCGACTTCGGCGCATTCGTTGAGTTCATGCCCAACCGCGACGGACTCCTCCACATCTCCGAAATCTCTTGGGACCGTCTCCCCGACATGGAGGCATCCGGACTCAAGGAAGGCGACGAAGTTGAAGTCAAGCTCATCGAAATCGACAAAAAGACCGGCAAATACCGTCTTTCCATGCGAGCTCTTCAGCCCAAGCCTGAAGGATACGTTGAACGCGAACGCGCTCCCCGTCCCGAGCGTGGTCCGCGTCGTGACAACGGCGACCGCCGCGAACGTGGCGACCGTGGTCCCC
>CAJTMM010000065.1 GCA_910577465.1 uncultured Muribaculaceae bacterium | reverse complement strand
GGCGTTGCGGTCAGCAGGCTCATTACCCTTGCCGAACGTATTGAACTTGTACGATACCGTAAACATGAAATACCTCGTAAGGTTGTTGTACCGTATATCATCGATATAGTTGGCGGTCACCGAGCGGCTTATGTTCGAGCGCTGCTGCAGCAGGTCGTAAGCCTTCACCGACAGCGTGAGCGATTTGTCGCGGAGCAGCTGATACGATACCGAAGCATTCCACATCCACTCATTCTTGTCATAACCCTGCGAGTAGCCGCTCGTGGCAGTGTAGGTGAGGTCAGTATTCAGAATCACACCTATCGGCGTGTAGTAGTAAGCCGAGAACGTACCGCCGTAATTATGTATCGTCGTGCTCGAAGCTGTGCTCAGGCTGTTCATCGTATGCTGGAGCGAATAGCGTGGGCGCAACTCAAATTCCAGATTCTCCGGACGGAAAGCCAGTGCCGGCATCACGTTCCACATCAGCGAGCCGCTGCGGTTGCGGTCACCGTTGTTGAAGCCCACGCGCTGATTGTACATCGTGAACATGTGTCCCGAGAACTGCCATGCCTTGTTACGCAACGGAAATGATATCATCGTCATCAATCGTCCGCTCCACACACCGTTTACATTCTCGTAAGTGGTGATTTGTCCACCGGTCGATGAATTGAACGTCGTCTTCGACACTATCGAGTTTTGGGTCATGTCGAAGTCTCCCATCACCATTATCGAACGCTGATGTTCGGCATTGAAGTCCTGGAAACGCAGACGCAGGTAGTGGGTGAACGATGGGTCAAGGTTCGGATTACCTACCACTATGCGCATCGGGTCCGACATGTCGGCTACAGGTTGCAGTTGCGACATCGACGGCTGCGACGAGCGTCCCATATAGTTCAGGTTTATCGAGCGTGACTTGCCCATCTTGTAGCGGTAGCGCAGGAACGGTGCGTAGTTCCATACCCATCGCGTCGGTATGCTCTTGGCATCGTTTATCAGGTTCTCGCTCTTCGACATCGTTGGTACAAACGACAGTCCCACCTCCAGATTGTGTGTTTTCGACACATGCTTGTAGCCCACACGTATGTTCTGGTTGAAGAAATCGTTGCGGAAGCGGTTGCTCAAAGTGTCGTTGTATATGCTTTGACTGTAGTCTATATCCGGCAGTAGGCTTCCGTCAGGATACAGCAGCGGATGGTCATATACTATCTTGTCGGCATTGTTCCACCGGTACTGGATGCGGTAGGCGAATGTCAGGAAGTTGCCTTTGGCGGGGTCGCCCAATGGCTCTGTCCAAGTCAAGCGCGCCTGTGCCATGTCGCTCCATGTATGGTTGTCAGTGTATTGGTCGTATAGGTCTATCGAGTCTCCGAAGTTGAAGAATCGGTTGAGTGAATATGCATTCTCATCCTCGCGCACATCGGAGTGCTGGTAGCGCAGATGCACCGAGTACGACCTCCCCGGATGGCTTTTGAAGTTATGGTTGTATAGCAGCGACGCTCCGAATTCCAGTGATTTGCCGTGCGATGTGGAGTTGTTCTGACTCTTGCTCACCAATGAGCGGGCAGCGTCACCCGCCATTATCAGAGTCGAATCCGTGCTCCACGAATCGTTCACGTTATATGAGAAATTGGGGCGGAACTCCAAGGTGTTGAACGAGTCCGGCTTCCACAGCACGCGGAAGTCCGCGCGCAGGTTATGTCCCTTGTCACGGGTGTGCTTGTCTATGTTGGAAAATGAGGTTGAGTCCGTAAACAGATATTGGCGTTCCTGCTGTTGTATGGTGTTGCGGTCCGAGTGCGAGTACATCACGTCACCACCCACGCGTATTATCTCTCCCTTGCCCACGTTGAAGTTCAGGCCCACGGCCTGCGACGTGTTTATACCGTTGTTCCCCCCGAAGCGGCGGAATCGGTTGCCGTTACTGTCCGTGAAGCCAAGTTCGTTGATATTGTTGAAGTTACCCAATAGGGTTATCTGGTTGTCATTCCAGAAGCGGTTTACATTGAATGAGCCCATGTAGCGTCTGTCGGTACCGTAACCGGCCTCGGCTGTGCCGAAATAGCCATTCTTCATACCCGGCTTCACTGTCAGGTTTATCACCGTCTCGTCCTCGCCGTCATCCACACCCGTCATACGGGCAAGGTCACTCTTGCGGTCCACCACCTGCAGTTTCTCTATCATGTTCACCGGCAGATTTTTGGACGCAACCTTGGGGTCATCGCTGAAAAATTCCTTTCCGTCTATCAATATCTTCGTCACCTCTTTGCCGTTGGCGGTGATTTTGCCATCCGAATCCACCTCCACGCCCGGCAGACGTTTCAGCAGGTCCTCCACCACGGCATTGGGCTGTGTCTTGTACGATGCCGCATTGTACTCCACCGTATCTTCCGCCACTTTTATTGGTGTGCGCACACCTGTCACTGTCACCTCCTTGAGCATGATTGACGACTCCTTGAGTGTGATGGTAGGCACATTTACCGTGGCATTGCCCACCGTGATATTGGTGTACGATTTGTCATAGCCTAAGTATTCAGCCTGCACTATGTACTTGCCGGCGGATACGTTGCTTATCGTGTACACACCTGCATTGCTGCATTTCACACCCTTTACGAACGCTGAATCCTTCGCTGCGAGTAGTTTCACCGTCGCCTGCGCCATGGGGTCTCCCAGATCGTCGTTCACTTTGCCGCGTACCACTGCGGCCATTGTGGATAGCGTCATTAGAAGCATCACTGCTGTCGCTGCCGCTTTACGTAGAGTACTATACATCACTTGATTATTAAGTCTGTTTTACCTGTTATGGAAAATTACCTTAAAAATAGACATGCAAAGTTACAAAAGGTTTAACCCTCTATGAAATAAAATCCCCCGTATGGCTATAAACAGGGCGTTATTAGAGAAATAACATATCGCATTAACATCTGTTAGTCAACCAAAATACCATTCCGATTGTCTATACTATACTAATTGGCTTATATTAATGGAATGTGTCATGAAGCGTATTTTAAATAAAATAGTCGCATCGGTAGCAGCAATGGGATTCGCCGTTATCTCCCTTTCTGCGTGCGATGCCATGTGGGATACATCTATGGACGTAGTCCCCGGTTATTACGGCGTTGGTTTTGACAATGAATGGTGGCCATCTTTACCCGGAGCACCATTGGTGTCACCTGTCTACTGGGGCGGACAGATATATCCCGGTAGTCTCGCACCCCCTATCCGGCCGCCATACCGTCCCGATTACCGCCCGACACCCGTGCCCCCGTCCAATGGCAGCATAGGCAATATACGTCCCGGCGACAACACCCGACCGGCTCAACCCTCGCAGCCATCTAAACCCATAGTGCCCCCCGCCGGCACCATCCGCCCCGGTGCAGTCACCGGTGGACAACCCGGAGTAGTCATGCCCCCCGAAGGCTCCGGCATGCGCCCCGGCCG
>CAJTMM010000064.1 GCA_910577465.1 uncultured Muribaculaceae bacterium | reverse complement strand
CGTTTCGGGTGGGGTGGGGTTAGTTGTCCCAGTCGTCGGTGTCGATGCCGCCGGGGTTGTTGGGGGCGTATAGTTTGCCGTCGATGAATACACCGGCGTTGTCCACAATGTCGTGCCAGATGATGATGGGTGTTTCGAGCTTGGTGCCGTTTTCCGCGCCGTAGTCCACGCTTTCGGTCACGAGCAGGTAACCGTCCATGGCTGTGGCTTTGTAGTATGATTGGTTGGCTCGTGCACGACCGTCGTTGTAGACAACGGTGCGGCTTTCGATTACGCGTATGCTGCCGTCGGGTGCCTTCCAGAAATCCCATCCGACTATAGACTCGCCCTGCCCGAATGTCTCGACATTGACGAGGAGCGGTTCGCTGACTTCCTCGTCGGCGGGTGTGGGTGACGTGAGCGGGGAGTCGGTGTGGTTGACAACAGCGGTCTCGAGATAGCCTTCGGCACCGGTGGCTATGTTGCGTGCCTTGACGTATTTACCAACAGGCTCTCCGATGAGACGATAGATCTCGCCCATTTTCAGCGGGGCGACTGTAGATGCGCCGGCTTTGGGAGCCGTCAGGAGGTCGGCGCCGTTATGCTTGACCGCGACGTATGTGGGTGGAAGGTCGGCTTTCTGCGCGTTGGAGAGACAGGATGTAGTGATGATGACAGCTATTGCGGCTGATACGGTCAGGATGGATTTGAACAGACGGGTTTTATTAGAAAATATTTTCATAATGGGTCGTGAGATTATGGTGAATGGATTAATTAGACTATGTATGAGGATGGAGTGGGTAGGGTCAGATGCGGCCTGTGGGGAGGAGTCCGTGGTTGACGGCGTTGAGGACGAGTTCGGCGGAATTGCGTGCGTGGAGTTTGCTGAGCAGATGGCGCCGGTGAGTCTCGATGGTGTTGGAACTGAGTCCCATACGGATGGCTATATCGTCGGTCTTGCAGCCGGATGCGATAAGGCGGAGAACCTCGAGTTCCTTAGGGGTAGGCATCTCATAGGAATCCATGAGCTGCCGTAGTTGCCGAGCCCGTTTGCAGAAGTATGTCCCGCCATCAATGACGCGACGTATGGCGGTGGTAATCTCTGAAGCGAGCACGTCCTTGAACAGTATGCCTTCGACGCCGGCGTCGAAAAAGTCTTTGATTATCCAGAGTTCCTCGTGGATAGTGTTGACGATAATCTTTGTGGATGGGGATGTCTCCCTGATTTTGTGCAATATGGCTATGCCGGGTGCGTCGGGCAACTCGATGTCGAGCAGACAGAGGTCGTAGCAGTTAGAACCAGCCAAGGCGATGGCATCGCGTCCTGTCCTGGCACCATCGACATGGCATCCGGTGCCGATGGAGTCCTCGATGAGGTGGCGCATTCCCCGGAGTACTATGTCGTGGTCATCGACCAGTAGGATTTTGAGTTCGGAATCAATCATTTTTCTGTCGGCAAGGATTTCACTCCACAAAATTATGCCAATGAAACGATATGCGAATCACGGAAATCCGTGAGAGGGGGAATCAAGTAGGGAAATTTACGGAGAAGATATTGCGCCGGTCCCTTACGGTGTTAGTGCATGTAGCCTGAAGCGCTTTTATGCGGCGATTGATGTTTTCGAGTCCCAGTCCACGATGCGGGGTGGCGGAGGGGTCGAAGGGTGCGCCGTTGTCGATAATCTCAAGAGTGGCGGTGCCATCGGTTTGAGTCAATGATACGACCACAGATGTGGCGGAGCTGTGCCGGCGCAGGTTAGCCACCCATTCCTGGACGATGCGGTAAAGGTTGATAGACGCCTGAGTGTCGAGCGCGATGTTGCCGCCGGGGAGGAAGGTCACGAAGCCGTTGCTTTTCAGTGCATAATCGGCAAGAAGCTGTGAGAGCGAGAGTCCGTTGAAGCGCGGCGGGAGCAGTTCATGGGATATAGAGCGTACCTCATTGCGTGTGGAGCGCACCATCTCCGCCAATTCCGAGTCGGTGTTGCCAGAGGCGGCAAGGGAGAGTTCGATGCCGAGGAGGTCGTTGCAGACCCCGTCGTGGAGCTCATGTGCAAGCCGTCCGCGCTCCTGCTCGATGCCCTCGAGCCGGGCAAAAATGTTGGCAATCTCAGCCTTACGGCGCCGCGAGCGCAGGTAGAATCCAAGAATCAACAGGGCTATGACAATGAGTGCGGCAAATATGGCGATGAAGGTGTCGCGGCGGGATTGCGCGGCTTTGAGGTTGGCAATCTCCAGCTCCTTTCCGGCAGTCTCGTAGCGGACGTTAAATTCAGAAATGCGGGTGTCGATGTCGCTCTGATGTATGCTGTCGGCGATGGCGATAGCGTTGGTATATGCCCGGTCCATGTTTTCGATGTCGCCAAGCCCCTTGTAGTTGAGTGCTATCCGCTGCCATAGCCTGTCGAGCGGCATGAATGGCCGGGAATCCTTCATGTCAAGTATTTTCATCTGAATGTCAAGGCTTTCGCGGTAACGACCCATGGCGGTGAGTATGACGAAGCTTTGTTCCATGAAGCCGATGGATTCGACAGAAGCCTCTGGGACTTTCTGTAGCAGAATGTTGCCCCGGTTGATGTAGTGCCGCACGGAGTCGGGGTTGCCGAGCCGGTTGTGCATTGCCATAATAGCGGCGTATGTCTTCAGGATATATCGCGGTATGCCTTTGCGCTCGGCGACCCCTACGATATGGCGCTGTGTGGCAAGACCGCGATTGTGCTCGCCGGCGATGAAAAGTGCCGAGCCGAGTGTGGACGCGGCGTATATCTGAGTTTCGATGTCGTCGGTAAGACGTGCTTTTTCCATTCCTTTCTCGGCAAATGGCAACGCTTCCGTGAGACGGCCCTGATTGGCGAAAAGTATGGCTATGGAGGTGAGAATATTAGCTTCCAACATGTCGTTGCCGGTGCCATGAAGCATATCAAGAGCCTTGTTGTAGCATATCAGTGCGGAGTCGGATTGCTGATTGACCCGATATGCCACGCCGAGGTCGGAGAGGGCGTTGACGCACAGTGTCGTGTCGGCGGCTTCTTCGGCTAATGCGGCGGCTTTTGAGAAGTCGGCTATGGCAGCCGGTGAGTCGCCGAGGGTGAAGAACGCGTTTCCGCGCACGGTGAGGAGCTGGGATTCGATGACGGGGGTGAGTGGCGTATGGGTGTGCAGTGCTTCGTTGCAGATGATTATTGCGCTGTCGGGGTCGGCGTTGACGTAACTGTCGATTTTGTCAATGTCGATTTCGCCGTGGGGTGTGGTGGGTATTGTTACGGCTGAGAGGGTGGTGAGGAACAGGGGTATGGATAGGAGGATGGTGGTGAGGTGTTTCATGATGGTGTGTGGTTCAGGGGGTTGGGACAAAGGTAGGTATTAATTAGGAATTGGTTGTTAATTAGGAATGAGGAATTAGGAATTAGAAATTATTTTGGTGGTGGGGTGGTGGTTTTTTTATACGAGG
>CAJTMM010000063.1 GCA_910577465.1 uncultured Muribaculaceae bacterium | reverse complement strand
ACCCGCAGGGAGAATACGTCATCTTTTCCGTTTCTTTGCATAAGATGGAAAGAGGGACAACCTGAAGCATCGTAGGTGATATCCGTCGGATGGTAGCCGATGCCGGAATAGTGGGTATGGGTGGTGCCACTTTCCCTACCGGGTTTAAGCTTGATGTGCCGGAGGGACGGGTAGATACGCTGGTGGTGAACGCTGTGGAGTGCGAGCCTTTTCTGACTTGCGACCATGCTCTGATGATGGCTCATGCCGATGAGGTGGTGGCGGGTGTGCGGCTGTCGATGTGTGCATGCGGTGCCTTGCGTGCCATAATAGGGATAGAGGAGAATAAGCCGGATGCTATAGCGCGGATGAGGGAAGCGGTAGGTGGTTGCCCGGATATAGAGGTGGTGGAACTTGCCGAGAAATATCCTCAGGGTGGCGAGAAGCAGTTGATATATGCGGTCACCGGTCGGGAAGTGCCTTCGGGGAAATTGCCGGCGGATGTGGGTTGTGTGGTTCAAAATGTGGCTACGGCTTATGCCGTGTGGCGGGCTGTGGCGTATGGCGAACCTCTGATGTCGCGTGTGGTCACGGTGACAGGCCCCGAAGTGCGCCGTCCGTCCAATTATAGAGTTGCCATAGGCTATCCGCTTAAGGATTTGTTGGACCGTTCGGAAGCCGGTTGTTACGGAAAGGCTGTGATGGGCGGTCCTATGATGGGGCGTGCCATGGAGTGTGTGGATGTACCGGTGGAGAAGGGATGCTCAGGAGTGTTGCTGCTGCCCGCCGATATGAGCAGGCGTGGAGATGTGGAGCCATGTGTGAGGTGCACCCGTTGTGTGGATGTGTGTCCCATGGGGCTGGAGCCTTATCTGATATCGACCATGTCTCGACTCGGACGCTATGATGAGGCACGTGAAAATGCGTTGTTGAATTGCATAGAGTGCGGTTCGTGCAGCTATGTGTGCCCTTCGTCGCGTCCGTTGCTTGATTTTATCCGCTATGGTAAAATGATGCTCCGAACCAAGAAATGACACATTATTATATATAAGAAGAAATTAGAAAGAAGATATTGAACAGGATTGATGGTATGGACAATGGATTGTTGGTAGTATCGGGTTCACCGCATATTCACGCCCGCGGTACCACTTCGGGGCTGATGTGGCGTGTGGTGTTTGCCTTGATGCCGGCACTGGTGTGTGCGCTGTATTATTTCGGTATCGGTGCTGCAGTGGTGGTGTCGACCGCCGTACTCGGTTGCATGGCGGTGGAGTATGTGATTGCCCGATGGCTCATGCGGCGCGATGTGGGGTTTGTGAATGGTGCTGCCGCTCTGACCGGACTGTTGCTGGCGTTTAATCTGCCGAGTAATCTTCCTGTATGGATGGTGCTCATAGGTTGTGTGGTGGCTATCGGTGTCGGTAAGATGGCATTTGGTGGATTGGGGTGCAATATCTTCAATCCGGCATTGGTGGGGCGCGTGTTTCTGCTGCTTTCGTTCCCGGCGGCAATGACGTCGTGGCCGTTGCCCGAGGTCAACAGGTTGACATATCTCGATGCCACGACAGGCGCCACGGTGTTGAGCGGATTGGGC
This sequence comes from uncultured Muribaculaceae bacterium, assembly GCA_910577465.1. Taxonomy (GTDB): domain Bacteria; phylum Bacteroidota; class Bacteroidia; order Bacteroidales; family Muribaculaceae; genus Paramuribaculum. Next base: position 2,409 of record CAJTMM010000063.1, on the reverse strand, counting down.
GATGGTACTGTATCGTTTGATGTTGTAGGCGAGACGCTCGGATGTACCGGCGGTTCGCTTGGCGAGGTCGGTGCATTGGCTCTTGTCGCCGGTGTGGTGTTCCTGTTGCTGACGCGTGTCATCACCTGGCATATTCCGGTGGCGGTGCTCGGGACGGTAGTGCTGTTTGCCATGGCTATAGGCTCGAATGTGGGTGTGGAGTTGCTGTCGGGCGGATTGTTGCTCGGGGCATTCTTTATGGCAACGGATTATGTGACATCGCCCATGAGTAAATGGGGATGCGTGATATATGGAGTGATGATCGGCGTGATTACGATGGTGATACGCCATTGGGGGGCATATCCCGAGGGTGTGTCGTTTGCTATATTGATTATGAATGGTTTCACGCCGCTAATCAACAGGTATGTGAAGCCGCGGAAATTTGGCGAAAGGAGGTGCCGGTAATGGGACGTTTCAAGGAATCGCTGTGGGGTATGCTGCTTGTGATGGTGGCGTTTTGCGGGCTTAGCGGAGCGTTGCTCGCGTGGGTGCATGTGTTGACGACGGAACCTATCGGGCAGGCTGCGGTGAAGCAGCGGATAGATGCTGTGGCTGATATATTGCCGGCTTTTGATAATAATCCGGTGGATGAGGGTGTGTCGGTGGATTTGGATGGTGAGCCCCGCCCGCTGCACGTTTATCCGGCTTTGCGTGATGGCGAGTTTGTCGGCGCCGCTGTGGAGAGTTATTCGTCAGAGGGTTTCTCCGGCGATATAGTGGTGATGTATGGTTTTGATGTCTCCGGCAATATTACGGGGTATCGCGTGGTGAGCCATGCTGAGACGCCGGGGCTGGGTGCCAAGATGGAACAGTGGTTCCGCATGCCGGAGGGTAGGCGTTCGGTGATAGGGCGCAATCCGGTGGCTGATAATCTTACTGTTGCCAAGGATGGGGGTGATGTGGATGGTATTACGGCGGCGACCATAACGTCGCGTGCGTTTTTGGATGCGTTGCATCGTGCGCATGAGTGTTTCAAAGCCTATTGTGAAACGTATAATAATCAAGGGGTATGAAGTTCTTGAACATAATATATAACGGACTGGTCAAGGAGAATCCGGTGTTTGTGCTGTTGCTCGGTATGTGTCCCACGCTCGGTACCACCGGAAGCGCGATGACGGGAATGAGTATGGGGGTGGCAACTATGTGTGTGCTGATATGTAGCAATATGGCTGTCTCGGGTATCAAAAGCGTGGTGCCGCCGTCGGTGCGTATTCCCGTGTATATAGTGGTGATTGCCACCTTTGTGAGTGCGTTGCAGATGCTTTTGGCGGCTTATCTTCCCGCGCTTAATGCCACATTGGGTATTTTCATTCCTCTTATTGTGGTCAATTGCATATTGCTCGGACGGGCTGAGGCTTATGCGTCGCGTCACGGTGTGATGGAGTCGTGTTGTGATGGCTTGGGTATAGGGCTTGGGTTTACGGCTGGTCTTACTCTGCTCGGAGCCGTGCGTGAGTTGTTGGGCACAGGCAGGGTGTTTGGAGCGGAGGTTTACCCTGAGGAGTTCGGTTCTCTGGCTTTTGTGCTGGCGCCCGGTGCGTTTATTGCCTTGGGGCTGTTGATAGGATTGTTTAATGCCATAAAGTCACGTTGATTATGCTCGCTTATATATCTATTATAGTCACTGCGATATTTGTGAATAATATCGTGTTTGCCCAGTTTCTCGGAATATGTCCGTTTATGGGCGTGTCCAAGAAGCTGTCCTCGGCGGTAGGTATGGGAGCGGCTGTGGCGTTTGTGATGGCGTTTGCCACATGTGCCACCTGGTTGCTTCAGAGGTATCTGCTCGATCCGTTCGGGTTAGGGTATATGCAGACGATTCTGTTTATACTTGTTATAGCGTCGTTGGTGCAGATGCTTGAGATGGTGCTGAAGAAGACGTTGCCGTCGCTTTATCAGGCTCTTGGTGTGTTTCTGCCGTTGATAACCACGAACTGCGCTGTGCTCGGTGTGGCTATTATGGTTGTACAGAAAGATTTCAACCTGCTGATGTCGCTGACTTATGCTGTGGCTACGGCTGCCGGTTTTGCATTGGCACTTGTGATTTTTGCCGGAATACGTGAGCAGCTTGAGCTGTCGGATGTGCCGCGCCCTATGCGTGGCGTGGCAATAGCTCTTATATGCGCCGGAATTCTTGCTATGGCGTTTATGGGCTTTTCCGGGATAAAAATCGGTTGATGAAAAAAATATCGCCAGGCGGGCGATATTTTTTTCATATTGTGAAGTCAGTGGTATACAGATGTTTAGTTGCGGGTATGAAAAATTCCGTGAAAAAAGATGCGAAAATATTTGGCGGGAACGCCAAAAGGCTGTACCTTTGCACTCGCTTTTGAGGGGCAACCCCTCGGAGCCGCGGCGGAAGAGACCGCC
>CAJTMM010000062.1 GCA_910577465.1 uncultured Muribaculaceae bacterium | reverse complement strand
CCCGCCACAAATCGGAGCGAGGGCATCCTGCCCTCGTATAACCCACAACACCGCCCACAACCCCATCGGAGCGAGGGCATCCTGCCCTCGTATAAAAAACACCCATCACCCCCATTCCAAATTCCAAATTCCTCATTCCTAATTAACCCACCCCCCCTCCGTTTCGGCACGGTTTTTGCACTATCAATTGAAAATGTGTACATTTGCGCTGAAATAACATTAATCTTCCCTAATGGATTTACAAAGAATTAATCAACATAAGAGCTTGTTTGACCGCATTCAGCATTATATTAATGGCGATGATGGTGAAGATACGGTTGAGATTTGGTTCGCTCGTGAACTTCAAGAACTATTGGGATATGCCCGATGGGAAAATTTTCTCGTAGCAATAGGACGAGCTGTTGATTCTTGTAAAACACAAGGAATCAATGTAGATGACCATTTTCGTGAGACCACGAAAATGGTATGATAGGTGATTTTCCCAATCATATTTAAACATATCAGAAACATTAATTTTTGCGTTTGAAACTATATAAATACTAAATAACATGTCCATAGATAACATAATAGCCCAAGCCGTGGCACGCGCCGTCAAGCAACTCTACGGCGTCGATGCCGACCCCGCGACCATACAGCCCCAGACCACCAAGAAAGAATTTGAAGGCAACCTCACCATCGTCGTATTCCCATGGGTCAAAGCTGCGCGTAAATCGCCTGAAGCCGTTGGAAAGGAAATAGGCGACTGGCTCGTCGACAACGAACCCGCCGTCGACCGCTTCAACGTCATCAAAGGCTTCCTAAACATCGTCATCGAGCCTACATTCTGGGCATCAGTGCTCCGTCACATTCAGGACACCCCCGACTACGGACGCACCCCCGTCACCGACCAATCGCCACTCGTCATGGTCGAATACTCATCGCCCAACACCAACAAGCCCCTGCACCTCGGACACGTGCGCAACAACCTCCTCGGCTACAGTCTCTCAGAGATACTCAAAGCATGCGGCAACCGCGTCATAAAGACCAACATCGTCAACGACCGCGGCATACACATCTGCAAATCCATGCTCGCTTGGAAGAAATGGGGCGAAGGAGCCACTCCTGAATCACGCAATCAGAAAGGCGACCACCTCATCGGCGACTTCTACGTCCTCTTCGACAAGCACTACAAAGCCGAACTCGCGCAACTCATGTCCGACGGTGCCACCGAGGAAGAAGCCGCTGCCGCATCACCCCTCATGCAGGAAGCCCGCGCCATGTTGCGTGCCTGGGAGAACAAAGACCCCGAAGTACGCGCCCTGTGGCAGCGCATGAACGAATGGGTTTATGCCGGATTCGACCAGACCTACAAGCGCATGGGCGTTGACTTCGACAAGATATACTACGAGAGCGAGACATACCTCGAAGGCAAGGAAAAAGTCCTCGAAGGACTCGAAAAAGGACTCATGTACCGCAAGGACGACGGCTCCGTATGGGCCGACCTCACTGCCGACGGACTCGACCACAAACTCCTCCTCCGCAGCGACGGCACATCCGTTTACATGACACAGGACATAGGCACAGCCAAGCTGCGCTACGCTGACTTCCCCATCGACAAGATGATCTACGTCGTAGGCAATGAGCAGAACTACCACTTCCAGGTACTCTCGCTCCTGCTCGACCGTCTCGGATTCAAATGGGGCAAGGACCTCGTGCACTTCTCCTACGGCATGGTCGAACTGCCCGAAGGCAAGATGAAGAGCCGCGAAGGTACCGTGGTCGACGCCGACGACCTCATGGACGAGATGGTCAATACCGCACGCACCGTAAGCGCCGAGCTCGGCAAGCTCGACGGATGCACCCCCGACGAAGTAGCCACAATCACCGAAATGGTAGGTCTCGGTGCCCTCAAGTACTTCCTCCTCAAAGTCGACCCGCGCAAGAACATGACATTCAACCCCAAGGAATCCATCGACTTCAACGGCAACACCGGACCATTCATCCAATACACCTACGCACGCATACGCTCGGTACTCCGCAAAGCTGCCGATGCCGGCATGACCATCGGCGAATACGCCACCGTACGACCCGGCGAACGCGAGATTGCACTCATACAGCGTCTCGCCGACTACCCATCGGTCGTTGCCGAAGCCGGACGCAGCTACAGCCCCGCGCTCATCGCCAATTACGCCTACGAACTCGTCAAAGAGTACAACCAGTTCTATCACGACTGCTCCATACTCAAGGAAGAGGACACCGCCGTACGCTCACTGCGTCTCGCCCTCTCCGAGTGCACGGCACGCACCGTAGCTTCAGCCATGGCGCTCCTCGGCATCAGCGTGCCCGAACGAATGTAATACCTCAAACGTTATATTAACCTCACTTCAACATTTAATATGAACAACTATCAGCCATACTATTCGGACAACTCCGACCAAGCGCTCGACACCCGCGTATCGCAGGTCATGAAGCGCGTCTACGTCAAAATGTTTCTGGGACTCCTCGTCACCGCGTTTGTTTCGCTGTGGTGTGTGCAGACACCCGCTGTCATCAGCTTCTTCGCCACACACTCATGGAGCATGTGGGTACTCATAGCCGTAGAGTTAGGCATGGTGTTCGCCATATCCGGCGGCATCAACCGTCTCAGTTCATCCACAGCCACACTGCTATTCTTCCTCTTTGCGGTGGTCAACGGACTTATGCTGTTCCCCATATTCTTCGCCTACACATCCACATCCATAGCCAAGACATTCTTCATCACCGCCGGCGTATTCGGCGCCATGAGCGTCTACGGCTACTTCACATCGCAGGACCTCACCAAGATAGGCTCATTCCTCATCATGGCACTCTTCGGTCTTATTATCTGCGTAGTGGTCAATATGTTCCTCAAGAGCAGCACCATGGAATGGATTATATCATTCGCCGGAGTCATAATCTTCATCGGACTTACAGCATGGGACACACAGCAGATTAAGCGCATGGCACTGATGGCACCCACCGACACCGTCAGCAAGCTCGCCACACTCGGAGCACTAAGCCTTTACCTCGACTTCATCAACCTCTTCCTCTACCTCCTCCGCTTCTTCGGCAGCAGCCGCGACTGATCCCCGCTGACACATCCCCCCAAATCCCATACCTCCCCCTCATCACCGTACGGTGTGCCCACCCAGGCACACCGTACCTCATTTTATCCCTCCCCACACAAACAAGGAGCGAGGGCATCCTGCCCTCGTAAACCCCACCCACAAAAAATCCCCCACAAAAGTGCAAATTCGCACACCACCCCCCACCTCCACCCCCTATCTTTGCACCAACAAACCCGTCAACAAACCGGAGCGAGAGCAAATCGGGGCGAGGGCATCTTGCCCTCGTATAACCCACAACGCCACCCTCGTCCCACCCTCACTAAAGTCCTTAAAGACCCTAACCTCCTTACCACCAGTCCAATAATTCTTGCTCTGCAAGCGTCCTACGGACGATAACCTAATTCCTCACTCCTAATTCCTAATTAAAATACGTTGCTCACCCCTAATTACACATACTGGTTTTCCCGCTACCTCCGCCGCCCCCTCACCCCCGTCGAGTCAGCCATCATCACCCGCCTTGAGCGCCAACGCTCCCAAGGCGGGCGCATCCGCATCATCATCGACGACCCCCACGCCGACACCGACCCCACCATACGCGACCTCCTCACCCTCTACCTCCAGTGGCTCAACCGCCGCTTATATCCTAATCTCACCGCAGCCATCTCCGCGCCCCACCTCCCCGAAGCACGCCGTGCCGCACGCACCATCTCCCCCGACACCCTCTACACATCAGGACGCTCCGCCGACTCCCTCCGTGGACACTCCTTCCACCTCGCCCTCATGCTCGACGCCCACCGCTACCCCCAGCGCGACCTCTACCACCTCTCACGCAACACACGCATCCCCGACTCCCAATTGCCCGCCTGCTGGCAAGGCAAACCACTGCGCGACCTGCCCCCGCGCGACTCCTTCGAATCCGTATTCCGCACCCTCGCCGCGGCAATACCCCTGGAG
>CAJTMM010000061.1 GCA_910577465.1 uncultured Muribaculaceae bacterium | reverse complement strand
GCGACCGAAAAAGGCCAAAAAGGTGATTAAAAGATAGTCTTGCAGTTCTGTTTTTTACATTCGGTAAAAAGTTTAATTGAGTTCTATATGTACCTACAAATTTAGGCTATTTTTTCTCCGCGTGCAAACACACCCCAAATTATTGCGCAAACTTCACCTACCCAATCAAATTTTTCATAAATTTGCAGTTTGGAAACTACCTACATCATATTCCGACTAAAATAATAAACTTATAGATATGTTCAGAACCAACACTTGCGGAGAACTCCGCCTGAGCGATGCCGGCAAATCAGTCACCCTCGCCGGATGGGTACAGCGCACCCGTAAAATGGGTGGCATGACATTCGTGGACCTGCGCGACCGCTACGGTATCACACAGTTAGTTTTCAACTCCGAGAAGGATGCTGCCCTTTGCGATGCGGCAAATAAGCTCGGACGCGAATTTGTGATTCAGGTCACAGGCACCGTCGAGGAGCGTTACAATAAAAATGCCAACATGCCCACAGGCGATATCGAGATTATCGCTTCTTCCCTCAAGATACTGAACAAGAGTGAGGTTCCTCCGTTCACCATCGAGGACGAGACCGACGGTGGCGACGACCTCCGTATGAAATACCGGTACCTCGACCTGCGACGTTCTTGCGTCAGGGGCAATCTTGAATTGCGCCACCGCATGGCTTTCGAGATTCGCCGTTACCTCGACTCCAAGGGCTTCCTCGAAGTTGAGACTCCCGTACTCATCAAGTCCACCCCCGAAGGTGCTCGCGACTTCGTTGTGCCTTCTCGCATGAACCCCGGTGAGTTCTACGCTCTTCCGCAATCTCCGCAGACATTCAAGCAGCTTCTTATGGTCAGCGGGTTCGACCGTTATTTCCAGATTGTCAAATGTTTCCGCGACGAAGACCTCCGCGCCGACCGTCAGCCCGAGTTCACACAGATTGACTGCGAGATGTCTTTCGTTGAGCAGGAAGACGTGCTTCAGATGTTCGAAGGACTTGTTAAGCATATTTTCAAATATGTCAAGGACATCGACTTCGCTCAGCCCTTCCCCCGCATGACTTGGGCCGATGCCATGCGCCTGTATGGTAGCGACAAACCCGATACTCGCTTCGGCATGGAATTTGTCGAGCTGAAGGACCTCACCCTCAATAGCGGATTCTCTGTCATGGACGACGCGCAATACGTCGGAGCCATCGTTGCCCCCGGATGCGCCGGTTATACCCGCAAGCAGCTCGACCAGCTCACCGACTTCGTAAAGCGTCCGCAGATTGGTGCCAAGGGACTGATGTGGGTCAAACTCGAGAACGATGGTTCCATAAAGAGTTCCGTTGGCAAATTCTTTACCGACGACCAATTGCGCACATGGCTCGAACGTGGCGGCGCACAACCCGGCGACCTCATGCTTATCCTTGTCGGCGACACCATGAAAGCCCGCAAGCAACTCTGCGAATTGCGCCTTGAGATGGGTAGCCGTCTCGGACTCCGCGACCCGCAGAAATTCTCTTGCCTTTGGGTCATCGACTTCCCTCTCTTCGAATGGGACGACGAGACTCAGCGATACTACGCTATGCACCACCCCTTCACCGCCCCCAACCCCGACGACATTCACCTCCTCGACTCCGATACCGGTGCCGTACGCGCCACAGCCTACGACATGGTGGTCAATGGCAACGAGCTCGGCGGTGGTAGCATACGTATTCACGATGCCGAGCTTCAGGACAAGATGTTCCACCTGCTTGGACTGTCGGAAGAGGATGCCCGTTACAAATTCGGCTTCCTCATGAATGCCTTCAAGTTCGGTGCGCCCCCTCACGGAGGTCTCGCTTTCGGATTCGACCGCTTCGTATCCATCCTCGCAGGGCTCGACTCCATCCGCGATGTCATCGCGTTCCCCAAGAACAATTCTGGCCGCGACATGATGATTGATGCTCCGTCTGTGATTGACGATAGCCAGCTCGACGAACTCTGCATCAAAATCGACCTCAACGAAGAAAAATAATTCCACGATGCTCGTCGGACACATCACAGCCGCATTGGAAAGCGAAGCTCCGCTCGCTCTTCAGGAAAGCTACGACAATTGTGGTCTCATCATAGGCACTCCGGCACAGGAATGTACCGGAGTGCTGCTCACTGTCGACGTTACTCCCGCCATAGTGCAGGAGGCCATCGACACCGGGTGCAATCTCATCGTGGCTCATCACCCGCTTATTTTCAAAGGACTCAAGCGTCTCAACGGTTCCGATTCGGTACAGCAGTCGGTCATACTCGCCATACGCAATGGCATCGCCATATACGCATGCCACACATCCATTGACAATGCCACCCGTGGCGTGTCACACCAAATGGCACGAATGCTCGGACTATCCGACGTCAAGGTACTCGAACCTCAGACACGGAAACTCACCAAACTCACACTGTTCGTTCCTCACTCCCACCTCGAGGAAGTGCGTCTTGCGCTATTCGACGCCGGAGCCGGACATATCGGCAACTACGACAGCTGTAGCTACTCCACACAAGGCACAGGCACCTTCCGTGCCATTGAGGGAGCCGACCCGTTCGTCGGACAGATAGGCGAGTTCCATACCGAACCCGAGACACGGCTCGAGCTCATCCTGCCATCATGGCGTCGCCACGCCGTTGAGCAGGCATTGCGCCAGGTTCACCCATACGAGGAACCCGCCTACGAATTCATCGACACCGACAATCTCTCCTATCACACCGGCACCGGCACCGTTGGCAATCTTCCACAGCCGCTACCCGTCACCGAATTTGTCGACCGCGTCAAACAGACATTTGGCTCCCCCGTCGCCCGATGCACATCCTTCATCCCCGACGCGCACATCCGACGCGTTGCCCTATGCGGTGGCTCCGGATCTTCGCTCATCACCCAAGCCATTGCGGCAGGTGCCCAGGCTTTCGTCACATCCGATACCAAATATCACGACTTTGTCGACTTCTCCCACAGCATTCTTATCGTCGACATAGGCCACCACGAAAGCGAAAACTGCGTTAAAGAAATTTTTTATCACATTATTACAGAAAAATTTCCTAACTTTGCAGTCCGGTATTCCCAATACGATACTAATCCGATTAATTATTTGTAAGCAGACACATGGCTACAGCTGATAAAAACAAAGCCGAACAGACTCTTTCAGTAGAGTCACGTTTGAAATCGCTCTACGAGCTTCAGACCATACTTTCTCAGATCGACCGCATAAAGACTGTCCGCGGAGAACTCCCCTTGGAAGTGCGCGACCTTGAAGACCAGATTGAAGGACTCAACACCCGCATAGCCAACTTCCGTCAGGAAATTGAGGAACTCCGTAAGAAAACTCTCGTCGAAAAAGAGAAAATCAACGAATCGCAAAGCAAGATCGACACTTACAAAGTGCAGATTGACAACGTGCGCAACAACCGCGAGTTCGACCTCCTCTCTAAGGAAATTGAGTTCCAGACCCTCGAAATAGAACTTTGCGAAAAGCACATCAACGAATACGCTCGTATCATCGACGCTAAGACTGCCGACATAGCAGCTACAGAAGAAACACTCTCTGACCAGCAGCACATCCTCGCCGAGAAGAAAACCGAACTCGAGGAAATCGTTTCTGAAACCAAGCAGGATGAAGAACGTCTACGCGAGCAGGCTAAAGAACTCGAGCCCAAAGTCGACGCACGCACACTCGCCGCATTCAAGCGCATTCGCAAGAACGCACGCAACGGTCTCGGCATCGTCTACATTCAGCGCAACGCTTGTGGCGGATGCTTCAATCGCATTCCCCCGCAAAAACAGATGGAAATCAAGATGCACAAAAAGATTATCGTATGTGAATACTGTGGTCGCATCATGATTGACCCCGAGCTTGCCGGCGTAGAAACACCCCAAGCATAAATCGTCACACACATATATCTTGATGGGGCGTCACCACCATACCGCCCCATCACTCACACGCGGTAGTAGCTCAGTTGGTAGAGCATCAGCTTCCCAAGCTGAGGGTCGCGGGTTCGAATCCCGTCTACCGCTCCACCCAAAAATCAGGCAGTAATCCCCCACTGCCTGATTTTTTATATCCCCATCCCTCACCAAAAAAATTCCCCCAACAAAAGTGCAAATTCGCACACCAACCCCCACCTCCACCCCCTATCTTTGCACCATCAAACAAAAAGCCACCAACCCTCCCGGAG
>CAJTMM010000060.1 GCA_910577465.1 uncultured Muribaculaceae bacterium | reverse complement strand
CCCCACCAAAAAACCCGCCCCCACCAAACCCCATCCCCAAACGCATTAGGAGCGAGGGCATCCTGCCCTCGTACAACCCACCACCGACCCACCAACCCGTAAAGACGCTTCAACCCTGTCGGAGCGAGGGCATCCTGCCCTCGTACCACCCCTCACCCCCCGATACCTAATTCACAAAAAAATGATGCCCCCAAACGCAGGGGCATCACTTATAAACATTTTCAAGAAATCGACTATCAGAAACTATAGGAAGCTCCTATAGAAAATACATTGTAGGAATTTCCCATCGATTCCTTTATATTAGCTGACACCAAGCCAACATTCGCATTTGCACTCCACCTATCGGTCAACCAGTACCGGGCACCGGCATAGAACGATATGGCCAGACATGCTTCTGTCGACAATGCATCTTCACCCCAATTCACATGATCCAGGTCATTATAGGAATAATAGAATGTTCTTTTCGTCCCATTCAGAGTTTTCACTTGATAATCACTATCCTTTTCAAACCCACTGACCGCTTTTAAATCCTTGAACATTTGGTGCATCATACCAACTCCTATACCGAAAGTCGCATATACTTCCAACCGTGGCATCACCACGTAATTGAGCGATACCGTCGGCATAATGCTCAAATCTTCACGCATTAAATTAGCTGTACCTTTACCGGAGCCTATACGGCGCATAGTCGAATTATTGTAGCTAACACCTGTGCGTGGCGACTCTACTTTCACATACGATATATATTCATAATCATATGCTCCACTCAGATTCATTGGCATTTTCCCGCCATAAGAGTTGTTGACTGCAAAACCCACTGACAGAGACAAATCCTTAATCAGTAAATCATTCTTTATTTTCCACTGCATTCCTACTTGCTGAGTAAAAGTCGATGGAGATTTCTCCTCATAACTTACCACGCCCACACCTACTGATGCATTAGCTACTCGGGACCAATCTGTACCCTGGGCACTCATTGTCAGCGACAGAAAGCTAATCGCCAACCATGTTAAACCAAATTTTTTCATAATGTGATACTTATCCACATTCGTTCCCAGATATGGATTTTTCATGCATTAAATGGATAAAAAATAAGCGTGGAACGATGTTCAGTTTATTTTCTTACTCGGCATCGCCAAACGCCTTACAACAGAATAAACAGTCCACTCCCACGCCTTACCGGGTATATACATCCCCCTTGCCGGGGAGTGGATACTGGCAAGCATGAGCGCATCGACCGCTTAAACCTCTGTTGTTGAATTTTTGGCGATTTCAGTAAGAAAGGTTAAAGCATGAAACGCTTATATAAAATATGTAACATGGCCAATCTCTATCAGCCACTTGCAAATATACGTATTATATTCGATAAATAGAAATAGCATTCGTCATCCGCCATCTGTCGGAGCGAGGGCATCCTGCCCTCGTATCACGACCCCTAACGCCACCTTAAAGACCTAACCACCAACAAAATAATTCCTAATTCTTGCTCCGCAAGCGTCCTACGGACGATAACCTCACTCCTAATTCCTAATTAATTCCTAACCCTAAAATCCTCACCCGCAGGAGCTTGATACACCCGCAACCCAAACTCATTCACCAACGCATACACATAATCCATCACATCAGCCTGCACATGCTCAAACTCCTTCCACACCGTCGTACGCGTAAAGAAATACAACTGCACCGGAAGTCCCCACTGCGTAGGCTCAAGCTGCCGCACCATACACGTCATATCACTGTTCACGCGCGCGTCACCCATCAGATAACGCTCCAGATACCTGCGGAATAGCTGCACATTAATCACCCGTGCCGACTCATCCACACCCATCCCATCCAGGAATCCCCTCTCACGCAACCGCGCCAGTTCATCGGCACTGCAGAAACGCACACTCCCCAGATCTATATTTATCGCACGCTCCACACGCCGACCACCCGAACGCAGCATCGCCTCATAATTGCGGAACGAATCCGATATCAGCGAATACGGCGGTATCGTCGACACCGAATTATCCCAATTACGCACCTTCACCGTAGTCAGCGACACATCTATCACCTCACCGTTAGCATCATGCTTCGGAGCCACTATCCAGTCACCTTTATGCAGCATCTGGTTAGCCGTAAGCTGCACACTTGCCACAAGACCCAATATCGTGTCCTTGAACACCAGCATCAGCACAGCCGCCGAAGCACCTATAGCCGTAAGTATCGCCAGAGGCGTCTTACCCGCCAGCAGGCTCAGTGCCGATATCACTCCCACACCTATAGCCACAAGCTTCAGCATCTGAAATATACCCTTCACAGCATACATCTTCAGCTCATCACGCCGGGCGAGCGCCATATACACATTGTCTATGAATATAGTCACTATCCTCACCACAGCCCATAGGATATAGAACGACGTCAGCAACTTCAGCCAATGATGCATACCCGTGTTATCCACGAAAAAAGCCGGAAGCAGATAGCTCACCGACAGAGCCGGAGCCAGCTGCGACACACCCGCCATCAGATGCGGCGTTAAAAGATGGTCATCCCACGTCGTTGAACTCCTGTTCACCACCGATTCCACACCCCACAGCACCATACGCGTCAGCATATACGTCACTGCCGCCACCACTGCTATCCCCGCTATCACGGTCACATCCACCAGCACACCCTGATACGGCCCCGAAAAAGCCGTATTCAGATACACCCGGCACGTCTCAAAAATCCTCTCCAGACTCATCCTGATTCCTAATTAGTAGCTGTGAAATAACCTTTTTTAATTTAAAAAAGCTAAGATTTTCGTGGAAATTACCCCATCAGACACATTAATTATTTAATCGAATATGTCATCTTGTCAATTTCATCTTTGAAATCCAGGCTAATGTTATGGTTCACCGCTAATGATTCCTAATTCCTAATTCCTAATTCCTAATTCCTAATTCCTCATTCCTAATTATCTCAACACTTGTCCAATGCCGACTCTATAGCCGCGCGGTCCATATTACGGCCTATGATTACCAGCTTTATCATCCTGTCGCCATAACGCTCATCCCAGTCATTGGCAAGACCCGGCTCAGTGGCAAACAAACGCTCACGCTCCACCTCGGGAGCCGTGGCAAACCACAGCCCCGCTTCAGTCAGCTTCTTTTGGCGGCCAGCCTGTTCAAACAGATACGACATATCATCATTATGCGTGAAATACACCACGCCCTTGGTCCTTATCACACTATCCGGCCACTCTCGCGTCACCAGCCAGTCAAACCGGTTCAGATTGAAACCCGGTCGGCGGTAATACACAAACGTCTCTATACCATACTCCTCCGTATGGCTATGCCCGTGATGGCAATGCCCGCAAGTACATCCCTCGCCATGCTCATGATGCCCGTGTTCATGATGATGTTCATGCTCATGCACATGCTCGTGATGATGCCCATGCTCCTCAGCTTCACCATTATGACCCTCGATTTCGCGTATCCATGCAGCCGACGTAGCCACCTTCTCGAAATCAAATAGATGCGTATCCACTATCTCGTCAAGGTCTATATCGGCATAATCGCACTCTATTATCTTTGCCGAAGGCTGGATAGCCCGCACTATCGCGCGCACCACACCCGCCTCCTCTTCCGAAATCTCCGAAATCTTATTCAGCAGCACCACATTACAGAACTCTATCTGATCTATTATCAGATTCTCAAGTTCGCCCTCCTCGCCCGCATGACTCTTCAATGACTCACCGCAGGCATACTCGTCACGAAGACGCAGCGCATCCACCACCGTCGCTATGCAATCCAGCACCGGCGTACCACCCTCATTATATTCCGCACCCATCAGCGGTATCGAACAGATAGTCTGGGCTATTGGAGCCGGCTCGCAGATACCGCTCGCCTCTATCACTATATAGTCGAAACGCCCCGTCCTGGCTATATCAGCCAACTGCTGCACCAGATCCATCTTCAGCGAGCAGCAAATGCAACCATTCTGTAGAGCCACCAGATCCTGACTATCCTCCGACTGGCCCACTACGCCACCCTTCTGTATCAGCGAAGCATCTATATTCACCTCACCGATATCATTCACTATCACAGCCGCGCGCAGTCCGCGACGGTTAGCCAATATATTATTCAGAAGCGTAGTCTTACCGCTACCGAGATAACCCGTCAGCAGCAACACCGGTATTCTCTTATCATCCATAATCTATCTATTCTATATCTTTTATATCCATCAAAAAACGCCCCACCGGAGCGAGGGC
>CAJTMM010000059.1 GCA_910577465.1 uncultured Muribaculaceae bacterium | reverse complement strand
TCTCTTGGTTGGGGGTTCAGCTTGGGGGCTGAACGTTGTATGGGAAGTTGGGATTACTTGCGGATGAGAATCTTCTTGGTCTTGCTTCCCTGACGGGCGATGTAGAAGCCGGGTGTGAGGTTTTCGGCAGCTACGCGAACACCTTGGATGTTGTAATATTCCACGGGACCGTTCTCGGCATCGAAGATGATGTCGGATATTGCCGATGTCTCGTTGGTGAATGTCACAGATACGTTGGTGTTACCTGTGGGGTATGCATAGTATACGTAAGCTCCGTAATAGGGTGTGCCTTCTTCGGCGGTTACGGGTTCGCAGTCTCCGGGGGTGAGCGTCTGATTTTCGTTTTCGTCCTCATATACGATCAGGGTAATGGTCTCTTTCTCATTGTCCTTGTTGTCGCCGGGGATGAAGTAGATGTAAAGCTCGGTTTCGCCGTCGCCCTGGATGAAGCTTCCGTCGGTGTACTGGGTAGCTCCGGCAGCGGGTGCCTGGTTGTCGTCGAGGTCGGACCATGCTTCTACCGTACCGTTGCCTTGAGTGGTGAATGAGATGGTGTATCTGGCTTCACCGAAAGTGGCGCTGATAACGGTGGCTTCGTTGACGGTGCAGGTGTAAGCGTTGTCGGTGAGCTCAACCTTCTCGCCGTTGACCATGAGGGCGTAGAGCGCGTATCCATCGCCGGGGGTCACGGTGATGTTGATATTGGAGCCGGGAGCTACAGCAGAACCTGAAGTGAGGGTGCGTGTGCCGGCGGTTACGTCGATGCGGCCTTCGCCTTCCACAGAGTATGTTACGGCATAACCGAAGTTGGCTTTGAGAGTAACGTCAGCTTCACCGTCGTACTTGTAGGTAGCCTGGGTGGATACCTCCACGTTGTCGGCGTTGGTCCAGTTGATGAATGATACGCCATCGGCGGGAGTTGCCTTGACGGTCACGTATTTCTGGTCGGTGGTTACAGAGTTTTCTTCGGTGGCGGGGTCGGTGATTGCTACGGTACCGAGGGCTTCGTCGGCAGAAACAACGGTGATGGTACGGGGCGATTCGAGTGTGGATGATGCAACAACGATGTCGAAGTCGTATGCCACACCATTGCGGAGCTCGATAGGAGCGGTGCCGTCGAAGTAGGTGTTAACCCAAGTTGCATTGTGACCATTAGCGGGTTCGTTGTAAACCACGCGCAGACGGTATGTACCGGGACCTACGTTTTCAGGGATGGTAATGGTACGGGTGTATGGAGTGTCTCTGAAGTGAGCGTCGCTGTGGCTGCCGCCGTCGTCACCGTAGATTTCATCAGTACCGGAGAAGTTGCCGTCGCGGTTCCAGTCGATGAACGCGCCCTGGCAAGACCAGCCGAGTTCAGTGGCATAGCCATCGATAGCGTCGGTCCAGGCTTCGAATGTCATGGTAAATGAGCGTACATCGGTATTGACGATGATGGGGTTGGCTGTCTTGTCGATGATAGCACCCTCTTCGCGCTTGGTAGAGTTGGGGGCTTCGAAGTAAGTGTAAGGAAGTTCTTCCTTGGTAGTGGCGTTGAACACGGTGGGTGTTTCAGTACCGGTAGTGGTCACTTTCTTGACGTAACGGTTCTGCTGGTTGATGCCGTTGGTGAAGTAACGTACCATAGCGGGGTAGTCGACACCTTCTTCAGTGATAGCTGAGATGGTGACATCGTCAGCGGGAACGAAAGAGTATTCTTTGCCGGCAAATGATTCGTCGCCTACGGTGATGTTGGTCACTTTGTAACCGGCATCAGGAGTTGCAGTAACGTTGAGAGTAGTACCCTCGAGCACTTTATCGCCGCTGTTGACGGTAGTGGCTGCTGTGCCGCTTCCGTAGCTTACAGCTACTGTAGCACCTTCGGGCTGATTGATGGTGATGGTGTACTGGTATTTTTCACGTGCGTCAATCACGAGCTCGGCATCCTCCTCGTCGAGGAACAATTCGTATACACCGTTTACGGCTTCGATAGCGCGGCCGGCAAGAGTCACACCGTTGAGTACCTTAGTGTCGGGTACGTTGAGAGTCAGCTGATAGGGAGCTGCAACCATCAAAGAAGAGAAGTCAGTAACCTCAGTGCCATTAAGTGTAATGGTGTAAGGTATTTCCTGTGCGTTGGTAATGGTGAGGGCGCAGTGCTGATTGGTGAATGCTGCACCTACTATAGCGTCGGCAAAGGGGGTGAATTTGCCACCGTTGATGTATTCGGGGGTGTCACCGTTCATGGTGAAGAAGCCGATGAGCTCGTATCCTTCTTCGGGGATAGCAGTGAATGTGAGTTCAGTACCGGTGTTGACGGTTATGGGTTCATAGTCGAAGTTTTCATCGATAGTCCAAGTCTGGGTGCCATCAGAGATAGTGTATGTACCACCTTCAGCGGGATATGCTGTGATGCTCACTTCGAAAGGTACGATTTCGCGACCTTCGGCTAAGGTGGGGGCAACGGTAGATGCTGATTGTTGGTAAACAAGACCATTTCCCCACAAACTTTGGAATGTGGCGGTTTGCCATACAGCATTGGGTGCAGTTACACCTGATGCCTGATTGACAAATTCATTTGTGGAAACAGCCTCATCAAGAGTGTAATACGCAACAAGACCGGAAACATTAGTGGGGTTAACTTTGGCTGTAGCGACTTCAGTGGCATTAAGAGCTTTGTTGTAAACCTGCACTTCGTCCAACGCACCGGCAAAGTTAAATCCGGCAAAATAGATGTAGGGAGATTCGTTTGTAAACCAATTGGGGGCGTTAATGATAGTTTTATCGCAAACCAGTTCGCCATTAAGATATACGCATATTTTCATATTCTCAATGTCGACTACGGTTACTATGTATACCCATTCGTTCAATGGTAAGTCGCATATCTCACAGGCAGCGATTCCCATTCCATTTGCCCCATTAAGACCCCAGCATCCCGGGAGGGCAAGTTTGCCGTTGGAGTCGATTGTCACGTTCCAAAGACCGTTGTCATTGGCGTGGTCAGTGCCACCGTAACCCATGATAACACCATGCTTTGTGCCGGCTTCTTGTGTGTGGCCGGTATAAGGGACGGATGAAATATTTACCCAGGCAGCTAAAGAATGGCTTGTCGTAGGCGCGGTTTTGAGCGCGTCGAGGACTTCAGACGAAACCAACAGACGAGTTTCAGTCTTATCCGTACCGGAACGGGCTGCTTTTGATATGGCTTTGTTTTCAGTCTGTGCCATAGCGAGCACAGGCATGAACAATGCCATAACGAGAAGAAGTAAAGTTTTTCTCATAATTAAAAAATTGGTTTATAAATAGTTTTAAAAAATGTATGTTTTGGGATTTTTATATAGTTTTTTCGTTAAGGTAAGATGTAGTATATTAGTTTCTCAGAGGTTTAGATTTTGCCATAAATGCTAAATGTTCAAGTTGTTTTGCAAAATTACGTTGAGGGTGGATGGTTTTTGCAGGATTGTGGGTTAAAAAAAGTTAAATGGATTGGGATTTAACATATTAGAGGGGGTGTGATAATAAGGAATGAGTTTTGTTGATGGGGGTGGAGAGAGGGCATCTTGCCCTCTTGTGGGATGGGGATGGTTTGTGGTTTGGTACGATACGAGGGCAGGATGCCCTCGCTCCGTTTTGTTGGTGGGTGTTTTGGTGGGTGGACGTTTGAAGCGAAGCGCCGAGTCTCCCTACGAGTTTAGGGGTTACCGAAGAGATATCTGTCATACTTTCAGCAATCAAAAAAATTCGGTAATCGCGATTACCGAATTGCAAACAGTTGATGATGAAATAGATATATTTCGGGGATTGCGAATACCGAATATGTCCGAATTTCCGGTCGAAGACTTTTTCAAGGTTCCTTTCACCCACCACATACATAGTCCTTTGCAAGGAGGCGAACCGCAGCTTTGTGGAATATGTGATGCAGGACTATGACAAACCGATGGGTGTGGCAACCTATACCACATCCAAAGAAGCACCGGATGCATTAAAAGATGCTCTCCCTGACATGGATGAGCTGAAAAAACTGCTGTAAACAAGACGCGGCTACGGAATCTGATAGAGATTTAAACGCCGTTTGACCATGCTGTCTTTGACTTCTGTGGAGCAAGAAATGGGGAGTGCGATTTTGAAGTGGCCCAATTATATTGCAAGGTTGTTTTGTTGGAGAGTTGGAACGAGGGGTTGATGTTGGAGAGAGGGCATCTTGCCCTCTTGTGGGATTAGGGTTTGTTGGTGGGGATGTACGAGGGCAGGATGCCCTCGCTCCGTGTTTGTTTGTGGGGTGATACGAGGGCAAGATGCCCTCGCTCCGGG
>CAJTMM010000058.1 GCA_910577465.1 uncultured Muribaculaceae bacterium | reverse complement strand
TGACTTCTGTGGGTAAAGAATAGGCGGCATGCCGCGTCCGGATAATACCCGGATAATGCCCGGATAATCAATATGTTTGCACGGATGGACGAAACCGGACGCGCCATGGCGCAGTCCCTACAGGAGAGTCCCCCGACAGGGCTGACAAATGAGGCGAGTGAAACCGGGCACAAGGCGCAGTCCCTACAGGATAGCCCCCGACAGGGCTGATGAATGGGGCGAATGAATCCGGACACAAATCAGCCATGGCGCAGTCCCTACAAGCAAGAGTGGATATGCCTTAGTCACTTTAGTCATGTTAGTCACTTTAGTCGCCGTGACTAGACTGACTAAGATGACTGGACACGACAGGGTGGCTATTCTTTGCTGAAAGTGTGGTTGGTGCGTACTATATCCTCGTTGTCGGGAATGGTGAGCCGGCCTATGCGTCCGTTTTCCGTTATGAATATCAGGCTGTAGGGTGTCTCAAATTCGAGATCCATGACGTCGGAATCGGAAGATATCGGGATAATGTAGGCCATCTCAGGCCGGGAGGCAGGGATGATGGCTATCACTCCTTTTGCCGCGGCTGCAATATGGCTGTTGGCCGTGTCGATGGCCATTTTCCACACCGGCATGCCATAGGCGGCCACAGCCGATCCTTTGATGCTTCCGGTGGCTATATCGTAGATCTTTACCATCCCTTCGCCTCCGGCTGTCGCAAAACGTGTCCGGTCGGGGAAAATGAGGGCTGTGTTGCAATAGTTCTTGCCGTTGACAATGCGGTGGATCTGTTGGCCTGCCGAGTCCAGAACAAAGGCTATCCCATCGTTTGATGCCGATATAAGCTTAGTTCCGTCGGAGGATACGTCGATATCCTTTACATTGCGTCGGTTGCGCTGGAATCGCCATAGCTCTTTACCCTCTGTGAAGTCGTAGGCCGTTACCGCCCGGTCGTTGCCGCAGGAATAGATTCGGTTTTCGGTGCTCCACACTATGTCTCTTGTGCGTCCGTGATGGGCGTTATAGACATCGGCGAGTTCTCCGTCGCGGAGTCGGTAGATGTTGACCGCTCCGTTTTCGAGCCCTACGGCTGCCGATTGTCCGTCGGGACTTGATGACACGCAGAGGGTCGGAAAGCCGGTGTAGATGAACCCGGTTTCTGTCAGGCTGTCGCTGTTGAAAATTACCAGCCCTCGCCGGTCGTAGTCTGTCACAAGGATTCTTTCTGCGGAAACAGACAGTGAGCCGGTTGCGGTTCCTATATTCCGCGTCCGAGGGTAGGGAACAAGCGAGAAGTAGGCTCTGCGCTGCAACAGCATAAGGGAGTCGTCTGTCAGGATCTCTTCATCCGTGAATCGCTCGAACAGGAATGTCAGGGCATCCACGGCCTGACCGATGATGAGCATAGAGTCCGCTTCGGAGTATGCTTCACGCACTATCAGATATTTGGGGCGTTGATAGCTGCATGAGAAAATTGCGCAGATGGCGGCGGTGAATGTCAGCAGAGGCAGTAGCGTGAGGGAGAGCTTTTTCATGGTTGTAGGCTATTAGTGGACTGTAACCACAAAGATATTAAAAATAAATCAATTATGATTAAGCGGTATGGGCTCACGTTGTGGGACAGCAGGAATTTTTGTAATTTTGCAGGTCATGACAAAATCAAAGAAAATAACCGAAAATAATATATCAATACGTGGGGCTCGCGTCAACAATCTGAAGAATGTCGACGTGGAGATTCCGCGCAATAAGCTGGTGGTGGTGACCGGTCTCTCGGGATCGGGTAAATCCTCGCTGGCGTTCGATACGCTCTATGCTGAGGGGCAGCGTCGCTATGTGGAGAGTCTGAGCACATACGCCCGTCAGTTTCTCGGACGCATGTCGAAGCCTGAATGCGATAAGATCCAGGGGATTCCTCCGGCCATAGCTATAGAGCAGAAGGTCAACACTCGCAATCCGCGAAGCACCGTAGGAACTTCGACGGAGATCTACGACTACCTGCGTCTGCTATTCGGACGCATTGGCCAGACGATATCTCCCGTGAGTGGTGCGGTGGTGAAAAAACATTCTGTTGAGGATGTGATAGCAACGGCCAAAAGCTATCCCGAGGGAACAAGGATGGCGGTTGTGGCTCCTCTTTCGCTGCCGGAAGGACGCGAGTTGGCCACACAGCTTGATGTCCTGCTTCAAGGCGGCTACTCCCGTCTGGTGACCGCTGGCAGCCGCTTTGTCAATATCGCGGATCTGCTTGCCGATAAGGCGGCTATAGGCTCCCCCTCGGAATATGATCTGCTGATTGACCGTCTTTCTGTGGCCTACGACGGCGATGAGCTGAGCCGCCTTGCCGATTCGGTGGAGACGGCATTCTATGAGGGCAATCAATGCGCCTCGTTGCTGGTGTGGACTCCGGAGGGATCTGTGGTACGCCACGACTTCTCAACCCGTTTCGAGGCCGACGGCATGACGTTCACCGAGCCGAATGAACTGATGTTCAATTTCAACAATCCCTATGGCGCATGTCCTTGCTGCGAGGGATTCGGAAAAACAATGGGCATTGATGAGCGGCTCGTTGTCCCTGATCAGTCGCTCTCCGTTTTCGAGGATGCCGTGGTGTGCTGGCGAGGGGAGAAGATGAGCGAGTGGAAGCGTGCGTGCATTCATGCGGCATCCTCAGCTTCATTCCCGATCCACAAACCATATAGCGAGCTGACCCAAGAGCAGAAAGACTTCCTGTGGCACGGCAACGCATCATTCTCCGGAATCGACGGCTTTTTCAAGATGGTCGAGGAAAACCTATACAAGATACAGTATCGCGTGATGCTCGCACGCTATCGTGGCAAGACAATATGCCCCGTATGCCATGGTTCCCGTCTGAGAGCCGATGCCGCTTATGTGCATGTGGGCGGACGCACCATCACTCAGCTTGTGGCCATGCCGGTGGCTGATCTGGCCGTGTTCTTCAAATCCTTGTCGCTGACACCGCAGCAACAGGCCATAGCCGGACGGATCCTGACGGAGATAGGCAACCGTCTGGAATTTCTGACAGATGTCGGACTGGGATATCTGACCCTTGATCGTCTCTCGGCAACGCTGTCGGGCGGCGAAAGCCAGCGCATAAACCTTGCCACCTCACTCGGCAGTAGCCTTGTCGGGTCGCTCTACATCCTCGACGAGCCAAGCATCGGACTGCACTCACGCGACACCATGCGCCTGATATCCGTCCTTAGAAAGCTTCAGGGGATTGGCAACACGGTTGTTGTCGTTGAACACGATGAGGATATTATGCGTAATGCCGACTATCTTATCGACGTAGGACCTGAAGCCGGAACCGCCGGCGGTAACATCATATTCCAGGGCCCGGCCTCGGAAATAGGAGAAGCACCCGACAATAGTTACACCGCCCGTTATCTCGATGGACGCCTGTCGATCGACGTTCCCAAGACACGGCGTCGGTGGTCCGACCGCATAAAGATCAGCGGAGCAACGGAACACAACCTGAAGAACATAGATGTGGAATTTCCGCTCGGGGTAATGACCGTGGTGACCGGAGTCAGCGGCTCGGGCAAATCGACACTGGTGCGTGATATCCTGTATCGTGCGCTTTTGCGCCATCTTGGCGAACCAAGCGATGCCCCCGGACAACATAAGTCGATTGGCGGCGATCTCCACCGTCTCCACGCCGTTGAGTTTGTTGATCAGAACCCTATCGGACGCTCCACACGAAGCAATCCGGCAACCTATCTCAAGGCCTACGATGAGATACGTCGTCTCTTTGCCGACCAGCAGGGAGCCAAGCAGATGGGGTTCGGACCCGGATATTTCTCCTTCAACACCGAGGGTGGCCGATGCGAGGAATGCAAGGGTGAGGGCACAATCACCATAGAGATGCAGTTCATGGCCGACATAACCATACCCTGCGAGGAATGCCATGGTCAGCGGTTCAAGCGCGATGTCCTGGACATAACCTATCGCGGACGGAATATCAACGATGTGCTTAACATGACCGTCGACGATGCCATTGCCTTCTTTAGCGAAAGCAGCGGCGCGACAGAAAAGAAAATCGTTCGCCGTCTGTTGCCGTTGCAGCAGGTCGGACTTGGCTACATCACTCTCGGTCAAAGCTCATCGACACTGTCGGGCGGCGAGAATCAACGAGTGAAGCTGGCCTACTATCTGTCGATGGAGAAGCCGCAGCCCACAATGTTTATCTTCGATGAACCCACAACCGGCTTGCACTTCCACGACATACACACGCTCATGGACTCATTCAACCGCTTGATCGCTCTGGGGCATACGGTGGTAATTATCGAGCATAACCTCGATGTTGTGAAATGCGCCGACCATGTCATCGACATAGGTCCCGAAGGCGGTGATGCCGGAGGATCGCTTGTCGCAGCCGGAACGCCGGAGCAAGTGGCCGATTGCAATGAATCATATACCGGACGTTTT
>CAJTMM010000057.1 GCA_910577465.1 uncultured Muribaculaceae bacterium | reverse complement strand
AAGTCCTACCATATCCACCCACCCCCACCCATCAAAAAGAGGGCAAAATCCCCTCTCTCCGACCCCCGCCAACCCCGACACAAAACCGCCGCCCCTCACCAACCCCATTCCTCATTCCTAATTCCACACTCCTAATTAAACCCGCAAGAGCACATTGACATACTTCCATAAAACCACCCTCACAACCTGACCCCATCCTGAAAAATTCCACAAAAAAATAACGGAGCCACCATCAGGCAGCCCCGTTATATATAATGTGTAATCTATCTATTAGCGGATAACGCTTGAAAGATTGAACTTCGAGAATTCGAGGTCATTCAAAGCCTTGGCAGCCAAAGAGTCGTCAAGTTTGATAGCCTTTTCGAGGTTAGAAGTTACCATTTGAGCATTGTTGGTGCGGGCACCGAGCACTGCAGTCAGATAGTAAGTAGTTGCATCAGGATTAGCTACACCTTCGAGAGTGTTCTTAGCTGTGCTGTAATTCTTGGTAAGGATTTGAGCAAGAGCGGCATTGTTTGACTTGCTTGAACCGAAAGCCTTGACAGCAGCGGCATTGTCACCCTTGTTCAGGTAGTAAACACCGAGAGCGTCACCCAGTTCATCAAGACCGGCTGCGTTGCTGAACTTGCTGTTGGCAGCAGCATAATCCTTGTTTACCAACGAAAGCAGACCCTGGTTCATAGCCACTTCCGAGCTATTGGGAGCCAACTTGGCAGCCTTGTTGAAGTTAGCGGCAGCAGCAGCATAATCCTTGTTCTGATACTGGATCTTACCAAGGTTGTTGTAGCCACGGTAATCTTCGGGGAACTGGCGTACTACAGCCTCATAGATCAACTGCTTGCGGTTGTTGTCGTCAGTCAAAGTGGCAGCATAGAGAAGTTCCTCAACATTGAGTGCCGAAGGATTGGTATTTACCAAGTTGTTGATTTCCTCATCGCTCTTGCCTATCACGTCGATAGAAGCGGTAAGACGAGAGTAACGGAGTTGGGGAAGAATGGTTTCAGCCAATTCATCGAATACATTCGACATGTTGCGGATTTCGCGGTCACGTACTTCCGGATCCTTGTACATCTTGAGAACGCTGAGAATCAAATCCTTGTCCTGGATATTGCTTGCAGAAACGAGCTTCTGGAAACCTTCCCAGTCCTCAGCGGTGAATTGTGCGGTAAGTTCACCGAATTCAGTGATTTTATCCTTCTTGAGTTGCTTTTCGAGATAACCCTTGGTGTTCTTCTCACGCTTTTCAGCGAGCTGTTCGTTGAATGCGTAAGGACCGTCAGGCGAAGCATAAGAAGAGATGTTAAGCTCCTGGATCTTGCGGTTGTCAGCGGCAGCAGCTTCACGGATAGTCTGGTTCAGGTCAAGTACCTCTTTAGAATCGAGCTGATTCTTGCGGAGATTTGCCTGATTGATAAGGAAGCGGATATCTGCGCTGTACTTTTCGTTGATGATACGCTGGAACTTGTCAGCCGAACCGGCGGGATTCACAGTACCTGCATCAGCCAACGCAGCTGTGGCGATTACACCGTCAGCCACCTTTACGCGGGGCAATACATACTGCTTCGAACCCTGCTGTACATTGAATGTAAGGTAAAGTTCGCTCTTCATCATGTCGGGAACGTATGCGTAGTTCACCGGAATGGTTACATTGCCACCATTATCATAGTTGATTACGGGGTTGTTACCGCGAACCTTTTCGCCTTGGTAAGTCACGGGAGTGGCAGCCTGCTCGGTACCGGCATATACAAGCACCGGAGTCACTGTTACCTGTGCATTCTTTTTGAAGAACTTGGCGGGTACGTTACCGGTTACGGTTGCAGGTACCTGTTCGCCCACTACTTCAAGTGGATTGGGGTTAGTCGAGAAATAATCGGCAACGAACGGATTCATCTTGCCGTTACATCCTGCGAGCACTACAAGTCCACCGACAGCCAATGATAGGGAAATCGATTTTTTCATAATGAGTAATGAATGTTGTTTATTAATGTTTGTTTTTTAATATTAACGGTACAATACCGCAAATATACGTCTTAATTTCGACATATCGAACCTATATCGGCAATTATTTTCACACTCATCTCCCGTTTTTTTGATTGGGTGCGAATTTTACGTAACTTTGCGACACTTATTTAATATTTTATCAATTTATATTCCATTACAGATAATGAGAAAATGGCGCATAGAGGACAGCTCCGAGCTGTACAACATCAACGGGTGGGGACTGAAATACTTCTCTATCAACGATAAAGGACACGTGGCGGTTACACCACGCGAAGGCTATGCTTCTGTCGACATAAAAGAGGTGATGGACGAGCTGCAGGTCAGGGACGTGACATCACCCGTACTGCTCCGGTTCCCCGACATTCTCGACAACCGCATTGAGAAAATATCCAACTGCTTCAATAACGCCGCTAAGGAATACAACTATACCGCACAGAACTTCCTCATATACCCCATAAAGGTCAATCAGATGCGCCCCGTGGTCGAAGAGCTCGTCAGCCATGGCAGAAAATTCAACATCGGACTTGAAGCCGGTTCTAAGCCGGAGCTACACGCGGTTCTTGCGACCAACATTGCCGACAATGCCCTCATCATCTGCAACGGATATAAGGACGAGAACTTTGTCGAACTCGCACTGCTCGCCCAGAAGATGGGTCGCCGCATATACCTCGTCGTGGAGAAACTCAACGAGCTCAAACTCATCGCCGACGTCGCCAAACGATTGGGCATAGTTCCGAACGTGGGCATACGCATCAAGCTGTCCTCCTCCGGCTCCGGAAAATGGGAGGAATCCGGCGGCGACCAATCCAAATTCGGTCTCAACTCAAGCGAACTGCTCGAAGCGCTCGACTTCCTCAACAAGCACAAGATGCAGGAATGTCTCAAGCTCATCCATTTCCACATCGGAAGCCAGGTCACAAAGATTCGACGGATTAAAAACGCGCTCCGCGAAGCCACACAATATTACGTACAGCTGTCAAAACTCGGATTCGACATCGATTTCGTCGACATCGGCGGTGGTCTCGGTGTGGACTACGACGGCACCCGCAACGCTGCCTCCGAAAGCTCCATGAACTACTCCATACAGGAATACGCCAACGACTCCGTATCGGCTCTCGTCGACGCTTGTGTCAAAAACAACGTAAAGCAGCCCAACATCATCACCGAAAGCGGACGCTCACTCGCTGCCCACCACTCGGTACTCGTGTTCGAAGTCCTCGAGACCACACAGCTACCCCTATGGCACGACAACGAGGAAGTTCCCGACGATGCCCACGAACTCGCCCGCGAGCTATACGACATCTGGGACAAGCTGAACCAACCACGTCTCTTTGAAAGCTGGCACGACGCGCTACAGATTCGCGAGGAAGCACTCGATCTCTTCAATCTCGGTATGCTCGACCTCCGCACACGCGCCCAAATCGAAAAACTGTTCTGGTCCATCGCACGCGAAGTCGGAGAAATAGCCGCCGGCATGAAGCACGCGCCCGAGGAACTACGCAAAATAGCGCGTATGCTCCCCGACAAATACTTCTGCAACTTCTCACTCTTCCAGTCCCTGACCGACTCCTGGGCTATCGACCAGATATTCCCCATCATACCGATATCTCGTCTCGACGAACGCCCCGACCGCACATGTACCATCCAGGACATCACATGCGACTCCGACGGCAAGATAGCCAACTTCATCACCAACCACGGCACATCCTCATCCCTGCCCGTACACTCCGTACGTCCCGGCGAACCATATTACCTCGGAGTATTCCTCGTAGGAGCGTACCAAGAGATACTCGGCGACATGCACAACCTGTTCGGCGACACCAACGCCGTCCACATCAGCGTCTACAAGGACCGCTACGAAATAGACCGCATCATCGACGGAGAAACCGTAGCCGAAGTACTCGACTACGTACAGTTCAACCCCAAGAAACTCGTACGCAACGTCGAGACATGGGTAACCGCATCCATGAAAGCCGGACACATCACACCCGAAGAAGGCCGCGAATTCCTCAGCAACTACCGCTCCGGACTCTACGGCTACACATATCTCGAAAAGGACTGATGCAACGCTACTTCATACATCTTGCCTACCGTGGAGCACCATTCCACGGTTGGCAATCGCAACCCAACGCCATCAGCGTACAGCAAACCATCGAACAGGCTCTCTCCACCATCATGCGCACCCCCACAAAAATCGTTGGCGCCGGACGTACCGATACCGGTGTCAACGCACGCCGCATGATAGCCCACTTCGACTCTCCCGCCCCCCTGCCCCATCCCGAAAACATCGTGCGCTCGCTCAACACACTCGTTGGGAAAGACATCGCCATCTACGACATTATCCCCGTACATGCCGATGCCCACGCACGATTCGATGCCACCTCACGCACCTACCACTACTACGCCACCCACAGTAAATCCCCCTTCTTCTATCCCCTGAGCTGGCAGGCACCGCCCACACTCGACTACGACCTCATGAACGAAGCCGCACAACTCCTGCTCACCACCGACGACTTCACATCATTCGCCAAACTCCACACCGACAACAAGACCAACATCTGCCATGTCACCCATGCCCAATGGCATCACGTAGCCGACCATACAGGACACGTGTTCATCATCACCGCCGACCGTTTCCTGCGCAACATGGTACGGGCCGTCGTAGGCACACTCGTCGATGTCGGACGCCACAAACTCACCATCGAAGACTTCCGCAACGTAATCCTGGCACGCAACCGATGCTCCGCCGGCACCTCCATGCCACCCCAAGCCCTATACCTCTGGGACGTCACCTACCCCTACCTCACACTCGACAGCGACAGCGACAACCCCAACGACAACGACACCCCCACCAACCAATAACCCCTCACACAAAAAAGCACATCCCCCAACCCATTGTCCCACAACGGACTCACCCATCCCACAAACAAGCCACCTAAAAAATCCGACAAAAAAATCCCCCAAACGCTTGCACGAATAAAAAAAAACACCTACCTTTGCATCGCTTTTGAAGGAAAGCACGATTCG
>CAJTMM010000056.1 GCA_910577465.1 uncultured Muribaculaceae bacterium | reverse complement strand
CGGCTGTCGGCTGCATATTCGGGGTATTCTTCGATGATGCGTTCGTAGAGGGCAGCTTCGGCAGTGTAGTTTTTGAGCTCACGCTGCACGGTGGCTTCTTTCATCAGGAAGAAGGGGGTGTAGTGGGGGTTGTTGTCGGAAATCTTAGCTGCATCCTGGAAGCAGTCGATGGCTTTGTCGTACTCACCGAGGTTGACGTAGCAGTCGCCTTCGAGTGATTTGCTTGAAGCTCCGATAATGGATTCTGAGGATGAGTATTGATCGAGGTAGTTGAGTGCTTCCTGATACTTGCCCTGCTGATAGAGGAGTATGGCGGCGTTGAGGGCGGCGCGGTTGCCACCTTCGTAACCGTACTCATCGGCTACCTGCTGATATTGCTGAAGAGCTATGGTGTCGTTGCCGAGTGCGAGTTCAAGGTCTGCCTGACCTACAGCGTCGTTGGCGGCTTCAATACCGGGTTTGCGTATGCCGTAGATGTAAACCAATATTAAGCATACCACTATGGCAACTGCCACAGATACCCACATGATTACCTTTTGATTGTTCTGAACTTTCTGTTCAATGCTTGAGAGAGAATCGTTGATGTCGTCGATTGCGGTACGAGTCTCCGGTTGGTTGTTCTTTGCCATGATATAGTTTTGTTTTTTCTTTCTGTGATAAAGGCGCATGTGCGCAATTTTTCTGAATTGCAAAAGTAATAGTAATTCTGCGATAATAAAAATTTTTGGTTGAAATATTGCTACTGTGTGGGATAATGGCTATTTTTGACTATGTCTTAAATACTCACGTTCGGCAAAGCCCAAATAAATTTGGCTTTACGCTCACTTATTCGTATTTTTGACTATGTCTTAAATACTCACGTTCGGCAAAGCTCAAATAAATTTGGCTTTACGCTCACTTATTAGTATTTTTGACTTCATATAAGTAAATGTACATACCATGGCAAAAGATAATATCGTGATAACTGTGGGTCGCCAGTTCGGTAGCGGTGGCCGTGAACTTGGCCGCAAGCTTGCCGACCGTCTCGGAATAAAATATTATGACAAGGAGCTGCTGAGTGAGGCCGCCAAGCGTGCGGGTGTAAGCCCCGAGTTTTTTGAGAAGAATGATGAGCGGTTTCCGACGTTTCTCAACGGTATATTTTCATTTGCCTTCGGCTTCAATCCGCTCAACTGCTATGCCGGCAGCACGTCGATAAGTGACGACAGCCTGTACCGTGCGCAGAGCGATTTCATACATTCGCTTGCCGAGGAGGATTCGTGTGTGATAGTGGGCCGCAGCTCGGACTATGTGTTGCGCGACCATCCGCGTGCGGTGAATATCTTTGTCCACGCCCCGATTGATAAGTGTGTGGAGCGCATAATGCGTAGGGATGACGGTTCGCTCACGGCTGAGAAGGCAAAGTCGAAGGCGCAGCGCATAAATAAGCTCCGCGCCAATTACTATAATTTCTATACAGACAAGACGTGGGGTGCCGCATCGTCGTATGATCTGACGTTCGACACCTCACTTATGTCAATGGATGATATCGTGGAGGTTATCTGCGATTATCTGTCGCGCCGATTTCAGCGTTCTTTCTGATGGGATATAGTGTCATGCGCTGCATAGCCCAGTTGATTGCCGACGCCACAAGCAGTATACCTGTCACAAGTACGACCACCGAGTTCATGGTGCGTACCGATGTGCACAGTATCACCACACCTGCGGCAACCAGCAGCACCGGCACTATGTAGAAGAACCATGGCATGGAGTAGGGGCGGCTGAAATATGCCGTGACGAGTATCTGATATACACCGTATGCCACAAGAAGGGCGGCAAACAGGTATGCCATCAATCCAACAAAGAAGGCGGGGTTAATCATCATCCATACGCCGAGGGCGAGTGTGCAGACGGATGCTACCACGGACGAGAGGTTGGTGGTGCGCCCGGAGGGTTTGTCGGATTGCCGTGCCGTGGTGACCATGGCGAATATGAGGTTGTACACGGCGGGTATGGCAAGCAGTATGCCCATGGCTACTACAATCCATGACAGCAGCTCGATTCTGCCATGCCATAATATAAACAGTATGCCGACTACTGCAGTCACTATAATGGTGAGCCAATAAGAGTTTCTTCGATTCATAGCATTGATAATTTTGTTGACTAACGTTTGTAGTAACAACGCGCTATGAATGGTAAATGTTCTGACTCTAAGCCAGTATCAAAAAGGCTGTGGCATAGGCAAGCATGGCAGTTGCCGTGGCACCGAGCAGAGGTGTGAGCCTGTGTCCTTTGAGCCTGCCCATCAACAGCCATATAAGCAGCAGTACGGCTGTGTATGCGGCAGGTGCTATCCAGGCGTATGGTCCCATGGATGTCCAGCAATTCCACATCAAAATGACCGCGACGAGACCGTTGACGATGTATAGGGTGCGCACGGCGGGTCGTCCGAGAATCACGGCGAGTGTGTGCTTGCCAACATCGGCATCGGCGTCGGCATCGCGATAGTTGTTTATGATAAGAACGTTGGCACCCATCAATCCTGCGCTAATCGAGCCTAACAGGACGGAGGTGTCCCATAGTCCGCATTGCAGGTAATAAGTGAGATTGACCGGAATGATACCGAAAAAAAGGAGAACCGCCACCTCGCCCAGACCGTGATGTGACAACGGGTATGGACCGGCGCTGTACGCAATTACCCCGAGCGCTATGGCTATGCCCACCGGCAGCAGCCACCAACCGCCGAAGTATATGAGTGAGCATCCTACGGCACATGCGGCAGCGAGTGTCAGGTATGTCGCCATGAGCATGGCGCGGGGTGTGATATCGCCTTCGGTCACGCCACGTCGCGGACCTTCACGTCCCGGTCGGTCGAGACCGGCGCGGAAGTCGTAGTACTCGTTGGCGAAGTTGGAGGCAATCTGTGCCAGTATGGCAAATGTAAGGCAAAGCAGTGCGGGCGCCGGTGCGAATGAGTGGTGCAGACGTGCGTAGCCTATGGCAAGAATAACACCGGCTATGGATACGGGTAGTGTACGTAATCGGGTGGCTTCAATCCAGCAGGACAGTGACATGGGTGGTGGGTTTGATGATTAGGAATTGAGGTTGAAACAGGACCTTACGGCGGTGCGTATGCGCTCGGACTCGGGGCTGTCCTCGCGCAGTATGGTGAGGATGGCATCGAGATATTCCTCCTTGGTACGCAGACCGCACAGTCCGGCAACGTTGCTTCCGGGAATCATGGACTTCTGATTGTAGACACGCAATACGCTGCGGTAGTCGTCGGACTCCACGTATCGCCGGAATTCCTTGCAGAACGATTCATACAGACCGCGCGCATTGATTTCGTGAATGAGCGCCTGCATGTGCTCTTCGAGCATGTTGATGTTGGCAAACCGTCCGTCGATGCGGTACTCCATGGTGCGTTTCACGCGATGGCGTGTGTGGAGGAGCGCCTGCTGCTTGAGGTCGTGGCTGAACTGGGTCATAATGGCGTGTTTGACACGTTCGAATACCCGCCGGTCGTTGCGTCCGTGCCTTTGTGCCACGGTGCGTATTACCTCTTCAAGCATCAGTATGTTTTCCACCTCCGCCACATCGGGTACCATCACTTTCTTTCCGCGCAGATAGTTCACCTCCTTCTCGTCGCGGCGGTCGCGGTCGACAATGCCGTAGGAGTCCAGGTGGTGGAAGGCGTTGAGATCGTTGAATGTGCGTGTGGATTCAATCACTTTGTTGCAGCTGCCCAGCGGCTGTACGGTGTAGTCCTTGAATATAAGCGGATAGAGCTTGGAGTCGATGGAGTGGCGACCGTCGCCCTCGATGAACAATACCGGTTTGCGCGCACCGATTATGGACATGTATATCTCGTCGTTGATAGCCGTGTGCGGGGGCAGTATCTCGTAGTCCCAGGATTTCTTCTCGGCATCGAAATTGCGCACCCATATCACGGAGGCGTCGGAGCGCGACGATGCAAAGTCGAGGTCGTGTGTGGTGTAGACGAATGTGCAGTCGGGGCGCAGCTGTTCGATGCGGTTCCACAACAACTGCATCATGGTGGGATGCAGGAATATCTCGGGGCTGTCAATGAATACGAGCGCGTTTTTAGGCGCGTAGTTGATGGCTCCGATGTAATATATCACGCTCCTTTCGCCGGTGGATAGCTTCAGCGCCGAGTAGCTGCGTGACTCGTCGAATTTGCGGGAGAACTGCAGACGTCCGTTTTCCACCAGTACCTTGTTGTCGGGGAAAATCTCCTGCCACAAACCGATCACTGTGTCCAGCGGCGTGGAGTGGAGTTTGGCGTGAGGGTCGGATGTGAGACGCAGTTTGTAGTTGAGCAGATTGGTCATCTCGTCGCGCATGAGCAGCGCTATGAGTTTCTCCAGCTGCGTGGAGCGGTTGCCGCCGTCGTACGGAATGCCGCCGTCCTCTACAGCCCGACGGTAGATGGTGTCGATAGATGGAAACTCATAGCCGGTGTTGTCGCGGTCGAACAGGGCGTGAAGAGCTGACAGGCAGAAGGCTTTGTCACCTGCCTGCCGAGCCATCTCTATGGCAAAGCGTGTCTTTCCGGCGCCGTTGGCCCCGACTATAAGTATCTGCCGGGCGTTGTCGTCGAGCTGCATGGGAGTGCCGTGGGAGTGTGCCGGCAGCGATATGGATTTCTGTTTCATAAGAGGTGAGAGGGTGTTTAGTCGTTGAATATTCCGAGACCCTGACGTATTATTTCAGGGGCGGAGCTGTCGGTGAGGTCGACGATGGTGGATGGGGTGGATTCCCCGCGTCCGCCGTCGATCATCAATGGAATCTGTGAGCTATCATACCGTAGCATTATCTCGTCGGGGGCTGTAATCTCATCGTGGTCGAGCCCGTCGGAGGGTAGCGATGTGGTGAGCAGCGGGTGTCCGAGCCGTTCTGCCAATGTCGTTGCTATGGGATTGTCGGGAATCCTGAGTCCCACGGTGTGCCTGCCCTTGAACGCCTTGGGCAGTGTGGTGGATGCCGGCAGGAGGAATGTGAACGGTCCGGGGCAGTGTTGGCGCAGGAGCTTGAATGTGCGGTTGTCGATACGAGCGTAATCGCTTGCCTGCGATATGTCGGCACATATAATAGACAAGGTGTTTTTTTGCGTGTTCAGCCCCTTGAACTTGCATAGTTTCTCGATGGCACCCTGGTTGAGGGCGTCGCACCCGATGGCGTAAAGGGTGTCGGTGGGATATATGATGGCTTGTCCTGAACGTAGGGCATCGCAGGCTTCCTCGATGAAGCGGTCGTTGATGGATGAGGGGTATATGCGTAGCGTTTTCATGAGCCGGGGGCTGAAGGTTATTTTACAAAAATACGCAAAAAGTCGATATTCGGTTTGCCTAAAGGCAAAAAACGGCAAAAAACGGAAATAAAAAAAGAGATGTTTCACAACATCTCTTTCCCTTTAAACCTTTATCTTAATCTAATACTATGAAAAACACACAT
>CAJTMM010000055.1 GCA_910577465.1 uncultured Muribaculaceae bacterium | reverse complement strand
CCTCGCCCCGGATGCTCTCGCTCTGGGATGCTCTCGCTCCGACATTTTTTTGCAAAGATAGGGGGTGGGGGAGGGGGTGCTGTGCGAATTTGCACTTTTGATGTTTGGTTTTTTATAGGAGTGTTGGCGGGATTGGGTGGATTGGGGATTATTTTGTAACTTTGCGGATGGTATGGAAGTACCTGAAAGGAAATAATCAAAACACGATATACGAGTAATGGAAAAGAAATTTAAAAGGACTCTGATTACTACGGCGTTGCCGTATGCCAACGGTCCGGTGCACATAGGCCACTTGGCGGGTGTGTATGTGCCGGCTGATATATATGCGCGCTATCTGCGGATGCGCGGCGAAGATGTGGTGATGGTGGGTGGCAGCGATGAGCATGGTGTGCCTATCACCATCAAGGCCCGCGAGGAGGGTGTGACGCCCCAGGATATAGTGGACCGCTACCACAAGATAATCAAGGATGCGATGGCAGAACTGGGTATATCGTTTGACGTGTATTCGCGCACGACTTCGGATATACACCGCAAGACGGCGAGCGATTTCTTCAAGAAGCTGTATGACGAGGGTAAGTTCGAGCAGCAGACGTCGCTTCAGCCATACGACGCCCAGGCGGGCGAGTTTCTGGCTGACCGCTATGTGATGGGTACATGCCCGCATTGCGGCAGCGACCGTGCCTACGGAGACCAGTGCGAGGCGTGCGGCAGCTCGCTGAACGCTACAGACCTGATAGACCCGCATTCGCGCCTGACATCGGCTCCTGTGACGATGCGCGAGACAAGCCACTGGTATCTGCCGCTGAACAAGTGGGAGGATGCGTTGCGCAAGTGGATTCTCGAGGGTCACAAGGAGTGGAAAACCAATGTGTACGGCCAGTGCAAGTCGTGGCTTGACCTGGGATTGCAGCCCCGCGCGGTGAGCCGCGACCTGAACTGGGGTGTGCCGGTGCCTGTGGAGGGTGCCGAGGGTAAGGTGCTGTATGTGTGGTTTGACGCCCCGATAGGCTATATATCGAACACGAAAGAGATACTTCCCGACAGCTGGGCGAGGTATTGGAAAGACCCTGAAAGCAGGATAATAAACTTCATAGGCAAGGACAATATAGTGTTTCACTGCATAGTGTTCCCGGCGATGCTGATGGCTTACGGCGACGGGTATCAGTTGCCCGACAATGTGCCGGCGAATGAGTTCCTGAACCTGGAGGGTGACAAGATATCGACGTCGCGCAACTGGGCCGTGTGGCTGCATGAGTATCTGCGCGACTTCCCGGGCAAGCAGGATGTGCTGCGCTATGTGCTGACGGCTAACGCTCCGGAGACGAAGGACAATGACTTTACCTGGGCTGATTTCCAGGCGAGAAACAATAATGAACTCGTGGCGATACTGGGCAACTTCGTGAACCGCGCGGTGGTGCTGACCCAAAAGTATTTCGAGGGTAAGGTGCGGCGAGTTGCAGCCGATAGACGAGCAGCTGATGGCTGACGTGCACGCAGTGAAGGTGTCGCTTGAGGGCAATCTGGATACGTTCCATTTCCGCGAGGCGCTGAAGGATGCGATGGAGGTAGCCCGACTGGGTAACAAGTATCTTCAGGAGACCGAGCCGTGGAAGGTTGCCAAGAGCGATATGGCGCGTGTTGCCACGATACTGAACAGGGCGTTGCAGCTGTGTGCCAACATAGCCGTGGCGTTTGAGCCGTTCCTGCCGTTCATGTCGGAGAAGCTTGCCAAGATGCTGTGCATGGGCAAGCTCGAATGGGCTATGCTGGGCAGCGATGAGCTGATAGCCGCGGGCAGTGAGCTTGGGCAGCCGGAACTGCTGTTTGAGAAGATAGATGACGCTACTATCCAGGGTCAGCTTGACCGTCTGGCGCGCATAAAGGAGGAGAACAAGATAAAGAATTTCAAGGCTGCGCCGCAGGCTGAGGATGTGGACTTTGACACGTTTATGAAGGCTGACCTGCGTGTGGGTACCGTGCTTGAGTGCGAGAAGGTGCCCAAGGCTGACAAGCTGCTGAAATTCCTGATAGATGACGGTCTGGGTACGCGTACGATAGTATCGGGCATAGCCAAGTATTACCAACCGGAAGAGCTGGTGGGCAAGCAGGTGTGCTTCATAGCCAATCTGCCGCCGAGAAAGCTGAAGGGTATAGTGTCGCAAGGCATGATACTGTCAGCCGAGAATGCCGACGGCTCGCTGGTGGTGATGGGTCCGAGCGCACCGGTTGTGCCCGGAGCGCAGGTCAAGTAACATAAAGATAACTAATTCTCTCTGACAGCATGGCGACTACGGAACAGCCCCGTATATTGCTGATATATACGGGTGGCACGATAGGGATGATAGAGAATCCCGAAACGGGGATGCTTGAGCCTTTTGACTTCACGCATCTGATAGATAACGTGCCTAAGATAAAGCTGCTGAATTATGTGATAGACAATATATCGTTTGACCCGCCGATAGATTCGAGCAATATCAATCCGGCGCATTGGGTGGATATAGCCCGTGCGATAGAGGAGAACTATGCGCGGTATGACGGTTTTGTGGTGCTGCACGGTACGGACACGATGGCTTATACGGCGTCGGCGTTGTCGTTCATGCTTGAGAATATGTGCAAGCCTGTAATCATAACCGGCTCGCAGCTTCCGATAGGTGAGGTGCGCACGGATGGCGAGGAAAACCTGATAACCGCCGTGCAGATAGCTGCGGCGCGTACGCGCAGCGGTGAGCCGATGGTGCAGGAGGTGGCGATACTGTTTGAGAACTATCTGTGGCGCGGTAACCGTGCGACGAAGCGCAGCGCGGATAACTTCAACGCGTTCAAGAGCCATAACTATCCGGAACTTGCCAAGATAGGTCTGGGAATCAATTTCCACGAGGAGGCGTTGCTGCGCCATACGCATGGAGCGGACAAGCCTTTGCGGGTGAACTATTCGCTGGATACGAGCGTGATGGTGCTGGATCTGTTTCCGGGGATTGACAGCAGGACGCTGCGGCATCAGCTTGCCACGCCGGGTATAAAGGGTGTGGTGCTGAAGACATATGGCGCGGGTAATGCCCCGACGGCAGATTGGTTTATCTCGGCGGTGCGCGATGCCGTGCGGCGCGGGATAACGGTGCTGAATGTGACGCAGTGTGTGAACGGGAGCGTGATGAAGCGTTATGCCGCCGGCGATGCATTGGCTTCGGCGGGTGTGCTGTCGGGCTATGACATAACGACGGAGGCGGCTCTGACGAAGCTGATGATACTGCTCGGCGCCGGACTGGAGGGCGTGGAGCTGCATAAGGCGCTGGGTCGGTCGCTGCGCGGAGAGATGAGCGTTAATAATTAAGGAATTATGGGTGAAGATCTGAGTTATATAAAAGAGAATGTGCTGGACTATGATGATGTGGCGCAGATGGTGCCGCAGCTTCGTGGTCATGAGCGGTTGGTGAACGGTGTGCTGCGTTTCCTGAGCATAGATAAGGTGAATGCGTTGCACCGGCATAATTGCAAGACTCCGGGTGTGGCTTTCTGCGACGGTCTGCTGAAGGAGCTTGACATAAAGCTGAAGGTGGATAATGTGGAGGTACTGGGCCGGTTTCCGGAGGGTGCTTTCGTGACTGTGAGCAATCATCCGTTCGGGGCGTTGGACGGCATATCGCTGATACGTCTCGTGGGTGGCTATCGCCCTGATTTCAAGGTGATGGTGAATATGATATTGAACCATATCACTGCGATGCGCCAGAATTTCATAGCTGTAGATGCGCTTGCGAGCGATGACCCGAAGAAGAAGGCGGTGTCGATGCGCGGAATCAAGGAGGCTATAATGCAGGTGCGCCGCGGCCGTCCGATGGGTTTCTTTCCGGCGGGTGCGGTGTCGAAGGTGAACTGGCGCGGCGAGTTGCGCGACCGCGAGTGGCAGCCGTCGATAGTGCGGTTGATAGCGCAGCTCGGGGTGCCTGTGGTGCCGATATATTTCCACGGGAGAAATTCGTGGTGGTTTAATTTCCTGGGTATGGTGAGCTGGCAGCTGAGGACCATGCGATTGCCGGCTGAGGTGTTCAAAAAGCGCGGCAAGACGATACATATAAGTGTGGGCGAGCCGATAAGCGTGGATGAACTGAAGGCGCATGATACGTCGGTGGAGGCTTTGGGCGAGTTCCTGAAGGGACGGACGTATGCATTGAAGAATAAGTAAATAACCGTGCTCCCGGGAGCCGGTGTTGTATAAATAAAGGATATTATGGAACTGAACCTTACGGATGTGCCGGCTGAGGTGCAGCAGGCTAAGATGCGATTCGGAATAGTGGGCAACGCCCCGGCGCTGCTGGCGGCTGTGGGCCGTGCGATACAGGTGGCGCCGATAGACCTGTCGGTGCTCGTGACCGGTGAGAGCGGTAGCGGAAAGGAGTTTTTTCCGCAGATAATCCATGCGTTCAGTCCGCGGAAGCATAACCGCTATATAGCGGTGAACTGCGGCGCTATACCTGAGGGTACGATAGATTCGGAGCTGTTCGGGCATGAGAAGGGTTCGTTTACGGGTGCGGTGTCGGCGCGTAAGGGTTACTTTGAGGAGGCTGACGGCGGTACGATATTCCTGGATGAGGTGGCTGAGCTGCCACTGACGACGCAGGCGAGGTTGCTGAGGGTGCTGGAGAGCGGCGAGTTCCTGAAGGTGGGTTCGAGTACGGTGCAGCGGACTAATATCCGTGTGGTTGCGGCTACGAATGTGGATATGGTGGCTGCGGTGGCGTCGGGTAGGTTCAGGGAGGATTTGTATTACAGGTTATCGACGGTGCAAATCGGTGTACCTCCGCTGCGTGACCGTGGTGGCGATATAATGTTGCTGGCGCGTAAGTTTGCACAGGATTTTTCGGAGCGTTATTCGATGCCTGCGGTGACGTTTGAGGATAGCGCGCGTGTGGCTATGATGCATTACCGTTGGCCGGGCAATGTGCGCCAATTGAAGAATGTGGTGGAGCAGATGGCGCTGTTCAACGCGGGGTCGAAGATAGATGGGGATGATGTGCGCGGGTATATGCCGGATAGCGCCATGACGTACACTCCGGCGGTGTCGGGTGTGTCGGGTGCGGGCGGCGCGCATAGCTATGAGAAGGAGCGTGAGCTTCTGTTCAATATGATATTCAGGATGCAGGGCGAGATAGATGCGCTGCGTGCGGAGCTGAATCAGTCGGGTCGTGTGAAAAGTCTGCCCGGTGTTGCCCGCGAGACTGAGGTGGAGGTGATAGATGTACCGCGCGGTCTTGTGAAGTATGACCCGAAGGCGGCTGACTTGATAGGCGGTCGTGTGGGTAACGATGAGGATGTGGTGGGGCGGACGCTTGAGGATACGGAGCGTGAGACGATACGGCGTTCGCTGGAGAGCAACGGTGGCCGGCGTAAGGCTACGGCGCAGGAGCTGAATATCTCGGAGCGTACGTTGTACAGGAAGATTAAGGAGTATGGGTTGGAGTGAAGGGAGATGATAATTAGGAATTAGGAATTAGGAATTAGGAATTTTTTTTGTGGGGAAAGGTTACGGCGGCTTGGGGGGCC
>CAJTMM010000054.1 GCA_910577465.1 uncultured Muribaculaceae bacterium | reverse complement strand
CCTCATTCCTAATTCCACATTCCTAATTGAACTGGCAAGAGCACATTGACATACTTAATAAAAACCAAAAACACAGCCTAACCACCCAAACAGGAGCGAGGGCATCCTGCCCTCGTAACACCCCACCCACGGTCCACTGCCTGAAAAACGCATAAAAAAATAGCGACATCACCTGATGGCAATGCCGCTTATGCGTTTTTGAAGTCTGTCTTTAGAGATAAATGCGGTGTGTTATTTCACAACGTCATTGAGTTCTGCACCGGCTTTGAACTTAACGGCCTTGCGTGCGGGGATTTCAATAACTTCTTTAGTGCGGGGATTGATACCTTTGCGTGCGGTCTTTTCTGATACGGCAAAAGTACCGAAGCCGATAAGGGCTACTTTATCACCCTTGGCGAGTTGTTCGCTAACTGTGTTGATAGTGGCATCAAGAGCGGCTTTAGCCTGCACCTTGGTCAGGTTTGCTTTTTCAGCAATTGCATTGATGAGCTCAGTTTTGTTCATAACGATTGATTATTAAAAATAATGGTATTATATGTACTTATTTTAGTAAGCTATAGGGGTGTTAGATATTGCTTAATTGGCGCAAATATACTTTTAAAAACTTAAACTTCACAATAAACTTCCAAAAAAATGCCAAAAAATAGTAATATTCAGCCCTTAAGCATCATCTGCATGACGTTTCGACACATTTTTTGTACTTTTGTGGCATGAATGCAAACGATATATTCCGGGCATTGCCTCCGGTGACAAAGAACCTGATTATAATCAATTTCATAGTGTGGCTCGCCATGATGGTGTTGCCTGCCAGATTGGGTGTGGATATTATAGGTTTGGGTGGATTGCACTATTTCGGTGCCTCCGACTTCAATCCAGTCCAGTTGTTCACATATATGTTCATGCACTCCACCCGCTCGTTTGCGCATATATTGTTCAATATGTTCACGCTGTTCATGTTCGGGGTGGTGCTTGAACGAGTTCTCGGTTCCGGACGGTTCCTGTTCTACTACATCAGTTGTGGTGTTGGGGCTGCATTGGTCCAGGAAGGTGTTTGGGCATTGACCTGGGAGGGTTTCTTTACCAAGGAACTTGCCAATCTCAATAACGTCGACTTCGGTACCATGCATGCTGCCATTCAGCAAGCCATAGATATGGGACAGGATTTGCCGTTCCTCAATTCGTTGGTTACAATTGGAGCATCGGGTGCTATATTCGGTATATTGCTTGCTTTCGGTATGCTGTTCCCCAACCGACCCATGTACATCATGTTCATCCCTGTGCCTGTCAAGGCTAAATGGATGGTTCTCGGATATGGTGCGTTGGAGCTGCTCATTGGTTTGAGCGAGGCCTCCGATGGCGTGGCGCATTTCGCACATCTTGGAGGTATGATATTCGGATTCCTCATTATGCTTTATTGGAAACGTAAAGGGATTGTGCATGGCGACCAATTTTGATAAACTTGCTCAGAAGTGGCGCACCATGCCCATGCTGTTGCGTCTGGTCACTGTCAATGTTGTGCTTTTCCTCCTGTTGCGCATAATAGGCGCGGTGGCTATGATTTCGGGACATCCCGGCTGGCTCAATGCCGCTTTCGGCTTGCTCCGGCTCCCGTCATCGATACTCTCGCTCGCCACCCATCCATGGACCATTGTCACATATATGTTTGTGCAGTACGATGTATTGCATCTTATGCTCAACATGCTGTGGCTCTATTGGTTTGGAATGGTATTTGTGCAGTTTGCCACTCAGCGTAGTCTTGTGGCGCTGTATCTTTTCGGTGGACTTGTAGGTGCGCTGTCATACATCGTTGTTGCCAACATGCCGCTTATCGGCTTTGCTTCTGCAGGGTTGATGGGGGCATCGGCTGCGGTGATAGCGGTGACTGTTGCGACGGCGGTGATGGCTCCTGACTACAAGCTCAATCTGTTGTTTTTCGGCGAGGTCTCTTTGAAATGGGTGGCATTGATTATGATTGGCATCGACGTTATAGGCTTCAGCGCGGGCAATATGGGCGGTCACATATCGCATGTCGGTGGCGCCGTGGCGGGTTTCATCTATGGTTGGTACAGTCGGCGGGGTATAGATTTCCTTGCGGGGTTCAACCGGCTCATAGACCGTTTTGCAAACCTCAGTCGCAACCTCCGTCGCCGCACTGCCGCCCCAAGCCGACCGGGATTCTCCTCAGCCCGGACTCACTCCTCATCGCAGGCTTCATCCTCACCGCAGGCTTCCTCCGATACCGCACGGCTCGATGATATCCTCGACAAGATTCGACGCTCCGGTTACGCGTCGCTTACCCCCGAGGAGCGGAACACTCTGTTCAGCATAAGCAGTAATCTCAAAAAACAGCAATGAGTCTGGATAAGCCAAAACGCACTTCATGTCTTATGAAACTGGCAAAACTGCTGGCTGTACCGGTCAATGTAGCTTTAGCCGTGTCGCTGGTGTTTTCAGCCTATGGCGGAACCATCGACCCGCTCCGGACTCCCATTGGGGCACTGGCAGCTATGCTGTTCCCGCTGCTTCTGCTTGTTACATTGATTGCTACGGTGGCAAATGCTTTGTTCTTCCGGCGTTTGGCTCTGTTGAATATCCTCTCGGTTCTCGTTTGCTGGGGTCCTGTCGTTACATTCTGTCCGTTGAACTTCTTTCGTCCTTCAGTCAGTGAGATTTCCGAATCTACCGATAAGGTAATCAAGGTCATGACATACAATGTATATGGTTTTCTTGACTATACGCATCACGATGATATGGTGTTGGATGGAAATTCATCATTGGAATATATCCTTGAAACCGATGCCGACATAGTATTGTGTCAGGAAGGGATGTCTGTATCAGGGATTAAGAACTCCACAATGCAGCAACGCGATTCTTTACGGGCCAGATACCCGTATATTCATGTCGACGACCGGGGAATGGAAATCTTTTCCAAATATCCATTCGAGCGTGTCCCGCTCACATATAGCAATAGATGGCAATACGATGTGTGCCTGTATGTGGTCGATGTGGATGGCGTGAGACTCAACCTCTTTAATCTTCATCTGCAATCCATAGGGCTTACACCATCTGATAAGGAGCTGTTCCGGCGCATTACCGACGGTGAGGCTAAAGGTGAGATGCAGGAGATACGCCACGACTTGATTAGTAAACTGTCGGAAGCGTTCCGCAATCGCGCCATACAGGCTCATCAGGTGCGTGAGTTTGTCGATTCCGTTACCGGACCGGTACTTCTGTGTGGCGATTTCAATGATATCCCCGGATGCTATGCCGCACGCGTTATTGCCGGCGATGATATGACTGATGCCTATCGTGCTGCTGCATTGGGACCGGCTATCACATATCATGCCGACCGCTTTTACTTCCGCATCGACCAGATGATGACCCGTGGCGGCATCATTCCTTTGCGGGTATGGCGTGAGGTTCGCCCGTCGAGCGACCACTATCCGTTGATAGGCTATTTCTCTCTGACGCCATGATTTGTATCGGACGGAATAAATGCTTAACTTTGGGAATTAATCGAATATTGATACAA
Organism: uncultured Muribaculaceae bacterium; assembly: GCA_910577465.1. GTDB lineage: Bacteria > Bacteroidota > Bacteroidia > Bacteroidales > Muribaculaceae > Paramuribaculum. The sequence continues at coordinate 2,194 of CAJTMM010000054.1, read as the reverse complement.
AACCAATTCTAAATATGTATAAATCAATCTTAACCGTCGCGGCGGCATTCGTATTGCCGGTCGCGGCATCACAGAATGTTATGGCTGCTGAACGAACCAATCCATTCCTCGCGCCGTACAACACAGTGTACAACATCCCACCTTTCGAACAGATTGAGTATTCCGACTATATGCCGGCGTTCAATCAAGGTGTTGAAGAGTTTAAGGCAGATATCGACGCTATAGTGAAGAACCGCGCCACTCCCGATTTTGACAATACCATCCTTGCCATGGAAAAGGCAGGAAAGTTGTTGAACCGGGTGATGCTCGTGTTCTCCAGTCTCGATGAGACAAATTCATCCGATGAGATGGTGGCTATATCCGAAAAGGCTTATCCGCTTTACTCGCAGGTCAACGACGAGGTGATGATGAACGAGGGTCTGTTCAACCGCGTGAAATATGTCTACGACCATCGCAATGAGATGGGGCTTACAGCTCCCCAGTTGCGTGCCGTTGAGGAGTCATACAAGCAGTTTACACGCAATGGAGCTCTCCTTGATGAAGCTCAGAAGACTCAGCTCAAGGATATCAACACACGTCTTACCGACCTGTATCTGAAGTTCAATAAGAATCTGCTCAATGCCACCAACGCGTTTGAACTTGTGGTGGACGACGCATCTCGTCTCGGCGGTCTTCCTGCAAGCAGCGTGGCTGTGGCTGCCGATGAGGCCAAGGCGCGTGGCAAGGAGGGCAAGTGGGTGTTCACGCTCCATGCCCCGAGCCGTTTGCCTATGTTGCAGTATGCCGACGACCGCGACCTCCGCAAGCAGATGTACGAAGCTTACACTTCGCTTGCATCGCAAGGCGAATATGACAATAAGCCGGTAATCAATCAGATTCTCAAGGCGCGTGCTGAAAAGGCTAAGTTGCTCGGATATCCCGACTATGCGTCGTATATGACTGCCAATGTGATGGCAAAGACTGTCGACAATGCCGAGGATCTGCTTCTCAAGATATGGGAGCCGGCGGTGAAGCGTGTCCACGAGGAAGTGGCGGAGATGCAGGCGCTCGCCGATAGCGAGGGTGCCGGTATCAAAATCGCTCCGTGGGACTATTACTATTACGCTGAGAAGGTTCGTACCAAAAAGTTCGCTCTCAATGAAGGAGAGGTTCGCGCGTATTTCTCATTGGACAATGTGCGTGAAGGCATCTTCAATATGGCAAAGCGTCTTTATGGTGTTACATTTACCGAATTGCCCGATGCGCCGAAATATCATCCCGAAGTGAAGGTGTATGAGGTGAAGGATGAGAAGGGCGAGCATGTGGCAGTGTTCATGACCGACTATTTCCCCCGTGCTTCCAAGCGTCAGGGTGCTTGGATGAGCGAGTTCCAAGGTGCGTTTGAGGATGCCGATGGTACATCTCAGCGTCCTATCGTGTACAATGTCGGTAATTTCTCCAAGCCTACCGCCGACGCACCATCGTTGCTTACTCTCGATGAGGTGGAGACTATGTTCCATGAGTTTGGTCACGGATTGCACGGTATGCTCACTCGTGCCAAACTGCGCAGCCAGGCAGGTACAAGTGTTGACCGCGACTTTGTGGAGCTTCCTTCGCAGATTCATGAACATTGGGCTTTGGAACCCGAGTTGCTGAAAACGTACGCACGCCACTACAAGACAGGTGAGGTAATCCCCGACGACCTTATCGCGAAGTTGGCTGCCGCATCCACACACAATCAAGGCTTCATGTCCACTGAATTGGCAGGTGCCGCATTGCTCGACCTGCAATATGGCAAGCTCAATGCCGATGGCGATGTGGATATAGCCGACTTTGAAAAGAATGTGGCTGAGGTACTGGGCATGCCTGAGGAGGTGCAGTTCCGTTACCGTAGCACTTACTTCCGTCATATATTCGGCAGCGACGGTTACGCATCAGGTTACTACACCTACCTGTGGGCGGCTGTGCTCGACTGCGACGGTTTCGAATTATTCAAGGAAAAAGGCATCTTCGACCCTGCTACAGCTAAGGCGTTTAAGGAAAATGTTCTTGAGATGGGCGGCAGTCAGGAGCCCATGGACCTCTATGTGAAGTTCCGTGGTCATGAACCTAATGTCGATGCACTGTTGCGTCACAGAGGTCTCCTTGCCCCCAATGATGTGAATATGAAGACTCCCGGAGGTAAATAAATATAGCCCTCTTGAAAAAACTGGTG
>CAJTMM010000053.1 GCA_910577465.1 uncultured Muribaculaceae bacterium | reverse complement strand
GGAGCCACTCGGCTACGTGTTTGGCTATCACATCGTTGTTGAGTTCCTGCATAAGGAAATGGCTATTTCCCTTTATTCCTATTTCCGGCAGAAGGACAAGTGTCGCATCCCCACCATGACGGTTGATTGCCGCGACAAACTCGCGTGCCATCTTCAATCTTACCTCCCAGTTGCTTCCGCCAAGAGTGGTGGCGTTGCTTTCGGGAATATAATCGCCGAAATATATAACTACAGGTTTCTTTGTCAATTCCATGAATTGTTCCATTGGCACTCCTACACCTTTCAGACCTCCGGTCAGTCCCGGAAGTGGTTCCGGAATTTCATTTTCCGGGAACACAAATCCACCGGGTTCAAGAGATACAACACCCTTCACTTCGGGATTACGCATTGCCGCCATCCAACCTGGAAACCCTCCGGCGGAGTGCGTCACCAGCACTTGATTTCCGATTTTCTTTGCCATGGCATCAAGTGCCGGGACATCAAGTTGATGATTGCTCAAATCAGGCACCATCTGACGGAAGAAGTTGCTGACGCTGAGAGAATCTTTGAGAAACTGTATGCCTTCATTCCATTCCGGCCATATACCCATGCGCCAGATGTCAAACCAAAACATCTCGTCGGCAACAGGCTCAACCGTTACTGTAGAGCTTGAGCGCGATGCGTGTCCGCGGCCGGGGAGATCAAGAACATAGGTCGGATAACCTTCGGCAAGCAGGAGCGTTGCGAAACCGGGACGGTCATCAGGCGTTGTTTCCCAGCATACACCGTCACTGCCGTAGCCGTGTACGAAAACCAACGGCATCGACTTGGCATTGACCGGAATCTGATAACGGGCAAAAGCATGATCGCAATGGAAACTCTGACCTGCCTGATCCTGTTCCGCCCAACCGACGAAGGTATCGGGATTGAATGTTCCTTCGCGTTGTATGGTGATTCCGCCTACAGGAAACTGACCCTGTTTCTTTATTATAATGCCCTCGGCAAACGACGATGATATTACCATGGCAAATATTGTAAAAATAATTAACTTCTTCATTGATTTGCAATCTTACGTATGGGTTCTACTTTTGAATGCCCGATATTACGCTCCACGATGTCAAGCAACGCATTCAGCTGCGAAGTGGTGACTCCGAGATGACGGCATATACCGATATGGCCTGTTGCCATAGGTTCGACTCCGCCGAGAGCGGTAAGCATGGATACGGTCGCTAATTCGCGGTCGGTATAAGGAAGGACACCGCGACCGAATATATCCGCGAAAAGATGTTCTTTCAAGAATCGGTTTATTCCGGGAGCGAAGTCCTGGTACCAAGGTGCAGGAGCGTCAACCGGGACTCCTGAAAGTCTGCTCAGTGTCTCCGCCCCCTGACCGTATTTATCTATATCGCTTACAGTATTTGCGACGCTCCCCTCTGAATCTGTTATGCTGTTGTCGTTGCGTTCTGAGAGTAATTTTTTGAAAACTCCGAGTGCCGTGAGCGAGCGGGGAAATCCGCAGTAGGCATATACTTGAATAAGCAACTCCTTGATTTCGTTGACAGTCATTCCTGAATTCAAGCCTTGCTCAAGTGCGTTCACCAAGCCTTCAGTGTCACCGACAGCTGCATAGGAAGCTATCGTTACAATCGCCTGTTGCCGCTCGGTGAGGTCTTTTATCACCACCTGATTGGCGGTTGCTTCAGCATATTCAGCATCGTTGACCGGTTCGAGCCAAGTGACCTCATTGTTTTCAGGGTTACATTCGATAGCCAGATGAGCAAACCATCCGTCGGGAGCTGCTCCATGCCAGTGTACCACACCGGGTGCTATCTCTACAATGTCACCGGGGAACAAGCGACGTGCAGGTTTGCCTTTCTCTTGATAATAGCCCACACCGGCTGTCGCTATAAGGATCTGACCACCGCCATGTCTATGCCAATTGTTTCGGCATCCGGGGTCAAATGTAACATTGAACATCGGCACATTGAGTTCCTTTTCATGACTTAATGGATATAGCCATGCAGTGCCGATGAAATTGGGATTACCCTTCATTGCCGTACCTGCGGGATAGGGCTGCTTAAAATCATCAATATTCATTGCCGGACTCATTAATGGTAAAATTGCAAGATATGAGAAAATCAATCGGTTCATCGGTTATCTTATTAGCATTATAGTTTGTCTCCGAAAAACTCGGTGAGTTTGGCTACCTCCTGTTCTACGTATTCAGGAACATAGTATGTCTGGATATGCGTAGCACCGGGAATCAAGAATAGTTCCTTATCAGTTGTTCCGGTCGCTTTCTCAAAAGCATCGGAAGTCATGTAAAAAGTGTCTGCCTTATTTCCTGCCATCATAAGCAGCGGAGCATTGATGAGATTGATCCGGTCTGTGGCATCCCATGTCATCAAGTCCATCAGACTTTCCATTGTGTAACGGAATGTTGAATTAGGATGAGCATGGGTACGGTTATAATATATCGCGCCTTCACGGTAGAGGTCGAAAGGCAGTTTTTCAATCTCCTCATCTGTAAGGTTCATATCACCCGTAAATACAATTTCACCGGAAGAGACTCTCTTTTCTCTTGCATCGGATGCTTCCTTGAGACGTTGCTGAATCGTAGGCATAGCAGAATCCATGAATCCGTTGCGGCGCACACGCCCGGAATTGAACATACTGAGGGTTGCCACAGCCTTGAAACGCTTGTCACTTTGTGCCGCACCGAGAGTGTAGCCACCACCTCCGCAGATGCCGAATGCACCTATTCGCTGAGAGTCAACGCCGGGATATTTGGAGATATAGTCTGCCATGCCGTGAATATCATTGATACGGAAATAGGGGTTGTCTGTGTGGCGAGGTTCGCCACCGCTTGCCCCCTGATACGAGGCATCGGCGACAATCGTTATATAACCCTGCTCTGCCATCCGTTGTGCGAACAGTCCGGCAACCTGCTCCTTGGTGCCACCGTTGGGATGCGCTATAATAATAGCCGGATATTCCTTTTCGTCGGGATTATAGCCGGCTGGGGTATAGACATTAGCAGCTATTTCAATGCCGTCGAGATCGTATTTTACCGGATGGATATTCACCTTCCCGGGAATATTCTCTGTAAGAGCGTTCTCATAAACCAGTCCCCAAGGGTTATCCTGAGCCTTGAGCCTCGGACCAAAATTAATTGCTGATGTTGCCATAAGTAAGATGCTGATAAGTTTATTTTTCATTTTTGATTTGGATTGTGTGCCATATCAAAGACACAGTGGTTAAACAAATAGCGCGTTCCGATGATTTTTACAAACTACGGTACTTCTTACATTTTTTTTCGGTTGAAAATGCTTTCAGATTCCTATTCTCTTAAGCCACGCCTTTATTTCATCGTCCGAAACAGCATTCATCAAAAAGCCGTCAGCAAAATTTAGCGAGGGGTATGACTCGTGCAGTTCTTTCTCACTGTTTATGATGTCGCTGCCACCCGAAGTCATGAACGGAACTATGATTTTGTCTTGTAAATTATTGGACTCGATAAAGGTGTTAATGATGGTAGGATGGGTATTCCACCAATTGGGGTATCCGATAAATACTACGGAGTAGTCCGACATATCAGTCACGGAGTCCTTCAAAGCCGGTCGGAACGTGCGGTTATGCATCTCCACATAACTGCGAGATAATGAGTCACGCCAATCAAGGTCTGCATCCGTATAAAGTGTAGCAGGTTCAATGTTGTGCAATACGCCGCCAGTAATTTCCGCAATACGTTTAGCAGCTTTTTCAGTGGTGCCGGTAGCGGAGAAATAGCATATCAATATTTTGCTGTCGCTTTCACTATTTGCTGCGGCGTCTTGTTTCTTAGGCGAACAGGAGATTAGCAATCCTGTCATGGCGACAAGTGTCATAATAATTAAAGTCAGATGTTTCATATACATGTTTTTAGAGATTTATTCACGTTGCAAAATTACTATCGGCGGACTATATATCACATTCAATATTTGCTGTAAGATTTACCATTTTTTCGGGTAACAGAATTTTTGGAAAAAACAGCCGAAAAAAACGTAACTCGCCATCTTTTTAGTCGGATTAAATTTGCAACAATGAAATTCCAAACGAACAATAAGTATGAAGCATTATCTTTTTTTACTTTTGATGCTGTTGACATTTACATCATGCAGTGGAAATGAACCGGAAATGCCTGAACAGCCCCAGCCGGTACAGCCGGGAGAAGGCGGCAGCTCAGATTACTTCTCAGGTAAAAAAGTTTTGATTGCCTATTTTTCTTGGGGTGGCACTACCAGACGTATGGCACAGCAGGTACAGGCAATCACAGGTGGCGACCTGTTTGAAATTGAACCGGTCAACCCATACCCTACATCATACACTCCATGTACTGAGGTGGCATTGGAAGAGCGCGACAGCAACGCCCGTCCCGCAATAAAAAATAGAGTCTCAAACTGGGATGAATATGATGTTGTGTTCCTTGGCGGACCGGTATGGTGGCATACCGCTCCCATGATTCTCCATACTTTTGCGGAAAGCTACAATTTTGAAGGGAAAACTGTTGTACCCTTTACAACATACGCATCCACCTACCGCGATGAAACCCTTCAGGCGATTGTGGATATGACACCCGTCGCAGAACATCTCGAAGGACTTGGATTGACAAGCGGCTCTATCAACGAAAGCCGCATACAGACATGGATTGACCTCATCAACGAACAATGGGGCAATATCAATCCCGAAGGAGCTGCAGCTCCGATGGAAGGCATGGTCAATCTATGGCAAAAAGGCAATATCCCCGGATTCAGGGAAAATGTGAATAATTCAGACGGACCGGATTTTATGCCCAATATGCTGGTATATACAGTCCCTGAGAATATTCAGCCAAAAGGAGCCGTGATGATTTGCCCCGGTGGAGCATTTGCCTTCCGCAGTATGCAGAACGAGGGTTACGACATTGCCGACATGCTTGTGCCGATGGGGTACCAGTGCTTTATTGTGAACTATCGCATCAATCCCTATTCAATGCAGGCAAGCGCAACTGATCTGCAAAGAGCGATACGATATGTAAAAGCTCATGCTGAGGACTATCGCATCAACCCTGAAAACATCGCGCTTGTCGGTTTTTCTGCCGGCGGTATATTGAATGGCGAAGTTCTCTTGAACTGGCGTGACCTTACCAACGGTACGGCTCTTGACAGCTCATACCGTCCCGATGAACTTGACAACGTACCTGTTTCAGCCTGTGCTGTGGGCATGATATATTCTTTCTATGGAAGATTGAGCGTATCAATGAACAATGTTGAGACACTCCGTGCCGCTAATCTTCCTCCTGCCTTTTATTGCTGGGGTACACGTGACGGATTTGCCGGACAGTTTACCCAAAACTCAAATGCCGTGAAAGAAGCCGGTGTAAGAGTGGAGACCAAAGTACTCGAAGGGTACCCGCATGGATATGGTAGCGGAGGCAATGTCACAATCTGGGGTAATGATTTCGATGCTTTCCTTACGCCTATCATGCAGGGTAACTCTGCAGCTAAAAACACGACTGAAACACGCTACGACTTAAATGGCCGCATAATATCGTCAAAGTCATGAAGCGATGTCATGCAACTGAACCACAAACAAATATAACTCAACAAATATAATGACAGAACGAAAACTTCGGGACTTAATTTCGTCACCTACCGGTCTCGGATGTATGGGCATGAGCCATGCCTATGGTGCGCCTGCCGACAAAAAAGCTATGAAAACCCTGCTTGCTGACGCAGTGGAAATGGGCTATACATTATTTGATACCGCTGAAATTTACGGTACAGATACAAATCCTCATGACAACGAGGAATTGCTCGGAGATGCGCTGAAACCTTATCGCAATAAAATAGCAATCACTACTAAATTCGGTCTTACATTCGACAAATCCCATGAACCGGGACCTTATCCACTGATACCAGACTCTAATCCACTTAGCATCAGAAAAGCGGTAGAAGGATCTCTCCACCGATTGAAGACAGATCATATCGACCTATACCTGCAACACCGCATCGACCCTGATGTTGAGCCGGAAATTGTGGCAGATACGATGTCGCAACTTATACAGGAAGGTAAGATACTCCATTGGGGTATCTCTGAAACCACTGAAGAATATCTCCGTCGCGCCCATGCGGTATGTCCGGTTACTGCTATACAGAACCGCTATTCGATGATGGCACGGTGGCACGAGGATATTTTTCCGACACTTGAGGAATTGAATGTAGGCTTCATCGCATTCTCTCCACTTGCCAACGGTCTGCTGTCGGATTTCTATACAGCCGACTCAAAATTCAATCCGAAGAATGATTATCGCGCAGCCATGCCCCAGTTCAGCCGTGAGAGTTTTGAGGAAAACGAAATGCTGTTTGAACTTATACGCCGGCTTGCAGATGAAAAGCACGCGACTCCCTCTCAGATTTCCCTTGCGTGGATGCTGTGCAAGAAACCATATATCGTGCCTATCCCCGGCACCCGCCATCTTTGCCGCCTGAAAGAGAATATCGGAGCTGCTGATATAACCCTATCAACTAAGGAAGTGGAAGCAATCGACCGCCAACTCGACAGCATACCGATGAGTGAAGTTTTCGGCGGCTCAAAAATTGTAGAATCACAAAAAGCATAAGAATATGACACCAAAAGTAATATGCCACATAATGAGTTCTGTGGACGGTCGCCTGTTGCCCGGACGTTGGACCGCGCCGTTTGATGGCACAAACCCGTCAGAACTATTCAAAGAATACGCTGCAATCGGCAAGAGCCTTGACACTGATGCATGGATGTTCGGAAAGGCTACCACCCGCGAGGCTTTTCCGTACAAATTTATGCCTAAGGGCGAACCGGTGGGCGAAAGCGGAAAGGTATTTGTGGGCAACCGTACTTCATCAAGGTTGTTTATCACCATTGACCCTGATGCTGATATTTTCTTCACTTCCGACCGTCTGCGTGGCGACAATATTCTTACTATTTTAGGTAAAAATGCTACCACCGACTATCTTGCGGCCCTTGAAGAAAAGGGTGTTTCTTACCTTGTGGTGAATGACGTGCACAACCTTCGCAAGGTTTTCACACTTGTAAAGCACTATTTCAATGTCAATACCATATCCCTGCAAGGTGGCGGTATCATAAACGGAGCTATGCTCGCACAGGGACTTATCAATGAGTTGAGCCTTGTGATTTATCCCGGAATAGACGGACTTACCACCTCTCCGTCAATCTTTGAATACCTCGGACACTCGGAAGAACGTCCGGCTGAGGGACTGGCTCTGGAACTTATTTCGATGGAGCAAAAGCCTCATGGCATAGTATGGTTACGTTACAAATTCCATAATATATCGGAGTAATCAATCATGAAAGGATTTACAATATTGGCAGGTATCGCAATGGTATTGTTTTCTGCCACAGGGTTGCAAGCACAGGATTCAATCCCGACAAAAGGCTTTGCTGCTTTCGATGAAACGGGCGTATTCAAGCCTTACGAGTTCAACCGTCATGCTGTCGGTGATGATGAGATACAGATTGAAATACTTTATTCAGGTATTTGCCATAGCGATCTGCATAATGTTCACGGCGACTGGCGCAAGGAAGAATATCCAATGGTTCCCGGACATGAGATTGCAGGAAAGGTTGTCAAAGT
>CAJTMM010000052.1 GCA_910577465.1 uncultured Muribaculaceae bacterium | reverse complement strand
AAACCCTCCCTACCGACCCTAAAGTCCTTAAAGACCCTACCCCCCTTACCACCAACAAACTAATTCCTAATTCCTAATTCCTAATTCTCTATGATTCCCACAATCACCGAAAACAACCGCCGAAAACAACTCCTCATCATCCCCTACGACCCCCACACCGGCCAAGGATGCGCCACACCCCGCACCCTCACTCGCACCCGTTGGGAAGACACACCTGTCCACCTACCCGACACAATGCTCGCCGACCCCGACTACCGCAACATCTCCTCACGCAACGACTACATCACCCTGCGCCACCGCCACGACTTCGAATACTGGGCGGCGACATGCGTCAACATACGCCACAAAGTATCAGGCAGCCGGGGACCACTCATCCTCAACGCCCCGCAGCGCCGCGTCGTAGCCATCCTCGAAGCCGACCGCCTTGCCGGCAGACCCATACGTCTCGTCATGCTCAAAGCACGCCAATGGGGCGGTTCAACCCTCATTCAGATGTACTTCGCGTGGATTCAGACCGTACACCGCCTCAACTGGCACTCCCTCATCTGCGCGCAGCACCAGAACACCGCATCCACCATCCGCGCCATATACTCCGCCATGCTCCGTGAATACCCCGAGCAATACTGGCAAGGCGACACCGCCCCGCGTTTCTCCGTATTCGAAGGCTCACGCAACACCCGCGAGATCACCGGACGCGGATGCAACGTCACCATATCATCAGCCGCGGCACAGGAAGCCACTCGCGGACTCGACTGCGCCATGGCACACCTCAGCGAGGTCGCCTTCTGGAAAGACACCGACAATCGTTCCCCCGTCGACTTCATACGCGCCGTCTGCGGTGGCATACCCTACATCCCCTACTCTATGATTGTCCTCGAATCCACCGCCAACGGCGTCGGCAACTACTTCCACCTCGAATGGCTGCGCGCCTGCAGCGGCGAGTCCAACCGCCGCGCCATCTTCGTCCCCTGGTACGAAATCGAGATGTACCGCATGGACATCCCCGACCCCGAAGCATTCATCCGCACGCTCAACCCCTACGAGCTATCCCTTTGGGACCGCGGACTCACACTCGAGATGATATACTGGTACCGGCACAGGCTCGACGACATCGGCTCATCCACAGCCATGCAGGCGGAATACCCCACCACACCCGAGGAAGCATTCGTCGCCACCAACAGCTCCGTATTCAACTCCGAGGAAATCGAACGGCTGCGCGCCAAATGCACCGAACCCCTCGCCCCGGAAGCCCTATCCACCCAACCGCCCAAAACCGTCGGCGGAACACTCAAGATTTGGGCGGAACCCGCCGCCAAGGTCAACCACCGCAACCGCTACGTCGCCGTCGTCGACATCGGAGGACGCTCCGCAGCTTCCGACTGGTCCGTCATAGCCATATTCGACCGCTTCCCCGACATCCATGAACACACCCACCACCCCACCATCGTCGCGCAATGGCGCGGACACTGCGACCATCACCTCCTCGCCGCACAGGCTCGCGCGCTCGCCCAATGGTACCACGACGCGCTCCTCGTCGTCGAGAGCAACACCTTCGAAGCGGCAACCGAATCGGGTGCGCAATACCTCCTCGAAGAGCTCAACTCCACCTACCGCAACATGTACATCCGCACACCACGCGACACCACAGCCGCACCGCATCTCGCACCACGCGTCGGCTTCCACACCAACCGCGTCACCAAGCCCCTCGTCATTGCATCACTCATCAGCGCCGTGCGCGAAGGCATGTACACCGAACGCGACGCCGACGCCTGCAACGAGCTTTCCACCTACGAAAACCGCCCCAACGGAGCATACTCCGCACGGAAAGGCCACCACGACGACATCCTCATGACACGCGCCATCGGACTCTACGTCATATCCACACTACCCATCACCACCGACACCGCATCACCCTCACAGCTGCGCACACTCCTACCCGCCAATTAAAATTTCCTAATTCTCAACCCCTTGGTCACCTTTATCACAATATACACCCGCACTTCTCGTTAATCACTTGACTAAAACTGACTGTATCAATCATGAAAACCATCCGCATACTCATCATCCTTATACTCACCGCCCTATCACTCCCCGCATGCATCGAGGACGGCATCACCACATCACCCGCCCACCAGCCGGAATTCTCCACCGACACCCTTCACATCGGCACCATCTTCACCGACCAGGCAACACCCACCTACTCCTTCCGCGTCTACAACCGCCACGATAAAATCCTATCCATAAGCTCAATAGCATTCGCCGACGACCCCGACGGCATATTCCGGCTCAACGTCGACGGTCTCTCCGGATCAAGCTTCTCCGACATCGAGATTCGCCCCAACGACTCCATCTACGTATTCGTCGCCGTCACCCTCCCCCAGAACGGCACCTACCTCCCCATCGACATCGAGCGCACCCTACGCTTCATCACCAACGGTGTCACATCCCAGGTCATCATCTCCGCGCAGGGACAGGACGTCGACCGTCTGCGGGCAAAGACCATCACACACGATACCCTCTTCACCGCCGACCGTCCGCGACAGATTTTCGACTCCCTCGTCGTATCCCCCGGCACCACACTCACCATCGAAGCCGGATCGCGACTCTACTTCCACGACAATGCCCGCCTTATCGTCCACGGCACACTCATCGCCGACGGCACCCCCGAAGCTCCCGTCGATATGTGCGGCGACCGCCAGGGCAACGTCATCACAGGCGTATCCTTCGACCTCATGTCACGCCAGTGGCAAGGCGTCACACTCACCTCCACCTCCTCCGGTAGCCGCCTGACCTGCACCACCATACGCAACACCGTCCACGGGCTCATCCTCGACTCCATCCCCGACTCCGACGCCTCCCATCCCGCCCTCACCCTCATCAACTGCCGTCTGCGCAACGCCCACTCCCACGTCCTCCAGAGCCGCCACGCATCCATCCACGCCGTCGGCACCGAATTTGCTGAAGCCGGAGCCGGACCCGTGGCACTGCACGGCGGAAGCCACATCTTCAACCACTGCACATTCTCCAACTACTACCTCTTCTCTGCCATCACCGGCGCACTCATCCAACTCTCACACCTCACTCCCGACAACGCCGACACCTCCGGGCTCCCCCTCACACAAGCCACCATCGCCAACTCCATACTCTACGGAAGCTCCGCCGATATGGCACCCGGCAACCTCGACGGCACACAAATCTACCTCCGCCGATGCCTTATACGCAGCGACGGCACCGACGACGAACACTTCACCGACATCCTCTGGAATCAGGACCCGCTATTCTACACCGTCCGCGCCGACTACCTCTTCGACTACCGTCTGCAGCCACTCTCCCCCGCCATCGAAGCAGCCTTCCCCGCGCTCAACACACTCCCCCTCCCCGCCACCGACATCTACGGCACCCCCCGTCCACCAGCACCCGCACTCGGCGCACACGAACCCATCCCTAATTCCTGATTCCCCATTTCTAATTCCTAATTAATCACTATCTTTGTGCCACAATCACCTTAATAACTAAACACAAACACATAATATCATGGACCATATTTCACCCATAGTGGCACAATTCCGGATTCAAGGCACACCCGCCGACATCCGTCCCCTCGGAGCAGGACTCATCAACGACACATACATTCTCCGCACCCAGTCCCCCGACACCCCCGACTACGTCCTCCAGCGCATCAACCACCACATATTCACCGACGTCGAAGGGCTCCAGCGCAACATCATGGCAGTCACAGCACACATACGCCGCAAACTCATTGCCCAAGGCGTCACCGACATCGACCGCAAAGTCCTCACCTTCATCCCGTTGAAGGATGACGAAAACAAGACTTACTACTTCGATGGCACATCCTACTGGCGCATGATGCTCTTCATCCCCGACGCCGACACATTCGACACCGTCAACGAAAAATACTCACGCCACGCAGGCGAGGCATTCGGACAATTCCAGGCAATGCTCGTCGACATCCCCGACACACTCACCGAATCCATCCCCGACTTCCACAACATGGAATTCCGCCTGCAACAGTTCCGCGACGCCATACGCGACGATGCCGCCGGACGCGTCGAAGCCAACCGCGACATCATCGACGACCTCCTGCGCCGTGCCACTGACATGTGCCGCGCCGAGGAGCTCCACCGCCAAGGTCTGCTGCCCAAGCGCGTATGTCACTGCGACACCAAAGTCAACAATATGATGTTCGACCGTCAGGGACACGTACTCTGTGTCATTGACCTCGACACCGTCATGCCCTCATACATATTCTCCGACTACGGCGACTTCCTGCGCACTGCCGCCAACACCGGTGCCGAAGACGACCCCGACCTCTCTCGCGTAAGCTTCAACATGGACATATTCCGCACATTCACCGAAGGTTACCTCTCTTCTGCAGCCGCATTCCTCACCCCTCTCGAGATTGAAAACCTCCCCTACGCGGCAGCACTCTTCCCCTACATGCAGGCAGTACGCTTCTTCACCGACTACCTCAACGGCGACACATATTATAAGATAGCCTACCCCGAGCACAATCTTGTCCGCACACGCGCACAGATACGCCTGCTCGAGAGCGTCGAGCAAAACACCCCGCAAATGGCGGAATTCATAACCGACCGTATGCACAAATTAGGAAAAACGCCCCTATAACACATCCTTTGCGACCGTTTTATGCACTTTTTCAAAAGAATGTGCTATATTTGCAAGCTGAAAATTCGACTAATTACAAAATTTAATAACCCAATACTTATTTTTTAACTCACATGCAAAAAGGAAAATTAGGAAGCGTTGTGGCTGGTATTCTGGCTATCTTCTTGGTTCTCATTTGCCTCTTTTACATCTCTTTCACACTGGTTTCCAACCACTACGAAGAAAAGGCTGAGGCTTATGCGCAGCAACTTTCAGGCGATACCAACGCAAGCTCCGACTCTTACCGTTTAGCCTACAAGAGCTACATCGACTCCATCGCTAAAGAAAAAGTTTGGCTCGGCTACACCTACAATCAGGTTCAGAAATTAGGCGTTGGCCTTGGCCTCGACCTCAAAGGTGGTATGAACGTTACACTGCAGGTTTCTGTACCTGACATCCTACGTTCTATGGCAAACGCCGATGGAAACCCATACTTCGAAACAGCCATCAACAACGCCGACTCTGTGGCTCGCGCCACCAAGAGCAACGACTATGTGGCTATATTCTGCCGCGAATACAAAGCCCTCGACCCCCAAGGCGACCTCTCTGTCGTGTTCAAGGATCAGGTTAAGCGCGGCGACAGCCCCGAAGCTGTCGAGTCAGCCCTCAAGCAGGAGGTCAAGGACCGCGTGAGCAGCTCCACCAACGTGCTCCGCTCGCGTATCGACCAGTTCGGCGTCGTTTCTCCCAACATCCAGGAACTTGAAAAGGACGGACAGATTCTTCTCGAACTCCCCGGCGTGAAGGAACACGACCGCGTCCGCGACCTGCTCAAGTCATCCGCCAACCTCGAATTCTACGAAACCATGCCCGTGCAGGAATTCGCCGCAGCCATCGCTCAGCTCGATGCTTCGTTGCGCGCCGACTCCACCACCAACGGTCGCGGTCTCTCGGAACTCTTCTTCCAGCTCGGCAACGTCGGTCCCGTCGAACTCGGTGTGGCTACTGCCATGAACCGTCCGGCTATCGACTCCATCATAGCTTCACCCGCAGCCAAGCGTCTCCTCCCCTCCAACCTCAAGCTCGCTTGGCAGGTTAAACCCCAGACCGTAGAGATTCCCGACACCGCCACTGGCATCACTCGTCGCATCGACCTCTACACCCTCGTGGCTCTCAAGACCACCAACGGCAAGCCCGCACTCAGCGGCGACGTAGTCACCTCGGCTACATCTGAATTTGACCAGATGCAGGGTGGCAACTACGTATCCATGAACATGAAGCCCGACGCTGCCAAGCAATGGGCACGCATCACTGCCGCCAACATCGAGAAGCAGGTTGCCATCGTGCTCGACGGTCAGGTTTACTCAGCTCCCCGCGTCAACAATGTGATCGAAGGCGGACGCTCATCCATCACCGGCAACTTCTCCACCGACGAGGCAAAGGACCTTGCCAACGTGCTCAAATCCGGTAAGATGGCTGCTAAGGTCGACATCATCTCCGACACCGTAATCGGTCCCTCGCTCGGCCAGCAGGCTATTGAAGACGGCTTCATGTCATTCGTCGTGGCACTCGTGCTCCTCATGATATTCATGATGCTCTTCTACGGCGTTATCCCCGGACTCATTGCCAACATCGGCTTGATATTCAACATCTTCTTCACATTCGGCATCCTCGCTTCATTCCAGGCAGTGCTCACACTCTCCGGTATCGCCGGTATTGTGCTCGCGCTCGGTATGGCAGTCGACGCCAACGTGCTCATCTTCGAACGCACCAAAGAAGAACTCCGTGCCGGCAAGAACATCCGCACAGCCATAGCCGACGGTTATAGCAACGCATTCTCCGCCATCTTCGACTCCAACCTCACATCAGTCATCACCGGTGTCATCCTCCTCCTCTTCGGTACAGGCCCCATCAAAGGCTTCGCTACCACACTCATCATCGGTATCATCTGCTCATTCTTCACCGCAGTGTTCCTGACCCGTCTGATATTCATCATGTTTGCCAAGACCAAGCCCTTCATGAACCTCACGTTCACCACGGCTATCTCGCGCAAGATGTTCACCAAGGCTCACTTCAACTTCCTCGGAGCACGCAAGATAAGCTTCACCGTATGCGGCATCTTCGCCCTCATCGTTGTGGCTTCACTCTTCCTCCGCGGTATGAACCAGGGCATCGACTTCTCAGGCGGACGCAACTACGTCGTTCAGTTCGACCACCCCGTGAAGACTCACGAGCTCCAGGCTCAGCTCGCCCCCCTCTTCGAAGGCGCGCAGGTTTCTGTCATCACCATCGACGACAACACCAAAGTACGTATCTCTACCAACTATAAGATTGATAGCGACGAAGAGAACATCGACGACCAGATTACCGACATCCTCTACAACGGTCTCAAGAGCGAGATTGGCGACATGTCCAAAGCCGACTTCTCAACCACCAACGAGAACATCGGCATCATGTCATCGCAGAAAGTAGGACCCTCCGTGGCTAACGACATGCGCACCGACGCCATCATAGCCGTCATCCTCTCGCTCATCGCCATGTTCCTCTACATCCTCATACGTTTCCGCAACATCGCCTTCTCATTCGGTGCACTCGCAGCCGTTGCATTCACCGCATTCTCCATCATCGGCTTCTACTCCCTCTTCTGGGGCGTGTTCCCCTTCGCCATGGAGATTGACCAGTCGTTCATCGCGGCAATCCTTACCGTGATTGGTTATCAGATCAACGACACCGTGGTAGTCTTCGACCGCGTACGCGAAAACGTGGGTCTCTATCCCAAGCAGGACTTCTTCACCACCATCAACGCCTCTATCAACTCTACCCTGAGCCGTACGGTGATGACCTCCGCTTCCACACTCCTTGTGTTGCTCTGTATCTTCATCCTCGGTGGCGACGCCATCCGCTCGTTCACCTTCGCCATGATATTCGGTGTTGTCATCGGTACCCTCGCCACCATCTTCGTGGCAGCCCCCGTGGCATACCTCACCGACGCCCGTCGCGGCCGCAAAGCAGCCAAAGCATAATCCCCCACACCCCCATACCGAAAAGGCTGTGCCAAAAGCACA
>CAJTMM010000051.1 GCA_910577465.1 uncultured Muribaculaceae bacterium | reverse complement strand
CGAAGCAGCCGGCGCTGAAGTTGAACTTAAATAATAACGCCTGTTAATCAGGTATATAGGTTAAGTATGGCCAATAGGGCGCATACTTAACCTTTTTGTGTTAATATTTAATTTGAGTTCTTTAACATTACAATTTTTTAGATGTCAGTTTCATTACAAAAACCCCGTGTAAATTTTGCGTCGGTTAAGAATCCGCTTCCTTATCCCGACTTCCTCGAGGTGCAGCTCAAGTCTTTCAAGGACTTCCTACAGCTTGACACTCCACCGGAAAAAAGAAACAACGAGGGCCTTTATAAAGTATTTGCCGAGAACTTCCCTATTGCCGACACTCGCAATAACTTCGTACTCGAATTTCTCGACTATTATATCGATCCGCCGCGATACACTATCGAAGAGTGCCTGGAAAGAGGTCTCACTTACAGTGTGCCACTCAAAGCCAAACTAAAACTTTACTGTACCGACCCTGACCACGAGGACTTTGCTACAGTGATACAAGACGTTTACCTCGGTTTGATTCCTTACATGACCGAGAAAGGTACGTTCGTCATCAACGGTGCCGAACGCGTTGTCGTATCCCAGCTTCACCGTTCGCCCGGTGTGTTCTTCGGACAGAGCACACACGCCAACGGCACCAAACTCTACTCCGCTCGTATCATCCCGTTCCGCGGTTCTTGGATAGAGTTTGCCACCGACATCAACAATGTGATGTACGCCTACATCGACCGTAAGAAAAAATTGCCCGTAACCACTCTGTTGCGTGCCATCGGTCTGGAAAGCGACAAGGACATCATCGAAATTTTCGGTCTTGCCGAAGAGCTCAAAGTTAACAAGACTAATCTCAAGAAAGCCGTTGGTCGAAAATTGGCGGCACGTCTCCTGAAGACCTGGGTTGAGGACTTCGTCGACGAAGACACCGGTGAAGTTGTGTCTATTGACCGCAACGAAGTGCTCATCGACCGCGAAACCGTAATCGAGGAACACCACATCCAGGAAATACTCGACTCAGGTGCCGCAACAATCCTTGTGCACAAGGAAGATGTCAACACCAGCGACTACTCAATCATATTCAACACTCTCCAGAAAGATACTTCCAACTCCGAGAAGGAAGCTATCCAATACATCTACCGACAGCTCCGCAACGCCGAGCCACCGGACGATGCAAGCGCACGTGAGGTCATCACCAACCTGTTCTTCTCTGAAAAACGTTACGACCTCGGCGAGGTGGGACGTTACCGTATCAACAAGAAACTCGACCTCACCACATCCATGGACGTGAAAGTTCTCACAAAAGAGGACATCATCGCCATCATAAAATATTTGATCGAACTCATCAACTCCAAAACCGACGTTGACGATATCGACCACTTGAGCAACCGCCGCGTACGCACCGTAGGCGAACAGCTCTACAACCAGTTCGGAGTGGGCTTGGCACGTATGTCACGCACCATTCGCGAACGCATGAACGTGCGCGACAACGAAGTGTTCACACCGATTGACCTTATCAACGCCAAGACAATCTCGTCGGTTATCAACACATTCTTCGGCACCAACGCCCTGTCGCAGTTCATGGACCAGACCAACCCGCTCGCCGAAATGACGCACAAACGCCGTATGTCGGCACTCGGCCCCGGCGGTCTGTCACGCGAACGCGCAGGCTTCGAAGTGCGCGACGTACACTATACACACTACGGTCGTCTATGTCCTATCGAAACTCCGGAAGGACCTAACATCGGTCTTATATCATCGTTGTGCGTATATGCGAAAATCAACGACCTCGGCTTCATCGAGACACCCTACCGCAAGGTGGAAAACAGCAAGGTCAACCTCAACAACGATGAAATAACATACCTTACTGCCGAAATCGAAGAAGGCAAGATGATTGCCCAAGGCAACGCTCCCCTCAACGACGACGGTACATTCGTACGCGACCGCGTTAAAGCACGTCTGGACGCCGACTTCCCGATCGTAGCCCCCGACCAGGTAGAGCTTATGGACGTATCGCCCACACAGATTGCATCAATCGCGGCTTCGCTCATCCCCTTCCTCGAACACGACGACGCCAACCGCGCGCTCATGGGTTCGAACATGATGCGCCAGGCAGTTCCCTTGTTGCGCAGCGAATCACCCATCGTGGGCACAGGTCTCGAAGGCCAGCTCATACGTGACTCACGCACACAGATTACAGCAGAGGGCGACGGCGTGATTGAATTTGTCGATGCCACAGTGATACGCATCCGCTACGACCGCACCGAAGACGAAGAATTCGTTGCTTTCGAAGATGCTGTCAAGGAATACCACATCCCCAAATTCCGCAAAACCAACCAAAGCACCACCATTGACCTTCGTCCTATATGTGAAAAAGGTCAGCGTGTCACCAACGGCACCATCCTCACCGAAGGCTACTCGACCGAAAACGGCGAGCTCGCACTCGGACGCAACCTCAAGGTTGCATTCATGCCTTGGAAAGGTTACAACTATGAGGACGCAATCGTGCTCAACGAACGCGTGGTACGCGAAGACATCCTCACCTCCGTACACGTCGATGAATACTCCCTCGAAGTACGCGAGACAAAACGCGGTATGGAGGAACTCACATCCGACATACCCAACGTAAGCGAGGATGCAACCAAAGACCTCGACGAACGCGGTATCATCCGTGTCGGCGCACACGTCGTGCCCGGCGACATAATGATTGGTAAGATTACACCTAAAGGCGAAAGCGACCCCACCCCGGAAGAAAAACTCCTCCGCGCCATCTTCGGCGACAAGGCGGGCGACGTGAAAGACGCCTCACTCAAGGCGTCACCCTCACTCAAGGGTGTGGTAATCGGTACCAACCTGTTCTCGCGCGCAGCCAAGAAACGCAGCAACAAGAGCGCCAACGCCATGCTGCCTAAGCTCGACGAAGAATACGAAGAAAAGCTCGACGCACTTAAAGACGTGCTCGTAAGCAAACTCATGACACTTACATCCGGCAAGACATCGCAAGGTGTCAAGGACTTCCTCGGTACAGACATCGTACCCAAGGGTGCCAAGTTCTCCGCCGCCACTCTCCGTGAGATTGACTACGACACCATCAACCTCAGCAAGTGGACTGCCGACGCACACAAAAACGATATGATACGCGCCACCATCGTCAACTACCTGCGTAAACGCAAGGAAATAGACGCTGAGCTGCGCCGCAAGAAAAACGACATATCAATAGGCGACGAACTCCCCTCTGGCATCATGCAGATGGCTAAAGTCTACGTAGCCAAGAAACGTAAGATAAGCGTTGGTGACAAGATGGCAGGACGCCACGGTAACAAAGGTATCGTTTCCCGTATCGTACGTCAGGAAGACATGCCGTTCCTTGCCGACGGTACCCCTGTGGACATCGTCCTCAACCCCCTCGGTGTGCCCTCGCGTATGAACCTCGGTCAGATTTTCGAAACCGTGCTCGGATGGGCAGGTCGCGAACTCGGCGAAAAATTCGCCACACCGATTTTCGACGGTGCCACACTCGACGACCTCAACAACTGGACCGACAAGGCTGGTCTGCCCCGATACGGCAAGACTTACCTGTACGACGGCGGAACAGGCGAACGTTTCGACCAGCCCGCTACCGTAGGTGTGATTTACATGCTTAAGCTCGGCCACATGGTTGAAGACAAGATGCACGCACGCTCCATCGGTCCGTACTCACTAATCACCCAGCAACCCCTCGGTGGTAAGGCACAGTTCGGTGGTCAGCGCTTCGGTGAGATGGAAGTTTGGGCGCTCGAAGCATTCGGCGCCGCACACATCCTCCAGGAAATCCTCACCATCAAGAGCGACGACGTTACAGGCCGCAGCAAAGCCTACGAAGCTATCGTCAAGGGCGACCCGATGCCTCAAGCCGGCATTCCCGAATCCCTCAACGTTTTGCTCCACGAGCTCCGCGGCTTAGGATTGAGCATCAATCTCGAACAGTAATTCTCTCACACTTAACTATCTTAGTCAACATCTAATATGGCTTTTAGAAAAGACAATAAAATAAAAACCGGGTTCTCAAAAATCACCATCGGTCTCGCTTCGCCCGAGGAAATCCTCGAGAAGTCAAGCGGTGAGGTGCTGAAACCCGAAACCATCAACTATCGCACATACAAGCCCGAACGCGACGGTCTTTTCTGCGAGCGCATCTTCGGTCCCGTCAAGGACTACGAATGCCACTGCGGAAAATACAAACGCATCCGTTACAAAGGCATCGTGTGCGACCGTTGCGGTGTGGAAGTCACCGAAAAGAAGGTGCGCCGCGAACGCATGGGTCACATCAAGCTCGTTGTGCCCGTGGCTCACATCTGGTACTTCCGCTCACTCCCCAACAAGATAGGTTATCTGCTCGGGTTACCTTCGAAAAAGCTCGATGCAGTCATCTACTACGAACGCTATGTAGTTATCCAACCCGGTCCCGTCGAAGAAGTACAGGCACTCGACCTCCTCACCGAGGAAGAATATTTCGACATCATCGACAAGCTCCCCAAGGAGAACCAGATGCTCGATGACTCCGACCCCAACAAATTCATAGCCAAGATGGGTGCCGAAGCTGTCTACGACCTCTTGCAGCGTCTCGACCTCGACAACCTCTCATACCAGTTGCGTCACCAAGCCGACACCGACGGCTCGCAGCAGCGTAAGACCGAAGCGCTCAAACGCCTTCAGGTCGTGGAATCATTCCGCGCATCCCGCGGACGCAACAAACCCGAATGGATGGTACTTCAGGCAGTACCCGTAATTCCGCCGGAATTGCGTCCCCTCGTGCCCCTCGACGGCGGTCGTTTCGCCACCAGCGACCTCAACGACCTCTATCGTCGCGTTATCATCCGTAACAACCGTCTCAAACGTCTCATCGAGATAAAGGCTCCCGAAGTGATTCTCCGCAACGAGAAACGTATGCTTCAGGAAGCCGTTGACTCACTGCTCGACAACTCGCGCAAATCCTCAGCCGTTAAGACTGAAGCCAACCGTCCCCTCAAATCCCTTTCCGACTCACTGAAAGGCAAGCAGGGCCGCTTCCGTCAGAACCTCCTCGGTAAACGTGTCGACTACTCCGCACGTTCGGTTATCGTCGTTGGTCCTGAACTGAAGATGCACGAATGCGGTATCCCCAAGAATATGGCAGCCGAGCTTTACAAACCTTTCGTTATCCGCAAACTTATCGAACGCGGCATTGTCAAAACCGTCAAATCCGCCAAAAAGATTGTGGACCGCAAGGAACCCGTGGTTTGGGACATCCTCGAATACGTGATGAAAGGTCATCCCGTGCTGCTCAACCGTGCCCCGACTCTTCACCGTCTCGGTATTCAGGCATTCCAGCCCAAGATGATTGAAGGTAAGGCAATCCAGCTTCATCCTCTCGCATGTACCGCATTCAACGCCGACTTCGACGGTGACCAGATGGCTGTTCACCTCCCACTCGGCAACGAAGCCGTTCTCGAGGCTCAGATGCTCATGCTCGGTGCCCACAACATCCTCAATCCTGCCAACGGCGCACCTATCACCGTCCCCTCTCAGGACATGGTACTCGGTTTGTACTACATCACCAAGCTCCGTAAAGGCGACAAAGGCGAAGGTCTCAAATTCTACGGACCCGAAGAAGCCGAAATCGCTTACAACGAAGGTCGCGTGACACTACATGCTCCCGTTACCGTGATGGTCGACGACGTTGATGCCGACGGTAACCCCATCAAGCACTTGGTGGAAAACACATCCGTAGGACGCATCCTCGTAAACCAATATGTACCTAAGGAAATAGGCTACGTCAATGAAATTCTTTCCAAGAAATCATTGCGCACCATCATCTCCAAGGTAATCAAGAAATGCGGTATCCCCCGCTCGGCACAATTCCTTGACGACATCAAGAACCTCGGTTACCGCATGGCATTCAAGGGTGGTCTGTCGTTCAACCTCGGCGACGTGATTATCCCCGCCGAAAAGGAAGAATACGTACGCGAAGGTTACGAACAGGTACAGGAAGTGATGAACAACTACTCAATGGGCTTCATCACCAACAACGAACGTTACAATCAGATTATCGACATCTGGACGCACGTCAACGCACGTCTCGCCGACACTCTGATGAAACAGATATCCGCCGACCAGCAGGGCTTCAACCCTGTATATATGATGCTTGACTCAGGCGCCCGTGGTTCTAAGGACCAGATTCGTCAGCTTTCAGGTATGCGTGGTCTTATGGCAAAGCCCCAGAAGAGCGGTGCCGAAGGCGGTCAGATTATCGAGAACCCGATTTTGGCTAACTTCAAGGAAGGTCTGTCAGTATTGGAATACTTCATCTCCACACACGGTGCCCGTAAGGGTCTTGCCGACACCGCCTTGAAAACAGCCGACGCCGGTTACCTCACACGCCGTCTCGTCGACGTGGCTCACGACGTGATTATCCACGAAGAGGACTGCGGCACACTCCGCGGACTCGTATGCACCGAAATCAAGAACAACGACGAAGTTGTGGCTTCTCTCGGTGAACGCATCCTCGGACGCGTATCCGTACACGACATCATCGACCCCATCAGCGGTGAAATCATAGTTGCCGCCGGAGAGGAAATCAACGATGCCGCTGCCGACCGCATCA
The DNA here is from genome assembly GCA_910577465.1 of uncultured Muribaculaceae bacterium. GTDB lineage: Bacteria > Bacteroidota > Bacteroidia > Bacteroidales > Muribaculaceae > Paramuribaculum. The sequence continues at coordinate 1,624 of CAJTMM010000051.1, read as the reverse complement.
ACGCATCGCCCATCGAATCCGTTGAAATCCGCTCGGTCCTCACTTGCGAAAGCAAGAAAGGCGTATGCGCGAAATGCTACGGTCGAAACCTTGCCAACAACCGTTTGGTTCAGAAAGGCGAAGCCGTAGGTGTAATCGCAGCTCAGTCCATCGGTGAACCCGGTACCCAGCTTACACTCCGTACATTCCACGTCGGTGGTGTGGCATCAAACATCGCAGCTGTATCATCTGTAACTTCACGCTACGAAGGTACACTCGAAATCGACGAGCTCCGTACCGTCAAGACCGACGAAGTCGACGCTCGCGGACGCAACGTCGAGGTTGTTATCGGCCGACTCGCTGAAATGCGTATCATCGACCCCAATACCAAGATGATGCTCACCAACGCCAACATACCCTACGGTTCTAAACTGTACTTCTCCAACGGTGACACCGTAGCCAAGGGCGACGTGATTTGCGAATGGGACCCCTTCAACGCCGTTATCGTCAGCGAAGCAGGTGGTAAGGTACAATACCTCAACCTCATCGAAAACGTAACATACCGTGTTGACTCCGACGAACAGACAGGTCTCCGCGAAAAGATTATAATCGAATCCAAGGATCGTGGCAAAGTTCCCGAAGCCAATATCCTCGATGCCAACGGACAGATTGTCAAGACATACGCACTCCCTGTAGGCGCTCACTTGATGGTCGACGAAGGTGCCGAGCTCAAACCCGGTGAAATCTTTGTCAAGATACCGCGTGCATCCGGAAGCGCAGGTGACATCACCGGTGGTCTGCCCCGTGTTACTGAGCTCTTCGAAGCCCGTAACCCGTCCAACCCCGCAATCGTAGCCGAAATCGACGGTGAAGTCAACTTCGGAAAGGTAAAACGCGGTAACCGTGAAATCACCGTTACATCCCGTATCGGTGAAGTCAAGAAATACCTCGTGCCCCTGTCCAAGCAAATCCTCGTTCAGGAAAACGACTACGTACGCGCCGGTACTCCCCTCTCCGACGGTGCCATCACTCCTGCCGACATCCTCAACATCATGGGACCGACAGCCGTTCAGGAATACATCGTCAACGAAGTTCAGGACGTGTACCGCATGCAGGGTGTGAAGATCAACGACAAGCACTTTGAAGTAATCGTACGCCAGATGATGCGCAAGGTCAACATCCTTGACCCGGGCGACACCTGCTTCCTCGAACAGCAGATTGTCGACAAACGCGCGTTCATGGACGAAAACGACCGCATCTGGGGCAAGAAAGTGGTTACCGATGCCGGCGACAGCGAAAACGTTAAACCCGGACAGATTATCACCGCACGCAAGCTCCGCGACGAGAACTCCGCACTCAAACGCCGCGACCTCCGTCCTATCGTAGTACGCGACGCCGTGCCAGCTACTTCCGAGCAGATACTGCAAGGTATCACTCGCGCCGCTCTCCAGACCGGTAGCTTCATGTCGGCAGCTTCATTCCAGGAAACCACCAAAGTGCTCAACGAAGCCGCTATCAACGGTAAGACCGACACACTGGAAGGTATGAAGGAAAACGTAATCTGCGGACACCTCATCCCTGCAGGTACAGGCCTCCGCGACTACGAACGCCTCGTGGTCGGAAGCAAGGACGACATCGACACCAT
>CAJTMM010000050.1 GCA_910577465.1 uncultured Muribaculaceae bacterium | reverse complement strand
TAAATCTAAGCCTGATGCGAAGCGAACTAATAGTCGACGTGCAGCCCTCCGAAGTGTCAATAGCACTACTTGAGGACTCCCGGCTCGTGTCCCTCCAGAAAGAGGCGCGCAACATCTCCTACGCCGTAGGCGACATATATCTGGCAAAAGTCAAGAAACTTATGCCCGGATTAAACGCCGCCTTCGTCAACGTAGGCTACGACAAGGACGCATTCCTCCACTACTTAGATCTTGGCTCACAATTTTCCTCCTACTCCTCATTCCTCAAAAAAGCACTCGACAAGAGCGAACGCACAGTACCGCAACTGTCGAAAATGAAACTCCTGCCCGACATCGACAAGCAAGGCTCCATAGCCGATGTACTCACCGCCGGTCAGGAACTGATGGTGCAGATAGTCAAAGAACCCATCTCATCCAAAGGTCCAAGGCTCACTACCGAAATCACCCTCACCGGACGATACATGGTGCTGATTCCATTCGGCGACAAAGTATCGATATCCCAGAAAATCAAAACCACCGAAGAAAAAATGCGGCTCCGACAACTCATCGAGAGCATACGCCCGAAAAACTTCGGAGTCATCATACGCACATCCGCCGAAGGAAAACGCGTAGCCGAACTAAACCACGAGATGAAAACACTCGTCAAATACTGGGAAGATACCGTAGCCAAAGCACGTACAGCCACCGCCCCCGCGCTCGTTTTCGAAGAAGAAAGCCGCATAGTGGGCGTATTGCGCGACATATTCAGCCCCAACTTTGAAAACATCTACGTCAACGACCGTGAAACATTCGAGCAAATATCCAACTATGTCAACCTCATAGCCCCCGAGCGCAAGGACATAGTCAAGCTCTACACCAAGGACGAACCGATATTCGACCACTTTAGCATCACACGGCAGATCAAATCATCGTTCGGCAAAACCGTATCATTCAAAAGCGGAGCATACATCATCATCGAACACACCGAGGCACTGCACGTCATCGACGTCAACTCCGGCAACCGCTCCAAAGCAGCCAACGACCAGGAAAGCAACGCGCTCGAAGTCAACATGCGCGCCGCCGACGAGATAGCCCGCCAGCTACGTCTGCGCGACATGGGCGGCATCATCGTGATTGACTTCATAGATATGGGCAAAGCTGAGCACCGGCAGAAACTCTACGAACACATGCGCGAGATTATGGCAAACGACCGCGCCCGGCACAACATACTACCGCTCAGCAAATTCGGTCTGATGCAGATTACACGCCAGCGCGTACGCCCGGCGCTCGACATCGTCACCACCGAGGCATGCCCCTCATGCTACGGCAAAGGGCAGGTACAGCCATCGCTCCTGTTCACCGACACACTCAAGGAAAAACTGCACTACCTCATCGACGACCTCAAAGTCACCGACTTCATCATGTACGTGCACCCCTTCGTTGACGCCTATATCAAAAAAGGTCTCCTGTCGGTCTACCGCAAATGGCGCATGGAACTCGGACGCAAATTCCGCATCCTGCCCGACGAGTCGCTTGCCTATCTGCAATATAAAGTAATAGACTCGAAACACAACGAAATCGATCTTAAAGAGGAAAAAGACATCGATTCGGCGGCAACAAAAAACAAACACAAAGCCAAGCATCGTAACCAAGAGGAATCATAACCCCTCCCTAACCGGAGCACAATCCATAGACTACGGACAGGGCGGCGCGACACCGGCAACGGTATCAGCCACCCTGCCTGTTTCTTTCATCACGCCACATTCGAGTCCGATTTGGAATATCGGAATTTATGCGTTAAATTTGTGACGTATAACACACTAACCGTCATTATCCATTGAAATTCACGCCCCTCATCAAGCGCCTGTGCATATCCATGGCTGTAGCTGTGGGCTTATTGGTATTCGACTATTATATTGGGAACTCCCGATACTGCTACACCCTATTAGATGATTCACTCACCTTCGCCCTGGCAGAACGCTTCTTCCCCCACGACGACACAGATGATTCCGACGTGCTCCATATCGACGTCAGTTTGGACAAACAACTGGCACCCGTACTCGAATATAACGACACCATCGGCTACATCCCCATCACCGACCGGCAGAAACTCTACGACTTCCTGTCCATAGCTCGCACAGCCGACTACCGCTACATACTCATGGACATACGCTTCGAACAAGGCACCGACACCCCAATCGATTCAGCCCTGTTCAGTCTCATTACATCCATGCCGCGACTTGTAATATCCACCCATGCCGACGACAATTACACCATAGCCGACAGTTCACTCCTACAAAAAGCCGCATACGCTGACTTCGAGTCCACCTTATTCTCCGGATTCACCAAATACGAATACATCCAGCACGGACAGGAATCTGTACCGATGCGCATGTACCGCGAGCTCGACGGCGGCAATATAGCCAAACACGGCTTCATATACTCCTCCCATGGCAGTCTGTGCAACAATGCTCAGTCTATTCCGCTTACTGCCCCCGTAGAATACGTAGATACAACATTTGTTGAAGAAATACAAGATGATATTATGATATTCTATGAAGTACAATATGACGACACTTTATCTGAGGCCATATTATCAAACGATTCAATAAATGACAACTATGAGGATTCCATACCTGACAAGGACAAATATCGGCTTGGAATCGATATGCTTGTCCGCAAAAGCCCGGAAGAGGTGACTAAATTACTTTCCGGCAAAATAATACTGATAGGTGACTACACTAACGATATACACACCTCTTATGTCGGTGATATTCCCGGCCCTATCATACAATATCAAGCCTACCGCACGCTACACAATGGCAATCACCGCATAAAATGGTTAATCACGGTTGTTCTATTCCTTGTGTATACCGCAATAGCCTACCTATGCATGTATTTCAACGACAGCCACGATGCCGGAAAATTCAAAACCTTCGCTGCAAAACACCCCATAGCTATATCTATTCTATCACTATTGGGATGGGGAAGCCTACTTTATATCCTTGAACTTATAATCTACATTATATGCCACTCCACTTTCATATTCACCATACCTGCATTTATATTCTCAGTATTGGGATTTCTAACAATCCATATAACCTCCAAGTCTGACATATCAAAATGACGATACTATGAACCGACTGTTATCACTACTGCTCATCTCATTATCTATAATAAGCATCCAAGCCGCTACTCTCAATAAGGATGACCGGTATCAGATTATAAAACTTTCCACGCCCACGATAGTAATCGGAAAAGACACTTTGAAAGTTGGAGACAAATTCAAAGGCTCCTCAAAAATCAAATGGGTTACAAAAAAACACTACATGATTGTAAAGGACCTGAACACATTCAAACACCTTCGATTTTCAAGAACGGTATTAAAACAGAAAAGAAATGTTTCCAGCATATTCGACTTCCTTTTCCAAACTAATAAAGCATCGACACGCGGCATAGAATCTGACATAGATTTGGAACGAAGCCCAAACGCTTCGAACTATCCCGAGCGGCGCATAGCATTGGTTCTCGGCAACTCCATATATGACAATATACCTACGCTTGCCAACGCGCAAAAAGACGCCGAGGACATATCTGAAACACTGCTCGATTTAGGATTCGATGTAATTCACACATACGAATGCAACTACACCGATATGTCCACGGCTGTAAACCGATTCGCCACACTCGCCAAGGACTATCAAGTGGCATTTTTTTATTATGCCGGCCATGGTATTCAGGAGGATGACATAAACTATCTCATCCCTGTCGACAACATGCTTGAGCGGCGCGACGACCTCCGTTACTGCCTTAGCTGCAACGATATTGTAGACAGAGTCGAAAACTCAGGATGCCCGTCAAAAATATTCTTTTTCGACGCTTGCCGCAACCGCAAATCGGCTTGGAGCCGCTCCGCGCTCAACGGACTGTCGTCCATGGAAGGCTCCGTGGGCACCGTGATAGCATTCGCCACCCAGTCCGGCAAAGTAGCTACCGACGGAGAACGGGGCGACAACAGCCCCTTTGCAAAAATGCTCATGAAAAACATGCGCACCCCCAATATCTCATTCTCTGAAATGATGACATCCGTAGTCCGCGACACCTACTTCGCCACAAACAAAAAGCAGTATCCCGTACAAGTAGGAAACCTAATCGAAAACTTCCGGTTCAACCCGCAAAAAAACAATTCAGACGCCAACCCGCCAAACTACAACTCCACCCAAAACGAGACTTCCACATCTATCTTGGAGCAAGCCAATAAGGCTTACGACGATGGTAGCTATCAGAAAGCCATGCAACTACTTCTACGAATTCCCGACAATCCAAAAGCTCAAAATCTTATAGGGATTATGTATCATGAGGGACACGGTGTAACTAAGAATTATATGGAAGCTACGAAGTGGTACCGCAAAGCCGCAAATCAAGGATATGCACGTGCCCAATTCAGCATCGGTAGCATGTATTATTTTGGAGAGGGTGTAACCAAGAACTATACGGAAGCTGTGAATTGGTTCCGCAAAGCCGCAGATAAAGGAGTTGCAGAAGCCAAATGTCTCATAGGTATCATGTACTACAATGGAGAAGGAGTAACTAAGGATTACACAGAAGCTTTGAAGTGGTTCCATAAAGCTGCGGAACAAGAAATTGCAATAGCTCAATTATACATTGGTGTAATGTATTCCAATGGACAAGGAGTAACTCAGGATTATGCGAAAGCTATGAAATGGTACCGCAAAGCTGCGGAACAAGGAGATGATGATGCACAATACCGCATTGGTGTATTGTATTCCAATGGACAAGGTGTTACCCAAGATTACGCAGAAGCAATGAAGTGGTTCAGCAAAGCCGCAAATCAAGGATATGCAAAAGCTCAATACAAAATTGGGTTAATGTATTTTCATGGAGATGGTGTAACTAAAAATTACGCGGAAGCTATGTCCTTGTTTAGCAAAGCTGCGGAACAAGGACATACAGCAGCTCAATACCACATCGGTTTAATGTATTATTTTGGAGAAGGCGCAACTAAGAACTACACGGAAGCTATGAAATGGTTCCATAAAGCCGCCGATCAAGGATATGCAGCAGCTCAAAACACCATCGGTGTAATGTACTCTAATGGAGAAGGGGTAATCCAGGATCACGCGGAAGCGCTGAAATGGTATCGCAAAGCTGCTGAACAAGGAGATGCAAAAGCGCAAATCAATATCGGTGGGATGTACCACGATGGAGATGGAGTAACTACGGATTACGTGGAAGCAATGAAATGGTACCGCAAAGCTGCCAATCAAGGAGATGCAAACGCCCAATACAACATCGGTTTAATGTATTATTATGGCAATGGTGTAGCTAAAGATTATGCGGAAGCGAAAAAGTGGTTGAAAAAAGCTGCGGAGCAAGGCGATGAGGAAGCGAAGAAATTCTTGGCGGATAATAAGTTTTGAGGAATCCAGGTTTAGGGGCGGTTAGGTTGGGGGGGTGAGTTGGGCGGAGGGGGATGGATGTTGGTCGGAATGGGGACTGTTGACATATTTTAACTATGAGTAGGCGGGATGCTAACTTGGTTAGACGTAAATTTGTCTAATGAACTCAATTAAACTTTTTACCGAATGTTAAAACTGAACTGCAAGACTTTCTTTAAAAGTTTAAATGAGTTCAATAAGCATTATCAACTATTTTACACTTACATCCGATGAAAAAGATTCTTGTAGTGGCATCGCTCTTAGTCGCCACATTGTGCGCTTCGGCACAGGACATATTCGACAGTCGCGAGAACAAAGCCTACTTCGGTGCGCGCATCTCCTACGAGCTCGCATGCCCCGGCGATTTCAAGATAAATTCCACCCTCAAGGCCGATATACTCAACAATGGCTCCGGTCTGAGCTTCGGCGGTATCTACCACATGCCCGTATGGAAAAACCTTTATTTTGAACCCGGCTTCTCATTCTACTACAATACCTACGCCCTCAACCAATCCCTCATCAAGGAAGAGATGGAGGAGATATTCGGCGAACCTATCCGCGGTGGATTCGACCACGCGTCCATACGCCAGTTCGGCATACGCATACCTCTTAACGTGGGATATCACTTCGATGTGCTCCCCGACCTTCAGATATCAGTGTTCACAGGTCCGGAAGTGAACATCGGATTCTCAGCCGACGCCTACATAACCATCAACAACTTCCATACCTCCGGCTCCGTCTACGGTAAGGAGGGTATGCTCAACCGCTGTGACATCAAATGGCGTTTCGGTGTAGGAGCCACATTCATGCACCACTATTATGCAGCCATATCCGGAGCAGCCGGCATGTGCGACCTTGCCAAGGATAAGCTCTCGATGCACTCCAACCTCTTCGATATCACACTCGGCTACAATTTCTAAACATAACCGACAGCGATAATACACGCCGACTATCCGTCATGACGGATGGTCGGCGCATTTTATTCAACTGACCTTACCTGCTTCTCAATTGCTACCCGCTTCGCCGGGGATGTAGAATACGGTATGGAAGAATTGCAATTGCGGTATTATGGAGCGGCTCCAATATTGACCATTGTGCGCGCCGGGCGAGGTGAGATAGGTGTGCGCGATACCACGTCGGGTAAGTTCACGATGCAATCTGTTGTTCACCTCATAGAAGAAATCCTCCGTGCCGCAATCGAATATTATGTTGGTCACACCCGGTTTCACATCCGGCAGAAGCTCCATCACGGTGTGCGAGTCCCACACCGATTCATTGCCCTTCAGCGGTCCGAGACGGTCAGCCATGTTCCACTTGCCGGGAAAAGGACGGATGTCGACACCACCGCTCGTAGAACCCGCCGAGCCGAACAGCTCCGTATGGCGCAGCCCCAGCCACAGACCGCCATGTCCGCCCATGCTCAATCCCGTCACGGCACGTCCCATCCGGTCGGTGCGCGTGCGGTAATTCGCATCCACCCACGGCAGCAGCTCCTCTATAATATAGCTTTCCATCTGCAGGGTGGAATCGACCGGCGAATCCCAGTACCAACTGTTCAACCCTGCCGGACACACTATCAGGCAACCATACTCCGTGGCAAGACTGTCGAGATCCACAAGGCGCCCCCATGTGGTGTGGTCACCGCCATGACCGTTGAGCAGATACACCACCGGATAGCGCACCGAAGTATCGGTATCGTAACATTCCGGCACAGCCACCGTGACCTTGGCAGGCGAAGGGATATTGACACTCTCCACATCACGCACCACCGATGCCTGCATCACCGCGCCCCATATTACAGCAGCCGTCATCACGGCAACACGAATCAGCTTCATAATCTTCAGAAATTATATTAATAATCGCAAATATAGCCACATTCGACAAATAGGCGGCAAAATAATCACATCGAATTTTGTAATTTTGCAATCCGATAACATCATCAAACACAAAAAAACGACACAGAGATGAAAATAGGCGTCATCGTGGCAATGGACAAGGAGCTTGCCCTGCTAATGCCACTACTCGAGAACCAGTCGCAAAGCACATTCAACGGCTTCACGTTCCACTGCGGCAACATAGGCCAGGCATCCATCATAGCCATGAAATGCGGCATAGGCAAAGTCAATGCCGCCATGGGCACCATGACGCTAATAGACCGCTTTGAGCCGGAACTGATAATCAACACCGGAGTGGCAGGCGGCACCGGTGGCAATGCCGGCATACTCGACATAGTGGTAGGCACACGCATAGCCTATCACGACGTATGGTGCGGCCCCGGCACGGAATGGGGCGATGCCGCAGGATGTCCGCGGTTCTTCCACACAGCAGATTTCGTAAACAATCTCTCCTGCCTGCATGAAGGCGACACCGTGAAGCACGGTCTGGTATGCTCGGGCGACATTTTTGTCAGCGACCCCGCCGTAGTGCAGCATATACGCGATCTCTACCCCGAGGTCGACGCCGTAGACATGGAATCGGCTGCAATAGCGCAGGTATGCTATCTCCGTAATGTGCCGTTCGCCTGTATGCGTGTGATTTCCGACACCCCCGGAGCCGATGACAACATAGCCCAGTACCAGAACTTCTGGGAGGAAGCGCCACGCCATACATTTGACATGCTGCGCCACATAATCCACGAGCTCACCGCCTGACAAACCCACAAAACTACCCTAAGATATGGAAAGGATAGCAAGCTTCACAGTGGACCACAACAAGCTCCTGCGCGGTATCTACGTATCGCGTACCGACCTCACCCCCACGGGTGATGTCATCACCACCTTCGACATACGCATGACCGAGCCCAACCGCCAGCCGGCAATAAGCGGACGCGCGCTCCACACCATAGAACATCTTGCCGCAACGTTCCTGCGCAACCATCCTCAGTGGAGCCAACGCATAATCTACTGGGGACCGATGGGCTGCCGCACCGGCAACTATCTCATAGTCGCAGGCAGTTACAACTCATCCGACGTGCTTCCGCTCATGATAGAGACATTCAGTTTCATAGCAGGATTTGACGGAGAGATACCCGGAGCATCGCCTGTGGAATGCGGCAACTACAGCTACATGGACCTCGACGAAGCACGCAAGCAAGCCGCGGCATATCTTGAGGTTCTGCGCCACGCCACCGACAAGAACCTATCATACCCGCAGTAGCCACACTTACCGCACAGCAGGTCACGCACACATGAAAGATATCCATGCCATACGCGGTAAGTACTATCTGCAACAGGCAATAGCAGAGGGCGAACATGAACATCAGGATTTCAAATTCGCCATATCCGACGCCCGCAAGATAGCCCGCTCAATATCGGCATTCGCCAACAACTCGGGCGGCCGCCTGCTGATAGGCGTAAAGGACAACGGTGTGATAGCCGGCGTGCGTAACGAGGAGGACATCTACGTCATAGAACAGGCAGCACACCTATATTGCCGCCCGGCGCAACAGCTCCGCTTCACCGCCTACCGTGCAGCCGAAGGAGCCGTGGTGATTCAGGCTGATATAGACCGCTGTGACGCTCCCCCGGTCATGGCGCAGGAGCACGACGGCTCATGGCACGCCTATTACCGTGTTGCCGATGAGAATATTGCCGCTCCCGCCATAATGGTAAAATCATGGCGACACAAAAATACCGGTACTTTCAATCTCATCACCTTCAACACCGCCGAGCAAAGCCTGCTCGACCTATTGCGTGATATGCCCCATGTGTCCATAGAGGATTTCATGCTTCAGTGCCACATATCACGCCGCACAGCCGAAGAGTGTATATCGCGCCTATATGCCATGGACATCATACGATTCAAATTCGTGGACCGCATATTCGCCGTAGCACTCGCATCCGAAACCGATTAGTCCAAACGAGATAGATTAGTTAAAGTAAGTTAATTACTTGGTAGTTATCCAAAATACAATTACCCTTGGACACTAACCTATCATAAGTACAATTACTATTAGTACAAATTATTCGTAAAACAACTAACTCATAAGGAGAATGTTCATTCTCCGGTCTAATCCCCAAAGTACATTACTACAATTACAGAAACGTTCTAAAGCACTTTAAGAATTAGCGTACAGAAAACCTTTTTGCGAATACCACGTAGAAATCACCGTTCCGGCTATTGTTTAGCCGGAACTTTTTTATGCGGCGGTTTGGTTATTATTGGTTTTAATCAAATATGTCAATGTGCTCTTGCCAGTTCAATTTGGAATGAGGAATTTTTGTGGCGGGGTGTGATATTCGACCCTTGACAGGGTC
>CAJTMM010000049.1 GCA_910577465.1 uncultured Muribaculaceae bacterium | reverse complement strand
ATTGCCGGCTTTCATGTTCAAGACCAAAATGCTGAGCATAACCGCCGAACCGTTTATCGACATAACGCGCACACACCTATCGCCAAGCACTATCAACATCAAACGTGCCTGCGATGTGGTAATATCGGCAATTATGCTCACCATCGCTGCCGTACCACTGCTGATATGCGCACTTGCCATCCGTCTCGATTCCAAAGGTCCTGTGCTGTACCGCCAGCGACGCATAGGGTTGCATCGCAAACCCTTCACCATATACAAACTGCGCACCATGTATCACAACGCCGAGTCATCCGGCAGGCCGGAGCTATCGCACCCCTACGACTCCCGCGTGACGAAAGTGGGTACATTCCTGCGCAAATACCGGCTCGATGAGATGCCGCAGTTTTTCAACGTGCTCCGGGGCGATATGTCACTCGTAGGACCACGCCCCGAACGCATGCACTTCATCGAGCAGATTTTGGAACGCGAGCCATCGTATGCGCTCATTCACCGTGTGCGTCCCGGCATCACATCGCTGGGGATGGTCAAGTACGGTTACGCCACCAACGTCGACCAAATGGTAGAACGCATGCGTTACGACCTTCTCTACCTCCATAATATATCCATAATCACCGATATTAAAATATTACTCTACACAGCACATACCGTGCTGTCAGGAAAAGGAATCTAAATGACCGACACTACTCGACATATATCCACCGCCATCAAGGAAGCGTTTCTCAACATGCTTCTTTGGCGCGAGAAGCACATCAAGGAGAAGACATTCGTCATAATCCTCTCGCTGCTCGTAGGCACACTCGGAGGCTTTGCCGCACTCATACTCAAGACTCTCATTCACCTGATTTCGTCGCTGCTCACATCGCACTTCGCTGTCAATGAAGGCAACTATTTCTACTTCATCTATCCGGCAGTGGGAGTACTGATTACACTGCTGTTCGTGCGGTTTGTAGTGCGCGACAATATTTCCCATGGTGTGACACGCGTGCTATATGCCATATCGCAAAACAAGAGCCGGCTCAAACGCCACAACACCTACTCATCAATGCTTGCAAGCTCCATCACCATAGGATTCGGCGGTTCGGTAGGTGCCGAGGGACCTATCGTGTTCACCGGTGCGGCAATAGGCTCCACCATGGGATCGCTGTTCCGCATGTCGCCGAGGGTGCTCATGATTATGGTCGGATGCGGTGCGGCAGCCGGTATAGCCGGCATATTCAAGGCACCGATAGCGGGTATGCTTTTCACGTTGGAAGTGCTCATGATTGACCTCACCACACTGTCGGTGATGCCACTGCTCATAGCATCTATCACCGGTGCCACCATAGCCTACATATTCACCGGCTACAACGCCGAGTTCTTTTTCATGCAGAGTGAGCCGTTCGTCACCACACGCATACCCTACGCCATACTGCTCGGTGTATTCTGCGGATTGGTATCACTATACTTCACACGCGTCATGAACATGATGGAAAATATGTTCCGCCGCATACAGAGTCCGTGGCGGCGCTACGGTGTGGGCGCCCTCATCATGTCCTGTCTCATATTCCTGTTCCCTCCCCTCTATGGCGAAGGTTACGGTGCCATCGTATCACTTCTGAGCGGCAACACATCGGCAATACTCGACAGTTCCATCTTCTACTCCGACCGCGAATCGGTATGGTTCATACTCATGTTCATAGCCGTACTCACCGTTACAAAAGCATTTGCTACATCCGCCACCAACGGAGCCGGCGGTGTGGGTGGTACATTCGCACCGTCGCTATTCGTAGGCTGTATGGCAGGTTTCTTCTTTGCCTACGCCATCAACAATATCTTCGGACTCGACCTCTCGGTGAAGAACTTTGCCCTCATGGGCATGGCAGGAGTGATGTCGGGTGTCATGCACGCACCGCTCATGGGCATCTTCCTCACAGCCGAGCTCACCGGCGGCTACGAGCTGTTCCTGCCATTGCTGATAGTGTCGGCACTATCCTACCTCACCATCAAATTTTTCGAGCCGTACAGCATCTACGCCATGCGTCTGGCGCAGCGTGGCGAGCTGCTCACGCACCATAAGGACAAGGCGGTGCTCACTCTCCTTAAAATCAACAATGTGATAGAGACGGACTTCATATCGGTACATCCCGAGATGGATCTGCGCGAGATGGTAAAAGTCATCTCGCAATCCAACCGTAATCTCTTTCCGGTCGTCAACAGCGACAACCGCCTGCTCGGTGTAGTGCTGCTGGATGACATACGTAACATCATGTTCCGTCCCGACCTGTACCGGCGCATGCATGTTGAAACATTCATGAGCACTCCACCCGCACTCATCGACATCCACTCCAGCATGGAGCAAGTAATGAAAACTTTCGATGACACCGGCGCGTGGAACCTCCCCGTAGTGGACGGCGGCAGCTACATAGGCTTCGTATCCAAATCCAAAATCTTCAACTCCTACCGCCGCGTACTCCGCCACTACTCCGAGGACTGATTCCTTGCACCCGGCATAAAGCAAAACAAAAATCTTTAACAATAATTAACTACCGGGGGGGGTAATTGATAGGGTATTCGCTAACTTTGCGCGAAACTGTAATCACCCTAATTTAATCCCTCAATGAAAAAACATCTTTTTATTGCCCTAACCCTATTTGCCATAGCGGCTATAACTTCATCATGCAGCGACGACAAGGACTCTCCCGATACACCGCCGGTGGGTGACGAATGGATAGACCCAACCTTCGCTCAAGTACTCCAGGAACGCGGCTACATCACCGACGCATCCAAAGTCACACCCGCCGATGTCGCTGACATTGATAAAATCGATGTTTCAGGGGAATACCAAAATCCTGGAAACATAACCTCACTCCGCGGCATCGAATATTTCACAAAACTCGAAAGTCTTTTTTGCTACTATAACAAAATCTTGCAACTTGACCTGTCAAAGAACACCGAATTGACACTCCTACGGTGCTACACCAACCAGATCTCTCAACTCGACCTGACCAAGAACACCGAATTGACAGACCTCGATTGCTCCAACAACCAAATATCTCAACTTGACCTGTCAAAGAACACCGAATTGAGAAACCTCAGTTGCTCCAACAACCCAATATCTCAACTCGACTTTTCCAAGAACACTAAGTTGACAAGCCTCCATTGCAACTACAACCAAATATCTCGACTCGACATATCAAAGAACACCGAATTGAGAAACCTCAGATGCTACAACAACCAAATATCTCAACTCGACATATCAAAGAACACCGAACTGATATTCCTCAGTTGCTACAACAACCAAATATCTCGACTCGACATATCAAAGAACACCGAATTGAAAGAACTCAGATGCTACAACAACCAAATATCTCAATTGGATATAACAAATAACACCAAGTTAAAGTCTTTTGATTGTTCTGGGAATCCGGGGAGAAATAACGTTTTAGAAGTAAAAGCGTGGTTCGACAACGCTTCCATCCCCTCATACTTCACTGTCGGGACATGGGGCTATAACGGAACCACCGTAAGCATCCGTTACATCAACGCGCGGTAACCGCATCGAAGAACCTTTCTGACAAAATTCATGCGTTTTGCAATATTTCAAGACAAAAATATTGCAAAACGCAATTATTATTGTAAATTTGCAACCATAAAGCAAACCCAAATCACATATAGTTACAATTTCAGTTAGGTTTATTTCAAAATGAAAGCAGCAGAAGTTTTAGCCGACTTGCAACGCAGGTTTCCCAACGAACCCGAGTATCTTCAGGCAGTAGAAGAGGTGATCACATCAATTGAAGATGTGTACAACGAATATCCCGAATTTGAACGTTACAACCTCATCGAACGCCTGTGCATACCCGACCGCATATACTCGTTCCGCGTATCGTGGGTCGACGACAGCGGCAAGGTGCAGAACAATATGGGCTACCGCATACAGCATTCCAATGCCATAGGCCCGTACAAGGGCGGCATACGCTTCCACTCGTCGGTCAACCAGTCTATCCTCAAATTCCTGGCTTTTGAACAGACGTTCAAAAACTCGCTCACCACACTGGCAATGGGCGGTGCCAAAGGGGGTAGCGACTTCTCGCCGCGAGGCAAGAGCGACATGGAGGTGATGCGTTTCTGCCAAGCTTTCATCACCGAACTTTGGCGTCAGATAGGACCCGACACCGATGTGCCTGCGGGCGACATAGGTGTGGGCGGACGCGAAGTCGGCTACATGTACGGATGGTACAAGAAGATGGCACGCGAGTTTACAGGAACATTCACCGGCAAGGGCCGGGAATTCGGCGGTTCGCTCATACGTCCTGAAGCTACCGGCTACGGCAACGTTTACTTCCTGCTATCGATGCTTGCCACCCGCGGCATTGACATCAAGGATAAACGCGTGGCAATATCCGGCTCCGGCAACGTGGCGACCTATACCGCTGAAAAACTGCTGCAACTCGGAGCCAAGGTGGTATCCATGAGCGACAGCGACGGCACCATCTACGTGCCTGACGGTATAACCCGCGAACAACTCGACTATATCTTCAAACTGAAAAACATATATCGCGGACGTATCCGTGAATTTGCTGAAGAATACGGCTGTGAATATTTCCCCGGCGAACGCCCGTGGATGCGCGTGAAATGCGACATAGCCATGCCGTCGGCAACCCAGAATGAAATAGACGGCGACGATGCACGCGCACTCCTTGCACAAGGTTGCATAGCCGTAAGTGAAGGTGCCAACATGCCCTCCACCCCCGATGCCATCAAGGAGTTCCTTGCCGCACGCATACTTTACGCCCCGGGAAAGGCAGCCAACGCCGGTGGTGTATCGGTGTCGGGACTTGAAATGGCACAAAATTCACAGAAACTATCGTGGACAGCAGCCGAGGTCGATGCACGCCTGAAGGATATTATGGCTGAAATCCACCATCAGTGCGAACTGTTCGGCAAAGAGAAGGACGGATACATCAATTACGTAAAAGGCGCCAATGTAGCCGGCTTCATGAAAGTGGCTCGCGAGCCATGATGGCGCAGGGAATACTATAAAAAACATCCCAACCCAAATACACAATTATCTCTCAACCCATTAACGGGACGGTGCATTAGACGGAAAATCACATGCACCGTCCCGTTTTTATATCTTATTATAAATACTGAGCAACTTTATCGCCCACGCACCCAATAACTTTGCAGTGTAATCAAAACAATTAACTGTCAAAGCACTATGGGCACCATCAACTCCTCCGACATAATCTTCGCTACAGTAAAGCAACGCGGCATCACTCTCGCATCCATAAAATTGAGCGGCATCACGTCATTTGCCGAGATACTCCGGCATCTGCGCCGTTCCCTATCAGGCACCATGGGCATGACCACAATAGACCTGCGCAACGGTTCACAAGGCTGGCAGCAACGCCGGACCGTAATGCTCACATGCGCTTAAACACACGTTTCGACGCCTTTCCGTCACATCAGGGATTAAGCAAATCGGGATTGAAGAAGTTTTCAATTTCGCGTGCCTGCTCCAACGCATAGGCAGCAGCTCCATTGGGATTCATGGAAGCCGACGCCGCATAGTCGCTCGTGGCACGCGCCCTCTCACCCAAACGCCACCACACCTTTCCGCGCGCAAACAACGCATCCGCATCTTCAGGATGCTTTTCTATTCGCTCATTAAGCAAAACCAGCGCATCCTGCAGTTTGTTTTCTTTAATAAGTCGGTCAATATTTGTAAGTGAGCACATAAGTATATAACTTTGAGCGACAATAAACGTTAATAATTATATAGGCGTAGCACCTAATTTGATGCATCGCCCTGCAAAAATACAGATAAGTAAGTGCAGTGCCAAATTTATTTGAGCACTGCCGAACGGAAGTATTTAAGACGTAAGTCAAAAACGTATAAGTGAGCGCAGTGCCAAATGAACACTGCCAAACGAGAGTATTTAAGACGAAATAAAGAATAATCAAATAAAGTAACCCATGCGCCGTTCACTCCTAACAATACTGCTGGTAATATCTACAATAGTTGCCGCGATAGCCGCCGACCCTACTGCCACCACCTACCCGTGGAGCGATTGCCAGGGAAGTGCCAAACCATACCCCACACCGCGACAAGCCTACGACTATCCCGATACACTAACACCGGTAATGATAAACCATGTGGGACGCCACGGCGCGCGCTTCCCCGCCACGCCCAAGCATACCGCCACTCTGCTCAAGGCTCTTGACAATGCCGAAAAAGCCGGAACAATCACAGCCCGCGGACGCGAACTGAAGAAGATAGCCAACACCGTGACCGAACTCAGCAACGGACGATGGGGCGCACTCGACTCTCTTGGCATTGCCGAACAACGTGGCATAGCTTCGCGCATGTATGCCGGTTACCCCAAACTATTCAGCCGCGGACAGGTCAACGCCATAAGTTCCTATGCCCCTCGCTGTATAATGAGCATGTACGAATTTTGCCACCAACTATCACGTCTCGACAATAAAGTGGAGATAAACACCGCATCCGGACGCCGCTACTCTCCATTGATGCGATTCTTCGACGGCGACAAGGAATATACCGAGCTACGCAAATCAGGTGCATTAACATCCCCGCTCGATGACTTCATGACCCAGACCATTCCTCTGGCTCCACTGAAACGCGTGTTAGGCGACAAATATCCGTTTGATGAATCTGCCAACGATATAGCCATGGCTGAATACTCGGTTCTCGCCGGACTATCGGCGATAGAGATGGAATGTGACATAACCCGATTCTTCACCCCGGAGGAGTACAACGCTTTATGGAGCGTGTTCAATCTGCGGCAGTACCTGCAACATGCGGCATCTACCGTATCGGCAATCCCCGCCGACATAGCATCGCCACTGTTGCTAAACCTCATCAACACCACCGACGCATTCATATCCGGAGATAAAAACATAGCTCCCGTAAACCTGAGGTTCGGACATGCCGAAACGCTGATGCCCCTATTGTCGCTCATGCACCTTCAAGGATGCTATTACCTTACCAACTATTTAGATACCGTTGCATTGCATTGGCGCGACTTCGCCATAGTACCCATGGCTGCCAATCTCCAGATGATACTGTTCAGGTCCGATTCCGGAAAATACTACTTGCGGGTAGACCTCAATGAAACACCGGTTCCGCTCATACCCAACGACGATGCCATCTATCAACCTTGGACCACCGCACGCCAATATCTCGAACGCTGCATACCTCTATATTACTGACACCCCCAAGCAGAACACCAATCCACTACATACCAAATCATTATGCCTTGTTATTCATAACAGGGCAAGGCTTTTCCACCATTAAAAGGCTTTAGACCTCATTATTATCCGGACTATACAGGCGGCAATATTGAATTTATGCCGTCTAATGGGTCACAATTAAGATTTTTCTAAAAAAAATTGCGAAAAAAATTTGGCGCGTTGAAAAATCTGCGTACTTTTGCGGTGTTGTACTATACTACAACACTAAAACAAAGCAACACTACACATAGTACTTAACGTTCTTCAAACCATCACAAAAATGAAACGCATCATCCTCTCACTTGCAATCCTCGCCACTGCGATAGGCGTAAACGCACAACTTTTATGGAAAGTTACCGGCAACGGATTATCCAAACCATCCTACTTATTCGGTACTCACCATGTAGCGCCGGCATCGATACTTGACA
The DNA here is from genome assembly GCA_910577465.1 of uncultured Muribaculaceae bacterium. GTDB lineage: Bacteria > Bacteroidota > Bacteroidia > Bacteroidales > Muribaculaceae > Paramuribaculum. The sequence continues at coordinate 3,650 of CAJTMM010000049.1, read as the reverse complement.
ACACCTCCGGATTCAATGATGCCCTCAACAGTGTAGACGCAGTATATGGAGAGATGGTGATGGGCGATATGGCAAAGCCGGAAACCCAACAACTGATGATGAGCACCATGATGGCACCTGCCGACAGCACACTCAGCCGACTGCTCAGCACGGAGCAACTAACAGCTCTACAAAACATAATCGACCAATATGCCGGAGCCGGAGTAATGAGCATAGCCAACTTCGAAGCACTACGTCCGGCGGCGCTGACGAGTACACTTGCGGTGCTAATAAGCGCGAAGGCATTCTCCGACTTCAATCCGGCAATGCAACTCGACGGACTCGTGCAGCAACGCGCCGCCGCATTAGGCAAGGAAGTGAAAGGATTTGAGACCCCGGCATTCCAGATCGGTGTACTTTACGGTTCCCCTATAAGCCGACAGATAAAAGATTTGCTGAAAGTCATAGACAATGACTCCAAAGCGATAGAAACCACACGCAAACTTGCCGATGCCTATATGTCAGGAGATCTCAACGCCCTTTATTCAATCATGACAGACCCCGACACCGGCATGGACACCGAAGAAGCCGATACATTAATCAACCGTCGCAACTCGTCATGGGTCGACTTACTGATGGGCATACTTCCCACCACGTCAGTACTGATAGTGGTAGGAGCGGGACACCTTCCGGGCGATACCGGCGTGATATCCCTTCTGCGCAAAGCCGGCTTTTCCGTAACACCGGTATGACATAATATCAGCACAACAAAACTCACACATAATAACAACCACATATCGTAAATCCACTAACAATGATAACACTAAAGAACCTCTCTTACCGTTTCCCATCATGGGGTGTAGTGGCACTTGATGACGTGACCGCCGATATACCCACCGGCATTCATCTGTTGCTCGGCGAGAACGGAGCTGGCAAAACCACTCTGCTACACATCATTGCCGGATTGCGCACAGCAGCGCCAACCGAATCCTGCACCATCGACGGTATTCCGACAGCACTTCGCGACCCGCAATTACTTGCCGACACATTCATCTTCACCGACGAGATGAAATTTCCCTTCCCCACCATCAACGAGATGGTACAGCGCCATGCCTGTTTCTATCCTTCATTTGATTACGACATGCTGCAAGCCAATCTCGCACGATTCGGAATGGACGGGTCGGAAGCCCTCGACAAATTCTCGCTCGGCAACCGCAAGAAAGCCCAACTCGCATATATCCTGTCGCTGCGGTCACGAATACTGCTGCTCGACGAACCTGCCAACGCACTCGATATATCGGCAAAGCAAACGCTACTGCAAATGCTGGCGCAATGCACCGACGAAGGACAGACCGTAATCATATCCACCCATACGGTATGGGATTTCCAGAATCTGTTTGAGAGCGTGATTGTACTTAATCATGGCAAGCTGGTACTGAACAAACCTATTTGGGAAATCACAGAACGGGTATCGTTCGTATCCGACTCCATGCCTATACCCAATGCCATATACATTGAGCCTCTATTGGGCAAGTACCTTGCCATAACACCCAACACCGGCAACACCACCGATGTCGATTATACACTGCTATACAATGCGCTGCAAAGTCCGTCGCGCGACAATTTGCTCAACATTCTAAACTCCGACCAACAATGAATACCGACAATACGACCACAGCAATCCAATCAGTCGACAATGACTTTTCATGGCAACGCGTCGATATGATAGCCAGATATTACTATCCGTCGATACGACGTCAGTTAATAATCTATCCGGCAATATCGGTAGCGGTAGGCATAGCTACCTTCTTCATGTACAACTCTCCCCTGTCGACAATTTTCGCCGGCATACTCTCCATGGTGCTGTCATTCATGTTCTATTTCGGACCGATAGTGTTCACACGCCGTTCCGACAGGGCTATAGAGACCATGCTTCCCGCCACAACCGGAGAGAAGGCTACATTCCTTCTGCTTTACTCATTTATAGTAATCCCACTTCTGGTATATCTGCCGCAATTCCTAGTACAGCGAATCTTGATATGGACCATGCCGTCCAATGATTTTTTCATGACCATAAATGACTTGACATCAAAGTTCATCGGCAAAACATTCGGACTGAGCGTGGCACAAAGTCTTGTACCGTTAGCGACCTGCCTGTATGTGGTGATGCGCGTTAAAAGCAACCGCGCCATACTCGGAATGGTGTGGGCTGTAGCATCACTCATTGTTACCGGAATATGTTCGGCAATATATGGCGTGTACCTCGCACTACACTCAGAAGCATTCCGTACCGCAGCATTTGAAAGCGGATACAACGATGCCACTGCCGGGCTACCACCCAAAACCGCTCAGGAGTTAGGAGGAGAGATAGCCAGCTCAATGGTCGACTACATGATGCCATTCATGATTACAATGGGAATATTGAGCCTCATCTACGTCATAGTGATGGCATACCTGACAGCCCGCACCATAAAAAAAGGTCAATACTAAGATATGGATTTCAAAGACAACAAACCTATATACCGCCAGATTATAGACTATAGTTTCAACTGCATTCTGTCAGGGATGTGGGAACCCGACCAACGCATACCCTCGGTACGCGAGCTTGCAGTAGGCATGTCGGTCAACACCCATACCGTATTGAAGGCATTTGAATACATGCAGGCTCATGACATAATATATCCACGCCGTGGCATGGGATTCTTCCTTGCATCGGACGCAAAGGAACGGGTGAACGGAACACGCCGCGAGGAATTCTACAATGAAACCCTCACATCGCTTTTCGCCGAAATGAAGATGCTCGACATAGATATGACAGACATCATGGAACAATGGCGCCGCTACAACAACCCGGAACAACAATAACCCCAACAACCCATAGTAACAATAACAGCTTCCATACATCAGAAACACACCTTACGGTATGCCCGGAATTGAACCTCCGGGCATACTTTTTTATCACATAACAAAAAAATCATTTTTACCGAACCAATCCGACATATTGTTTGTTATTGCGATATATCTATTCATCATCTCAACATTTATCAGCAATGATTACCATTATCTACTGCCATCCTTACGACAAGAGTTTCAATCACTCAATCCTGCAATCAATAACCGACCAGCTTACTGCCGACGGCCGTGAGTATGACGTCATAAATCTCTATGGCGAGGGTTTCAACCCGGTTATGGACAGCAGTTGCCTGAGCATGTATTCCGTTGGCGATACCAAAGATGAGATGGTGCGACGATACCAGGAAGCCATAACCCACACCGACCACATCATATTCATATTCCCGATATGGTGGGGCATGATGCCTGCCATGCTCAAAGGATTCATAGACAAGGTATTTCTCAAGGGCGTGGTTTACGATACCACACCTGAAGGTGCACTGATGCCTTGTCTTACCATAGACAGGACCACTCTCATCACCACATCAGAGGAGGATACTGACATATTGGCACCGTTCATAGAGGGTTACTTCACGCCGCAGGTTCTCAATACAGTGGGAATGAACGGTGTGCAATGGTTCAATTGCAGCCAAGTATCATCGGGTAGCAATGCGCACCGTCAACTGTTCGTGGACACCGTACTCGATTATCTTGCAAAATAGACACCCATCCGCAAATACCCATATATCAAGTGCGGCATGTCGGGAAATCCGACATGC
>CAJTMM010000048.1 GCA_910577465.1 uncultured Muribaculaceae bacterium | reverse complement strand
TAGCCGTGGGTGAAACCCACGGACCCCGACCATCCCCTACACGACGACCCTGTCAAGGGTCGAATATTCCACTCCCAACACAAAACCGCCGCCACACAAAAAAATTCTTGCTCCGCAAGCGTCCTACGGACGACGACCTCATTCCTAATTCCTAATTCCTAATTGGACTAATCCCCCGCAACCTAAGCATCCACCTCACACAAGATACTTAGCCGACACATCCGGTGAAAGCCCACGGCGCGACGCATAATCACGCTTCTGTTCATCCGACAGCGCACCTACTACAAAATAGCGCGACAATCGATGAGCAAACAGCAGCCCCGTGGTCGATGCCGCAGGCGACATGGCACCATTCTCCGTCAACGCTATCCCAATCTCAGCATAGCGCAATACTCGGTCCAGTTCAAACACAAGCGACTGGTCCGGCAGAGATGGATAACCCACAGCCGGACGTATGCCTTGGTAATCCTGACGCAGCACAATGCGCGGAGTCGCATCCTCATCGGGAGCGTACCCCCATACCGATATGCGTACACGGTGATGCATCACCTCGGTAGCAGCCTCCACCAAACGGTCCGCGACACTTTGGTACAGCAATGCACCATAATCATCACCCAACTCCTTACGACGGCTTATGGCATCAGCCATGGCACCCCCGGTAGTCACCGCAAACATACCGGCATAGTCAGGATAACGCACCTCACCGGTGCGACGGGCAACGAAATCCGACAATGCGAGTGTACACCCCTGGTCATTAAGCTTCGATTGACGCAACATCGGCAAACGCACCTCACCTTCAGACGAGTCCATAAATATATTATCCTCCTCGTCCGATGCCGCAGGCAGCAATGCCACACGTGCAGTCAACACCATATCCTCACGGCGGCTCCACATGTCGAGTACACGATTGGCATCTTTCCACAGCTGCATCGCTTCCGAAGCCTTACGCCGCGATTCCTCAGGCACCGCCGCAAGCCATTGCGCCTGACAATGTCCGCATCCCTTCGCCATAGTTATCGAAGCAAACGAGCCATCGAGACCCCATGCGTTGAAAAATGCACGCCAGTTGATCCACTCACGCGTCTCGGCACACGGCACCGACATATCAGTCACCCCCTTGTGGATAGGCACATGCACATCAGCGTCCAATTTTGCCGCTGCCGAGCGTGATGCGGCAACCCCTAAGCGTCCCCTGTCATCCTCATATTTCATACGCAGATGCTCCTGACGCTCACGCAACTCCGCAATGAACTGACGGCATGTCTCTTCACCGGCAAGACGTCGCATCACACCCGGCATCGTGGCGGCATCATGCGTGTACACTACCGGACCGCTGTAGCATGGAGCTATCTTGACTGCTGTATGCAGCTCCGATGTACCCGCGCCTCCTATGAGCAATGGAATGGTCATTCCGCGCGACTCCATCAGCCGCGCCACATGGCACATCTCCTCAAGAGACGGTGTGATCAGCCCGCTCAGACCTATAAAGTCGGCATGCTCCTTCTCGGCACGTGCCACTATCTCCTCCCCGGGCACCATCACACCCATATCTGTCACATCGAAACCGTTGCAGTTCAGTATCACGGCAACTATGTTCTTACCTATGTCATGAACATCCCCCTTCACGGTGGCAAGCACTATACGGGCGTTCCCGGCATTTGTCGCACCACCCTTCTCCCGTTCTATCACGGGAGTCAGGTAGCTGACTGCATTTTTCATGACCTGTGCGCTCTTTACCACCTGAGGAAGAAACATCACTCCCTTGCCGAAGAGGTCGCCCACACGGTTCATACCATCCATCAGCGGACCGTCAATCACCGCGTATGCCGAACCATACCGCACCAATGCCTCATCGAGCACACCTTCAAGCCCGTCCGTAATGCCACGCTCCACCATCCGCGCCAACACATCAGTGGCAGGAAGCTCTGATTCTACAGCCTTACGTTCCGTAACTTTCCCCGGTACAGCGGCAGCGGCTGCCTTCATCCTTTCGGCAACAGCTACCAATCGGTCGGTGGCATCATCGCGGCGGTCGAGCAACACGTCATCTATAGCCACTGCAAGCTCCTGCGGGATATCCTCCACCGGCATCAGTGCCGACGGATTCACGATAGCCATATCCAGCCCCCTCGCCACCGCATGTTTCAGAAACAATGCATGCATAGCTTCGCGCACCGCGTTATTGCCACGGAACGCAAACGACAGGTTGCTTACCCCGCCGCTCACATGCGCACATGGCAGATTAGCCTTTATCCACTCCACGCTACGCAGAAAATCAAGCGCATACCGGCGGTGCTCATCCATGCCGGTGGCAACGGTAAGCACGTTCGGGTCGAATATTATATCCTGCGGCGCCACGCCGGCATGTTCGGTAAGCAACCGGTAGGCACGTCCGCATATCTCTGTTCTGCGCTCATACGTGTCGGCTTGCCCCCGCTCGTCAAATGCCATCACCACCATCGCTGCACCCATGCGGCGCAGATAGCGGGCACGCTGTACAAACACCTCCTCACCCTCTTTGAGACTGATGGAATTGACCACGGCTTTACCCTGCACGCATTTCAATGCCGACTCGATGGTCGCCCAATGCGACGAGTCTATCATCACCGGCACGCGGGCAACATCGGCTTCCGAAGAGTAGCGGCGCAGGAAGGCCACCATCTCACGGGTGGCATCGAGCATGGCATCATCCATATTCACATCCACCACCTGTGCGCCGGCAGCTATCTGACTGCGGGCTATATCTATGGCTTGCGACAGCTCTCCCTCCTTCATCAATCTCAAGAATTTGCGGCTCCCCGCCACATTGCACCGCTCGCCCACTTTTATAAACGAACCCTCTGACCGTCCTACCATAACATCCAGTCCGGCAAGTGTAAATCCGCCGTCATCCTCCGGCACACGACGCGGACCATACTTCTTGGCAACATCGGCAATCGCGCGGATATGTTCAGGAGTGGTACCGCAGCATCCACCCACTATATTCAAAAATCCATCTTTCAGCAAAGGCTCGATATGCGCCGCCATCATGGCAGGTGTCTCATCATACTCCCCCATAGCGTTAGGCAAGCCGGCATTAGGGTACATGCACACACCGTAGGGAACATCACGCAGCTCCTCGGCATACCGACCCATCCCCTCGGCACCGAAACCGCAGTTAAGCCCCACGGCTATCGGCCGGGCATGTGCCACCGACGCCATAAATGCCCGCAACGATTGTCCCGCAAGGGTGCGTCCGTTTTCAGTGAGCGTCACCGACACTATACACGGCACAAAGATACCGGTGTATTCAATCGCACGCCACATGGCTGATATGGCGGCTCGCGCGTTCATCCCGTCAAAGATGGTCTCGAACAGCAGCAGGTCCACACCCGCCTGCAGCAATGCCACAATCTGTTCATGATACACCTCCTCCATCATATCGAAGGTCACGGCATCCTCCTCGCCCATACCTATAGCCATGGAGAGGGATTTATTGGTAGGCCCTACGCTTCCGGCAACCCACACCTTGCGGCAACATCTCTCCGCAGCGGCTTTAGCCACGGCGACTCCGGCACGGTTTATCTCAGCTACATGCCCCTCCATACCATAGTCGGATAGGGATATGGCATTGGCATTAAATGTATTCGTCTCTATTATATCCGCTCCGGCGGCTATGTATTCGGAGTGGATGTCTGTTATCACATCGGGCGACGTCAGGCACAGCACATCATTGCACCCCTTCATCACCACGGACCGGTCGGTCAACCCGGCTTTGTGATAATTCTCCTCTTCCAGACCGCGGCGCTGTATCATAGTGCCCATGGCGCCATCCATGATTACGATGCGCCTGCCCATCAGTTCCTTTAAATCCTCCATCTGATATAGTACTTGTGTCATGAATAAAGCAAACGGGAGTGGCCGCCACTGAAAACAGCCACTCCCGTTGGATAAGTTTGGTTAGCGTAGTGCTTTATCGCCGCTGCGCGAGAATGAATACGGACGCGATGACATCGACGTGCCGCGTTTCTTGTTTGGCTCGTCACCCATGCGGTAGTCCATCACCGCTCCCTTATAGAGCATGGCACGTGTCACGAATGTATTGTCATACGGCTTACCGTTGATAGTCAACGACTCCACATAACGGTTCGCATCGCTGTTGGCAGGTGCGTTGATATCCACTGTCTTACCATTGTCCAGATGTATCTTGGCATGCTTGAACAGCGGTGCGCCGAGCACATACTCACCCGTACCGGGAGCCACGGGATAGAATCCGAGTGCCGAGAACACATACCATGCCGAAGTCTGACCATTGTCCTCATCTCCGCAATATCCGTCGGGCTTGGCATTGTACATACGGTTCATCACCTCACGCACCCAATACTGTGCCTTCCAGGGTTCACCTGCGTAGTTATATAGATATATCATGTGCTGCACAGGCTGATTGCCATGAGCGTAATTGCCCATATTCATAATCTGCATTTCGCGTATCTCATGTATCGGGAACCCGTAATAACTGTCATCGAATACCGGCGGCACGATAAATACGGAATCCATCATCTGGCTGAATTTGGCGTCGCCACCCATAAGGTCTATTAGCCCTTGAGGATCATGGAACACCGACCATGTATAGTGCCAGGAGTTGCCTTCGGTAAAGGCGTCGCCCCATTTCAGAGGATTGAAAGGCGACTGGAATGTACCATCCTCGTTCTTGCCCCTCATCAGTTTATGCTCGGGGTCAAACAGATTCTTGTAGTTCATGGCACGGCGGGCGTATGGTTCTATCTCTTTTGCAGGCTTGCCCAAAGCCTTGCCGAGTTGATATATGCACCAGTCATCATAGGCGTATTCAAGTGTGCGGGCGGCGCTCTCGTTGATTCCTACGTTATAGGGCACATAACCGAGACGGTCGTAATACTCGTGACCCAGACGTCCGGTTGAGCTGACTTCGGGGTGAACCTTATGCGCATCGGAGATTACGGCATTCCACAAAGTCTCTATATCATATCCGCGCAAGCCGCCGGTGAGATACGCATCGGCTACAACCGACGCACTGTTGTTGCCCACCATGCAGCCACGGTGACCGGGGCTGGCCCACTCAGGCAGGAAGCCGCTTTCAAGATAGGCATTGACCAATCCTGCCTGTATCTTTTCATTCTGAGAGGGATACACGAGGTTAAGCAATGGGAACAATGCACGGAATGTGTCCCAGAAGCCTGTGCCGGTAAACATATATCCCGGCAATACCTTGCCGTTGTAAGGGCTGTAATGTACAGGTGCTCCCTTAGCGTCTATTTCATAGAAGGCATGGGGGAAAAGCAGTGTTCGGTAAAGGTTTGAGTAGAAGGTACGCATACGGTCGAGGTCGAAATCATCTGTATGGTCACGTTCTATCTCTATCTTGCCCAGCTCGCGGTTCCATTCCTCACGACCCTGTGCCTTCACACGGTCAAAGTCACCGTCGCCAAGCTCCTTGAGATTAAGCATAGCCTGCTCCACGCTGATGAACGACGATGCCACACGCGCATTCACCACTTGACCTTTACGGGTGGGGAATCCTACTATCGCTCCGGCATGATCTGCCGTGGTGGAAACACCCTTGGTATCTATTACGCTATCGGTAACAGTTGCGGTATAGCTCAACGGTGTATCGAACTCCATCACGAAATAATTCTTGAATCCTTCAGGGACACCGCCGGAGTTGCGGGTACTGTAACCCGTGATACGGCGGTTGGCGGCATCGATGGTCACCGACGAACCCTTGTCGAACGCATCCAGCACCACTGTCGAGAGATCGCATTCGGGGAAGGTGAACCGGAACGCGGCGGCACGCGATGTGGGAGCAAGCTCCACAGTCACATCATGGTCGGCAAGATACACTTTATAGTAATACGGCGTGGCGGTTTCAGCCTTATGTGAGAACCAGCTCATACGGTCATTCTCTCCAAAACGCGGCTCACCGGTCACAGGCATTATGGCAAACTGCCCGAAATCATTTATCCATGGACTGGGCTGATGTGTCTGCTTGAAACCGCGTATCTGATCGGCATCATACGTATATGCCCAGCCATCGCCCATCTTTCCGGTCTGCGGAGTCCAGAAGTTCATGCCCCACGGCATGGCTATGGCGGGATACGTGTTGCCCGTAGATATTGAATATTTTGATTGCGTGCCTACCAATGTGCTCACGTAGTCCACCGGTTGGGCTGCGAATGCTAATGATGATACCCCCAACAGTATCAAGGATGCTAAATGTTTCATAAAATTAATAGACAGGTTATTATTCTACAAAGTTAGCCAACTTAAACGTAATCCTCACTACTATTTGATATAAAAACACTATTTTTGCACTAAACATGTATTTATGACAAAAGATAACCTAAAAATAGTATTTTTCGGAACGCCCGATTTTGCAGTTGAGAGTTTGCGGTGCATACATGAAGCCGGATACAATGTGGTGGCTGTGGTCACCGCTCCCGACAAACCTGCCGGACGCGGCAAGCACCTCTCGCAGCCTGCCGTCAAGGAGTATGCCCTGATTGTAGGCATCCCCGTGATGCAGCCGGTCAAGCTTAAAGACCCTGATTTCATATCACAATTGCAAAGCTACGGCGCCCAACTGTTCGTGGTCATTGCTTTCCGTATGCTTCCCGAAGCCGTATGGACCATGCCGCCGCTCGGCACTTTCAATCTACACGCATCGCTGCTCCCCAAATACCGTGGCGCAGCTCCCATCAACTGGGCTGTGATAAACGGTGAGACGGAAACAGGCGTCACCACATTCTTCCTCAAGCATGAAATAGACACCGGCGACATAATAGCCCGGCAAAGCATATCCATAGCTCCTGACGACGACGCCGGCTCGGTCCACGACCGGCTGATGGAACTCGGTGCCCGGTTGACTCTCGACACCATTGACCACATAGTGGCAGGCGACCTCACCACCACTCCTCAGGATACCATCGCAGGGATCGAACCCTCACCGGCGCCAAAGATATTCAAGGACACATGCCACATAGACTGGAATCGCCCTGCCGTGCAGATTCACAATCTCGTACGCGGACTCTCTCCATACCCCACCGCCTGGAGCCAACTTTGGGCTGATGACTCCGACCAAGGTGCCCTGAAAATATTCCGCACCGCCCTGACCGACACTCCGGCATCCGATCCCGGAAAAGTTTATGTGACCGACAGTGGCAGGATGTTCGTGGACTGCGCCGACCTTCGTCTTGAGATTCTATCATTGCAAGCTCCCGGCAAACGCCGTATGGACACCGCCGACTTCCTGCGCGGATGCCGCTTCAACGCCATGATTCTGAAATAACCGCACATCCCTATGAAAAAATTATCATTAGCCATCATTCTGGCTGCCATGTCCGCCACCATACCGGCTCATGGCAACATATTCGACAACATCCCCGACAGCACCTACCGCTACAACGTCGAGGCCAATGCCGCTCTAAGTTCCGGCGAGCACACACCATTCTGGTTGGTCAACAACCGGTTCGGACTATCATCGCTCGACAAAAGCAACGGCTACCTGCGGGCAGGACTGTTTAAGGAAATGAAATATGACCGACGGTTCTCGTGGGACTTCGGTGTAGATCTCGCGGTACCCTACCACTACACCTCCAAGTTCGTGGTACAACAACTGTATGCCGGCATACGTTACCGTAGCCTGAACCTTACCATCGGTAGCCGTGAGTGGAGCAACGGTATTGTCAATGCCGAACTAAGCTCGGGCGACATGCTGTTCTCCCAGAACTCGCGTCCCATACCGCAGGTAATGCTCGAAATGCCGCATTACAATTACGTACCGCTGACCAATAAATGGCTCGCCGTGAAGGGCTACATATCCATGGGCATGTACACCGACTGGCGGTGGCAACGCAACTATGCCGGTCCGCAAGGTGACTTCATCGAACACCGTCTGTTCCACTCCAAGGGCTTGTTCCTCCGTGGCGGTAACCCCGACCGCTTCCCACTAATAGTGGAAGGCGGACTTGAGATGGGTGCTCAGTTCGGTGGCACGCTGCACCGCAACAGCCCCACCACCGGCGAACGCCAGGTGATTAAATTTCCACATGGCATAAAGGATATGATTAAAGTCATATTCCCCACCGGCGGAGGTGACTCCAACGACCCCAATCAAATGGGTGAGATAACCAACGTATACGGCAATCATCTGGGGCAATGGTCGTTGGCTGCGACATGGCAGCCCAAAGACCGTGACTGGAGCATACGTATGTATTACGAACACTACTTCGACGACCATTCCATGATGTTCTTCGACCACGCGTGGAAAGACATGCTGCTCGGTACCGAAATCAATCTGCCTAAGAATCCGGTTGCATCGACATTCGTCTACGAATACCTCATCACCAAAGACCAGTCAGGTCCGGTATATTGGGACCACACACCCGAAATACCCGAACAGGTGAGCGGACGCGACGACTATTACAACCACTACCTATACACCGGATGGCAGCACTGGGGTATGGGACAAGGCAATCCGTTGCTCATATCTCCCATCTACAATGCCGACGGAACCCTTTCATTCATGCACAACCGCATCAAGGGCCATCACTTCGGATGGAAAGGTTCTCCACACCCCGACATCGATTACCGCGTGCTCATGTCCTACACCCGCTCATGGGGCTCATACAGCACACCCACCCCAAATGTACTGCATAATTTCAACGCCCTGCTCGAAGTGACATATCACCCGCATCAGTTCAAAGGCTGGAAAGCACGGTTGGGACTGGCTGCCGACGGTGGTCGCCTACTCGGGAAAAGCTTCGGTGCAATGCTAACAATCTCTAAATCCGGATGGCTATGAATATGAAGAATATAACACGTATCCTCTCCATTATTATAATTACCATTGTGACCATGGGCTCAACCTCATGCCGCGAACTCGCGCTCAACGGTGACCTGGATGCCCAGTGGCAAGTGATGACACTCGACTATCCCGACGGCACTCAATCCGCGCCGGGACAATATTACTACTGCTTCTACCGCCACACTGCCAACCTAACCACCCCCGGCTTATACCCCATCACCGCCAACCTCACTTACGACGGCGATGACCTTACACTCGAGTTTCCCTACGTGAGTTCCCCAACCCAGCTTGCACCTTGGGGCATAACAGTGCCGGACGATGCCACCAAACCACAGGAAGGATGGACCATACACTACACCGTCAATCATCTCAGCTCCAAAAAGCTGGTCATGACCACCGACCTCGGCATAACAATAACCTGCCGCAAATTCTAATCCACTGCCGGCAACTTGAATACAATAGGCAGCCTGACCCATGTATTCACCCTCCTGCCGTTTATCATCCCGGGCGTATAGTCGGGAAACATACCCACAACCCTAAGGGCTTCCTTATCCAGGGCTGAATCCTTGCCCCTGTCCACAGCCGGGTTACAAACGCGCCCCAATGTATCCACATAAAACTTTATAATCACCCGACCCTGTATTCCCTCTTCCAATTGCTCCTCGGGATACCTTAGATTTTCCGATATGAATTGCAGCATAGCCTGCATACCGCCGGGATATTCTGGCGGTTGATCCACACTGTAATAAATCTTATCCACATCAACCGAGTCCACATCAACCGTAGATCCGTCAACTGCAGCCGATGAGACATCGACAATCTCTCCTTGCTTCACCTCCGGGACTTCCCCCACCACCGTAATGACATTCAACAACGTAGGCTTCGAAACCACCGTATCTTCCATGAGCGGAGCTTCTCCAGCATCTATGCTATCCTCCATCACATCTGCCATCTCAACGGAATCCGCCAAAGATACCGCATCACTCTCCACTGGATGGCTCCGCGTCGCACCTCCACAGCCCGACAGACCCATCACTCCCGCCGACACTCCCGCGAGAACAACAGCCTTGCCCATTAGTTGACGCATCCTGAGCTGCCGCTCCAGATAGCGCACCTCAGCTTCGCATTTGGGACATGTGCCACTGCAATCACCTTGATAACGGCACTCCGATGTCACAAACTCTATATCATTCGCCTCAGCTATCTTCCGGCGAATCTCCTTCAGGATTCTACATGTATGTTTCCCCCGCATCATAATTTCAGGCTTTTTGTTATTTTATAAGTGAATTGGTCAAATTTGGCAAACCCGAGTGCCGAAAGGCTTCTACGGCTTTCATACTGGTCGTGACCGGTATTGTGACCGGGGATATGCGGAAGCCGTATCGTGCAATCAGCTTGGCAAGAAGCGTCAGACAATAGATTGAGATTCGACAACACCTGCGAATTATCTACACCGGTATAACCCTTATATATTTCCGGATTCATATCCTTGATGTCAATAATCCATGAATCGACCAACGGAATCAATGTCTCTATATTCACCTGCGGCACATTGAGCGATGTTTCCAATGTCAGATGCCATTCCGCTCCGCATAGTTCACGAAACCGGCTTATAAACTCCGGATGCAAAGCCGGTTCTCCGCCACCGAAAGTAACTCCGCCACCTGTCGCAAGGAAATACAGTTCATCAATTTTCGTCGCTTCATATAATTGCTCCGCCGTATATACACCATGACGTTCAGGAGATACGAGCGACTGGGGATTCAAACAATATCGACAACGTAACGGGCACCCGTGGAAAGCCACAAGCGTAGTCACACCATCGCCATCTGTCATAAGACGATGCCTCATTATGCCTATAATTCTCGCCGCGCTACATTCCATATCGTATCACCTGCCGGCAATGCGCAACCATACGCACCATCACCGGCCATCAGCAAAGATAATCCAAAGCACTGACATCCACAACCCTACTCATATTGTTGTCATAAAAAAAGCGTTGCCATCCCACCAGATAATACCACCACTGCCATTTGCAGCAAACTTGTAGACCGGAGCAGGAATACTGTCTTTGGACTCGACAATATCTCCCTTCCAATCCATCTTGTACAGCATAGGCGACACAGATTTAGCTTCATCATACACGCACCCCCAATACAGTATGTAGGTGAAATCCGACATAGCTATGACATCCACTACATGCAACGGATTCAACGTTTCGAAATCAGCATCACTAAGTGTCTTAGGATTAAATGTATCATCACCAACAGGCACGCGCCTTATCAGCTTTCCGTCCATTCCAAAAATATCAATAACAGGATGATACCTATATGCAAACAAAAGATTCCCGTGAGTTTTTGAATAGACCAGCTTCCCCGCATTCGGCATCCAGGAAGCAAGTTCGGGATAAATTTCTATCCTCCTGATTGTATCTACCCGTGCCGTAGCGATATTCGCTTTCAATGCGTACTGTGCACCTCCATTTGGCTCACGCCCTATGAAAACGAACTCGTCAGGAGAAACCATTGATACATCTTGAGCATACTGTGACAACGGGAAAGGCAGAGAGCTTCCATCACTGAAAATATATTTTTTAGTCCGTGATAGAACACTATCATTTTCTACGCGATATATCTCCCCATCGTCTTGACTTACGACCAAACGAGTGTTATCGCAGTTATCAACCGGATATGGCATATATGACACATAGTATCCATCACCCTTGTGTCCCATTTCGGACCCGACATTTAAGGTGTGGTTTTTGCTGTCAATTATTGCACGGCGAAGGAAACGCTGTCCGTATCCACCTTCGGTTTCATAAACAAACCATAGCGTATCGCCTGTTATTTTCATATCATTGATATGGCTGATTGCAGGCAGAGTGTCGCCTGTCAGTGTCAGCTTTTGAGCATCAGCCGATTGCTGAGCGTTGACAGAGCAGCTGGTCAATGTCAATGCAAAGATGAATATTATCAGATTTTTCATATTTATTTAATTTCAAGTGGTTTGTATGGAATTGACTGTTGAGCAGCCTTATCAATATCGACCTCTTTTCCGTCTTTCCCGACTATATGTATTCTACTTGCGTCACCTCCCATGGATGCGATATCAAAGCCAACCGGTGATTTGAAATAACGGACAAGCGTTTTTGCCGCTTCTTCGGCGCTGCAATTTTTCTCATTGGCATTCTCGTATTGATATTTCATTATAGGCTCGTTTGAACGTTCAAATCCGACAGCCTCCCAGATGAACTGCTGTTCGGCATCTTCTATTTTAAGAATCAATCCGGGTAATCCACCGAATTTGTAAGGGCCATACGGAAGTGGCAGTTCTGATGTAAACCACGCAGTGTATCTGCGCCCCGCAAACTCTCCCGTAGCTTTTGAACATTCATATCCAAGTATTGACGTGCTTTCTTCCGGTAGAAATGTCCAGTTGATAGTATGGATAGAGTCGGCATATACCAA
>CAJTMM010000047.1 GCA_910577465.1 uncultured Muribaculaceae bacterium | reverse complement strand
GGATTCCCGGGCGGTTCTTCAATATCAGTTTTAAACCTGTTTCTTTTTATCGAGACAATTAGTCTTCGAGAGTACAGATTGAAACACGGTTCCAAGATTCTTCGCTGAACATTTCACCGATACCTTCGCCTTCAGCTTGGATGCGGCTTTCTGCGATACCGTATTTCTTAACGAGCATGCTCTTTACAGATTCAGCACGTGCAGCGGCAAGTTTCTTGTTGAATTCGAGGTTACCGTCCTTAGAAGCATAACCCTTGATTACAACCTTGGCGTTCTTGTGGTTCTTGAGGTAAGCAGCTACCATTTCCACGTTGGGCTGCTGGTCGGCAGTAATCTTTGAGCTACCAATCTTGTAGAATACATAGCGTACGCTTGAAAGATTGTTGCTTACTTCCTTGATTACCTCAGGTTTGCGGTTCTGGCAAGCGGCGAGTTCAGAAGCGAGACCGGCAGCCTTAGCTTCAGCAGCAGCGTTTGCAGCGGCGCAAGCGTCGAGTTGACCACGGAGGTCATTGATTTTAGCGTTTAGCGCGTCAATTTCACCCTGGTTCTTGGTGTCTACACACTTGAAGCCTTGACCGAAGTGATAAGTAACACCGGCAAGCACGTTGAATGTGCAGAAATCCTTGTTGTAAGAAGCCGAGCTCTGAGCTGCGTGAGCGTCGCTCATATCCCAAGAGAATGAAGGCTTGAGCGAAAGAGTAAGGTTCTTGCAAACATTGAAGTTGAAATTAACACCTGCCTTGGTAGCGAAGTAATTGTGGTCACCGGCACCGGCTACGTAGTCATGGCCCCAACCGGCACCACCTACGAGTTCCATGTCAAAGAAGCGACCGTCGCATTTGTAACCTCCGAAAAGGTTGAACAAGTTAACGGCACCGTATGCACCTACATAAGATTGGTCAATAGCGGTGCGTGCACCGGTGGTATTAACCATAGCCACACCTTCAACACCAAGAGCGAAAGCGGGTGAAATCTGCTTCTGGATATGTGCGCCAAAGACACCGCGCATGTCACCGAAGAAAGCACTGCCATTGTGCATGGGGGTAGTAACACCACCGTCAACACCTATCGACCAGTTGGATCCAAAATTTGTGGCTTCCAATGCTTGTTGAGCTTGCGCTGTCATCATTCCGGCAGCAGCGATAGCGATAAGGAATAATTTTTTCATTTGAATTTTGTTTTTGAGTTGATAAAATCGGCACAAAGATATAAATATTATTTAACTTAAAATAAGTAATAATCCTATTTTTCGACGCTCCTTGGAGTTTCCCCCGTTGAAACGGGCTTCGTTATCTATAAAACAGCAAATACGATTTTTTGTTTAGGAAATTGTGCAATTATAGTCGACAGCCCCATCCCGTGCACACACTTTAAGTTGCTTATATTCGGAATGATTTTTGTATTTTTGCAGGTAATTTATGAAACCGAAATTTATAAAAATATTCCTGCTTCTGCAGTTCTGCATACCGTCAATCCATGCCGGCAACACCATTGAAACACCGGACACCACTATTATATTAGAGGAGGTATCGGTAACATCGCGCGCATCAGGAACACGCAAACTCAGGGGCTCAGCCTTAAACGGCGAACTCATAACAGCAGGCGAGCTCACGCGTGCAGCCTGCTGCAATCTTGGCGAAAGTTTCACCACCAATCCATCGGTGGATGTGAGTTACAACGATGCTGCTACCGGTGCTCGTCAGATAAAACTGCTGGGACTTTCAGGTACGTACGTGCAGATGCTCACTGAAAACATACCGAATTTCAGAGGGTCGGCACTCCCCTACGGTCTCGGGTATATCGCCGGACCATGGCTACAATCCATCCAGGTATCCAAAGGGACAAGTTCAGTAAAAAACGGTTATGAATCCATTACCGGACAAATAAATGTGGAGATGAAAAAGCCACAGGCAGACCAGGAGGTTGCTGCAAATGCTTATACCGACATTCGTGGCAAGGTGGAATTAAATGCCAATGCCAATTTCCATATCAACAAACATTTGTCGACGGGTCTGCTCGTTCATGGTGAAAACACTTTTGCATCACACGACGACAACGGTGACGGCTTTCTTGACATGCCGGATATGCGCCAAGTGGCAGCCATGAACCGTTGGGCATGGATGGGGACAAATTATGTATTTCAAGCCGGTGTAAAGTTTCTATCCGAACGCCGCCAAAGCGGACAGGACAGTAAGCACCTTACCGCACATCAAACCGACGAGCTTTACCAAATACTCATACACACCACTCGTTGGGAAGCATTTACCAAAAACGCTTATATATTCGACAAGGAACATGACGGCAATATAGCATTGATATTATCCGGATCGCACAACAATTTCCGTTCCACCTATGGTCACAAACAATATAATGTAAAGCAAGGCAACCTGTATGCATCACTTATGTTCGAACGCAAATGGGGTAAGGAACACTCTCTTTCTTCCGGCATAAGTCTCAATTACGACAATTACGACCAGCAGATGCGCCTGACACATGACACATCAGTATCTCCTGATGACATCAACGAACGTGAAACTACAGGAGGCGCCTACGCCCTATATACGTTCAATATGTCGGGCAAGCTACTTCTGATGGGAGGTATAAGATATGACTACAGCTCGGTCTATGGCTCCATGTTCACACCCCGTGTCCATGGGCGGTGGAACATCGCTGAATATCTCACTTTGCACGGTTCGGTAGGGAAAGGGTTCCGAGCGCCGCATGTAATGGCTGAGAACAATTTTCTGCTGGCATCATCCCGTTCTGTAATCATAGACTCCGACATCAGGCAGGAAGAAGCATGGAACTACGGAATAGGAGCGGGTTCTACAATTTATATAGCCAATCGTCCTATGAATCTCAATGCCGAGTATTATTATACAGATTTTAAGAACCAACTTATCGTCGACTTGGACAGCGACCCTAACGTGGTACACTTCAAGAATCTGAATGGCAGATCCTATTCACATACCCTACAATTGGAAGCTACATATCCAATCATCAAAGATTTAACGTTCACTACAGCCTACCGCTATACCGACGTAAAAGTGGACTATGGACACGGACCTGTAGAGAAACCCCTAACCTCGAGACATAAGGGATTGTTTTCCGCATCGTATGCACCTATGATGGGATTATGGCAATTTGATGTGACTTGCTCCATATCAGGTGGCGGCCGTATGCCTACTCCATACACTACATCGTCAGGGACATTATCGTGGGCAAAACGCTATCACCCGTATGCACAGCTCAATGCCCAGGTAACCCGCAATTTCCGCCATTGGGCTGTGTACATTGGTGGCGAGAACCTCACCGCCTACCGCCAGAAGAGGCCCATCGTAGGCGCGGAAAATCCATGGGGAACCGGTTTCGACGCTACCATGGTGTATGCCCCCCTGCACGGGGCAATTATTTATGCCGGATTCCGTTATACATTCAACAGATATTAATAACACGTAAAAAAACATATCATCATGAAAAAATTATTCACACTTGCTTTTGCCATGGTTATTGCCATCGGTTGCCTTGCCGCAGATAACGTTACGGCAGTATTCTCAGTCACACCAGGAATGTCATGCCAGAATTGTGAGAATAAAATTAAAAGCAATCTGAGATTTGAAAAAGGCGTTAAGGATATTACAACATCATTGTCCGACCAAGTTGTAACCATAACTTATGACCCGGCAAAGACATCCGAGACCAAACTGATCGAAGCGTTCAAGAAAATTGGATATACCGCAACCTCTGCCAAAGTGGCAACGCAATGCACCAACAACAAAAAATGTGATGGTAACAAAGCTTGCTGCAAAAAACAACACAACACAAAAAGCAATTGCAAACAAACAGGTGAAAAGAAAGCCGGTTGCTGCAATTAAGACTTGATTAACTCGCCGTCGACATACCAACCCTGATTACACAATGAAAAAATATCTTGTTACCGGAGCTGCCGGTTTCATAGGTGCCAATTTTATAAAATATATACTCAACAAATGGGGCAACGATATTGAGATACTAATACTCGATGCCCTCACCTATGCGGGCAATCCGTTAACCATAAAGGATGAGATGCAACTCCCCAATGTCACTTTTGTAAAAGGTGACATTGGAGATCGCGAATTGGTAGAACACCTTATGGCGGAATTTGACCCCGATTATGTGGTGAATTTCGCCGCCGAATCACATGTTGACCGTAGCATAACCAATCCACGTCTATTCCTCGAAACCAATATTCTCGGTACACAGAACATGCTGGATTGCGCACGTAAAGCCTGGTTCATAGGCAATGACAATACCGGAAAGCCACAGTACCGGGAAGGGAAGAAATATCTCCAAATCAGTACTGATGAAGTATATGGCTCATTGTCAAAAGATTTTTCTGAAGCAAAGCCCCTTGATGTCAGCGATGATGTGAAACGTGTGATTGAAGGCCGCGATAATCTACAGACTTTCGGCGAGAAGTTTTTCACAGAGACCACGCCACTCGCCCCTCGTTCCCCCTACTCCGCAGCCAAGACATCGGCAGACCTCATTACCCTTGCCTATCATGAGACCTACGGCATGCCTGTAAACATCACACGCTGCAGCAACAATTACGGACCGTACCATTTCCCCGAGAAGTTAATCCCTCTGATTATAAAAAACATATTGGAAGGCAAGAAACTTCCGGTATATGGAAAGGGAGACAATGTACGCGATTGGCTTTATGTGGCAGACCATGCCAAAGCTATAGACATGGTACTGCGCAATGGCAAGATTGGTGAGATATATAATGTGGGCGGATTCAACGAGGAGCAGAACATATCTATCGTCAAAACCGTAATAGATATTATGGCACGAATATTCACCGAAGAACCGCATTACCGTAATCTGCTTAAGCATCCGGTCGAAAATGTCAATTACGACCTCATCACTTATGTAGCCGACCGCCCTGGACACGACATGCGCTATGCCATTGACCCCACAAAGATTGCCACAGAGTTGGGATGGTATCCTGAAACGCCATTCAAAACCGGCATAGAAAAAACCATCCGTTGGTATCTCGACAATCAAAAATGGGTAGATAGCGTAACATCGGGTGAATATCAGAAATATTACGATGAAATGTACTCTAACCGATAATTAGAATTATTCAATTACAATACCCCCTGATTTATGAAAGGAATCGTACTTGCCGGTGGCTCCGGCACCCGCCTTTATCCGGTGACCAAAGGCATATCCAAGCAATTGATACCTGTGTTTGACAAGCCCATGGTGTATTACCCCATATCAGTGCTTATGCTTGCCGGCATTCGCGATATCCTCATAATATCCACTCCCGACGATATGCCTTCTTTCAAGCGTTTGCTCGGCGATGGCAAAGAGATGGGGGTTAACTTTACATTTGCCATACAGCCTCGCCCCGAGGGACTTGCCCAGGCGTTTATTATCGGCAAGGAATTTGTGGGCGATGACGATGTATGTCTGGTGCTCGGAGACAATATCTTCTATGGGCAAGGATTCACAGGCATGCTTCAGCAGGCTGTAAAGACAGCTTCAAACGGTGATGCCACTATTTTCGCTTATCCCGTAAAAGATCCGCAACGCTACGGTGTGGTGACGGTCGATGACAATTGGCATGCAACCTCAATTATAGAGAAACCGGAACATCCAAAATCAAATCTCGCGGTGGTAGGCTTGTATTTCTACCCCAACTCGGTATTGGATATAGCAAGTGAAGTAAAGCCCTCGGCTCGTGGGGAGTTGGAAATAACTTCGGTCAACCAAGTATATATGGAAGCCGGTAATTTGGCAGTACAACGTCTTGGCAGAGGTTTTGCATGGCTCGATACCGGAACTACCGACTCGCTTATGGAAGCGTCGAATTTCATAGAGACCATAGAAAAACGTCAGGGTTTCAAGGTAGCTGCATTGGAAGAAATTGCATTCCGCAAAGGATGGATTGATGCCAAACAACTTGCCGCGTTGGCATCTCCGATGAAAAACAATAATTACGGTCAATACCTATTGAATCTTGCGGAAAATGGATTCGAATAGCCCTCATCTCATAGACATAGTGAAAATATCCGACCCTCGTGGTAATCTGTCGGTATTGCAACACCCGTCATCACTCCCATTTGAACCCGTACGTGCTTATTGGATACATGATGTGCCGGGAGGGATGATACGGGACGGACATGCGTTCTACTCAGCACAAGAAGTGATAGTGGCATTATCGGGTAGCTTCGATGTTACTACGGAAGATTCCACCGGAAAGACATGCCGCTTCACTCTGTCACGTGCCAATCAAGGTCTGTTAATCCCAGCAATGACATGGCGTGAACTACACAATTTCGCCACTAATTCTGTAGCACTGATAGTATCTTCGACACTTTTCGATGAAGTGGATTATATACGCGACAAATCACAGTTCGATTCACTTATAACAAACGATGATGACGATGAATAGCCACGAAACCGCTAATATATCCGAATGCCGTATATTGACGTTACCACATCATCCACATGAGATGGGTACTCTCACCGTAGCTCAAAATTCCGATGGGCTGCCTTTTGCCATCAAGAGGATTTTTTACATTTACGACATACCGGCTGATTCGGAACGTGGCGGACATTCTCACCACGTAGAGCAGCAGCTTATTATCGCTGTCGGTGGTTGCTTTGACGTAAGGGTATCGGATGGCAGAAATGAACGTATATTCACATTGCGACGCCCTTACGAAGGGTTGTACATTCCTGCCGGGATATGGCGCTCGCTACATAATTTTTCAAGTGGAAGCGTGTGTCTTACTTTAAGTTCCACCAAATTTAATGAGAACGATTACGTAAGGCACTACGATGACTTTCTGAAGCTTAAACACGTTGTGGAATAACGTATGAAATATCCGTTTCTCAACCTATCATCAGTCAATGCCCGCTATGCCGAAGACTTGCATCTTGCGGCAAAACGCGTGATTGATAGCGGACGCTACATCGGTGGTGATGAAGTAAATCAGTTCAACAAAGAATTAGCCGCCTTTTGCCATGCGCCCTATGCTATTGGAGTGAGTAATGGGCTTGATGCGTTACGCCTTATTTTAGAAGGTTATAAAAAAATCGGCCGACTCCACGACGGTGATGAAATAATAGTTCCGGCAAATACCTATATAGCTTCGATACTTGCCGTCACCCATGCGGGATTATCTCCGGTATTGACCGACCCCAATCCCCTTTCCATGAATCTGGATGCAGAAGGAATCCGGAGTTCTTTGACAGAACGCACACGCGCTATAATGCCGGTACATCTCTACGGCCGTGTCGCATGGGACGCGGATATCGCACATATCGTCAAGAAATACAATTTGCTGGTAATCGAAGATGCCGCACAGGCAATAGGAGCCCGTGCCACTACGGACGGTCTATATGGTTCTCGTATAGCGGGGGCAATAGGACACGCCGGGGCACTTAGTTTCTACCCCACAAAAAATCTTGGCGCAATAGGTGATGCCGGTGCCGTGATAACCCATGACTCACAACTGGCTGCCGCCGTAACAGCTCTTGCCAATTATGGCAGCGATGTACGCTACCATAATATCTACGCGGGTTTTAATTGCCGCATAGACCCTATTCAGGCAGCTATGCTACGCGCTAAATTACCGGATACACAGGCAGCCAATGCACGCAGGTTTGAACGTGCGGTAGCCTACAACAACGTATTGAACCATCCACTAATCACCAAACCACTGATGAGTGCGGCAGCTACCGATTGTATATGGCATCAATATGTCATACGCGTAGGCAATGGATTGAGGGATAACTTGCGCCGATATCTTACTGAAAACGGCGTAGGCACAGACATACATTATCCGGTACCGCCACATCTTCAACCATGTTACACCGATTTGCACCATAAGCCACTTCCCGTTACAGAGTCACTGGCTTCGGAGATACTGAGTCTACCTATTGGCGACGGCACTTCTGTAAAGGATGCCGCTGAGATTGCAAGGATAATCAACCGGTTTCCACTAACTTAATTCCCATTTAATGAAGTATCGCAGGAAACATACCGGACAATCAATGTCATTAGGTAAAATACTGATATTTGCAGCAATCATTCTTTTCGCGACATGCGCTTGGCATTTAGTAGAGGATGAGAAAATAGCCACACAACCGCAGCTACCACGTGGCATCAATTTATTGGAGGTCGTTACCGACTCCACATTACCACAACAACGTGTCAGCTATTCCGGCATGGAAATATCATTTAATCCGCAAGCACATATCCCTAACTGGGTAGCATGGGAATTGACTGCCGATGAAACCCGTGGCACCGTAGGGCGTGAGACGAAATTTTATGCCGATAATCAGGTCTATGGTTGCGCCGAACACTACGATTATAACTATTCGGGGTATGACCGCGGACACATGGCTCCGGCAGGTGACATGAAGTGGAGCCGTGAAGCCATGCACGAAACATTTTCAATGGCAAATATATGCCCGCAGGTGAAATCATTGAACACCGGAGCATGGAAACGTCTGGAAGAAAAATGCCGGCAATGGGCAAAAGCCGATAGCACTATAGTAATTATATGCGGACCGATACTCTCCGAACAGCCCATTGAATATATTGGCGATACCCGAGTTGCCGTTCCCCGCAGTTTCTTCAAAGTCATATTGGCACCGTACGCCCATCCGGCACGCGGCATAGGATTTATCATGCCCAACGGCAAGGTACCCGGTGGTATGCAGGCGGCTGCTGTAAGTATCGATGAGGTGGAACGTATTACAGGACACGATTTCTTTTCAGCATTACCTGACAATATAGAAAACGAAGTGGAATCGCAATGCGACTTCCACTATTGGAGCACAATAAAATGACATATTTAGACCAAGATACCATTTGCGCCATAGCCACCGCACCGGGATGCGGCGGTATAGCCGTAGCGCGCATTAGCGGCCCATCGGCAATAGATATAGTTCAGAAAATATGGCAAGGACGAAAACTTGCGGACTGCCAATCGCACACTGCGCACTTAGGCAACATCATCTACCCTGACAACGGCACATTATTGGACCAAGCCGTAGCCACATTGTACAAAGCGCCCCATTCCTACACCGGCGACGATGTTGTGGAATTGGCAATACATGGTTCTACTTGGATTCAGTCGGAATTGCTACGCGTGCTTATAGATAGCGGGGCTCGCATGGCAGAACCGGGCGAATTTACCCGACGGGCGTTTACATCCGGACGCATGGATTTGGCTGAAGCTGAAGCTGTGGCAGACCTGATAGAATCGCAGTCTGCAGCGGCTCATCGCGTGGCTATGAACCAGATGCGCGGCATGTTTTCCCAACGCTTGGAACAATTGCGCGAATCATTGCTCAACCTCGCATCACTAATCGAGCTCGAGCTCGATTTTTCGGAAGAAGAGGTAGAATTTGCATCCCGCGAACAACTATCACTTCTGTCCGACGATATATACAACGAACTTTCATCCCTCACCAATTCTTTTGCAAACGGTTCCGCCATTAAGAATGGTATTCCGGTAGCCATCATAGGCGAAACAAATGCCGGCAAATCGACACTGCTCAACCGATTGCTCGGTGAGGAACGCGCCATAGTAAGCGACATACACGGTACCACACGCGATACCATCGAAGACACACTCAGCATTCATGGCACCCTGTATCGTCTCATAGACACCGCGGGGCTACGCGAGACTAATGACCCGATTGAAACCATCGGCATAACACGCGCCATTGAAAAAGCGTCGCACGCCAAAATCGTAATTTGGGTTATCGACCCCACATCCTCCTCGTCAAACCTGCATGACACAGCCATACGCATCACCTCTTCCCTCTCCCCTGATAGTCACTTGGTGGTTGCCGTCAACAAAGCCGACATTGCCGATACCGACATGACAAACGATATAGCCAAACTCATAGCTCCGCTGCAAGCATCCATACTCACAATAAGCGCTGCTAAAGGCACCGGCTTAGAGTACCTAACCAACGCCATACACGAACATTCGGGAGCCGGCGACATCAATGAGAACACCGTTATGGTAACAAACGCACGCCATTACCAAGCCCTCGATGCCGCACGCACATCCATAAACCGCGTACGTCAAGGTATACAGCAAAATCTCTCCGGTGACTTCATCGCCCAAGACCTCCGCGAGACCCTCCACCACCTCGGCACCATCACCGGCACCATCACCACCCCCGACATCCTCACCCACATCTTCTCCCACTTCTGCATCGGAAAATAACAGAATAGTCACAAACCATCACAAATCATCACAAACCATTAGTAAAGCGTCTCTTACGAGGCGCTTTTCTTTTGCCCGTACTGCTCGTTTCTAACGGTTTCTGACTGCTTTTTGGCTTGTATTTGTATCCTGATTGTATCTCGTCCCAAGTCAGGAAAAATCGCCAGTTAAGGTGGTGGACAATCTTTACGCCATTTTACGCCACTTTACGGGATTTTACAGTTTTCGGGCGAAATAAAGTGAAATAAACATGAGCAGTACCATCAGCATCAAAAAAATCTGCAAGTTTTGTGGGCAAGAGTTTATCGCCCACAAAACAACTACGACGTGCTGTTCTCACCGTTGTTCAAGTCTTCTTTATAAAAAGATGAAAAGAGAAGCAAGGGTGAAGGAGCATGAAGCCGAAACAGAACGTCAATTGGAGGAAAGACCAATTCAAAAAATCAAAGAGAAACCATACATCACGATTACCGAAACTGCACTTTTTGTAGGTGTATCTCGTCCGACTATCTATGGCTACCTCAGACGCGGTGAACTACAAGCCAAAAGAATCGGGTCAAAATATTTTCTCATTCGTGAAGATATTGAGAACTTCTTTAGTCAACATGATAAGTTTGAGCCGATAAGAAGTGAAAGAAAGGCCATCACGGAGTTCTATACCACTCAGGAGATTTTGCAGAAATACAACATTTCCAATTCCGGGCTTTATAAGATTGCTCAGACACAAAATTTCCCTAAAACCCTCCATCGAGGGAAAACTATGTGGAGTAAGGAGCATATTGATCGATACTTCAAAAAGCGTAATCCATCAGAAGAGATTACTGAGTGGTACACCGTTGCTGAGATACAGGAAAAATTTGGAATGACTCTATCTGCCATCTATTGTCTTGTATCCAAAGAAAGCATACCTAAGATTAAGGTTGGAATAGAGGCAAGATATTCAAAAAAACATTTTGACCTTGCTAAAGGAGTTGCTGAACCGGAAGCACCAAAGTTCTATACCGTACCCCAAGCAATGGCTAAGTTCAATATGACCAGAGACCAACTTTATCACTATCTCAAAACCTACAATGTTACGAGAGTGAAAGAAGGCAGGAATATAAAAATCGACAAGTCCGAATTAGATGATGTATTAGGAAAATTGCTTGCGCCGCCGTCGATTTAGTCGAAATCGGTGATTGTGACAGAATGGTGAGCGTTTTCACCATTCAAACACCATCTACCTTTGCAACAGAAAATTAACTCAAACAAAATACAAAAAAATGGATACCTGCACTAAAGTATTCCTTCGTCGTAAGGAAATCTCTGGTGGACGCCTATCGCTCTACCTTGACTTCTATCCGCCCATCCGCAACCCTCACACCAACCGCCTCAGCCGTCGTGAGGGACTGGGCATCTATCTGTACGCCAACCCTCAGTCCGCCCGTGAGCGTGAGTTCAACGCCTCAATGGAGGAGAAAGCGGAGGCTATTCGCTGCCGCCGCTTCGAGCAACTGCTCAATGAACAGTTCGGGTTTCTCGACAAGGAGAAGATGCGCATGGACTTTTTGGACTACTTCCGTAAGAAATGCTACAAGAAGCATCAGAAGTGGAAAGTCGTCTATGAACACTTCTCCGACTTCTGCCGGGGCAAATGCCTTCTCGGAGAAGTGACCGAGGATTTCTGCAAGAGATTCCAGAAGTACCTCCTTGAAGGTGGAAGACGTGATGACCGTAAGGGCACACTCGCCCACAACTCCATAGCCGGGTACTGGTCAACATTTCGCGCCCTGCTGAAAGAAGCCTATCAGGAGAAACTGCTCCGCGAGAACATCAACGACTATCTGACCAAAATCGAATGGAAGGATACCAAGATTGAGTTCCTCTCTCTTGATGAAGTAAAGAAACTGGCGGCAACGCCTTGTAAGCATGAGGTACTTAAACGGGCTGCGTTGTTTTCCTGCCTGACCGGACTCCGAATCAGCGACATTCAACAGTTGTCGTGGGATCATATCATAAAGGCCGAGGATGGATATGTGATGCGCCTGCGCACTGAAAAGACCGAGGAGGAAGCCAATCTCCCGATTACGGAGGAGGCATTGGAACTCTGTGGTGAGCGCAGTGAGGGATTGGTATTCAAAGAGCTGAAACGCTCGATGATAAACTATCCGCTGAAAGCGTGGATAGCCGAGGCCGGAATCACACGACGAATCACGTTCCACTGCTTCCGCCATACCTATGCGACTCTACTTTCGCACAACGGAGTGCCCATCTACACAATCTCAAAGATGCTCACACACCGTAGTGTGAAGAACACACAAAAATATGCGGAGGTGACAGACCCTGACAAGCGTTCCGCTGCCAAAACAATCTCACTGAAATAAATGCAGTAATCATAATGAATAAGACCGCCATCGGACAGAGACATCCGGTGACGGTCTTTCTCATTTTGCCCAATTTCTTGGGCGTGTGCCTTTCCTTAGATTGGCTTCCATATCCTCAAAACTCTGGATTTTGGAAAC
>CAJTMM010000046.1:9236-12760 GCA_910577465.1 uncultured Muribaculaceae bacterium | reverse complement strand
CAATTGAAAAAATCCCCTCGAAAAATCCTCAAAAATGTGAATAAATAAAAAGTTTAAATGAGTTCATAAATAAGGAAACATAGTAAAGCAATCATACAATGAAAAAGGAATTTTTGTCAGTGCTTGCCATGGCGGCAGTGGGATTGTGCACAACGGCGATCACGCCGATGTGGCTCAGGGATGTGAAAATATCGCCTGACGGTAAAGAGATAGCGTTTACGTACAAGGGCGATGTGTACAAGGTGGCGACGGGCGGCGGCAATGCCGTGAGACTGACCACGCAACCTTCGTATGAGAGCAGCCCAGTGTGGTCGCCCGACGGAAAGATGATAGCGTTTGCGAGTGACCGCAACGGCGGCAGCGACGTGTTTGTGATGCCTGCCAACGGCGGTCCAGCCACGCGCCTGACATATAACTCCGCAGCAGAGACACCCGAAGCATTCACCCCCGACGGCAAATATGTGGTGTTTTCGGCATCGATTCAGGATCCGGCATCGAGCGCGATGTTCCCGACCGGAGTGATGCGTGAGCTATATAAAGTGCCTGTAGGCGGCGGACGTGTAATGCAGATCCTGGGTACGCCGGCTGTGAATATCAGCTATCTGCCCGACGGAAAATCGTTTCTGTATGAAGATATAAAGGGTTTGGAGGACCCGTTGAGAAAGCATCATACATCGTCGGTGACACGCGACGTGTGGCGCTACGATGCCGCCACCGGCAAGCATACCAATCTCACTGCCAGAGGCGGAGAAGATCGCAATCCGGTGGTGGGTACGGACGGAAGTACGGTGTATATGCTCAGCGAACGCGACGGCGGTTCGTACAATGTGTATTCGTTTCCGATGGCAACGCCTTCGAAGCTAACCCGAGTGACTGACTTCGCGACACATCCGGTGCGCTTCCTGTCGCAGGGCGCGGACGGTACGCTCGCATTTGCATACGACGGCGAGATATATACCAAAAAAGGTAATGCTAAGCCGGAGAAGGTGAAGATAGATGTGACGCTCGATGATGTGCAGCCCGAGAAGGAGCTGCGGGTGTCGACGGCAAGAGAAGCGGCGGTATCGCCCAGCGGCAAGCAGGTTGCCCTTGTGAACCGAGGCGAGGTGTTCGTGACCTCGGTGGAATATCCGTCGACCCGTCAGGTGACGTTTACACCCGAGGGAGAGTCGGATGTGATATGGGGCAAGAATGACAGAGAACTGTACTATACCTCCGAGCGCGACGGTCATTACAATATATATGTTGCCAAAATAGCGCGTCAGGATGACCCGAACTTCTCCAACGCCACACTGATAGAGGAGAAGGCGATGTTCCCGAACGACGGTAAAGACCGCACGATGCCATCGCTATCGCCTGACGGCAAGCAGTTGGCATTTATCCTGGACCGAAACAAACTGATGGTGATGGACCTCAAGAGCAAGAAGGTGCGCCAGCTTACGGACGGCAGCACCAACGCCCGCCGTACGAAAGGGTTTGTAGCCAAATGGTCGCCGGACAGCAAATGGATAGCGATAGAATATACCGAACCGCACCATGACCCGTACAGCGATATAGCGGTGATAAATGTGGAGAGCGGCAAGCTGACGAAGATTACCGCCACGGGTTACTTTGACGCTGACCCGCACTGGGTGATGGACGGCAATGCGATAATGTTCGTATCGGAACGTTACGGTATGCGCAGCCATGCATCGTGGGGGTCGCAATATGATGTGATGCTCGCGTTCCTGAATAAGGATGCCTACGACAAGTACCGTCTGAACGAAGAGGATTACGCGCTGCTCAAAGAGGTGGAGAAGGCGCAGAAGAAATCGAAAAAATCTGATGAAGCGTCGGATAAGGATAAGGACAAAAAGGATAAGAAAAAAGATAAGAAATCGGACAAGAAGGATGGCGAGGATACCGATGCCAAGGAGGACAAGGGCATAGAGGTGGACCTCGACGGCGTGGAGTCAAGAACAGTGCGCCTGACGCCTAATTCTGCCGATATAGCTTCGGCGATGCTGAGCAAGGATGGCGAGACGCTGTACTATCTGGCTTCGTTCGAGGGCGGTTATGACCTGTGGAAGCATAAACTCCGCAAGGGTGAGACCAAAATAGTGAACAAGCTCGGCGGCCGCGGAATGGGTATGGAGATGGATGAAGAGGGTAATATATACCTGATAGGTTCGTCGATAAAGAAATTTGACCCGAAGTCGGAAAAACTTAAGAATGTGAGCTTCTCCGCCAATATGAAGATAGACCCTGCCAAGGAGCGCGAGTATATGTTGCGCTATGTTTACAATGAGGAGAAAGAGCGGTTTTACCGCAAGGATATGCATGGCGTGAACTGGGACAAGATGTATGCCGACTATGCCAAATTCCTGCCACATATCAACAATAACAATGATTTTGCAGAATTGCTGAGCGAGCTTTTGGGAGAGCTCAATGTGTCGCACACCGGCGGCAGCTACCGCTCGTGGGGTGCGGATCATCCGACCGCTTCATTGGGATTGCTGTATGATATGGCTTACAGCGGCCCGGGTATGAAGGTGGAGGAGATAGTCGCCAACGGTCCGTTTGACCGCGCCAGCACCAAACTTAAAGCCGGTGCTGTGATAACCAAGATAAACGGTGTGGAACTGAAGGCTGACAGTGACCCAATGGTGTCGCTTAATGACCTTGCCCGTAAAAAGACATTGGTTACGTTCAAGAATCCCGACGGTGCGGTGGAAGAGGAAGTGGTGCTTCCAATCACCGCCGGAGCGATGAACAATCTGCTTTATGACCGCTGGGTGAAACAGCGCGAGAAGGATGTGGAACGTCTGTCGGGCGGCCGATTGGGATATGTGCATATCCGGTCGATGAATGACGACAGTTTCCGCAAGATATATGCCAAGATGCTCGGCGAGTATGTGGATAAAGAGGGTATCGTGGTGGATACGCGCTGGAACGGCGGTGGCCGATTGCATGAGGATATAGAGGTGCTGTTCAGCGGCAAAACCTATCTGACGCAGGATGTGCATGGCCAGACTACCTCAGTGATGCCATCGCGCCGCTGGAACAAACCGAGCATAATGATAATAGGCGAGGCTAACTACAGCAATGCCCACGGCACACCATGGGTGTACAGCCACTTGGGATTGGGCAAGCTCGTGGGTATGCCTGTGCCGGGAACCATGACGAGCGTGAACTGGGTTACACTTCAGGACCCGACGCTGGTGTTCGGCATACCTGTGGTGGGATTCCGTACAGCCGAGGGCAACTATCTGGAAAATTCACAACTGGAACCTGATATCAAGGTTGCCAATGACCCAGCAGTGGTGGTGACCGGCGAGGACCAGCAGCTGAAAACCGCAGTGGACGCATTGTTGAAAGAACTGAAATAAACAGGACGTATATCAATGGCAAAAATAGGAGATATAGTGCGTTTCCTCAACTCAGTGGGCGGGGGACGCGTGACCAAGATAAAGGATAACATAGCTTACGTGGAGGACGAGGATGGTTTTGAAACCCCGGTGCTGCTACGTGAGTGCGTAGTGGTG
>CAJTMM010000046.1:0-9226 GCA_910577465.1 uncultured Muribaculaceae bacterium | reverse complement strand
AGCCTGCCCCTACGGCTGAGCATACGGCGGTGGCAGTGAAACAGCCGGCGGCGGTGACCAAGGAGGTTGTGGCTGCAGCTGTTCCGGTGGTTGACGAGATGCCTATAGAGGAGACTCCGGAAGGGGAGAAGCTTAATGTGGTGCTGGGCTACGAAGCCCATGACCTGAAGCAACTGTCCGCCACGAGTTTTGATACATATCTGGTGAATGACTCGAATTATTTCCTGTATTTCTCGTATCTGACACGCAGCGATGACTCGAATGAGTGGACGACGCGTTATGCAGGAATAGTGGAGCCGAACATTCAGGTGTTTATAGGCGAAGTGGGCAGAGAGGATCTGCCCGGTATGGAGCGTGTCGCCATACAATACATAGCATTCAAGCGCGATAAGGGATTCGGTTTGAAAAGACCGGCTTCAGTGGAGTTGCGGGTGGACACTACGAAATTTGCGAAGTTGCATTGCTTCAAGGAGAATATGTATTTCGATGTGCCCGTGATAGCATTCGAGATAGTGAAGGATGATGTGCCACATAAGGTCAAGCCGATAGACGGAGAGCGTATTGAAACGGCGTTGCGGTCGAAAAAGGATGTGCCGGCTCCGCGCAAGAGGGTGGTGAAACGCCGCAGCAAGCAGGACCGCAGGGGTGATGTGATAGTAGTGGACCTTCATATCGCCGAGTTGGTGGACAGCACCCGAGGACTGTCGAACGCGGATATGCTGAATCTGCAAGTGGATGAGTTCAGCCGCGTGATGGATGAGAACCGCAAGAACAAGGGTCAGAAGATAGTATTTATCCACGGTAAGGGTGAGGGTGTGCTGCGCAATGCGATAATGAAGGAACTGAATCACCGATACAAGGGTAATGATGTGCAGGACGCTTCGTTCAGAGAATATGGCTACGGAGCTACACAGGTGACCATACGATGATATTCTGCTTTTCAGGTACGGGAAACACCAAGCGTGTAGCCGGGTTGCTTGCCGGGCTGCTTGGTGATAGTGTGGTGATGGTGGGTGCGAAGGATCAGCGCATGTCGTATGATATAGGTGCTGACGAGCGTGTGGTGTGGATGTTTCCCGTGCATTCGTGGGGCGTGCCGCCGGTGATGCGCCG
This sequence comes from uncultured Muribaculaceae bacterium, assembly GCA_910577465.1. Taxonomy (GTDB): domain Bacteria; phylum Bacteroidota; class Bacteroidia; order Bacteroidales; family Muribaculaceae; genus Paramuribaculum. The sequence continues at coordinate 8,113 of CAJTMM010000046.1, read as the reverse complement.
TTTTATGCGCCATGTGGAGTTGCGTGGTGAGGTCGCAGATGTGAAGCATTATATGGTGTGTACGTGTGGCGATGATACGGGGCTGACGCATGAAATGTGGCGCAAGGAGATGCGTCGGCGCGGTTGGCGCGGCGTGGCGGCGCATTCGGTGACTATGCCGAATACTTATGTGCTGTTGCCCGGATTTGACGTTGATACGGCTGATGTGGAGACTGGAAAGTTACAAGCTATGTCCGAAAGGGTGCGCCGTGTGGCACGTGCTATAAAGTGCGCGTCGCCGATAGATGATGTGTTGAAGGGGAAGTGCGCGTGGCTGAAGACGCGTGTGGTGTATCCGTTGTTCATGCGATACATGATGTCGCCCAAGCCGCTGCATGCTACCGGAGAGTGTGTGGGTTGCGGCGGATGTGCCAAGGTTTGTCCGCTGAGTAATATCGAGATGGTGGATGGGAGACCTTGCTGGGGCGATAATTGCGCAATGTGTCTGGGGTGCTACCATGCGTGTACACGTCATGCGGTGGCTTATGGTTCCAGAACAGCCAAGAAGGGGCAATACAGGTTGAAATAACGAGAGTAAGGATTATTTGAGGGGTTGCTTTTCCGCCAAGAGGGTAAGCGAAATCAGGCTCATGCCTGCTAAGGTGTCGGGTGTGACCTGAGTGGCGTTAAGTGTCAGGTGCGGGATGTGGTGTTCGTTCAGAAATTGATGTATGACGGCGGGGAGTTCCCGACGGGTGTTAATCAGAGCGTCGATGCCGCCCCATTTGTTTATGGCATATTGTATGGCTTGGGGGATTCGGCTATCGTCGTCTTTCGGGATGGGGTGGAATTGCGAACCGGTGGATTGCGCCAGGAGATTGCCTGCCCGTGTGTCGGCGGAGGAGAATGCCACTTGGCATCCGGCTTTGCGGAGTGTGCGTATGATGGCGGCGCATGGTGAGTCGGTGCCGTCGATGACAAATATGCGAGCCGGCAGGGTTACGGACAAGCGGCAGTCGTTGGCGCGTGATGGTGATGTGCCGGTGCGTTTAGGCGCAGTGGCTGTGCGGCCGCTGCGGTAGTCCTCCATTTTTCGTTCGAGATAGTTGTCCGCCACGTTATTTGCTGTCGGAAGTCTTGACCGGTGTGTCGGTATTATGAACCGTATGGTTGGTGTGGTGCGGGGTCACTTTCAGCTTCATGGCATCGAAGCCTTTGCCGTAGACTCCGTTGACGTTGGCTTGCGTGATGAAGGCGTTTTCGTCGATGCTTTTAATGATGCGGAATATGGTCACGGATTCGATTTTACGGCACATGACCAGGAGCACCTTCACCTCTTGTTTGGAGTACCATCCCATGCCGTTGATGACGGTACAGCCGCGATTGGCCTCGTTGTTGATGGCGGTGGCTATTTCTTCCCAATGCGGTGAGAATATCGTGAACTGGACGGCTTGACGGTTGGTGTTGATAATCATATCGGTCATCAATGCCACTATGACGAGTACGATGAAGCCGTAGACTACGGTGTCAATCTGGTGGACGATGAAGTAGGATGATGATATGATGCACATGTCGACGTAAATCATGGTGCGTCCGATGCTGACATTGGAGCGTTTGGATACCATGGCTGCGACGATGTCGGTGCCGCCTGTGCTACCGTTGTGCGTGAATGACAGCCCCAATCCAATGCCGCACATGAGTGCCCCGATGATTACGTTCATGAATGGCTGGCCATCGACCAATGGACTGTTGAACATTGGTGTGAGGAATCCGATGAAAAGAGAAATCAGGACAACCCCAAATATTGTGCGCAGGACAAACTGCTTGCCGACAATGCGATAAGCCAAGGATAGCAATACCATGTTGACAACAAACTGCGATATGGCGACCGGAATGCCATAGCCGAACCAGTGTTCTGACAACAGGAAGATGATGGTGCCGATACCTGCCACCCCTCCGATAACCACTTTTTCCTGAAAAATGAATGCTGAGAAGCCAAAGGCGTAGAGAAGGATGCCGAATGCGATGAAAATGTAGTCGCGCGAGGACATCCATAGTTTTTTTCGAGATATTTGCATATTCACAAGTATAGCGGTTACGGGTGACAAAGTTAAAACAACGGTGCGTTATGTCAAAATAAAAAGGAATAAAAATGGGCGTGTAATATTATTGTGCATGGCGGTGTGTGTTTTTTGCCGTATAGTTGATAAAATTGCTTAACTTTGCTGTGAATAAGTAACTGGAAGCGTTATGAAGCTAAGATTATATGTATTGGCGATGACGGTACTTGCCGTTATGAGCGTGGTTGTAGAGGATGCGTCGGCACGATTTGTGGACTATTCCGCTCCCTCGAAGTTTATAGAGGTGGATGTGCATGCGCTCGGCGGTGGTTCGTCGGTGACGCAGAATTATCGCGGATGTTTTCCCCAGATTCAGAATCTGAATGTGAATATGGGGTATTCGTTGGGCGTTGGCGCGAGGGCTGTGTTCGGCTTCCGCAATTATCTCGGTTTCGGTACAGAGCTGGATCTGCTGCTCAATAATTATAATATAGATATGGCTGTGCTCGGGTCGGATAACATGAGCATGAGCGCGGTGTTTGTGGACAATCGGTTTTATTATGTGAATATCCCGGTGTTCATGAGTTTCCGGTTCAATGTGGCAAAGAGTGTGCGCTGGAATGTGGATGCGGGTATGTACTACGCCTACGGTATAGGCGGCACGCAGAAACAGCGTATATATCGCGCCGATATCAATGAAATGGAGGAACTGGTGCCGCAGGTGGTGAATATCAAGACCGGATATTTTCATTCGCGGGAAACGTTCATAAACAGTTTTAACCGAGGTGACCTCGGTGTGCATCTCGGTACGTCGCTTAATTTCGGACCCCATCTGGTGGTGGGATGCAAGTTCCAGATCGGAATCAAGAACAGCGCGCGCGAAAATGGTATAATAAATCCCAATATACATAATTACAACCTACACGGTGTGATAGGTTACAGATTTTAAATATTGATTATGAAAGAAGAAGGTAAGGAAATAGTGCTTAGTGGCATACGCGCCACGGGAAATCTGCATCTGGGCAATTATTTCGGCGCATTGAGCAAGTTTGTGCGCATGCAGGATAGCGATGTGTACGATAATATGTTCTTTATAGCTGATTTGCATGCGTTGACCACTGCTCCCGACCCGAAGTTGCTCCATGAGAATGTGAAGAATATCGTTACGGAGTATCTTGCCGCCGGTCTTGATCCCGAGAAGTCGACCATTTTCGTCCAGAGCGATGTGCCTGAGGTGTCGGAGCTATATCTGTTGCTCAATATGCATGTGGGAATCGGTGAGCTTATGCGCACGGCATCGTTCAAGGACAAGGCACGCAAGGCTTTGGGAATACGTAGCGACAGTGACAATATAGAGAGCGAAATCATAGGTACGGATTCCAATAAGCGTGTCAATGCTGGATTGCTTACCTATCCTACGCTTATGGCTGTGGATATATTGATACAGAAGGCGCATAAGGTGCCTGTGGGAAAGGATCAGGAGCAGCATCTAGAGTTGACCCGACGTTTTGCCCGTCGCTTTAACTCGTTCTATGGCGTGGAGCTGTTCCCCGAGCCTACAAACTTTGATTTCGGCGGTAAGCCGGTGAAGGTGCCGGGGCTTGACGGTTCAGGAAAGATGGGCAAGAGCGAAGGCAACTGCATATATCTGATTGACGAAGAGAAGGTGTTGAGAAAGAAAGTGATGCGTGCTGTGACGGATGAGGGCCCCAAAGAGCCTAATTCGCCAGTGTCGGAACCGGTGCAGAATCTGTTTACGCTTATGGAACTGACTTCGGCTCCGGATGTGCTGCAACATTTCAAGGATGCCTATGCTGATTGCTCGATTAGATATGGGGATTTGAAGAAGCAGCTTGCCGAGGATATATTGAAGATAACGTTGCCTATCCGCGAACGTATTCTGGATATACGCAATGATGATGCTTATATCGGCAGGGTATTGCGTCAAGGTGCTGAACGCGCACGCGAACGTGCGGCGGCAACATTGCGCGAGGCTCGCGAGGTAATGGGCATACGTAAATTCTATTGATATATTTATTGCGGTAAACCCGATAATAGATAATACGGCACGACCACGGCTTACGGTGCTTAATACACTATTGCCGTGGTCGTGTTGTGTTTATAATCTATATAGGTATCTTAGTCGAGCAGGAGCGCTTTGGCTTGCGGGGTGAGGATGTCGCGCACCAGGTACGGACTTACCGATGCGTCAATCTGTCCGTAGGAGTGGGGGAGAAGTATGTAGGGGTTGTAATGGAATATTATGGTTCCATTGAGAATGTAAACATTGTCAGAGACAGGGAATGAGTTGGATAACATGGATTCGAACATCTCGGACTTTGTGATGCCGGCGCTTTGGGCTACAGCATCCTGCAATATCGGGATGAGTGTGTCTTGGTAACCGGGTGTGAACAGCCAGTCTATATCTATGATTTTCGCGTCCTTGAGCAGGTAAGTGAAGGGTTGTGAGCCGGAGTTGGGGTGCGCACCGCCAAGATAAGTGCTGAAATCTACGGAATATGTGGCGGTCTGTGGGGTGATTTCGGCTAATGTAAGACGGACGTCGGAGTTGTAAATCCGGGTGTCGTCAGCTCCGGAGGGTATGGAGTCGATGCGTTTGGCTTCGGAACCAAGTTGATATGTAGCGTAGTCGTCGACGAATCCAATTATGGCTTTGTCTATATCGGTGGTTTTTGAATTTGGGTATGTGAGGGCTATTATGGTATCCCTGAGGTGGCTTATGTCGTACTCGGCGATTTTTTCAGGCCATTGTACGGATGTGGTTATGGTTAGGTAGCAGTTGAAGTCGTCAGAGGTTATATTATAACATCGGCTTGCCGATTTGATGTTCTCATTGAATCGGAAGTTGGTTATATCCGATGTTGAACTGTTGTCGGCCGATGAGTTATTGTTGCCATTGCATGCGATGAACCCGATGGATAGGGCTGTTGCGAGAGAAGCGGTGTAGATGAATGATTTGAATTTCATGTTATGAAATAACTATAAATGTGTTGAAAACGGTATAAATATTATTATGTGTGGAATCCCACAATCGTATAATGCAAAATTAGCTAATATTGTTCGCCGGGCCGTTGAAAATATCGACATTGTGAATTGAAAAGTGTGTCATGCGAATAAAAAAACGTATGTAGCATGGTGGAGTGGTGAAACTTTATGACCTGAAAGTTTGATTGTTTGCATTAAAATTGCTTACTTTGCACCGCAAATTGAATTTATTAATTATAAAAAATCAAAACTATGTCAGAAATTGCATCACGCGTTAAAGCTATCATCGTAGACAAACTTGGTGTAGACGAAAACGAAGTTACAGAAACTGCAGCATTCACCACTGATCTCGGTGCTGATAGCCTTGACACTGTAGAGCTCATCATGGAGTTTGAAAAAGAATTTGGCATCACAATTCCCGATGATAAGGCTGAAGGCATCGCCACTGTAGGTGACGCTATCGCATTTATCGAAGCTGCCCAGAACTAATCGGGGGCGGTTTCATCCCCATCAAATTAAGCTTCTCTCCTCGCTTAACCCGCTTTTAATTATCACTCAATAACTCAGAATGGAATTAAAAAGAGTAGTTGTGACCGGTCTCGGTGCCATAACTCCGCTCGGCAATGACGTGGCAACCACATGGGAAGCCGCCAAAGCCGGAAAGAGTGGTGCCGGTCCTATCACTCATTTCGACGCCTCCAAGTTCAAAACGCAGTTTGCATGTGAGGTAAAGAATTTCAATGCCTCAGAACACATCACTGACCGCAAGAAACTGCGTACGCTTGACTTGTATGCCCAGTATGCCCTCGTAGCAGCCCGTGAGGCTGTGGCAGATAGCGGTCTGGAGCAATATGAAGGCGTTGACCGCAATCGTATAGGTGTGATTGTGGCTGCCGGTATCGGCGGTTTGCACACATTTGAAGAGGAAGCCGGATATTATGCCTTGAATAAGGAAAACGGCCCCAAGTACAATCCGTTCTTTATTCCTAAGATGATTGCCGACATAGCATCGGGTCACATCTCTATGGAATATGGCTATCACGGACCTAACTACGGTGTGGTATCGGCATGTGCATCATCGAACAATGCCATAATTGATGCGTTCAACTATATCCGTCTGGGTAAAGCCGACGCTTTTGTTACCGGTGGTGCTGAAGCTGCTATATACCCTGCAGGTGTAGGTGGTTTCAACTCAATGCATGCATTGTCAACCCGTAACGACAGCCCCGAAACAGCTTCCCGTCCGTTCAGCAAAAGCCGCGACGGATTTGTAATGGGCGAAGGCTCGGCTGTGTTGGTTCTTGAAGAACTGGAACATGCTAAAGCCCGCGGAGCCAAGATATATGCCGAGGTAGTGGGCGGTGGTATGTCGGCTGATGCCTACCATCTGACAGCTACCCATCCCGACGGACTTGGTGCCAAGCTGTCTATGCAGATGGCGCTTGATGATGCCGGCATGAAGCCTGAGGATATCGACTACATCAATGTTCACGGTACCTCGACCCCTGTTGGTGATGTATCGGAAGTGAAGGCTATCGTAGAATTGTTTGGCGATGCAGCCCACAAGCTCAACATAAGCTCAACCAAGTCTATGACAGGTCACCTTCTCGGAGCCACCGGTGCTTTGGAAGCTATGTTCTCAATCAAAGCAGTACAAGAAGATATAGTACCTCCCACAATCAATCACGAAGAGGGTGACGAGGATGAAAATATCGACTATACTCTCAACTTCACCTTTAACAAGGCACAGAAGCGCACCGTACGTGCCGCGCTCTCAAATGCGTTTGGTTTCGGCGGTCACAATGCAACTGTGATTGTGAAGAAATATGAAGAATAAGCGTATTAAATTATAAATTAATCGCAATGAAAAAAGGAGATTGTAAAACGCAATCTCCTTTTTTCATATCTTATGTTTTAGAATTATCGCTGTCCGATAAAACTTTTTTGGGTACACTGAAAACATGGGCTGTCACCTACTGTGGGAGTCAGCCTAATCCGGTCATGCAGGCATATCTCCAGAATTTTAAATGAAAGAGCCGAGTTTGACCATTGTTAAAAATGTGGAATTACTTGGGTAAAAGCTTGATTGGTATTAATTTTACAGTTTCATATCGCTATGTGTGCCGATTATTAGCTCGTATCGATATGAAGACATAACTACAATAGCGTTTACTCTACGCTAATTCTTGATTTACAGGAATCTCGCAAATTCATTGTCACAGTCAGGAATGTAGCAACGGTAGATCTCGTGTATGAAAATCAAATGAAGATTGCCCCATGAAGGCAATCTCAGTTCATTATTTCATACAGCGTGAGGCTTAGCGTTGCTCTTTCTACTGTGACAGGCAATGCGAGAGCCTCTGTAAATAGGAAGAGCAGCAGGTACGGCTCTCACGCTATTTTTTTCAAATATTATATCCAATTTCCGTCATCAGAAGAGCCTTGGCAAAATTAAAAATAACACATATTTATAATAAAAATCACATCATGAAACATTTCATTCAGGAAAAATGCAGGCGATGGCTGATTATGCTGATTGTCCTTGCATCATCCTCGCCATCTTGGGCTATTGACGTTGATGGCGTGAGCTACGAGTACAACGAAGTCTTCAGTTGGGAATCCTCCAAACAGGCTCAGTTCGGACGTGCAGGAAGCAACACCTACTATCATGTCAAGAATCTGAAAATCGAGATGCAGCCCGGCAAAGGAACTGCGATAGAGATTGCGGGCAATGTGATAATCGCCGTTGAAGGCTCTATGTCGGTCAAAGGTGGTGACGCCCTCGGCTTCATAGCCGGCGGCGCAGGTATCCATGTGCCCCACGGCTCTACTCTGCGCATCATGGCTTGGGAAGACAACCCTTGCACCGTCACAGCCAATGGCGGTCATGCTTCGGATCCAAATATCATGCTGAATTATAGCGACAACCGACGCTTTGACAATGGCGGTGGCGGCGCCGGCGCCGGTATCGGTGGCAATGGCGGACGCGGCGGTAACGCCACAGGTCTCACAAGAGATAACAAGGGGAATGTTTACTTGTCAAACTACGGTCAGCCAAGCTCGGCTTG
>CAJTMM010000045.1 GCA_910577465.1 uncultured Muribaculaceae bacterium | reverse complement strand
TTTAATCTTTAGGCGAAAGTTATAACACATGATGAAGATTTTTGGCGGTAAAAAGTTTGGTAGTTGTAAATATTATCAATAATTTTGCGTGAAATCTTTCCGCTTAGCCATGCGTAAACGTGCGGCAAACCGGTGAAATCAATACCCTTCCGATATCGGACACAGAAAAACTAACTTAATAAATAACCAAATTAAATCATTAAATTTAGTAATTATCAATTATGGAAGCTCAAAAGCCCACTACTAAGCCCCAGGCTAAGAAAGAAGGTAGCAATGTAGGCGGTATCAAGAATGCATTCTTGGTTATCATCGCTTGCTTCATCGTTGCCGTTTGTTTGTTTATCTTCTGGTTCGGACACGAATCTCACTTTGAAGAAGGTCATCCTATCGACTTGTGGGGTACCATCTATAAAGGCGGTTTCATCGTGCCTATCCTCCAAACTTTGTTCCTCACCGTTATCGTTCTCTCTGTTGAACGTTACATCGCTATGAAGTCAGCCAAGGGCAAAGGCAACATCACTAAGTTCGTTGCCGGTGTTAAGAGCTGTCTTGCCAAGAACGACATCGCCGGTGCTCAGGCTCTCTGCACTAAGCAGAAAGGTTCTGTAGCTGCTGTTGTTGCCGCTGCTTTGGTACGTTACGAAGAAATGGATAAGAATACTGTCCTTTCAAAAGAACAGAAAATCGCTACTCTCCAGAAGGAAGTTGAAGAAGCTACTGCATTGGAAATGCCCGCCCTCCAGCAGAACCTCCCCATCGTGGCTACCATGACCACTCTTGGTACTCTCGTTGGTCTTCTCGGTACTGTAATGGGTATGATCAAATCATTCCAGGCTCTTGCTCAATCAGGTGCTCCTGACTCAACCGAACTTTCTACCGGTATCTCTGAGGCACTTATCAACACCGCCTTCGGTATCGCAACCGGTGCATTCGCTGTTATTTCTTACAACTACTACACCAACAAGATCGATAACCTTACTTACGCTATCGACGAAATCGGTTTCTCGATTGTACAAACTTTCGCAGCTACTCACTAATCCCGATATTACACAATAATTAATTATTATAAATAGAGTAATATGGGAAAAGTAAAAATTAAAAGAAAGAGTACCCTCATCGACATGACGGCGATGAGTGACGTGACCGTTCTTTTGCTTACTTTCTTCATGTTGACTTCAACCTTCCTTCAGAAGGAACCCGTTACCGTGATGACTCCGTCGTCAGTATCGGAAATCAAGGTGCCTACCGCCAATGTGGCTTCGGTGCTTGTGAGCCCTGAGGGAAAGGTGTTCCTCTCAATCGCCGGTGAAGCGGACCCGAACGTTGCCGATGGTGAATGGGGTACCGAGCCTATTCGCAAGGAAATCCTCACCAAGGCTGTTGCCGAGTACAATCGTCTTCACCCTAACAAGAAAGTGAATCTTACAGAAAAGGATGTGGAGGTATTCTCCAAGCTTGGAACATTTGGTGTTCCCTTCCAGAATCTGAAAAGTTTCTTAGAACTGTCACAGACCGATCAAGATAAAGTAATCACCGATATGAGCCGCGCCGACGTTGGTATTCCTATCGATGACAATAAGGATCTTGAGACTCCTAACGAATTCCAAATCTGGATGCGCGCTGTCTATAGCTCCGGCAACGAAAACTTGCAGTCTGCTATGAAGAAGGGCGAGGGCATTGCAGTGAAGGCTGACAAGGGTACCCCCTACAGCACCGTTCACCACGTGCTTGACAACCTCCAGACTTTGAAAATGAACCGCTTTAGCTTGATGACTGCACTTAAAACCGAGCAAGATTAATCATTATGGCACAGATAGAACAATCCGACAAGGGCAAAAAGAAAAAAGGCGCCCAGAAAAAGATGTCTATCCACGTGGACTTCACGCCTATGGTGGATATGAACATGCTTCTGATTACGTTCTTTATGCTTTGTACCACGATGATTAAGTCGCAGACCCTGCAAATCACCCTTCCTACCAATGAGAAGGTGGAACAGCAGGATATGAACAAAGCTAAACAATCGGAAGCCATCACACTTATCGTCACAACCGAGCGCAATGCAAATGGCGAAATCAAACGTGATGACGAAGGTAAACCAATGAATGTCGTTTACTATTACGAAGGTCAGCCTAACTTGACAGATATTGACGCTAACGGACATCTCGTTAACAATATCATCAACAAGGAAACTTTCGTTGGAAACGATGGTACCGTTCAGCGCGGTATACGTAAAATACTCCACGACCGCAACAAGCAGGTGCTTGAGAAAATTGACAAGTTGAAAACCCAGTGGCGTAACAAAGAGTTCTCCGCCAATAAGGATGTCAACGACTCAATCTATCAGGCTAAGGCTAAAGAGATTCGTAACGACTCTACGCTCACCCGTCCTGTTGTAATCATCAAAGCCACTCCCGAGGCTTCTTGGGAAAGCTTGATTGGAGCTCTTGACGAAATGCAGATTAACCAGATTTCGCGTTACCAGATCGATAATATTACTCAAGTTGACTCTGTGTTGATACTTGATTATATTGGAAAGAATGGCAAATAATTGATGAATAGATATATATTAACCGTAAAATCTGAAAGAAAATGGCAAAAGATGTAGATCTTTCATCAAAAGAATGGCGTGACATAGTATTCGAAGGCAAGAATAAGGAGTACGGTGCATACCAGCTCCGTAGCGCTTCAAACGGTCGTCACAACAAGGCCATGATTGTGATAGTAATAGTAATCGCGATAGTATTTGCACTTGCATTCTTGGTTAACACAGTGATAAAGAGTGCCGAAGCCAAGCCCGAGGATATGACCGAACAGGCTCTCGTGGAAATGGCTGTGGAAGAAACCACCGAAGAAGAACCGGAAGATGAGCCTCAGCGTATTGAGGAACCCAAGCCCGAAGTAATCAAGGAGGAACTTCTCAACACTGTGAAACTTACAGAAATCGCTATCGTTCCCGATGAGGAAGTTAAGGAAGATATCAAGAGCCAGGACGACCTTAAGGAAACTGATACTGCTGTAGGTAAAGTTAACGAAGACCGTGGTGTGGATGATATCATCAACGCACAGGAACACAAGGACGTGGTAGTGGTAGAGGAGAAGACTCCCGAACCTCCGGTCGATGACAATAAGGTGTTTGACGCTGTAGAACAGGAACCTCAGTTCCCCGGCGGTCAAGGTGCTCTCTTGAAATGGATTGGTGACCACTTGCGTTATCCGAGCGTAGCTCAGGAAAATGGTATCCAAGGTAAGGTGACTGTACAGTTCGTCGTTACCAAGAATGGTACCGTAGGCGAAGTGCGCGTGGTACGTGGTAAAGACCCCGACCTCGACAAGGAAGCCGTACGCGTGGTGAAATCACTGCCTAAGTTCGTGCCCGGTAAGATGAATGGTCATGCTGTGAACGTATGGTACACAGTGCCCATCACCTTCCGTCTGCAAGGAGTATAAGCCACTTAGCTTATCTATATACTAAGAATCCTCTGCCGAAAGGCGGGGGATTCTTGTTTTTACCAACAAATATTCGGTGCTATGACTTATTAAGTAGTATATTTGTACTTTCGATTTAAAAAAAGAGTTATCGCTATAATTGAGATGATATGGCTATGCCGCCTGTTATTACATATTTTGAACTGAGCAACGGCTTGCGTTGTGTGCATTGCCTTACAGGGGCTGCTGTGGAATATTGCGGAGTGTCCGTGGATGCCGGTAGCCGTGATGATTTTCCGGGAATGGACGGGTTGGCGCATTTTGTGGAGCATACCATATTCAAAGGTACTACCCACAGACGTTCATGGCATATAATAAACAGGATGGAGTCGTGTGGCGGTGAACTCAATGCCTACACAACGAAAGAGAGCACGGTGGTTTACTCGGTGTTTCCATACGGTAATTTTGCCCGTGCTGCAGAACTTATATCCGACCTTGTATGTAATTCAGTGTTTCCTCAAAAGGAGATAGACCGGGAGAGAGAGGTTGTTGCCGATGAAATCAGTTCATACCTTGACATGCCTTCTGAAGCTGTTTTCGATGACTTTGAGGATTTGATATTTGCTGGTTCGCCATTGGGGCATAATATTCTCGGAAACGAGGAGTCATTGGGTAAATTTACTCCTGAGGTGTGCAGGGATTATCTCACTGCCTACTATAATAATAAACGCATGGTGATGTTCTATGCGGGACCGATGCCGAGTGAAAAGGTGAGACGAGTGGCGGAACGCTATTTCGCTTCCGTACCGGTAGCCGGAGCGGCTATGCCGGTATCCGGAATCGACGTGTTGAAGCGTGGTAAGCCTTCTGTCCGACCATGTTTCGATGAGATACGGGACCTCGGGATACATCAGGCACACACAGTGATGGGAGCGCGTATTCCGGATATGTTCTCACCCGAGCGTCATGCGGTCGCTATGCTTGTGAATATGCTTGGCGGTCCTGGGATGAATTCGTTACTGAATGTGGCATTGCGCGAAAAACGCGGATTGGTGTATTCTGTTGATGCTTCGACGTCGTTACTTACCGATACGGGGCTTTTTACACTATATTTCGGTTGTGATGCCGATGATGTGGAACGATGCCGCGATGTGGTTTCCGGAATATTGTCGGATTTGGCATCGCATCCTATTTCTAATGTCAGATTGGATAAGGTGAAACGCCAGTATCTCGGACAGATAGCCGTGGCATCGGATAATAGGGAGAATGCGGTGCTGTCAATGGCGCGTTCGGTTCTATACCATGGTGCGGTGGTGTCGCCGTCGGAGCGCACGGAGATAATAAAGTCGATTACGCCTGACGACATGCTTAGGGCGGCATCGTATCTGGCACCCGAACGATTGTCGGTGCTTACATTCCGATAGCAGGTTGATGTCCTAAAGCTACATTTTTTAATCCATTGGCTATAATTACGGTCAAATGTTTAGGTCGATTGGATGAAAATCATTAACTTCGTATGCCGATATTTGGCATAATGTATCAACCAGATAAAAATCCGCATAGTAGGAAAAGATGAGAATAGGTGATATAGATTTGGGCGACCGCCCGGTGATGCTCGCTCCGATGGAGGATGTCACCGACCGTTCGTTCCGTCTTATCTGTAAGGAGCAGGGCGCCGATATGGTGTACACTGAGTTTGTGTCTGCCGATGCCCTTATCCGTAATATAGCCGCTACCACACGAAAACTGCATATCGATGCGGGCGAACGACCTACGGCAATTCAGATTTACGGTCGCGAAACCGAACCGATGGTGGATGCCGCGCGTATAGTGGAAGCTGCCAATCCTGATTTGCTTGATATAAATTTCGGTTGTCCGGTGAAGAAGGTGGCAGGCAAGGGTGCCGGCGCCGGTATGCTCCGTGATATACCTAAGATGCTTGAGATAACCCGTGCGGTGGTCGATGCCGTTAATATCCCTGTGACTGTAAAGACACGTCTCGGATGGGATCACGACAGCAAGATAATAGTGGAACTTGCCGAGCAGTTGCAGGATTGTGGCATAAAAGCCATTACCGTGCATGGACGTACACGCTCGCAGATGTACAACGGCAATGCCGATTGGGAGATGATAGCGAAGGTGAAGGAGAATCCTCGCCTTAGCATTCCTGTAATAGGCAATGGCGACATAACCACTCCGGAGAAGGTTGCCGAAGCTTTCAATAAGTATGGCGTAGATGGAGTGATGGTAGGACGTGCATCGATAGGTGCCCCATGGATATTCCGCAGCATGAAATCCATGGCACGCGACGGTGTAATAGCGCCTGAGCCTACGGTGTCCGAGAAATTTGCCATGATACGCAGGCAGATTCGCGAGAGTATAGACCGTATCGATGAGTACCGTGGCATATTGCACATACGTCGCCATCTGGCAGCTTCACCGCTGTTCAAAGGCATACCGCATTTCCGTGACACGCGCATAGCTATGCTGCGTGCCGATACATTTGCCGAGCTTGATGCCATACTCAACAGAGTGGAGCATGAAATATTGCCGTCGCTCGCGCTTCAGGATGCGGTAGAATAAGGGATATTACTGAAAACACAAAAAATACTGTCTGTATGAAATCAATCTTTGCAACACTGCTTTTGTTTGTTACGGTGACTGTAACGGCTCAGCAACGTTATGACCTTTCTTTCGGAGAGTTCCATGAACTGAAGGTGGTCGATGGCATAAATGTCGACTATGAATATAATCCGGAATTGGCCGGTAAAGTGGTTTTTGAATCGACACCTGAGGTAGCTTCGGCTGTGATTTTCGAGCCATCGAAAGCTAAATTGGAAATCAAACTTGCAAGCCGTGATACCAAATATGATAATCTCCCGACCATCAAAGTCTATTCCACTTATTTGACTAAGGTGACCAATGAGGGCGACTCCATGGTGCGTGTGCTCAAGGTGGCTCCCGGTCCGAAATTTATGGCACGTCTTGTAGGGAACGGACGTCTGGTGGTGCGTGATGTGAAATCTACCGAAGTGGATGCTTCGATAAGCACCGGGCATGGTACACTGGTGATATACGGTCATGCCGATATAGCAAAGCTGTCGCTAATAGGAGGTGCTGCCCAGATACAGGCTGATGAACTGGAGTCCACCGAGGTGAAGTGCAGTCTGCGCGGTACCGGACATATATCATGCTACGCGCTCAAGACTCTCAGTGTTGGCGGACTCGGTTCGGGTACGGTGTATTACCGTGGAACCCCGCAGGTAAAGAAAAACGCCTTGACAACGGTGAAGGTAAAATCGATAGACGAACAGTAATATTCCCAGGCAATGTCAGTGAACAAGGTGATACTCTTAGGTAATGTGGGCAAGGATCCCGCAATACGTTATGTGGAGCAACGTCCGGTGGCGGAGTTCTCGCTTGCCACCACGGACAGAGCTTATACCACATCGGCGGGTGTGCAGATTCCGGAGCGTACTGAATGGCACCGTTTGGTGCTGTGGGATGCCAATGCTGCCACGGCTGAGAAATATATACGTAAAGGCACCAAACTATATGTGGAAGGGAAGCTGCGTACACGTACGTGGGAGGACCGCAATACAATAAAGCATACGGTTACCGAAGTGTATGTGGATACGATGGAGATTCTTTCACGTCCGTCGGAGAGGTAACCGAATATAATGAGACGATAGCCTGAATATAAAATTAAGTCACAATAAATAGCAGATGGAAAAAGCAGATAACGCAAAGATTCAAGAAGAGATGTATCGCGATGCCGATCCGGTGGAATTGCCTGAAAACGCATTTCGCGAGCTCGCCGGCGATGAGCAATACCGTCCGGTGATGCATCCCGCGCATGATTATCCCGAGGTGACACCCTATTCCGTGTCCATGGGATTATTGCTCGCAGTCATATTCAGTGCCGCGGCAGCCTACCTCGGGTTGCGTGTGGGGCAGGTATTTGAAGCGGCTATACCTATATCAATTATCGCAGTGGGGCTTTCGGGAGCATTGAAAAAGAATCATGCCCTTGGACAGAATGTGATAATCCAATCGATAGGTGCATGTTCGGGCGTGATAGTTGCCGGCGCCATATTTACATTGCCTGCGTTGTACATACTTAAAGCATCGCATCCCGATATCACAGTCAATTTTCTTGAGATATTCCTCAGCTCATTGTTCGGCGGTGTGCTGGGAATCTTGTTCTTCATACCGTTCCGCAAGTATTTCGTGAAGGATATGCATGGCAAATATCCTTTCCCTGAAGCTACCGCCACCACTCAGGTGCTGATGAGCGGTCAGGCGAAAGGCGAAAGCAACAGCGGTCAGGCAAAGACACTTGTGATAGCTGCCCTCATAGGGGGTATCTATGATTATATCGTGGCAACTTTCGGTATATGGGCCGAGAATGTAACCACGGCATTGACCTCGTGGGGTGCTACGCTTGCCGAAAAGACCAAGCTGGTGGTTAGTTGCAATACCGGTGCCGCTCTGCTCGGATTGGGCTATATCGTGGGTCTGAAGTATGCGTTCGTGATATTCGCCGGCTCGGCATTCGTGTGGTGGGTCATAATCCCACTCATGGGCACATACGGCTCCGCTGAACTTGTGTCGATGGCTCCTGAAGCGGTGTTCTCCAACTATGCACGTCTGATAGGCATAGGCGGTATAGCTATGGCAGGTGTGATAGGTATAGTCAAGTCCTGGAACATCATAGCACAGGCGGCAGGTCTGGCGGTGCGCGAGTTCAAAGGTGGCGCGGCAGCATCCAAACAGGTACGCTGGCAGCTGGATATATCCATGAAGCATATCGTATTCTATATAGTGATAGCATTGGTTGCCGTACTCGCTTTCTTCTGGCTCGGTGTGCTGCATAACTTCTGGCAGGCACTTGTGGCGTGGGTTGTGGTTACGGTAATAGCTTTCCTGTTCACCACCGTCGCCGCTAATGCGATAGCTATCGTTGGCTCGAACCCTGTGTCGGGCATGACTCTCATGACCCTGATAATAGCGTCGGCTATATTTGTGAGCATAGGTATAAGCGGTACATCCGGTATCGTGGCGTCCATGATAATAGGCGGTGTGGTATGTACGGCACTCTCCATGGCAGGCGGCTTTGTCACTGACTTGAAAATAGGTTATTGGGTGGGTTCGACACCCCGCAAACAGGAAAGCTGGAAATTCCTCGGCACATTGGTGTCGGCTGCCACTGTAGGCGGTGTGATATTGTTGCTCAACGATGTGTACGGTTTCTCCGGTGAGAATGCACTTGTGGCTCCCCAAGCCAATGCGATGGCTAAGGTGATAGAACCGATAATGATGGGCGGTGAAACGCCATGGATTCTCTATATGACCGGTGCGGTGCTCGCATTGCTGCTTAACTGGCTCGGGGTTCCGGCACTGGCGTTCTGCCTGGGAATGTTCATACCGTTGCAACTCAATACTCCGATGCTTGTGGGCGGTGCCATAGCATGGTATGTGAGCACACGCAGCAAGGATAAGGCTGTGAATGATGCGCGTCGTGACCGCGGTACGCTGATAGCTTCAGGTCTTATAGCGGGCGGTGCACTCTTCGGCGTATTTGCAGCGTTGACCCGTTTCGCAGGATTTGAATACACTCCCGATATGTCAACCGCCCTCAATCAGGGTCTTGGCGTAGTGGTGTATCTGTTGCTCATTTGCTATCTCGCATGGGATAGCATGCGGGCTAAGAAACTCGAGCGATAAGATAGTCCGCACTGATGGACAGACGGCTGATAAGAAGCATATTTAGCCTTTCGGTTCCGGCTATAATCACCAATATCACCACTCCGCTGCTGTCGATTACCGATGTGGCAATAGTGGGACATATGGGGAGCGCGGTGTTTATCGCCGCCATAGCTTTGGGCGGTACAATGTTCAATATGCTTTATTGGCTCTGCGGATTCCTCCGTATGGGGTCGAGCGGTCTTACCGCCCAAGCTTTCGGAGGTAATAATATCAATGAAACCCACATGATACTGGCGCGTGCACTTGCACTCGCCTTTATCATTGGCGGGATTTTTGTGGTGATGCAGCTGCCGTTGCTTGATGTATTGCTATTGATCATGGATGGCGATGCCGCTACGGTAGAACTCGCCCGAGATTACTTCTCTATCTGTATATGGGGCGCTCCTGCCGTGTTGGGTACGTTTGTGCTCACGGGGTGGTTTGTGGGTATGCAGGACTCGCGTACTCCAATGTGGGTGTCGATATTTATCGACGTGCTGAATATATTGGTGAGTCTTGCACTTGTGTTCGGGCTGAAGCTACGTATCACGGGGGTGGCATTTGGAACGCTCACGGCACAATGGGCGGGATTCCTGCTTGGGCTGTGGTTGTGTGTGCGGCGTAACGGATGGATAAAGGTAACGTTAGGTGAAGTATTTGACGGAGGTAAGCTACGGGAGTTTTTCCGCATCAATGCCGATATATTTCTACGCACACTGTGTCTGGTAGCCGTGACCATGTGGTTTACACGGGTGGGGTCGATGCAGGGAGCGCTGATGCTTGCTGTAAATGCGCTACTGATGCAGCTGTTCACGCTATTTTCATTCTTCATGGATGGAATTGCCTTTGCTGCTGAAGCTCTGTGCGGGAGATTCAAAGGTGCGGGCGACCATAAGTCGTTGCGTGATGCCACACGGGCTATCCTGATGGCAGGAGGAGTGCTGGCGTTGCTGTTCACTATGGTGTATGTGATGTTCGGCAGTGATTTCCTGCAATTGCTAAGTTCGGATGGCGATGTGGTGAGCACTGCGAAAGAATATTTCGTGTGGGCCATGTGTATTCCGTTGGCGGGCTTCGGAGCGTTTATGTGGGACGGGGTGTTCATAGGGATAACGCGTACCCGAGCCATGCTGTGGAGCATGGCGATTGCCGCCGCGGTATATTTCGTGTGCTATTTTGTCCTGTTTCCGAAGGTGGGCAACCATGGATTGTGGATAGCGTTCCTGTCGTATCTGTTTATACGCGGAGCTGCACTGACAGTTGCCGGCAGGAGGTACCTGTTTTGATTGGGGATTATCAATCTGGTTTTAACCGGTAGGATTGCTTAATCGGATAGGGGAAACCGGATGGGGTGTGCCACGCGATGTGTGCCATGCGATGCGTGGCGGTTATTTGCCGTATTCGTCGAGGTAGGCTTCGCAAGCAAGGCATAGTTCGTCGTACCATTCCTGACCGAAACGTTCGATGAGGGGTTGTCGCATGAACTGGTAGAGACGGGTGCCGTTGGCTCGACCGAGGACTTCGGCGCATTTGCATATTTTCCAGCGGTGGTAGTTAACAGCGGTGAATGTGGGGTATTCGGTAAGACGCAGCGGATAGAGATAGCATGAGATGGGTTTGCGGAAGTCGGTGCGTCCTTCGCGGAAAGCTTTTTCAATGGCGCAAAGGCATTTGCCCCCTTCGCCGTAGGTGGTGAACACGCAATTTTTGCCATCGACAATCTGTGTTACAAGGTCGCCTTCCTCGTCGACGTATCCTACTCCTGCTTCCTCTATGCGACGGATGGCAGAGGGGAGAAGGTCGGGTCGCACTACATCGACAAGCGTTTTCAGCTTTTCATATTCCTCGCGTGTGATGGGTGCTCCGGCATCGCCTTCGATGCAGCATTCGCCAAGACATTTGTCGAGGTCGCACTGGAAGTATTGTTCGGCAAGGTCGAGTGTGACTAAAGCGTCTTTAATCTGTAGCATTATCTCTTCTGTTTGTTCTTGTTCCATTAATGAAAAAGTGATGAAAGGGAGCTATATACCGGATGTAGCCATGGATGCACCGACCAACCGGTCGTAGCGAGAGCCGGGTTCACGGTAATATACTTTTATGAGGTATTCGTTGGAGGTCTGATATTTGTCGCCTTCGATAGGTGCGGTGTGTCCTGTGACAGCTCCGTGAGGTACGGCGAGGTACTGGTAATTATAGGCACCTTGCTTCAGGAGTATGGCGTTCTCGTACATGCCTGTCGCCCGGTTGAGGACCATACGGCTCTGCGGGTCGAACCGTCGCTGCAGGAAGTCACCGTCGAGGAATATGTCGTAACTGTTCTGCTCGGGGATGTCGAGGGAGAAATGTGTAACGATATAGTCGGCTTCGGTGTCGGATTCGTCGGAGTTGTACTCGCGCACCTTGAACCGTCCGTGCTGGGTGCGGTCGTATTCGTAGGATGTCTCGTTGCGGGGGTAGTCGGTGAAGAGGTCGGCGTGGTAATAGGGGTCGGCGTAGGATAATTGGCTGACACGCATACCGGGGTAGGTGGTGGAGGTAATCTCCATGCGTCGGTATTCATTGCCTGCGGGAAAAATGAGATTGCGGTCGTGTTCGAACCAAGCTACGTTTCCGGCAAGGCGTGTGGGGTGAGAGGTGTATGCTTCGTTGTCGGTGCGACCGTTTTGCTGCACGGAGATGAGGAGGTCGTTGAAAATGTTGCTTACCGGCAGCCCTTCCGTATCGACGGCTATGGTGAGCTGCTGATGCGAGTCGTTGTAATCGATGTCGGTACGGGAGGTGACGGTGGCATTGACTTTGACCGCCGGCTCGATGACGGAGAAACGTGCCTGGAGAAGGGTGCGGTCGGGGTTGTTCTCATCGTAGACGCGAAGGAGATAGTTGCCCGATAGCTTCATGGACATGTCGGGGTTGGGCAGGGTGATGCGGTAGTTGACGTATGGTACCGAGGTCGCCTGGGAGAAAGCATAGTCGTCGACGGATGCTTCGTTGAATCCATCGAGATATTCCGGAGCTACGAGATTGTCAGGTTGCCAACGGCTGTTGCAGTGTATAAGCTCGTATCGCATATAGCGACGGTCGGTGGCGAGTTCGTCGAAGCTGATGGTTATGCGGTCGTCGGAGCCGAGGGTTATGATGGGGGGAGCCATCTCATTGCCGTCGACCGAAACCTGAAGTGTGTGGAATGAGGGGTGTACCAAAGCATTGCGCGTATCCGTGACGGGTGATGCCGACATGAACAGAGAACATGCCAATGTGCAAAGCGCGGATATGATGCGTAGTGGTGTTACCATTCGATGGGTGTGAGTCCTTGGGCGATAAGGTATTGATTGGCTTTAGAGAAGTGGTGGTTGCCGAAGAATCCACGCGATGCGCTTAGCGGTGACGGGTGCGGGGATGTGAGCACAAGGTGCTTTGTACGGTCGATGAATTCGCCTTTGCGAGCGGCGTATGAGCCCCACAGAATGAAAACAAGTCCGGAGCGATGGTCGTTGAGCTGCTTTATGGCTGCATCGGTGAGCTGTTCCCATCCGTGTCCTTGATGCGATCCTGCGGCGTGTGCCTTGACTGTGAGTGTGGCATTGAGGAGCAGTACGCCCTGACGTGCCCATCGTGATAGGTCGCCATTAGGGGGGAGTGGTGCTCCGGTGTCGTCGTGTATCTCTTTGAAGATGTTGATGAGCGACCGAGGGATAGCTACGTTATCGGCTACGGAGAAGCATAAACCGTTGGCTTGACCGGGACCGTGGTACGGGTCTTGTCCGAGAATCACGACTTTGACTTCGTTGACCGGGCAGGCGTCGAATGCGGCAAATATTTTTGATGCGGGTGGATATACGGTGGTGTTGCGGTATTCCTGTCGCACAAAATCAGTCAAGTCCTTGAAATATGGTTTATCCCACTCTGCGGCGAGGAGCTTATTCCATGACGGTTCTATTTTAACATCCATATTATGGTATGGTTTATTTCAATGTTTAGGTCAGTTCTTTTGCAAAACTACAAAAAAACTGCTAATTTTGCACGTGGAACCGTAGAATAACGCACCCGTAGTTCAATGGATAGAATATCGGATTCCGGTTCCGACGATTGGGGTTCGACTCCCCACGGGTGTACCATCGGCAATCACCGAGCTTGTAAAGGGCTCGGTGATTTTTGTTTATGGCGGTGGGGATTGGAGGTTATGCGGCGTTGTTGGGGTTTATTAAGTATGTCAATGTGCTCTTGCCAGTTTAATTAGGAATGAGGAATTAGGTCATCGTCCGAAGGACGCTTGCGGAGCAAGAATTAGGAATGGCGGTGG
>CAJTMM010000044.1 GCA_910577465.1 uncultured Muribaculaceae bacterium | reverse complement strand
CGAGGGCATCCTGCCCTCGCACAAAAAACACAAACAAAAAACCGTCAACAAACCGGAGCGAGGGCATCCTGCCCTCGTGCATACTCGTACCCCCCACGACCCTAAAGTCCCTACCGTCCTTAATGTCCTTAAAGTCCTACCCCCACCACACCCACATACGTCCCCGCCATCCAATAGGAGCGAGGGCATCTTGCCCTCGTATAGTCACCGACCAAATTCCCCACCGCCACCCATAGTCCTAATTTACCTCATTGCGGCAGCCGCCCCCGCGCTCCTAACAAGACAAACCGGCGGCAAGAGCACATTGACATACTTAATAAAAACCAAAAACACAGCCTGACCACAGATTATCATCTGTAGCAACGCATTCCTCCAAACAGAACTGATTGATAGCTGTTAATGCCGTCCGTCAAACACATACAGCGACGACCCCGGCAAAGTCACCGATATCGTACTGTCCAGGTCAATCCCCTTGTCGGTGGCGATACCCGAAAGGCACTCTTGTGAATTAAACGCCTTGGACAGATAGATATCGCGGCATTCGTAAGCAGGAATATCAAGAACCTCGCGGAGAGTGAATCTGAACGTCTGTGCCGTTTCCGACGGATTGCGTAGCGCCAGTGTCGCGTTTGAGCCGTTCCATGCCGCCCATCCGTAGACGTTGGCATTAGAGCCATCCCACGGATTGCCACCTATCCAGTGGATATCGGGAAGCACCGTGGCATTCTTCTCCTGCCATTTGATGCATTCCGCTATGTCGCCCCACAGCGCGCCGTTCTCAATCTCGTTCAGCAGCTTGGAATCGCAATAAAGCTCCACCATGCCCGAGCCGCAGGCAAATGCGCATCGTATCTCCCTTACTATTCCGGCATAGTCCATCTCCTTCGAGACATCGCCATGTTCGGTCAGTATTACGCCATGAGTCATCAGGGTGTTGATAGGGCAGAGAGGCGAGTTCTGGACAAAGTTCTGATATACCAGGCGGTCGCGGTAAGTGATCCATTTCTCACGATCCGTACCCTGGTCGCCGATTTCACCGTAGTCACTCTCCTGACGCCACACGGCATCCGTGTAGTGAAACCAGAACGGAGACGCCCAGGTGCCTACGGTAGTGTTGAAGAACATATCCGGTCTTATCTCGCGTACAGCCTTCAGCACAGCTATTATCCCCTCGGCATTCTCCTCGCCTATATTTCCTTCATCGGGACCTACCGAGCTGAACTGTGCGCTTATGCCGTCGAGCTTGAAGAAGCAGAAATCGTATTTATCCACCATATCGTTGCATGAGTTCAGGAATACATTGTAGTATAGCGGATTGCTCAGTTGCATTCCACCATTATCCTTCCAGTATTGGCGGCGGAGATCACCCGAGGTGCCGTATCCGCCTACCGGTCCGAGCCACGCACCGGTGCCTGCGCCTATCTCGCGAGCTATATGGTATGGTTCTTTAAATCCGTTCGGAAATCCTTTGTTGAACGACCACGTGCCGTATTCGTCCCATCCGTCATCCCATACGAAAGCCTTGATGCCGGCGCCATGTTTGTCGAATAGGTTCGTTTTCCACTCTCCTACCACATCCACGCAGTCCCCCGCGGTCATGTGACCGTCGTATGTCGCCGAGTTGTTGCGGTCTATGTTTAGCTCATACCATGAATTATAGTGGGGAAACGGACGCCATGGTACTGCACGCTCCCTCTCGCTGTAGGCAAGAAACGAACGTCGCGCCTGGTCCTTGGCTATTAAGCCTGCCACCGCGCTCACCCTCCAGCTCTTCCCTGCGGCGAGTGTCGCATGACGGCTCCATAACCCTTGTATCATGCGCGTGTTACCTTCGGTACCATTCTTGGCACTATCATTACGGATAATCTCTACGGTGTTGATGCCTGTGGGAGTCTCCAGTCCGGCGAAAATCTTATCTGATGCGAGTACCGCGCCACGCGTGTTACCCACTATGGATGGGGCGTCGGCTGCCGCGATTTCATATTGCATAGGTATGATGTTAATCATATCCGCATCCTTCTTGGCGGTGAGCGTCAATTCCGTACGAAGGTAGTGTGAGCCATCGCGCAGTATGGCACGCCATTCAAAAGTCAGGTCCTTGTATTCCAGTTCTGCTTTTACACTTTGACCGTAATACTTCTCCGATGCCACCGTGGCTTCAGGATTGCAGCTCAGAGGTTCTATTCCCCATGATGTTACGGTCATCTCCGATGCGGCTACCTTGGTCGAATCGTCGCCTATTGTTATGGTGAATAATTCTGTGCCGGGCTTGAGACCCATTTCCTCGCATCCTCCGAAAGAGAGTTTGCCGTTGTCATTGATAAACGAAGCGGAAAACAAATCGTTCTTCAGCACAAGTTCACGGCAGTTGGCACGCTTTTCAGCCGATGCCGTTCCGGCTTGCTGAAGTTGTGGAAATATTACCGACTGTGCGGAAACGGATGGCGATGACATTACTGCCGCAAGCAGTATGTATATCAATAAATAATTGTGTGTAAATAAGTTCTTCATTGGTGTCGTATGTTTTTTTACCGGTATTTCTCTACAAAGATAGAATATTCGGCGGATACTTATGCTATAGGTGTATAAAAAACAAAAGGAAAGTCTCACGACTTCCCTTAAGCTTCAAATACACAATTATCTATAAAACAACTATTATTAGCCTTAAATTTCGTGACCGCTACGTTGCGGCATATAATAATGCTGTTACGCTGGCGGCGGGGCTTCTGTAAGCTCAGCCACGCGCAACAATCAACGAATCTATATTCAAGATTGCAACGATGCGTTCCTATTTGTTTCGGGGATGAAGTGTATAGCAGAGAGTGTGAAATGTCGGCTAAAAAATCCTGTTCGGGACATGGCTTAGCCATCTACTAAACACTTCGCGACATCGTGCGCGTCTATAACCTATCAAAAGCACCGCAAAGTTAAAAATTACCTCAATAACAACCAAGCAATACACAAAAATTAACATAAAATTGCTCCGTCTGCTTTCGGATTGCAATTTGCATTACGATTTCTGAAATTGAGTGGGCGACATCCCGGTCATGTGCTTGAAGTATTTGCCGAATGATGATTGGTTGCTGAAATTCAGCTCGTAGGCTATCTGTTGCACGTTCTTTCCGGAGAAGCGTAGCAGGTTCTTTGCCTCTAATATCACATAATCGTCTATCCATTGTGCGGCAGAACGTCCGGTGCTTCTGCGCAGTATCGACGACAGGTATTTGGGCGTTATGAATAGCTCATTGGCATAGAATGCCACGCTGCGCTCCTTACGGTGGTGGGTCTTGAGCAGATGCATGAATTCCTTGATGTAGTTGACGCGGCGCGACATGGCGGGGGTGGTGCGTCTCTCGGCTCGCTTGCTGGCAAACTGCATGAGCTGGTAAATGGATGCTGCTATCAGCGAACGCGCTATCGAACGCACATAGTGGGCATCGGTATTGTCCACCGTGTTGTAGTGTATCAGATCGAAATAGCGGCTCATCAACGCTACCTCCTCATTGTCGAGGGTCATCATGGGTGGCTGGTTGGAGGTGATGCTTATGGTTGCCATAAGGCTCAGGTCGAAATTGATGTCGCGCATGAATTCCGGTGAGATTATGAACACGTAGGCGTCAAGGTTGTCCCAGTCCACATGACGTATGTTGAACACACTGTCGGCGCTTATCGTAATCAATGTGTTGGTGCCTATGTGGTAAGACTCGAGGTTGACATCTATATCTATCGAGCCGTTGAGACACATCACCATCGTTACTCCCTGCATGCGCATCGTATGCGAGGTGAGGTCGGAGAAGCGTTCGGTCTTGCTCACACGTGAAAAGATATAGTCGCTCGCGAAACTACTGAATTGCTTCGAATACTTTACTATCATCTCCGGACTTGCCGGTGGTATCGGTTGCTCTTTTCTGCGTGGCATATATGGTGTGTCTTGGTCTGTTTTGGTACAAATGTACATAATTTTATGGTAATAATGGACTAAAAAAGTCCTTTTTGCCCAATTTGTTGGTCCGTTATGGCGAATAATTGTGCATTCTGTGCTGTCAGGGCAAGAATTAGGGTGTGTCACTATCCATTATTGCCAACTACTTACTATCTTTGCGGTAGCTAATGAGTGGCGTGGATGCTTTGTCGCCGCCCGCTCATGCAGTCGATTAACCTCATAACTTAATTGTATATGGCTGAAATGAATCAATCTTCCGCGCCGCAGGAGCTGACCAAAGGGTCGGCATGGTGGCGTTACATACTCAAATATGGTGTGCCGTTGGTGATAAGCGTCGGGCTTTGCTATTTGCTGTTCACCGGTGTGAACTTCACCGAGATGATTGATATTATCAGGAACAATTGCAATTATTGGTGGATTCTGCTGGCTATGTTCATAAGCGTGTTCTCCCACGTGTTCCGTGCCATGCGCTGGCGCATACAGCTTCGCGCCATCAATGTCGATGCTCCGCTGTATGTGTTGGTGCTCAGTATATTCGGTACCTATGCGGTTAATCTTGTGTTGCCGCGTCTTGGCGAAATATGGCGCACGGGCTATGTGGCGCAGCGTCAGAATGCATCGTTCACCACGGTGTTCGGCTCCATGGTGGCGGACCGCCTTGCCGATACGGTTACGGTGTTGCTGCT
Organism: uncultured Muribaculaceae bacterium; assembly: GCA_910577465.1. Lineage (GTDB taxonomy): Bacteria > Bacteroidota > Bacteroidia > Bacteroidales > Muribaculaceae > Paramuribaculum. The sequence continues at coordinate 11,425 of CAJTMM010000044.1, read as the reverse complement.
CACAGCGGCTACATTCTTGTTTGCCGGCAATGCTCTTATGGATTACTTGCGCCAGAACCCCGAGGGCTACGAGCGCATCATGGCTCTGATTACCTCGCCATGGTTGTGGGCTGTGGCAGTCGTTGCCATAATAGGCGTGTGGGTGCTGTTTGCTAAATTCCGCGACAATAAGCTGGTCAAGGCAGTGTCGGGTTTCTGCCGCGGTCTGTGGGATGGATTTGCCGCCATTGCCACCATGCCGGGCAAGGGCCGTTGGTTACTGCTCACGGTATGCATCTGGGGATGCTACTTCCTTCAATTATATGTGGCGTTCTTCTCATTCCCTGCCACTACTGAGGTGGTGGCGCGCTACGGTACCATAGCTGTGATGGTGTGCTTCGTGTTCTCAAGCATATCCATGGGCGTTCCCTCCAACGGTGGTATCGGTCCCTGGCAGTGGGCGATAATTTTCGGGCTGAGCCTTTACAGTGCCGGCATACCCGAGCTCACCAAAAGCTATGCCACATCATTTGCCAATCTTGTGATGGGCTCGCAGACACTGCTGCTCATAATACTTGGGCTTATAACTTTCATAGCCATAGCTATCGACAAGCGTAAAAACAAACCTGTCAAAAGATAACCCTTCACAACGATGATACTCGACGACGACAAACCCGACTATTTCCTTGAATCCGAAGACAACGCGGCTCCATCCGGCGCCCCCGCATCTCCATCCGCTAAGCCGGGCGATACGATAGATTTCGGCTCGCCCTCCACCATGGCGGAAAATACCGGTGCGGGTCACGATGATGTAAAACCGCGTCACGGTAAGATGCGCAAGGTGCTTGCATGGACTGTGTTTGTCGGTGCGGTAATTCTGGGTGCCGTGTTCTATCTGCGTTATTGCACCCCTTATGTCACCGACGCGCGACTCAAGTGCTACGTGGTGAATGTGGAGAAACGCGGACTTATATTCAAGACATACGAGGCCGATGTCGTGTCGGAGAGTGCCGTCACCGATACCGCGCGCCTGTATTCCCGCGACTACTCCTTCAGTATCGATGATGCGGCTGTGGCTTCAAAGCTTCAGCAGATGCAGGGCACCGGCAGACCGGTGATAATAGGCTATGAGAAGTATTACGGTACGTTGCCATGGCGCGGGGCTTCCAAGTCGGTAGCTGTGAGTGTCGAGCAGGTGCCATAGGTGCTTGATTTGGACTTATTAATAAAATATCTGCGGGTATTTCACCGCGTTTGGTTATCTTTGCGGTGATAGTCATGCAATAACATTAAATAACAACCGATATACTATGTCAGAGATAAAGTGTGTAGGCATTCTTACATCCGGTGGCGATGCCCCCGGCATGAATGCGGCAATCCGCGCCGTGACGCGTTCGGCAATCTTCAGCGGCTTCAGAGTGAAGGGTATCTATCGCGGATACCGTGGATTGATTTCCGATGAAATCCAGGAGTTCAAGACTCAAAACGTGTCAAACATCATACAGATGGGCGGCACGATTCTGAAAACAGCCCGTTGCCCTGAGTTCCAGACTCCCGAGGGTCGTCAGTTGGCTTATGACAACCTGCGTCGTCACGAGATTGATGCTTTGGTGGTGATAGGCGGTGATGGTTCGTTGACCGGTGCCCGTATCTTTGCCAATGAATACAACTTTCCTATCATAGGTCTGCCCGGTACCATCGACAATGACCTTTACGGTACCGACTCCACTATCGGTTACGATACGGCGTTGAATACCATCATGGAGTGTGTCGATAAGATTCGTGATACCGCCACATCTCACGAGCGTCTCTTCTTTATAGAGGTAATGGGTCGCGATGCCGGCTTCCTCGCCCTTAACGGTGCTATAGCTTCAGGTGCTGAGGCTGCTATTATCCCTGAGATCTCTACCGAGGTCGACCAGTTGGCGGAGCTCATACAGAATGGCTTCCGCAAGAGCAAGAACTCCTCAATCGTACTGGTTGCCGAGAGTCCTGTCACCGGAGGCGCCATGGGTATGGCTGAACGTGTCAAGAATGAATATCCCGGCTACGATGTGCGCGTGTCCATATTGGGTCACTTGCAGCGTGGTGGATCCCCCACGGCAAAAGACCGCATCCTCGCATCCCGCATGGGTGCCGCCGCTATCGATGCGCTGCTCGATGACCAGCGCAATGTGATGATTGGTATCAAGAACGATGAGATAGTCTATGTGCCCTTTACCAAGGCAATCAAGAACGATAAGCCTATCAACCGTAACCTGCTTGACACGTTGCGTCGTCTGTCGATATAATGCATCTCCATGTTCTGAAATATAATGAATCTTCCGCAGGAGTTTCTAAATGAAATAGAGGGTTACGGATTCGGACCTTTGAACGGTATAGGGGCGGCGTTGCAAACGCCGCCTTCCGTATCGGTGCGTTTCAATGCGGGTAAGGGGTTGCTTACGGCACCCGGTGCCGATGCGGTGCCTTGGTGCGGTGCCGGATGTTATCTGGATGAGCGTCCGGCGTTCACGTTCGATCCGCTGCTTCATCAGGGCGGGTATTATGTGCAGGATGCGTCATCCATGTTCATAACCCATGTGCTGCGTCAGATTACTGCCGGCGGTGCTCCCGTGCGTTATCTCGACGCTTGTGCCGCTCCGGGTGGAAAGACCACGGCGGCTATCGACTCGCTGCCTGAAGGCTCGGTGGTCGTGGCAAATGAGTTTGTGCCGTCACGTGCAGCCATATTGCGTGAGAATCTTGTGAAATGGGGCTATCCGCTATGCTGTGTCACGCAGGGCGATACCGGACGGTTTGCTGCTGACGGTGCCGTATTCGACATCATTGCCGCCGATGTGCCATGTTCGGGCGAAGGTATGATGCGTAAGGATGAAGAGGCTGTACGGCAGTGGAGCGGGGCGTTGGTGCAGCGTTGTGCGGAACGTCAGCGTGAGATTGTCGATAATCTATGGCACGCGCTCCTCCCCGGAGGATATTTCATATACAGCACCTGTACGTTCAACCGTGTGGAGAATGAGGAGATGGTGGAGTATATGATGCGCGCTTATGGTGCTGAATCTGTGGAGATAGATGGAGCCGATGGATGGGGCATAGCCGGTGGCATAGATACCGGTGCTCATTGTTGCCGTTTCATTCCCGGTCAGGTGCGCGGCGAAGGGCTTTTCATGGCAGTGCTGCGCAAGCCGGTGACGGATGGTGCCGGTGTTGGCGGAAATGGCAAACGTGCCCGTAAAAAGGAGCGCGTGACCGCTTCAGTATGCAAGGCACCTAAGGATGTGCGCGGTTGGCTTGATTATGCGTTTGATGGAGATGTGGTCATGCGTGGTGATAGCGTGTTTGCATGCCCGGCGATAGCGTGGACGGATTTTCCTTATCGTCCCGAAGTGGAGGTTGGCACGGTCAAGGGTAAGGATGTGATACCATCGCATACGTTGGCGATGAGCCGGTTGCTTAATACCGGTGCCTTCAGCCGTGTGGAGGTGGATTATGCCACGGCAATATCCTATCTGAGGTGTGAGGCGGTGTCGCTTGATGCCGGGGCTCCCCGGGGAGTGGTGTTGCTCACGTATGGCGGTATCCCGCTCGGATTTGCCAAAAATCTTGGCAACAGGGCAAATAATCTATATCCCAAGCAGTGGCGCATATTGTCGCAACATGGTGGCGATGAGGTCGGTGATGCCGTAGCTAAATTTGCCGTGCGGAGGTGAGCGCATGTTGGGTGTTTGATAAATTCTGTGTACATTTGCGGTAATGAAAAGATTCACGATAATACCGTTTCTGCTTACGGTGCTGATGCTCATGATGCCATTGGGCGGATGCCGCATAAGCTACACCCTCAACGGTGCTGCCATAGATTATACCGTTTACAAGACAATACATGTGGCAAACTTCCCGATACGTGCGGCATTGGTGTATCCGCCGTTGCAGCAGACATTCGAGAATGAGTTGCTTGACTATATATCGCGCAACACTCGGTTGCAGACAGTCGACGGCGCGTCGGATCTCCAGCTTGAAGGTGAGATAACGCAGTACTACCTCACGCCACAGGCGGTGACGGAGGATGCCTATGCCTCGCGCACGCGTCTCACAATCGGTGTTCGTGTGAAGTATCTCGATAATAAGGCAGAGGGTAAGGATGTCGACCAGACATTTACTGCCTATCGTGACTTTGATAGCTCACAGATGCTCAATGAGGTGGAGGAAGAATTGTGTCAGGAGATTTCTAAAGAGCTGGTGCAGTTGATATTCAACGCCACACTCGGTAACTGGTAACGGTAAGTCGCTTTATGACGGAGTTTAAGAAATTCATGGACATTATATCCTCGGGCGATATGGCGGGGGTGGATGCGTCATTGGCATCGCGTATTGCCGATGAGTATCCCTTTTTTACATTGCCGGCAGCCCTTGCATTGAAAGCAGGGGTGGAGGATGAATCGGTTAGGAGGGCATTGATGGCTAAAGTGGCACTGAATTCCCCCGATGGTGAAACCCTGTTCAGGCTCATAGACCCCGATGGGGCGAAGCTGTCGCGTTTCTATCCCGACGAGACGGCAAAGGAGACCACGCCTACCACAGATAAGGCTATAGATACTTTCCTTGATACTTACGGAAAGATTGACGAACAGGAACAAGCGTTGCTCGAACGTCTGATATTCAATCCCGTGCCTGACTATTCACAAGTGCTGGCACGCGATGCTGAGGATGATGCGCCTGCCGAACCGGCATCGGGGCAGGATGCCTTGCTCGATGCGTTTCTCGCTAAGCAGGATGTGGCGGCGAAACATGCCGCTGAAGGTGCCGGGCATGCGGTTGATAAGGAGCAGGAAGAGCCGCGTGTGGTGACTCCTTCTGCCGATGCCCCTCTGAGTGAAAGTCTTGCCCGGATTTACATAAAACGCCGGCGATATGACAAGGCTTATGAAATAATCCGTCAATTAAGTTTGAATTTTCCGGAAAAAAGTATTTACTTTGCAGACCAATTGCGTTTCTTGCAGAAACTTATATTGAATCAGAAATACGCCAAACAACAAAAACAATAATATTAACACTCAATACTCAAATAGAATATGTTTGCAGTTTTAATCGTGCTCACGCTCATAGCAGCCGTTCTTCTCATAGGTGTTGTCCTCATTCAGAAGTCTAAAGGTGGCGGCTTGTCATCGTCATTCGCCGGCTCAAACCAGATTATGGGTGTGCGTCGTACCAACAATTTCATAGAAAAGGTTACCTGGATTTTGGCAGGTGCCATCTGCTTGCTCGCTGTGTTGTCGACATTCTTCATGCCCGATGCCATAAGCCGTAGCGGTTCTCGTGTTAACGCTCCTGCTACCGAACAGGTTGAAGGTGGCAACTATGACACCCAGCTCCCCGCTGCTGAAGCACCCGCAGCCGAGTAAATACGGTAAAGAAATAACTTGTGCCGTTGTGGCACATCAGTCAAGCACCCTTCCGCAAGGTTCGGTGCTTGCTCTGTATAGGATTTGTCGTTGAGGTTGCCCGCTCATAGGGATATTTGTGATGATATTGGTTGTGGTCAGGCATATTCTCTTTCGGCAGAATACAAATTTATTAGTATATTTGCAACAGTCAATATTTTAACACCCCAATATCTATTAAATGACCATGATTAAATCAGTGAGTTCCTTATTGCTGCTGTCGGCTTCCTTAACAGTGTCAGCACAGCAATTGCCCGAATGGCAGACGATCAATGGATTTCGCGACGGACAGATTGATGCCCACGCTTTAGTGGTGCCCTATAAGGCAAACGATGTAAAGGCTGTGGCTGAGATGGACTTCGCCAAGTCGCCATACTATCTGGACCTTAATGGGAAGTGGAATTTCAAGTGGACTAAAAATCCCGCTAACCGTCCTGCCGGCTTCCAGGCTCCCGATTACGACGTGAGCCAATGGGATATGATAACGGTTCCGGGCAACTGGGAACGCCAAGGCTACGGAACTACGGTGTATGTCAATACTACCTATGAATTTGACAGCGAATGGGCTGGATTCAAGAAAGATGCTCCTCTTGTGCCTACGGAGACTAATGAAGTAGGCTCGTACCGCCGTACATTTACCATTCCCGCCGATTGGCAGGGACGCCGTGTGGTGCTGTGCGTGGAGGGCGCGATATCGTTCTATTACGCGTGGGTCAATGGCGAGTACCTCGGTTGCAACCAAGGTTCAAAGACTGCAGCAGAATGGGATATAACGGACAAACTGAAAGACGGAGATAATGTTCTGGCTCTTGAGGTGTACCGATGGTCATCGGGCGCATATTATGAGTGTCAGGATTTCTGGCGTCTCAGCGGTATAGAACGTGACGTATATCTTTACAGCACTCCCGATACTTATATCTCGGATTTCACAGTGCATTCGCCTCTTGATGCTGAATACAAGGATGGTGAATTTAAACTGGATGTTGAGGTGAATGGCAATATTGCCAAAGGACAGGATGTGAAGTACACTCTGTATGACGCTGCCGGAGCCGTGGTGGCTCAGGATATGAAAGCCGCTGCATCGCGGCTCACATTTGCCAAGACCATAACCGATGTCAAACCGTGGACATCCGAGACCCCCAACCTTTACACTCTGCTGGTGGATTATGTGGATGCTTCGGGCAACGTGACCGAGACCGTGGGATGTAACGTGGGCTTCCGCACCTCGGAGGTCAAGAATGGATTGTATCTGCTCAATGGTCAGCCCATGAAGATAAAAGGAGTGGACCGCCATGCGCATTCTCCATTGGGACGTACCGTACCGCGTGAACTGGCTGAACTTGATATAAAACTGTTTAAGGAAAATAATATCAATGCCGTGCGCAACAGCCATTATCCGCAGGACCGTTACTGGTATCATCTCTGCGATAAGTACGGTATTTATGTTATAGACGAGGCTAATGCCGAATCTCATGGCTACGGTTATGGCAAGGAGTCTCTCGCCAAGCGTCCGGAATGGATTCCCGCAGTGATGGATCGCACGCAGCGCATGTACCATAAGTCAAAGAACAATCCTTCTGTTACGTTCTACTCGCTTGGCAACGAATGTGGCAACGGCATAGTATTTGAGGAGACTTACAAATGGATGAAGTCTGTGGAGGACAACCGCCCGATTCAGTATGAGCGCGCACTCGACGACTGGAATTCCGATATATATGCCTTGATGTATGGTTACCACAGCGGTGTGGAGGAATATGCCAAGGACAGCACCCAGACACGTCCCTACATATTGTGCGAGTATGCTCACTCAATGGGCAACAGTGTAGGTGGCTTGCAGGATTACTGGGATTTGTTTGAAGCTTATCCGAAATTGCAAGGCGGCTGTATCTGGGACTGGGTGGATCAAGGTTTTGAGGAAACAGCGGCCAATGGGCGTAAGTATTGGGCTTACGGTGGCGATTACGGTCCCGCCAATGTGCCAAGTGACAATTCATTCAACTGCAATGGTCTTGTAGCCGCTGATCGCACTCCTCATCCCGCGCTCGCGGAGGTAAAGAAGGTGTATCAGAATATCAAGTGCTCACTTGTCGATGCTGCCACCCTTACCGTGAAAGTAAAGAATTGGTTTGACTTTACCAATCTTGATGCATACACCCTGAATTGGAAGATAACCGATGCCAAGGGCGCAGTGTTGGAGCAGGGAACCAAGACTGTGGAGTGCAAGCCGTATGACACCGTTGAATTGTCGCTCGGTAGCTATACTCCCGGCACTGAAGAGAGATTCCTTGACCTTAGCTGGACACCTAAGAATGCAACTCCGTTTGTAGGGACGGATTATGAGGTGGCTTATGACCAGTTCACACTGCCGGTAGCACCCGCTGAAACCGCCGCGCCCGTTATTGCCAAGATGAAACGCAAAGGTATCACCGATTACAGCAGTGGCGATGTGAAGTTCAGCATCGATCCGCTCAGTGGTGAGATATCTTCGTTGTCGATAGGTGGAGATGAATTGCTGGCAACACCTATCACTCTGTCGCTTTATCGTCCTGCCACCGAGAATGACCTTGCGTGGGAAGGCAAGGACCGCCTTTGGGTCAAAGAGGGGCTTGATACCATAAGCCAGCGTCTTACCAATCTGCTGTTCAAGAACAATGTGGTATCTGTAAAATCGGAAATACTCGGTGCCAAGGGCAATGTGTTAGGTACTGCCGATTATACCTATTCGGTAATGAAAGATGGTCGGTTGGCTCTTAACTGCGTCTTTACTCCCGACACTGCCGCAATCAAGAATATGCCGCGTGTGGGTCTGACATTCCGTATGCCGGAATCAGAGTGCGGTGATGTGACATACTTCGGCCGTTCGGGTGAAACGTATGTCGACCGTATGTCGGCAGGCCGTGTAGGTACTTACACCGTGAAGCCTGTCGATGATTTCTACAAGTACAATAAACCCGGAGCCGCCGGCAACCACACCGAGACACGCTATATGCGTTTCGATGCCGCCGGAGTGACTGTCTCAGCCGACACGCTGTTCCAGTTCAGCGTATATCCCTACAGCGATGAGCTGGTACGTGCGGCACAACATATCAGTGACCTTGTGCCTGACGATATGGTGACTGTGCATCTTGATGCCGCCCAGACAGGTGTGGGCACGGCAACTTGTGGACCGGATGTGCTGTCGAAGTATTATTTGCCGATTGAACCCTATAACTTCACATTCTATTTCACCAAGAAGTAATAGACAACGTTTATAAACAGTTGGCGCGGGTCGGATTTCTTAGCCTGCGCCAACTTTTTGCAACAAACACAATAAAAACTGTAACGTCACATGCAACGGAAAGATTTTGAGATAATGGCGCCTGTAGGCAGTTATGAATCGCTATATGCGGCGATTGATGCCGGTGCCGATGCGGTATATTTCGGTGTCGAGGGGCTGAACATGCGCGCCCGCTCGTCGGTGAATTTCACATTGGACGATTTACACCGTATAGCTTCCATCTGCGATGAGCATGGAGTGAAGTCATATCTTACGGTCAATACCGTAATCTACGATGAGGATATACCTACATGCCATTCCGTGATTGATGCCGTCAAGCAATCCGGTATATCGGCTATTATAGCATCGGACATAGCCGCCATATCGTATGCCCGCAGCGTGGGTGTGGAGGTGCATATATCCACACAGGTCAATGTGACGAATATCGAGGCTGTACGATTCTACTCATCGTTTGCCGATGTGGTGGTGCTGGCACGCGAACTTAATCTCGACCAAGTATCGGAGATAAGCCGCCGTATCGACTCTGAAAATATCTGCGGACCTCATGGAGAGAAGGTGAGGATAGAGATGTTCTGTCACGGTGCGCTATGTATGGCAGTGTCCGGTAAGTGCTATCTGAGCCTGCATGAGATGAATTCGAGTGCCAACCGTGGTGCCTGCACGCAGATTTGCCGCCGGGGCTATACGGTGACCGACCGTGAGACCGGTGATGAGCTTGCGGTGGAAAACAAATATATCATGTCGCCCAAGGATTTGAAGACAATACATTTCCTTAACAAGATGATAGATGCGGGTGTGCGCGTGTTTAAAATCGAGGGACGTGCACGTGGTCCCGAATATGTGAAAATTGCTGTGGAGTGCTATTCACAGGCTATAGAAGCCATTTGCGCAGGCACATATACCGAAGAGAAGATAGCTGAATGGGACGAGAGACTGCGTAAGATATTCAACCGTGGCTTCTGGAACGGCTATTACCTCGGACAGCGTCTCGGTGAGTGGTCGAGCAAATACGGCTCAAGTGCCACCCGCGTGAAAGCTTATGCGGCTAAGGGTGTACGATACTTCTCCAATATAGGGGTCGCTGAATTCTTAGTGGAGAGTGGAGAGGTGAAAGTTGGCGATGAGGTAGTGATAACCGGACCTACCACCGGCGCCCTCATCCTAACGGTGGATGAACTGCGTGTTGACCTCAAATCAGTGGAAAAGGCTGTGAAAGGCGATAGCTTTTCTATGAAAGTCCCCTCGAAAATCCGTCCCTCCGACCGCCTGTACGTATGGCGCGACACCGGCCTGTAATCCGTTTCGCTCTTTAGTGTTATCCCAACGAGCATACCTCCATGATCGCTGAGTTGAGATGTAGTTAATCTTTATTAACTATAATTTATCGTTTAAACTATGTTTTATAGTTTATATTTGCGGTATAAATTTTTGTGATATGGAGAAACTTACCGCAAAAGAGGAGGAGGTGCTTGCTTTCTTTTGGAAGCACGGAGCACTGCATGTTAAAGATATTGTTGATTTGTATGGTGACCCCAAACCGCATTTCAACACTATCTCAACTATTGTGCGTGCGTTGGAGGATAAAGGGTACGTCGGGCACACCCAACAGGGTAAGACATACCTTTATCACGCAGTGATAGCCGAGCAGGAAATGGGCAAGAAATCCATCGGAAATCTTGTAAGCCGATATTTCAAAAATTCGTATCTCAGGGTCGTATCGTCATTTGTAGAGGATGGTAATCTTCCTATTGAAGATTTACGAAAGTTACTCGACGAGGTTGAGCAATCGCATAAGACCGATTAAATATGAACACTCTATTTTCACTCTCTCTTTCGGCATCACTTCTGGTTGTGATGCTATATCCGGTTTTCCATATTATGGTAAACCGGTGTCGCTCCTTCAGGTTCAACCGATTGCTGATGTTGTCAGGAATTGCCATCATAATTTTTGCTCCAATAGCACTGACTTATAAGCCAACTCTTTATTCTGCACCGTTTAATAACTCAATAGAGATAAATATTATTCAATCGCTGGAAATCACAGCATCTGATTCCGCAAACCCAATTGCTGAAGCATCACGTTTTGTTTTTTTACCGTGGATAATCAGCTTATATTGGATTGGTGTTTTTGTTCTTGTTGCCAGGCAGATCATTTCATATACCCACTTGTGGCGTATCATATCAAAATCTGAAAAGCAGCAGATGGACGGTTATGTACTATGCCGACATAAAAGTATGGGTATCGCCCCGTTCAGTTGGGGCCGATTTATAGTCCTCCCCGAGTCGGAAAACGAGCAATCTATTCTAATACACGAAAAAGCACATACGTTAAAGAAACATTGGATTGATGTTAACATTGCTGATTTTTTCTGCATCTTCATGTGGTATAATCCGTTTGCATGGATGCTTAAGAATCTTATCAAGCTCAATCACGAATATGAGGCTGATGCTGAAGTTATAGGTTCGGATATTGACGTATTGAGTTATCAAAGGCTGCTTATCGCCAAAGCGGTAGGCAATCGCACACTGCATATCGCAAACAATTTTGCCATGAGCAAGAAGGATTTCCGCAGGCGTGTCCTTACGATGAGCCAATCCAAATCTTCAAAAGGGATAAAATGGATTGCCGCAACAATACTCCCGGCACTTGCAATAGCAGCGTATGCCGATACAACCCCGTGGTCTGTTGCAGTACATAACGCTATCACAAGTCATAAATTTAAATCGG
>CAJTMM010000043.1 GCA_910577465.1 uncultured Muribaculaceae bacterium | reverse complement strand
TTTCGCTCCGGTTTTTTTGAGGGTTTTGGTTTGTTGGTGCAAAGGTAGGGGGTGGAGGTGGGGGTTGGTGTGCGAATTTGCACTTTTGTGGTGAAAAAAAGTAGGCGGGATGTGGATTCATCCCGCCTACTGTATGTGTAGGTAGTGGTTAACGTGGGGTTATGCCTGGTCTTCGTTGCCGGCAAATTCCATAAGGAATGCTTTGATGAAGCCGTCGATGTCGCCGTCCATCACTCCGTTGACGTCGGATGTCTGGAAGCCTGTGCGGTGGTCTTTGACGCGGCGGTCATCGAATACGTAGCTGCGTATCTGCGAGCCCCATTCAATTTTCATCTTGCCGGCCTCAATCTTGGCTTGCTCCTGCATACGGTGTTGCAACTCCTTGTCGTAGAGTATGGAGCGCAACTGGCGCATAGCGTTTTCCTTATTTTTAGGCTGGTCGCGGGTCTCGGTGTTCTCAATGAGAATCTCTTCCTTCTCGCCGGTGTAAGGGTCGGTGAACTGGTAGCGCAAGCGCACACCTGATTCCACCTTGTTAACGTTCTGTCCGCCTGCACCACCGCTTCGGAATGTGTCCCATGATAGCAGTGCCGGGTCAACGCGTACCTCGATGGTGTCGTCGACAAGCGGAGTGACAAATACGGATGCAAACGATGTCATGCGCTTTCCCTGAGCATTGTAGGGGGATACACGTACTAAACGGTGGACACCGTTCTCGCTTTTGAGATATCCGTAGGCGAAATCACCCTCGACGTTGATGGTACATGATTTTATACCGGCTTCGTCGCCGTCGAGAAGGTTGGCTATGGATGTTTTGTAACCATGTTTCTCGCACCAACGGAGATACATGCGCATGAGCATAGAAGCCCAGTCCTGGCTTTCAGTACCGCCGGCTCCTGAATTGATTTTCAGAACGACCCCGAGTTTGTCCTCCTCGCGTCGGAGCATGTTGCGCAATTCGAGTTTTTCGATTTTCTCGATAGCGTCGGCATACATGGCATCGAGCTCGGCTTCCTCCATTTCGCCCTCCTTAACGTAGTCCCATGCCAGCTCGAGTTCGTCGACGGCATCCTCGACCTCCTTATAGCCCTCAATCCAACCTTGCAGATCCTTGATTTTCTTCATCTGAATCTGCGCTTCCTTGGGGTGTTCCCAGAAATCAGGCACATGAGTGCGGAGTTCCTCTTCCTCTACTTGTATTTTCTTGTTGTCGATGTCAAAGATACCTCCTCAACGCCAACTTGCGTTCAAAAGTCTCTTTTAATTGTTCCTGAGTAATCATAAATGTGATAAAACGTATGATGTGAGATGTAAAAAATGCGTTACACGTACATTGCCTCAATCTCACGCGCGTAGCGGTTGTTGATTATAGGACGGCGTATCTTGAGAGTGTTGGTGAGCTCACCGGCTTCCATGGTGAATGCCTGCGGCAGGAGAGTGAATTTCTTAATCTGCTCGAATCCGGCAAAATTCTCCTGAAGGCGTTCGATGCGCTCCTCAATCATCTTGCGTATGTCGGCGTTCTTAACCAAATCCTCGACAGAGCGGTACTGTATGTGCTTCTTGCGCGCGTATTCCTTGAGTGCTTCGAAGGCAGGGATGATAATGGCGGTGACGTATTTGCGCTGGTCGCCTATTACAGCCACCTGCTCGATATATTTGTCCTCGCCAAGGCGGCTTTCCAACGCCTGTGGCGCGATGTACTTACCATTGGATGTCTTGAAGAGGTCCTTGATGCGTTCGGTTAGAATCAAAGCACCGGATTCGTCGATGTATCCGGCATCGCCGGTACGGAACCAACCGTCGGCGGTAAATGCCTGGGCGGTAGCTTCGGGTTTGTTGTAGTAGCCGCGCATGACGGTGGGGCCTTTCACAAGTATCTCATTTTCGTCGCCTATCTTCACCTGTACACGTGGCATAGGAGTGCCGACGGTCCCTATCTCATAACCGGTATTGGGGTAGCAAGTAACCGTAGCTGTGGTTTCGGAAAGTCCGTAGCCAATCATAACATTGATACCGCAGCTTTGGAAAAACTCCACGATATTAGCCGATAGCGGGGCACCTGCCGTGGGGAAGATGTTGCCGTTCTCGACACCGATGGCTTTGCGCAGCGGCATGAACACGTGCCGCTCGAAGAAGCGGTACTGCTGTTCAATGTACCATGGTGCTTTCTTGCCTATGCGTGCATAGTCGATATTCCGCCGGTGACCAACGCTGAGCGCCCGTGAAGCCATCCATTTCTTGAAGCCCTTCATGTCGGAGAGCTTCTCCTGAACGGCAGTGTAAACTTTTTCCCAAAATCTTGGAACCGAACACATACATGTGGGGCGTATCTCTTTTATGGTTTGCTGTATCTCGCGAGGGTCATTGTTGATGGCGAATCTCATGCCCATGTGCATACAAAAGTATGTCCATGCTTTTTCAAAAATGTGGCTTAACGGCAGGAAGCATAGAGATGTGTCCTTGTCGCTGAGCATGGTGAGACGCTCGACGTGTATCTCCATCACGGCATTGAAGCAGGAATGGGGGAGTACGGCTCCTTTGGGTTCGCCGGTAGTACCGGAGGTGTATATGATGGTAGCTATGTCGTCGGGCAATGCGCGGTTGCGCCGTGCGTCGACCTCGTCGTGGCAAGCCTGTGAAGCTTTTTTGCCGAGTTCCGTGAATTGGGCGAATGTGAGTGTGGTTTTGTCGTCGGCATCGCGCTGAACATCATCGAATGTGATAATCTGACGCAGGTGTTTCAGTTTCTTCTGCACACTACGAGCGATGGCATATTGCTTTTTGTCGCCTACAAAAATGATTTCCGCCTTGGCATCGTTGACGATGTATTCAACCTGGTCAGCCGAGCTGGTAGAGTAGATGGATATAGGAACAGCACGGTTGGCATAGGCTGCGAAGTCGGTAATAAGAATTTCCGGACGGTTAGCTGAAAAAACGGTGATGTTGTCCTCTTCCTTGAGTCCGATTATCTCTAATGCGCAAGCTATAGTTTCGGTGATGTGGTTGAGTTCGTTCCACGAGGTGGAAATCCACCGATTGTTTTCTTTATATTTGAAAGCTTCGCGTTTGCCATATTTAAGGCACTGCTTGCTTATCATTTCAGTCAGAACGTTTGCCATAATGGTTATTTTTGGTCAATGACTGGGCAAAGGTAGCCACTTCCGTTGTATTTAATAACGTGCGGGAGCGGTAAAACGCCCTTTGGTTAACATCCGTTATAGGGTTGTGGTGATTGGTTAACGTCTGTTAACTTATTTTGCGGTTGATTTCGGAATAAAGATGATGCAATCAAGGCACCGCCATGGCCTGTAAGCCTTAATGCATGATATATAAGAGTCAGCGCTATCCGTTCCGAAAGGCGTTTCCCGGCAAGCGTTTTTTTCATCAGCGACTCCGCGCGGCTATTGTTGTTTTCCCGGCGATAATGAGCGGCAAGTATGGCGCGACGGGCATTGGTCAGACTCCTATAATAAGAGTGTGAGTCATCGAAAAGAGAGTCGATTTTGTCCAAAGCCTGTTCCAGTGCGTCGGCTCTGCTCGATGAGTCAGTGCCGGTGATGGAATCGTCGGTGGGATGGATTATGACGCTTGGCTCGCCGTGGAGTTTGCGGGCGGTTGGATTGGCGATGAGCAACCGTGTGCCGAGTTCAAGGTCGAGCCAGATTGACAATCCGGTATCCCAGGCGCCAACCTGCCGGAGGAGTGATGTGCGGGCTATGAAGCGTTGGGTGGAAAGGGTTCCGTGCAAAAGATGGCATCGGAGCAGGTCGCTGTCGGACTGTCCCTTTACCTCCATCCATCCGTCGGGGTCGATATATGCGATGTCCCAATACAGGATGTCGGTATCGGGGAATCGCGACAGATGACCGGCGATGCGTTGCAGATGGTGCGGAAGCATCTCGTCGTCGGAATCGAAGAACATCACGTATTCGCTACCGGTGGCATCCAATCCACGGTTGCGCGCCGCCGACGCACCATGTTCCGTCTCGGAAAGGATATCTATAACCAGCGATTCGGATTCATGGGCATGTTTCCACTTGGTAACGATACTCATGGTGCCGTCGGTAGAATCATTGTCGACGATAATGAGCCGGAACGGTCTGTAACTTTGTGCGGCGATGGAGTCAAGCGTACGCGTCACGATTCCTTGCCGGTTCCGTACCGGAACTATTATGGTGATGGATGGATTGAGTGCCATGTGAAATTAACGGATTGGTTGGTGTAATTATTGCCATAATGGCATGCGGGTATCATAGGAAATACTATCTTTGTACTCTATATGAAGTCTGTACAGAAATATACGTCCATAGTCCTTATTACGGATTCGTATCCATTCAGATGCGAAACAGAAGGCGCGTTTGTGGCTCCCGAATTGGCATTTCTCAGCAATGCTTTCAAGCGGGTTGTGATAGTGCCGGTGAATCCAAAGGTTTCGTCTTCGGATATAGCCAGTGATTTGCCAGAGAATGTGGAGGTGGCACGCTGGTGGATAAATCATCCGGATTGCAATAACGCAGTCCGTAGAATGCGCTATTTGCTGTCTCCGTACGCATGGCGAATGTTGCGTGGAGATTATTCACGATTGTCATGTACGTTTGTCATGGCATGTATGGCTTTTGCCGCGGCACTACCGCAATGGATGCGTAAGTCAAGTTTGGACTGGGGCAGTACGTTGTTTTATACGTTTTGGTTCGATATGGGGGCTTGCGCTTTAGGGATGCTTTCGGATAAATATCCCGTGCGGTTCATATCCCGTGCGCACGGATACGACATATTGAGTGTCAGGAGTATGAGATTGCGTCGCAAGGCTATGATGCATCTGATGCAGTTATATACGGCAAGTGAATCGGGTAATAATACATTTAGAGAACGCTACCCTGAGGAATCGTCAAAAATAGCTACGCGATTGCTGGGGTGTGTGAAGCAGACATGCGGTGTCATGGCATCGCGGCATGTGAAATCAGATAAAAAATTGACATTTTTATCTGTGGCGCAATTGTCGGCAAGAAAGAGAATCGGTATGACATTTGATTTCCTGCATGCACTTGCTGTGGCTCGTCCGGATACCTTGATAGAATGGATTTATGTGGGCGATGGGGTAGATATGCCATTGCTTAAAGAGAAGGTGGTCTCGCAGCAAAGGGAAAATATGTGCGTGAGGTTCATGGGTAGTATGGATAACAGTGCTGTTCAGAGACTGTATGTTGATTATCCGATAGATTGGACTATACTATTGAGTAGGTATGAGGGGGGACATCCAATAGCAGCCTGCGAGTCACTTGCCTACGGTGTGCCTGTGGTGGCAACGCAGGTGGGTGGATTAAGTGAGATGATCGATGACGATTGCGGACTGCTGTTGTCAGCCAATCCGACGGAGGAGGAATTTGTGCGGGGAATAATACCGTATCTCGACAGTGAATACCGTACCGAACGGTTAAGGCGGGGGGCATACGAAAAATGGCGCAACAGTTATGATGCGTCGGTATTGCGCGCATCGTTCGTAGATGAAATATCAAAACTATGAGTATGAAGCCTGTAGTATCGGTAATAGTATTGACGTACAATCAGGAGCGGACGGTGGGGCACGCGATTGAAAGCGTGCTGGCGCAGAAATGCGATGTGCCATTTGAGATAGTGGTATCCGATGATTGCTCCACCGATGCCACACGCCAAGTGTGCCAGCGGTATGCCGACCGATATCCTGATAAAGTGCGGCTGTTGCCACCGGCTCCGAACCGGGGGGTGGTGGACAATTATTTCGAGACATTGATGGTGTGTGAAGGGCGTTATATAGCCGATTGTGCGGGGGATGATTATTGGATTGATGAAAACAGGCTGCAACGTCAGGTGGAGATGCTTGATGCTGATGCGGAGATGACGGTGGTACATGCCGACTGGGTGTGTGTGGATGCCGCTACCGGAGAGACGTTGCCTTCGGATGCACAAAATAGAAATGCTGATGTCCATGCGCGAGAGATGGATGGTCGCGCACTGCTAACGGTACTGCTTCAGCACCGGACTCCTGCGGCAATGCATCTGTCGACAGCCTTGTATCGTGCCGAAGTAATACGTGGTATGATAAGCAGAGACCGCGATATGGTGTGGGACAGGGATATGGGGTGTGAGGATTATCCGGTGATCGCCGCACTGCTGGCTCATGGCAGGGTGGGATATATGGAGATGCCGGTGCTCGCGTACAGGGTGGGCGGGGACACGGTGTCGTCGCCCTCGGATATGCGCCGTGCCGCGGAGTTTCATGCGCGTACAGCCGTGGCTACCGTGCGTCTTGCCAGATATTATGGTGTGCCGCTGTGCTATCTACGGGAGTCATTGGCAGAGAAGATGCGATTTGCCCTCTCGCAGGCATATCATCTGGGGGATAGGGCGCTGGGCGAAGAGATACGGCGCGTGCAAAAAGATAACGGCATCCCCGTGGGACGCCGTTATAATCTATTGCAGATGGTGATGCGTTACAAGCCTGTATGGCGACTGGTGCATGTGCTGCACAGCCTATGGTCGCGCGGCAGCTAATCAGATGTGCCGAGCCACTTCCGACTCTATCTTGGAGATGTCGGTGATGCGGGCTGCAAGAGTTCCGTTTTTGATGATAAATGCAGCGGGGATGGCACCGACGTTGTAACGCACGAGGTGGCTGTTGCCGTCGGCGGCTGAATTGTACACACATATCCAGGGGAGGTTCTTGGCTGCCTGTCGCCATTTGTATTCATCACCGTCGAAGGCTATCTGGTATATTTCCAAACCTTGGTTGTGGTAGCGTTGGTAGATATTGTTGAGGGCAACGTTGAGTGCCGGGGAAACATCCAGACCGTAGGCGGTGAAGTTGAGCAACACTACGCGATTGTCGGCAGCCGTTTGGCTGAGACTTTTCTTATAGCCCTTGTTGTCGTACAGTTCGATGTCGAGCAGTCCCAACTCCTCGGCAACGATGGTGTCGGTGGGGAGGAGGGATGTGGCGCGGTTGCTCAGGAACAGGTTCTTGAGGTATGTGGAGCGCGGATCCATGGGGCGGTACTGGTTGAATGCGTTAGCCACTGCGCCAATGACGCGGAGGTCGGATTTGTCGGCGGGGTCGAATATGGGCATGCCGCCTACGCGTTTATTGATAATATAGTAGGATACGATGCCGGCAGGATCGCCGAGAAGCATGCCTGTGAGTTCGCGTTTGAGCAGAGAGTCCTTTGCCAGTTTTGCGGCGCCGCCATGTTCGACGGCATCCATCACCCGCTTGTCGACGTGCATGAGCATCTCGGCAGATGTGGAACCTGATAGAGTGTAGTCGTGGTCGAACGCGTCGGCGTTGGTCACCACGGTTACTGTCTCAATGCTGTCGATGGGGAAATACAAAGTCTTGTTGTCCAAGCGCAGACGGTATATGTCGGGGTAGCCAGCGGCAGCGTGTGTGGCTTTGAACTGACCGGTGGAATTGATGCTGATGGTGTCGATGGGGTACCATCTGCCATTGTCCGAAGCCTCGAGTATCATGGTTTTACCCCCGGCACCTTCGATTTTGCCGTCGACGGTCCATTGGTGTTCGTTGGAGCATGATGCAATGCTTGCAACCGTGGCAACTGACAGTATGTATTTAATTATCGATTTCATGATTGGTAGAAAAATATGTGTGTATGAAAATTTGAATGCAAATTTAAAATAAATCGCCGAAACTTTTATGCATTCCCGATGAATTAACTAATGATTGGGCGATTGCGCGCGATAAATCTGCCCGGCACGGTTCGTATCTACCGAAAAATTTCGTAAATTTGCAATCTTGGTATTCCTAACGAACTATGACAGACGAAGAAATTCAAATACCCACCCCTCAGGATGTGCCCGGTGTGGCATACGATGAGGACAATATAGTGCATCTTGAGTGGAACGAGCATATCCGCCGCCGTCCCGGTATGTATATCGGTAAACTGGGTGACGGTTCGTGTTCGGACGACGGCATATATGTGCTGCTGAAAGAGGTGATAGACAACTCTATCGACGAGTATATGATGGGGTGCGGCAAGCAGCTGATAGTTGATGTGTCGGAAACCACCGTGTCGGTGCGTGACTATGGCCGTGGGGTGCCTTTGGGCAAACTGGTGGAGGTGTCGTCGCGCATGAACACCGGCGGTAAGTATGATAACAAGGCGTTTAAAAAGTCGGTGGGACTGAATGGCGTAGGTATAAAGGCTGTCAATGCCCTGTCGTCGGATTTTCTGATACAGAGCGTGCGTGACGGAAAGATGAAGAGGGCGCAGTTCTGTGGCGGTACGCTGGTGATGGAGTCGGAAATAGTGGATACGGATGAGCCGAACGGAACGTTCGTGCAGTTCACGCCCGACAATACGGTGTTCCGTGACTATCATTACCGCGATGAGTTCATACTGCCGCTCCTGAAGAACTACACGTTCCTGAATACGGGGCTTACGATAGTGTTCAACGGCAAAAGGTTTATGTCGCGCAACGGTTTGCTCGACCTTCTGCGCGAGGATATGACCAATGACCCTCTGTACCCGATAATACATCTGAAATCGGATGACATAGAGATAGCCTTGACGCATGCCAACCAATACGGGGAGGAGTATTATTCGTTTGTGAACGGTCAGCATACGACTCAGGGAGGAACGCATCTTACGGCATTCAAAGAGGCTGTGTCGAGGACAATAAAGGATTATTTTGGCAAGCCAAACTTTGAATACTCCGATATACGTAACGGTATGGTTGCCGCGATATCTGTCAAGGTGGAGGAGCCGGTGTTTGAGTCGCAGACCAAGACCAAGCTCGGTTCGCGCGACATGGGTCCTGACGGTCCTACGGTGGCAAAGTTCATAGGTGACTTCGTGAAGAAGGAACTGGACAACTATCTGCACCGCGAGCTTGAGGTGGCTGATGTGATACTGAAAAAGGTGCAGGATAATGAGCGCGAGCGCAAGGCTATGGCAGGTGTCACTAAAAAAGCTCGTGAACAAGCTAAGAAAATAAATCTGCACAATAAGAAACTCCTGGACTGTCGCGTGCATCTTAATGATGTGAAGGGGGATGATGAGAAGAAGCTTCAGTCATCGATCTTCATTACGGAGGGTGATTCGGCTGCCGGCTCTATAACCAAGATACGCAATGTGGAGACGCAGGCAGTGTTCTCGTTGCGCGGAAAGCCTAAGAATACATACGGGAAGACTAAAAAGATGGTGTATGAGAATGAGGAGTTCAACCTGTTGCAGGCGGCACTGAATATAGAGGACAGCATAGACGGGCTGCGATACAATAAAGTAATCATAGCGACGGATGCCGATGTGGACGGTATGCACATACGGTTGCTGCTGCTGACGTTTTTCCTGCAATTTTTCCCTGACCTTATCAAGAAAGGGCATGTGTATATATTGCAGACACCGCTGTTTCGTGTGCGCAATAAGAAAACCTCGAAACGTACCGGCAAGGTGTCGAAGTCGGTGCCGGATGATACGTATTACTGCTACTCGGATGAGGAGCGGATATCGGCAATCAATAAATTGGGTACGAATGCTGAAATCACACGATTCAAAGGACTCGGTGAAATATCGCCGGAGGAGTTCCGGGGATTCATCGGTGCGGATATGCGTGCCGACCGAGTGTCGATGCATAAGGAGGACGGCGTAGGAGAGTTGCTCCGGTTCTATATGGGAAAAAATTCCATAGAGCGTCAGAATTTCATAATCGATAACCTTGTAGTGGAGGATGACTCACAAATATCCTGATATGCGTATTGCTGTGTTTGCGGGTTCGTTCAATCCGTTTACGGTGGGGCATCTGTCGGTGCTGAAGCGCGGATTGGAGCTGTTTGACCGTGTGGTTGTGGTAATCGGTGTCAATGATGCCAAGCAATCGGCGGAGGATGAGTGTGCTGCCCGTGTGGAAACGTTGCGCAGCCAACTCGCGACATTGGAGCGCGTGGAGGTGATTGCCTGGAGCGGACTTACGGTAGATGCGGCAAAATCGGTGGGGGCGCGTTGGCTATTGCGCGGAGTGCGTTCGGTTGCTGATTTTGAATATGAACGTAACCTTGCCGATGTGAATCGTGTTATATCGGGTATAGAAACGGTGTTGCTGTTTTCGGAACCGGATGTGGCTATGGTGAGTTCAAGCATGGTAAGGGAGCTGCAACGTTACGGCTATGATGTGTCGCGTTTTGTGCCTCCGGAACAGGAGAAGGTCAATTAAGAAAATTTAGAATATAATCATAGATATGAAAAAGATATTATCTCTTATAGGTGCGGTAGCTGTATGTGCTGTGGCGTGTGCCCAGCCGATGCAACCGCAGCAGAAGCTCCGTTATGCCGAGCAGGTGGTGGAGCGTTTCTATGTCGATACGGTAGACACCGACCGGCTTGTGGAGGAGGCTATTGTGGCGATGCTGAAAACGCTCGACCCGCATTCGGTGTATTCGGACGCTGAGGAGACGCGTGAGCTTACGGAGCCGCTCCAGGGTAATTTTTCGGGTATCGGTATACAGTTCAATATGCTTACCGATACGCTCTATGTGATACAGACTGTTGCCGGCGGTCCATCGGAGAAGGTGGGGATACTTGCGGGCGACAGGATAATGTCGGCTAACGATACATTGATATCGGGGGTGAAGATGAAAACGCCTGATGTGATGAAGCATCTGCGCGGGCCCAAAGGGTCGGTGGTGAATGTGAAGGTGCTCCGCAAAGGTGTGCCCGAGCTGATAGAGTTCAGAATAGTACGCGATGATATACCAATATACAGTGTAGACGCGTCTTATATGGTGGACGGCACAACTGGATATATCAGGGTGTCGCGTTTCGCCGAAAGCACATTTGACGAGGTGGTGAAGGCGATGGCAGCGTTGTCGAAAAAGGGTATGAAGAATCTGATTATCGACTTGGAGGACAATGGCGGCGGTTATCTGAAGGCGGCATACGACCTTGCCGGGCTGTTTCTGAAGAATAATGACCTGGTGGTGTACACCAAGGGAGATAAAGTGGAGCCGTTCTATTATCGAGCTATGGGCGACGGTCCGTTTGCCGATGGCAAGGTGGTGGTGATGGTAAACCAGTATTCGGCTTCGGCAAGTGAGATTCTGTCGGGTGCGTTGCAGGACAACGACCGCGGAGTCGTGGTGGGGCGGCGTACATTCGGCAAGGGACTGGTGCAACGACCGTTCCCGTTTCCTGACGGTTCGATGATACGCCTTACGGTGGCGCGATATTATACCCCATCGGGACGTTCGATACAGAAACCTTACACGAGTGGCGATGATAGTGATTATCGTGCCGATATATTGCACCGCTATCAGGCGGGAGAGTTGTCGAGTGCCGACAGTGTGCATTTTGCCGACTCATTGCGGTATTATACATTGCGCAACCATCGTCCGGTATATGGCGGCGGGGGTGTGATGCCGGACAGGTTTGTGCCGATTGACACCACTTTCTATTCCGACTATTACCGTGACTTAGTTGCCAAGGGTGCACTTAATAAGTATTGTGTGAATTATGTAGATGCCAACCGTAAGACATTGCGCCGGATGTATAAGAAAGAGGATGCGTTCGTGCAACGTTTTGAGGTCACACCAGAAATGATGGAGGGTTTGATAGAGCAGGGCCGCAAGGATGGTGTGGAATATAATGAGGAGCAGTATGCCCGCAGTGCCGAATATTTGAGAACAATCGTGAAGGCATTGATAGGCAGGGACCTGTTTGAGCAGTCGACGTACTATAGGGTGGCCAATCCGATGAATCCTGTGTACCGAGAAGCGATAAGGATGATATCTGATGGCGATGCTTATGATGCAGCCTTAGGGAACAGGTAAAAACAGTACGGACGATATATGTGCGCTAAAATCTATTGTATAGTAGTGGCGGCAGGCAGCGGTAAGCGATTCGGTTCGCCGCTTCCGAAGCAGTTTTGCCAACTGGGTGGACGTCCTGTGCTGATGACTGCTATAGACCGTTTGCGCAGATTCCTGCCGGAATCAGAAATATTGTTGGTGTTGAACCGCGATTATTTTGGTGACTGGGCGCGTATGTGCGGCGAGCATGGCTTCCTGTCGCCGGAGGTGATTGCCGGCGGTGATACTCGTTGGCAATCGGTGAAAAATGCGCTGTGTGCCATAGGTGAGTGCTCGGAAGAGGATATAGTGATGGTGCATGACGGTGCACGTCCGTTGGTGATGCAGTCGACTCTTGAAGAATTGGTCGGTGCTATCAGGTGCGGCAGTCACGGGGCTATCCCGGTGGTGGATGTGACCGATTCATTGCGGATGCTTGATGGCGGATGTCGCTCCCATGCCGTGGACAGGGCTTGTTACCGTGCGGTGCAGACACCTCAGGCATTCCGGTTGTCGCTGTTGCGCAGTGCATACGAATTGCCATATACCACTGATATGACCGACGATGCTTCGGTTATGGATGCCGCAGGATATTCCAATCCGGTATTAGTTGCCGGGCATGAGGCTACATTGAAGATTACACGCCCGCAGGATTTGGACTGGGTGGAATTGATAATGTCGTCGATAGATGGACAGGCTTAGAGCTACCGACATAAAATATCTCAAGGGTGTAGGGCCGAAACGCGCCGAATTGCTGGCAAGTGAGCTTGGCATACGCACGTGCTATGACCTTCTCTATCACTTTCCGTCGCATTATGTGGACCGCAGCCGATTTTATGAGGTGCGTTCATTCTCGGGCGACATGCCTATGGTGCAGGTACGCGGACGTTTCGTGAACTTTACGGTGCAGGGCGAGGGCGCCAAAATGCGTTTGGTGGGATTGTTTACCGACGGAACGGCAACGATGGAGGTGGTATGGTTCAAGCGGATAAAGTGGATGCGTGAGAATTACCGGACAGGTGTGGAGTATGTATTGTTCGGCAAGCCGTCGGAATTTTCTGGCCGCTGGAGTATGGTGCATCCCGAGATTGATACTCCCGAGTCGGTGGAGAGTTCGTGCGGTTTCCGAGGGGTGTATCCTCTGACAGAGAAATTGCGTAACCGGGGGATATCCTCGCGAACCATATATACCATGGCGCAAACACTGATAGCGTCCTATTGCAGGAATGTGACGGAAACGCTTCCCGCCGATGTGGTGGCACGTCTGAGACTCATGTCCAAATCCGATGCATTGGCAGCCATACATAGTCCGCGCAACAATGATGAGTTGCAGCGAGCCCGCTTCAGACTGAAGTTTGAGGAGCTGCTGTGCCTGCAACTTAACATACTCGGGTATTCGCGCAAGCGTTCCGCCAAAATGGGTGGATTCAGGTTTACGCACATCGGGCATTATTTCAACTCGTTCTACAACCAGTGTCTGCCGTTTGAACTTACCGGGGCACAGAAGCGAGTAATCAAGGAGATACGCGCCGATATGAACAGCGGCAGGCAGATGAACCGGTTGCTTCAGGGGGATGTGGGCAGCGGAAAGACGCTTGTGGCACTAATGTGCATGCTTATAGCCTTGGATAATTCGACACAGGCATGTATGATGGCTCCGACGGAGATTCTTGCCACACAGCATTATGAAACCATTTCAGCATTGGCAGCACCAATAGGTATCAATGTGAAGTTGCTCACCGGCTCAACCCCTAAGAAGCAACGTGATATAATCCATGAGCAGCTTGCCGACGGCAGTCTCCATATACTGATAGGCACGCATGCCGTAATAGAGGATGCAGTGCAATTCCGTAATCTCGGATTTGTGGTGATAGATGAGCAGCATCGATTCGGTGTTGCCCAACGAGCGCGCATGTGGAAAAAGAATACGACTCCGCCACATGTGCTTGTGATGACAGCCACGCCTATTCCAAGAACCCTTGCCATGACGGTGTACGGAGACCTGGATGTGTCGGTCATTGATGAACTTCCGCCCGGGCGTAAACCCGTGGTGACATTATTGCGGCACGAGAATGCGCGCCTGGATGTGTACCGAGCCATGACGCGTCAGTTGCGGGCGGGTCGTCAGGTGTATGTGGTGCATCCGCTGATAAAGGAGAATGAGAAGGTGGACCTGCGCAGTCTTGAAGAGGGTTATGAGCAGATATGCGATACGTTCCGGGATTTCAAGGTGGCATACGTGCACGGCAGGATGAAGCCTTCGGAGAAAGATGAACAGATGAACCTGTTTGCGTCGCACAAGGCAGACATACTTGTTGCCACCACTGTGATAGAGGTGGGGGTGAATGTGCCAAACGCCACAACTATGATAATAGAGAATGCCGAGCGGTTCGGACTGTCGCAACTGCACCAACTACGCGGGAGGGTGGGGCGCGGAGAGGGTCAGAGTTACTGCGTGCTTATGACGAAGTCCAATATAAGCAAGGATACACGCAAGCGTCTGGAGATAATGACCTCGACAACCGACGGATTTATTGTGGCAGAGGCCGACTTGAAACTCCGCGGCCCCGGAGACCTTGAGGGTACATTGCAGAGCGGTATGGCCATAGACCTGCATATAGCCAATCTTGCCACCGACGGACAGATAATCCAGCTCGCCCGCGATGAAGCGGAAGCGATACTTGACGCTGACCCGATGCTGTCGTCGGATGCATACCGCGCACTGTCGAAAGAGATGCGTGCGCTATTTGCAAAAGCGGTGGATTGGGGTATGATAAGTTAAAATTCAGTCGATTTTGAATACAATAATTAACACAAATTTAACGCTCGAAAATCGAGTGAACAACCTTATACAATACTTAACCAATTTTTGCATTTGTGGTTATATTGTTGGTATATAATGTTTTAAAGGGATGATTTTGTGCAAAATTAAGACTTTTAATCTTTTTTGATTTATTAATATTTTGGTCGGCGGTATTATTTACCTATCTTTGAGCATCCGATAAGGATAAATGGAAAAAGACTGAAAAGCAACATGGAAAAAACATTAGTGATTCTTAAACCGTCGGCGATAGAGCGCGGTCTCGCAGGTGAGATAATATCGCGATTTCAGAAAAAAGGTCTGACTATCGTAGGCATGAAAATGATGCAACTTGATGAGCGATTGCTCCGTGAGCATTATGCCCATCTTGTAGAACGTCCGTTCTTTCCATGGATTTTGGCCTCAATGATGGCTACTCCCGTGATAGTAATGTGTCTCAAAGGCAACGATGCTATCAGAGTGGTGCGCCTGATGACCGGAGCAACAAATGGCCGCGAGGCTTTGCCCGGAACAATCCGAGGTGATTTCAGCTTAAGCGGTCAGGAAAATATAGTCCATGCGTCATCGAGTGTTGAGGATGCTGAGGTTGAAATCAAGCGATTCTTCTCCGACGATGAGATTTATGATTGGACACCGCAGGGCGTACGGTTTATATATGCTCCCGATGAAGTATAAAACACAAGTTAACCTACCATAAAGAAACACAAATCTCTCACAATAAAATGCAGATTAAGAAAATAGCTTTGGCATCCGGAATCGCAATAATGACATTGGTATCAGCCATGTCAGTATCGGCGCAGTACCGTTTGCCGGCATCACACAGCAATCAACACGATAATCTCATAGCAAATCAGCGTCCGGTGGGCGTGGATTTGAATTCCCTGAAGATGAAGGGATACATCAATGATATCCGCAAACGCGAAGCATTGCATGATAATGAAGTATTTACCCAATATTGGGAAAGCCAGGCGGTAAATCCCTATAGCGGTGTCGAGATTCCTCAAACCAAGAATATAGATGTTACCGGATATGTGGCTCCCGTGAAGGGTCGTGTGACTTCCGCCTATGGCTGGCGTCCGCGCTTCGGTCGTATGCACCGCGGTATTGACTTGGCTCTGAGCGTAGGTGACACAGTGGTATCGGCATTTGACGGCAAGGTTCGCCTTACTAAATATGAAGGCCGTGGCTACGGATACTATGTAGTGGTGCGCCATGATAATGGAATGGAAACAGTGTACGGTCACTTGTCGCGTTTCCTGGTTAAGCCTAACCAACGTGTCAAGGCAGGTGAGCCTATAGCTCTCGGTGGTAATACGGGACGTAGCACGGGTCCTCACCTTCATTTTGAAACCCGCTATCTTGGTCTTGCCATCAATCCTGCCGCTCTCATAGATTTTGAAAACTATGTGACACATAAGGATGTGTTTACTTTTGATAAGGCGTCGTATGAAAAGACTCAGAAGTATGGTCCTGCCAAGAAGTCAAAGAAGAAATACACATCACGTAAGAAAAAGTCAAAAACAACAGCTTCTACCGGTAAGAAAAAACGCCGTAGAAAGTAAAAACGAAGTTATTTCATAAGCATAATGTTGGATGAACGCGGAGCCTATTTGTAGGTTCCGCGTTTTTGTTTGGTGGGGGCGGGTAGTCGGGGGATGTGATTAGGAATGAGGAATGAGGTCATCGTCCGAGGGACGCTTGCGGGGTAAGGATTAGGGAT
>CAJTMM010000042.1:12217-16989 GCA_910577465.1 uncultured Muribaculaceae bacterium | reverse complement strand
GGCTGCCACTGTTGCATCAATTTATTACTCTCAAAAGCATACCGAGGCCGATCAATATCTGGCAGACGTTAAAATATGGGAAGCAAAGACTTTGGCTGCCTGCGAGCTGATGAAACGGATTGTCCGACGCAGTGATGAAATCGCTACAATAACCACACGGCTTGAGACAAGGAGTATCGACGCGCTTGACTCTCTTGAGGAAATAGCCGATGAATTCGATTATCTCAACCCCGAACATGTTAAAACGTTCCAGAAAGCCGCTATACTCGTAAAGTCAACAAGCCAATTGTGCCGGACACCGCTCATTGACCAAAACGGCGAACTTTATGCCGGGTTTGATGCTGTAAAGCTTTCTTCAGAAAAAGTGCTTAATAAAAATTTGTGATTATGGACTGGAACAATTTATCAAGAACCATATCGAAGTCTATCGAATCCGCGCAGAAAATTGTGAATAAGGCAACTGACATAGTCGATTCTTCCCAAAAATATCTGGAAGTCATTCAGAAGGGCTCGGATATTCTGAAAGGAGATGATGGCATTGCTTCAAAAGGTTGCAGCCTTCTCAATCTTGCAAGTTCTACTATTAATGAACCGATGGGAGTTCAAGCAGCACAGCCGATAGAGATAGGTGAAACAGGTGAAAAGCTCCAAAACAGTGACTCGGACGAATCAGACCAAGATGGTTCCAATCAAATATGCATCAATGAAGAGACGTCTGGAGCGATAAGCGATGAATTTTCATTTGTTGATGTCGCTTCAATTGCGACAGGTGCAAAAGCCGTAAGTGCCATTGCCGCAATGGGGTCGGAAATAGCCAAGACCATCCGGATTTGCCAAATCGAAGAGACCAAGCGTACACAGATAAAGGCAAATATGGAAGTAGAGGTGGCACGCATAAACTCCATTTCAAAACTTCTGTCGGACTATCTTGACAAAACATTTGATGAAAGGGCCGAATTGTTCGACAATTACTTCCGTGTTCTTGACAAAGCTATAGCAGCGGGAGATGCAGCACTTATGTCAGCTACTCTTGGCAGCATCAACTCTCTCGCAGCCATGAGCCCTTTCAAAAATCTTGCAGATTTTGCAACCGTTCAGCAACAGCTCCGACAGGCTGATACTGAATGGGACATATAAATTTATAACCTTTAAATTTTTACATTATGAATCCAACTCAATTTAGGGCTACAACTAATTGTATGCCCCCCATCATGAACTTCACCCCGGCATCACAAATCAAGGAGATGGAGATTGAAAACCCGATGTACGATTACTTCCGTCAGATTACCGAGTATGAGATGCGTACCGTGAGCACAAAAAGTATCCATCGCGAGTCAACCCGCAAAAAAAGCGGTTCTACCGGTTATGTTACAGCAAGCGACACAAAAAATGCCGCTGACGACACTAAAAGCGTAAAATGATTCTTATCGTAACCAATAAGGAAGACATCCATCCGACACCCGTCATCGAACACTTTGAGAAAATGGGAATCCCGTTTTTCCGGCTCAATACTGAATCGTTGCTCTCTGACTATGAGTTTGAATGGTTGAGCAATTCGCATTGCGGTGATGACTTTCGTATCAAAAACCGGCATACGGGGCTCGAAGTGTTTGGACATGACATCAATTCAGTTTGGGAACGACGTCCGCTCGTTCCCACTGAATTGAGGTGCGTGAACTGCAAGGAAGTCAATGAACATAACCTAAAGGAAGCACATGGGTTCCTGTCATTTCTCCTTTACTATTTAGGTGATCGATATTGTCTTGGGCATCATCTTTATGATAGAAGTTCAGCATCCAAAATGCTCCAACTGAAACTTGCAAGACAGATGGGTATGAATGTACCGGACACATGTTTTGCAAATAATAAAGCGGATGTAAAGAAATTTGCAGATAACTATGATATCGTATGCCTTAAATCGATTGACAACGATAATATATGGTTTGAGGAGGATATGCAGGAGCATGTGCTATATACGCAGGCTGTTAAAAGCAGCGATTTACTGACACTTCCTGACGAAGCGTTCTCCCAAACTGTAACTTATCTTCAAAACTACATTCCCAAAGCATACGAATTAAGAATTACAGTAGTAGGCACAGAAGTGTTTCCTTGCAGAATTGACTCTCAGAAAATGGAACCGGGATTCGGAAAAATAGATTGGAGACAAGGACTTGACAAAGGGCTGCAACACAGCCAATGTCATTTGCCGTTGTATGTTTCTGACTTTTGCACTGCGTTTTTGAAAAAGCTCAATCTGAATTTCGGCTGTTTTGACTTCGTAGTCACGCCAAAAAACGAATATATATTTCTGGAGTGCAATCCCAATGGACAGTGGCTATGGATAGAACATGAAACGGGATTGCCAATTTCAAAAAGCATTGCGGAAACTTTGGCAATCCACGACAAAAAACAAACTGAAAAATTCAGCAGATGGCAACAGTAACAATCCAAGGAGTCTATCAACTCAACGGACCAAAGCCTTTCAGCCGAGTAATAGAGTGCGACAAATCCGAGACAGCATATTACTCGCAGATGATGGGCAACAAAGCACGGCAGGCACAATGGATACGCGCTAACTTTCCAGGAGCCAACACAGAAAAAGGATTTTCTATGTTTATAAATATTAAATAATCAATGAAACTACCAAAGAGATTACTTATCGGACTGAGTATTCCACTATTGGTCGGCTGCTCTAAAACCGACTACACCGAACTCTACCAGGAGATTAAATCGGTGGACAAAATGGTTTTTGCCACAATGGCTATTAGCAAAACAGCAAAAAAGGATAGATCCGGATGGTATGGCAAACGCATCGCAGTTTACTCCTATGATTCATACATGCGAGCCTATATCGACCTGTCAGCACTTCAAATGGACGACCTCGTTTTTGACGAGAAAAACAAAACGGTAAAAGTGACGCTCCCACCTGTAATAACTGAGATTACGGGCCGAGACATGGAAATGCATAAGGTGTACGAGAACATAGGTATGCTGCGCCAGGACCTCGATTCGAAAGAAAGGGCCGAAATAAAGGAACAAGCCAACAAATCTTTTAAAGAGGAGATTGAGGAAAATCCGATGTTCAAGGAGCAACTCACTGAAGCTGCGAAAAGAAAAGCCAGAAAATATTTTGAGGCAATCTTCGAAACCAATGGTTACACACCGAGCATAGATTTCAAATCGTAAATATCGTAGATTATGACTAAGAACATAAAAAACTTGATAATCCTTGCTGCCATATTGGTAGGTGCAATAGTTCTCTTCTTTTGGCTCGGAGCTCCAAAGAAAAGCATTGAGATTGGCAAAGGACAAATAAGCGACATAACTACAATGGCTCAACTCTGCACCGTCGACCTCTACAACGAAGTGCCTGTCCTTGACACAATAAACGACAAGGTTCTATTTGCAGTCCAGAAACAGCGGGGCAGCGTATCATTCGATATTGAGAACATGCAAGTTAACGCCGATGGCGATACTGTAAAAATAGTTCTTTCTCCTGAAATCGTAGAAATAAACGAAGCTACCGAGGACAATTCATGGCAAGTGATTGACTCGAAAAGCTTAAGCCTAAATGGATACAATCCTCTTGCGAGTGACAGATTGACAGACGAGGAAGAAAATCAGCTGAAAGCCAAAATCAAAGCAAACTCTAAGAAAATCCTCTATCATAATGGAACTATCGAAAGAGCTCGTGCAGAAGGTGTTAAAAATCTCCAGACACTGATGACGAAAGTTTACCGCAAACCGGTAGTCGTCACCGACCCAACTCCTAAAGGAGCTCACTACGATGAATACTAATAGTCGTTTCACTCCACTGTTTGTAGTGCTCGCTTTGTTTGCACTTTACCTGACTATCAAATGGACGTGCCGCCTAATTTTTGGATTGTTAGACTACGCATTGCTCATAGGTTTCTTATGCGCTATTGTTTGGTATATCAAGCTACCGGAGACTAAAAGGACACAATTCAAAAACACAATAAAGGTACGAATCAAATCTATATTCAACTGATATCATCATAACCACAATTCTGACTTGGTTTAATTCGGGTACATGCCACACGAATTAAGCCAAGTTTGTATATACATACCAATGGGAAAACCGCTACAGAGAAAATGCCGGTAAGAATACATAACCATGCTTTTTAGGCTCATCTTACGCAATAGATCGGGTAATGGATAGGCGAAATGGATTGCCTGAATACCAAAACAGGGAGAGTGGCGATTTGCGCAGTACAGCATTTAATGAAAAATTCCAATCCGGTTTAGCTATAAAACAAGCATTTTTACGAAATATCGCCACATTCTTAAACGAAAGAGTCGTAAGCCGTGAATCCATGAAAAAACTTTCATCGCTAAATTTGTTATATAGATGAATTAACGCTATATTTGCAGTGATTAATCCGTGTACACTGCACTTAACGAATACAGATTACTTTTTTCAATTTATATCTAAGACGCCGAGAGGCAGCCACTATTTATTTTACATTTAAACGATTTTCTATTATCGAACAATGATGGACAGCAATGAAAAGAAAAGCAAGCGTCCGCGTATAGGAGAGATACGCAACGCTGCAACTGAAGGCGAACACCCCGCTTATACAAGCGACAACACTGCCGACCATGCAACACGACCTTTCAACGGCGACAATCAGGGAGCATACCGCGAACGTCAGTACACATCGGGCCCCCGCCAGTACAACAATAACCGTCAAGGCGGATACAACCGTTACAACAACGACCGTGACGGCTACCGTCCACGTCCCCGTTTCGAC
>CAJTMM010000042.1:0-12142 GCA_910577465.1 uncultured Muribaculaceae bacterium | reverse complement strand
CCCAACAACCAGGGCTACCGCCGTTACGACAACAACCAAGGATATAACCGCCAAGGTGGGTACAACAACCGTCAGGGCGGATACAACAATAACCGTTATAACAACGACCGTCAAGGTGGATACGGCAACAACCGCCGTTACGACAACAACTCCGAAGGCGGCAGCTACGGAAACAATCGCCAAGGCGGATACAATAACCGTCAGGGCGGATACAACAATAACCGTTATAACAACGACCGCCAGGGTGGATACAATAACAACCGCCGTTACGACAACAACTCCGAAGGTGGAAGCTACGGAAATAATCGCCAAAGCGGGTACAACAACCGTCAGGGCGGATACAACAATAACAATCGCCAAGGCGGCTATAACAACCGTCAGGGCAACCGTCCCGGCGGACGTCAGCAGATGCGCCACAACGAATTCGGTATGCCGCACGGTGGCAAGAGTTTCGTTCCCCGCCCCAAACGTGTGGAATACGAAGCAGAGATTCCAGATCCAAACGAACTGATTCGTCTGAACAAATTCATGGCAAATGCAGGTATCTGCTCACGCCGCGAAGCCGACGAATTCATCCAACAAGGACTCGTGAAAGTCAACGGCGAGGTAGTCACCGAACTCGGCACTAAAATCTCACACAGCGACACTGTGGAATATGATGAAAAAGTAGTGGCACTCGAACGCAAATGCTACATCCTGCTCAACAAACCCAAAGACTGCGTGACCACATCCGATGACCCCAACGGCCGCACCACAGTGATGGACCTTGTCAAGAACGCCTGCGACGAACGCATATACCCTGTCGGACGACTGGACCGCAACACCACCGGTGTGCTCCTGCTCACCAACGACGGTGACCTCGCATCCAAGCTCACACACCCCAAATACGTGAAAAAGAAAATCTATCACGTATGGACCGACAAGGATATCTCCGAGGACGACATGCAGCGCATAGCCGACGGCATCGAACTTGAGGACGGTCCCATACATGCCGACGCCATAAGCTACGCTACCGAAACCGACCGTAACCAAGCCGGCATAGAAATCCACTCGGGACGCAACCGCATAGTACGACGCATATTCGAGAGTCTCGGATACCACGTGACAAAACTCGACCGCGTGTACTTCGCCGGACTCACCAAAAAGAACCTGCCCCGCGGACGTTGGCGTTACCTGACCCAGGAAGAGGTCAACTTCCTGAAGATGGGAGCATTCGAATAAACCATATCACCACCATTGCAATAAAAAGTGATTCATAAGATATGAAACGTACAAAAATAATTGACATATTCTCACCCGAACTCATCGGCTCCGAAGTGAGCGTGATGGGATGGGTGCGTACACGTCGTGGCAACAAACACGTGCAGTTCCTCGCCCTCAACGACGGCTCCACGATAAAGAATCTGCAGGTAGTCATAGACATGTCGAAATTCACAGACGATGACCTACGTGGAGTCACCACCGGTTCAAGCGTTCACGTCACCGGACGATTGGTAGAGTCCATGGGCAAAGGTCAGACCTGTGAAGTACAGGCAGACACCCTGCACCTCTTCGGTACAGCCGACCCCGACACATACCCCTTGCAGAAGAAAGGCCATACCCTCGAATTTCTCCGCGAGAAGGCACACCTGCGTCCCCGCACCAACACATTCGGAGCCATACTACGAGTGCGCAGCACACTTGCATTCGCCATCCACAAATTCTTCAACGAACGCGGCTTCTTCTACCTCAACACTCCCCTCATCACAGCATCGGACTGCGAGGGAGCCGGAGCGATGTTCCAGGTAACCACACTCGACCTCAACAACCTGCCTCGCACAGAGGAAGGTACTGTCGACTTTTCGGCTGACTTTTTCGGTAAGCCCACAGCTCTTACCGTGAGCGGACAGCTCGAAGGTGAGCTCGGAGCCACAGCATTGGGTGCCATTTACACTTTCGGTCCCACATTCCGTGCCGAAAACTCCAATACACCCCGACACTTGTCGGAATTCTGGATGATTGAACCGGAGATGGCATTCTACGACATCACCGACAATATGGACCTCGCCGAGGACTTCATAAAGTACTGCATACGCTACGCCCTCGACAACTGCAGCGACGACATAGACTTCCTCGCACAGATGTACGACCCCGAGCTTGTGGACCGTCTGAAATTTGTGGTTGAGAACGACTTTGTGCGTCTAAGCTACACAGAAGGCGTGAAGATACTCGAAGAATCGGGCCGTAAATTTGAATTCCCCGTTTACTGGGGCGCCGACCTTCAGAGCGAACACGAACGCTTCCTCGTGGAGGAACACTTCAAGAAACCGGTAATCCTCACCGACTACCCCAAGGATATCAAGGCATTCTACATGAAGCTCAACGACGACGGCAAGACCGTACGCGCCATGGACGTTCTCTTCCCGAAGATAGGCGAAATTATCGGCGGTTCGGAACGCGAAGCTGACTACGACAAACTGCTCGGACGTATCGAAGAAATGAACATACCTATGAAAGATATGTGGTGGTATCTCGATACACGCCGCTACGGTACAGTACCTCACGCCGGATTCGGATTAGGATTCGAACGTCTCGTACTCTTCGTCACCGGTATGACCAACATCCGCGACGTGATACCCTTCCCCCGCACACCCAACAACGCAGAATTCTAATACAGAGGGTTCCCTCCCCTCGACACTCATAAATATTAGTCCAATCAGTCCCTTATACGATTGATTGGACTAATGATTTTTCTAATATGCCACTAATCCTATCCATACTTGCATCGCCACGACACCACGGCACCACGGCATCGCTGCTCGATGCCGCTGAAAACGCCGCACGCTCCCAAGGCTGCACAATAGAGCGCATCAACATCAGTTCACTGCGGTTCGCCCCCTGCATGGCATGCATGAGCTGCCGCACATCCGGACAATGTCCGTTGCCCGCTGACGACGCCCACCGCTTTGCACAACTCCTAACACAAGCCGACGCCATACTTATCGCCACACCGACCTACTGGGGAGGTATGCCCGGCACGCTGAAGGCGTTGCTTGACCGCACCGTCTACGCATTCATCGACACCTCCTCCCCCACCCGGTCCATACCTATCCCTCTGCACCGACACAAACCGGCGGCCGCCATCATCACATCCACCGCCCCATGGCCCGCCAATATCATGCGCATATTCACAGACGTATCAGGCGACATACAACGCATACTCCGTCCTTCAGGCTTCCGCATCATACCCTTCTTGAACATAGGAGGCACCCGACGGCTACACCCGCTACCTGAAAAGCAATTGGACAAGGCAACGGTACTTGGGACAAGGCTCGCCCGCAACGCTTTTAAATTTGCCATGTCGCGAAATAAATAGTAACTTCGCAGTAGAATTTCTACTTACTAAACATTATCTTATACATTATGGCTACAGCATTGGTTAACACCGATTTTAACTTCCCGAATCAAACAGGAGTGTATCACGGAAAAGTGCGCGACGTCTATTCCATAGGCTCCGACACACTCGTAATGATAGCCACTGACCGAATTTCGGCATTTGACGTCATACTTCCCAAGGGCATTCCCTACAAAGGACAGGTACTTAACGAAATAGCCACATACTTCCTCGACTCCACCGCCGACATCGTCCCCAACTGGAAACTCGCTACCCCCGACCCCATGGCAGCAGTGGGCATACGTTGCGAAGGTTTCCGCGTAGAGATGATTATCCGTGGTTACCTCACCGGAAGCGCATGGCGCGAATATCAGGCAGGCTGCCGTGAACTGTGC
The DNA here is from genome assembly GCA_910577465.1 of uncultured Muribaculaceae bacterium. Taxonomy (GTDB): domain Bacteria; phylum Bacteroidota; class Bacteroidia; order Bacteroidales; family Muribaculaceae; genus Paramuribaculum. The sequence continues at coordinate 8,374 of CAJTMM010000042.1, read as the reverse complement.
GGAGTGAAGCTCCCTGAGGGTATGCGCGAGAACGAACGCTTCCCCGAACCCATCATCACCCCCACCACCAAAGCCGATGCCGGCCACGATGAAAACATATCACGTGAGGAAATCATAACTCAGGGCATAGTCAGCGCAGAAGATTATGCTATAATGGAAGATTACACACGAAAACTCTTCGCCCGCGGCACTCAGATGGCAGCCGAAAAAGGCTTGATACTCGTGGACACCAAATACGAATTCGGTAAGCACGACGGCAAGGTATATCTTATCGACGAGATACACACCCCCGACTCATCACGCTACTTCTACGCCGACGGCTATGAAGAACGTTTCGAGAAGGGACTTCCCCAACGTCAATTGTCAAAAGAGTTTGTGCGCCAGTGGCTCATAGACCATGGTTTCATGGGCAAGGAAGGTCAGCAGGTACCGGAAATGACCGACGAGTTCATCCAGTCAGTATCAGACCGTTACATCGAACTTTACGAGCAAGTGACCGGACAGCCGTTTGTCAAAGCAAGCGAAAGCAATCTTGCCGACCGCATAGCCGTAAACGTACTCGACTGCCTGCAAAACATCAACCGATAATATTATCACCCTGCCTACAAATTCGACCAGTGAACTGCGAGAGCATAAATCCATACAACGGCGACAGCCGCAACAAGACCCAGCAGGTACGCGAGATGTTTGACAACATCGCACCTGCCTACGACTTCATGAACCGCGCCATGACATTCGGTATAGACCGGATATGGCGCCGCAAAGCCGTGGATATGCTCAAAGCCCATCCCCACAGCACCATCCTCGATGTAGCTACCGGGACCGGCGACCTCGCAATATTGCTTGCACGGCGTACAGACGCCACAGCAATCACCGGGATAGACCTGTCGGAAGGTATGATTGCCGTAGGGCAACGCAAGATAGCCGATGCCGGACTATCGGACCGTATAACGCTTCATGCCGGTGACTCACTCGCCATGCCGTGGGAGGACCACACGTTCCATGCCGTAACCGTAGCATACGGTGTACGCAACTTCGAGAACCTCCTGCAGGGCTACCGTGAGATGCTGCGCGTGCTGCGTCCCGGAGGTACAATCACGGTCATTGAACTATCTACCCCCACCTCGCCGATTATCAAGCCGCTGTACCATCTGTACACACGGCATATAATCCCTATTGTGGGACGGATGGTATCGAAAGATGTACGCGCTTACGCATATCTGCCTGAAAGCATAGCAGCCGTACCCCAGGGACCGGAGATGACAGCAATCATGAAGCATGCCGGATTTACCGACACGCGTTACCACCGTCTCACATTCGGCACATGCACCATATACACCGGCAGGAAACCATCGGAACAAGAATAAACAATACAACCAACAAAAAACATAGTATAAACATGAATTTATCAAAAATCGCTCTTGCAATGGCTTTGACGCTTACAGCAACCGCAGGTGTCTCCGCCGCCGAGGAACACCTCAAGAGCTTAGACGCCTCACAAATCGATAATTCGATACCCGCAGGCACTGACTTCTACCGTCACGTAAACAAAAAATGGCAGGACGCCAATCCTCTTACCGCCGAACACGCCCGCTACGGAAAATTCAACATTCTTTCCGACTCCAGCGAAGCCCGTGTAAAGGATATCGTGCTCAATCTCGCAGCCACCAATCCCCAGCCCGGTACCGTGGCATTCAAAGTGTCCACAATCTACAATCAGGCAATGGACTCCGCACGCCGCAACGCCGAGGGTGCCGCCCCCATACAAGCCGACCTCAAGAAGATTGAGAACACACCTCACGAAGGTATGGAAGACCTCTTCATGTGGATGCACGCCAACTATGCCAGCCCGTTCTTCGGCGCCGGCCCCCAAGAGGACCTCGCCAACTCACAGGTATATGCCATGTATGTGAGCGGTGGCGGACTCGGACTGGGCGACCGTGACTATTACCTTCAGAATGACAAACGCAACAAAGAGGTGCGCGAAGCTTACCAAAAGCTCATAGTCAATCAGATGATGAATGCCGGCTTCAAGAAAAAAGACGCCACCCGCATCATGAAAAACGTGATGAAGATTGAAACCGCCATCGCTGACTCGACATGGACTCGCGAACAGAGCCGCAACATCCCCGCCATGTACAATCCCCGTACATTCGCACAACTCAAGGAGATGTATCCCGCCATCAACTGGGACCGTTTCTTTATCGAGACCATGGGTATCCCCTCACCCGAACAGGTGATTGTAACCGAAATCAACACCGTGAAGCAAGCCAACGACCTGATGGCATCGCTCACCGACCGTGAAATCAAAGATTACTACCTCTGGAAATATGTGGCACAGGCAGCCGGTAAGCTCAGCGACAAGTTCACTGACACCGCATTTGAATTCAGCAAAGTGATGAGCGGCGTACAGCAGCAGCGTCCCCGTTGGAAACGTGCGCTCGGCGCCACCGAAGGTGCCATGGGTGAAGCCGTAGGTCAACTCTATGTTGAGAAATACTTCCCCCAATCATCCAAAGACTACATGATCGGTCTGGTAGAAAACCTCCGCACCGCCCTCGGCAAGCATATCCTGCACCTCGAATGGATGAGCGACGACACCAAACTCAATGCGCTTAAAAAGCTCAACGCATTCACAGTTAAAATCGGCTACCCCGACAAATGGAAAGATTACTCCACAATGGAAATCGACCCCAACCTTTCGTATTACGAAAACATGCACAACGTGGGCATGTGGCATCAGAAGGAATACTATAAAAAATGGGGCAAACCCGTTGACCGTACCGAATGGGGAATGACACCTCAGACCGTCAACGCATATTACAATCCCCTTGCCAATGAAATCGTATTCCCCGCAGCCATCCTTCAGGCTCCGTTCTTCGATCCCGAATCGTCAGATGCTGAAAACTACGGTGGTATAGGTGTGGTAATAGGTCATGAAATGACTCACGGATTTGATGACCAAGGCCGCAACTTCGATGCCGAAGGCAACATGGTGAACTGGTGGCAACCGGAAGATTTGGAAAAATTCACTGAAATGACCAAGGGTCTCGGCGCACAGTTCGACGCTGTGGAAGTGCTCCCCGGCCTTCATGCCAACGGTACTTACACCATGGGCGAGAACATTGCCGACCAAGGCGGCTTGCGCGTTGCCATGACCGCATTCCTCGATTCTCAGAAGAAGAAAGGCGTGGATGTAGAGAATGTGAAAATCGAAGGCTTCACCCCCGCACAGGTATTCTACATGAACTACGCTAACCTCTGGGGACAGAATATCCGCGACGAAGAGATTCGCTCACTCACATCAGGCGACGTACACTCATTGGGTGAAAATCGTGTGAATGTGACACTGCGCAACCTCGACCCCTTCTTCAAGGCATTCGATATCACCGAAGGTCAACCGATGTTCCGTCCTGTTGAAGAACGTGTAATCATCTGGTAACGGATTAAGGGTATAATTCAGAAAATACCGATACCATTCAAAGCGGCGTGTCTCGATAGGCACGCCGCTTTAGTTTTAACCCTTTTATTTTAGTCCTTTTCAGTAACATGCGCCATTATGCAACAATACCAATACGCACTAATAGGAGTACGGTATTAGATAATGACGCATGCTATTTTAAGTACCGGTCAAACAGCATCAATGGCGCAGGTTCCTTACGGTCTGCGCCATTGATGTGTTATTGGATATTAAGCGGATGCCGGCTTATTCGCCCAATGCTGCGGGAGCATTGTAGACACGGGCTGCAAGCTCCTGATCGAGCATGTACTGACCCATGCCGTTGTCGCCTATCATAGCATACTTGTCGATGAGTTGACGGGCATTGTCCTCCTCTTCAACCTGTTCGGTAACGAACCAATTGAGACGGTCGCGGGTGGCATAGTCGTTTTCAGCTTCAGCTATGGCATAGATGTTGTTGATCATCGCGGTCACTTTCTGTTCATGCTCCAAAGTAGCCTTGAAAGCATCGAGAGGAGACTCCCATGAGGTGGGTACCGCATCAATAGCTTTCAGAACCACACGACCGCCACGCTGATTCAGATAATTGATGAAAATCTGGGCGTGAGCCTGTTCTTCCTGAAATTGGATTTTAAACCAATTTGCCACACCTTGACGGCCTTCAGCCTCGAAGTGCATGCTCATGGAGAGATAGAGGTATGCCGACCAAAATTCGGCATTGATTTGCGCATTGATAGCGTCTTGAATTTTGTTGCTTATCATATCTTTTATGATTTAAAAGAACTTTCTGATTATAGTTTTATCGGTTCAAATAACGTACTTGCATTATTTATCGGCGTCCGCCCTTCTTGCCGCGCTGTTTCTCCTGTTCACGCATCATAGCCTGCTGACGACGCTGCGCTTCTTCCAGACGAGCCATGAAACCGCTTTTCTTTTTAGGTTTGCGGGCATTCTCGCGCATTGTGGCACGCACCTTTTCCTCGTCAACCACCTTGCGGAATATGTATGTCTGTATGATGGTGATGAGCAGTGACAGGAAGTAGTAGTAGCTCAAGCCGGATGCATAGTTGTTGAAGAAGAAGAGGAACATAACCGGCATGAGATACATCATCCACTTCATTCCGGGCATGGAATTGCCGCCGGGCTGGCTCTGCATGTTGATGCGTGTGTAGATGATATTGACAACAGTCATGAGCAAGCAGAACAAGCTGACGTGATTGCCAAACGTGCCTGAGATGAACGGGATGTGTGTACTCCAGCTCCAGATGGCATCGGGAGCCGAGAGGTCCTTTGCCCAGAGGAAAGATTCACCACGCAATTCGATAGCCGAGGGGAAGAAGTTGAACATAGCCACAAGAATAGGCAACTGCAGCAACATGGGCAAACAACCGGAGAAGGGGCTTGCGCCGGCACGGCTATATAATGCCATAGTTTCCTGCTGACGCTTCATGGCATTTTCATTGCCGGGATACTTATCATTGATTTCCTTTATCTCCGGAGCAAGCACACGCATCTTTGCCTGTGACATGTAGCTCTTGTAGGTGAAGGGGAAGAGGATTATCTTGATGAATATAGTGAGGAGGAGTATTATTATACCATAATTGTGGATGAACTGACCGAAGAAATCAAATACAGGGATGACGATGAGGGTGTTGATCCAACGGAACAGTGTCCAGCCCAACGGAATGAGCTTGGTGAGATGAAGATTCTCCTCGGGAGTAATCTGATCCTGCAAATCGGAGAGAAGCGGATAAGAGTTGGGACCGAGGAACCATGTGAAAGAAGCGGGATTGGCATGGGTGGAAGAGTAGTCCATCGTGGCTTCGGTGCTGAGAGACTTCAGATAATCGTTGTCGTCGAGTTTCTCTGAGCCGAGTATGGCACTTGAGAATGTGGTGGCGGGTACAAGGACAGCCGAGAAGAACTGGTTTTTATAGCCAATCCACTTGATGCGCTCGTTAAGTTCCTCGCGGTCGGATGATGTCTCACTCAGATTATCGACATCGCCATTGGCAAACATGTAGTACAACGCACTATTGCGTTCCTCGAACATGCGTCCGGCTTCATTGCGCTCCATCTTCTGCGACCAGGAGAAATCCATGGTTGCCACGCTCGGCGGTATCACCACATTCATGCCCTGCTGCACCACGTCCATCTTCACCAGATAACCGGTGGAAGGGAGAGTGTAACGGATGCCCCATACGGCACCGTCGCCAAGGTCGAGCTGCATGAGGACAGTGCTGTCATTCTCCACCACAGGGGTAAAGAAGAACTCGCGGGTATCGAACCGCTGATTGGATGAGGTGAGGGTGAATCCGTAGCTGTCGGTGGCACCGATAGGTGTTACGGCAGTGGAATCGTAGGTCTGGTAATCCTTGAGAGCGGCACGTGCAATGACACCACCTTTATTGGAAATCTCCAGAGCCAATACATCGTTCTCGAGCTTAACAGTGGTAGAGTCACCTGCCAGATGGCGGGCAAACCCCTTGTACTTGGCAGCGTCAGCAAGAGCTTTCTTCAACTTGGACACCGCGCGGGCAGCCTCGGCATTGCTTATCGAGCTGTAATTGGCAGCAACGATATCAGCCACAGGCACCGTGCCGTAGTCGGTGGTAACCGTACCGCCCAAAACATTGTCGGAGGATAGCGTAAGCACCACATCAGATGTTGCCAAACGATATCCGCCGGTAACTGAATCAGCGATACCGAGAGTCTTAACCGTATTGATGATTGCGCTACGTTCCTGAGCGCTAATAGAGTCAACGGTCAAAAGATTAGAGTTGTCGGAGAGTTCTGCCGCCTGCTGTTGCTGTTCGAGACGTTCGCGTTCCATGCGGGCGCGCTCCTCCGCCGATGGTTGGTTGATGTACATGAAGCCTAATATCACGGCTCCCATAAGCAGCATACCCCAAATGGTATTCTTATCCATATCTTTCAGGTTATATGTTGTTGTTATAATTGATTCATTTCACGCTTCCTGCCATAATCTATAGCCGCTTTTACAAATGACACGAACAGCGGGTTCGGTGCCAATACGGTGCCGGTGTATTCGGGATGGTATTGCGTACCTACCCACCACCGCATACCGGGAATCTCCACGACTTCCACAAGGTGAGTGGCGGGGTTCTCACCCACGCAGCGCATTCCGGCACGCTCAAATTCAGCACGATAGTCGTTGTTGAACTCAAAGCGGTGACGATGACGTTCCTTGACTTCGGTAGTACCATAAGCCTTGGCTGCGGTGCTGTCTTCCGCCAAGCGGCAATCGTAGGCACCGAGACGCATAGTGCCACCCATGTTGGAGATGGATTTCTGTTCCTCCATGAGGTCAATGACATTGTGCGGAGTGGTAGGATTCATCTCGGTGCTGTTGGCGTCGGCATAACCGAGCACATTGCGTGCGAACTCTATGACCATGCATTGCATACCGAGACAGATTCCGAAGGTGGGGATATCGTGCTCGCGACACCATTTCAAGGCGATGAATTTGCCTTCGATACCACGCTGTCCGAATCCGGGGGCTATTATCACACCGTCCATATCTTTGAGCATCTCATCGACATTTTGGTCAGTGAGTTTCTCGCTGTGGATGTACTTCAGTTGGAGCTTACGGTCGTTGTAGGTGGCTGCCTGGAAGAGGGACTCGTTGATGGATTTGTAGGCGTCCTGCAATTCCACATATTTTCCAACCAATCCGATGGTGACCACTTTTTCGGCACGTTTCATCTTGTCGAGGAAATTCATCCATGGCTCCATGTGCGGCTCGCCATGCGGCGCCACGCCCATCTTCCGCAACACGGTCTCGTCGAGATGCTGTGCGTGCATCATCACGGGCACTTCGTAGATGGAAGGCAGGTCGATGGACTGCACCACGGCATCGGGAGCGACATTACAGAACTGCGCAATCTTGCGTCGCATAGCCACGGGGATGTCGCACTCGGTGCGGAGCACCAACACATCGGGCTGTATGCCCAATTGCTGCAACTGCTTTACGGAATGCTGCGTAGGCTTGGTTTTCAATTCCTTTGCCGCCTTGAGATATGGCACGTATGTGAGGTGTATGCACAGGCTGTCCATGCCCAGCTCCCATCGCAACTGACGCACGCTTTCCAAGAACGGTAGCGACTCTATGTCACCAACAGTACCTCCGATTTCGGTAATGATGAAATCGAAATCGCCGGTATTGCCAAGCAGTTTCACATTGCGTTTTATCTCGTCGGTGATGTGCGGGATTATCTGCACTGTCTTGCCAAGGTAATCGCCACGACGCTCCTTATCAATAACACTCTGATAGATGCGTCCGGTGGTGATATTATTGGCACGTGTTGTGGGAACGTTTGTGAATCGCTCGTAGTGCCCGAGGTCGAGGTCGGCTTCGTGTCCGTCGACGGTCACATAACATTCACCATGCTCATAGGGGTTAAGCGTACCGGGGTCGATGTTGATGTACGGGTCAAATTTCTGTATCGTAACCCGATATCCCCTTGACTTCAACAGGCATGCCAGTGATGCAGAAATGATGCCTTTGCCTAACGACGACACCACTCCACCGGTCACAAATATATACTTGGTTTCCACGCCTTGAAATTGTTTGTTTTATCAAAGCACAAAAGTACAAATTTTTCGCAACACCTAATCACGCCACAGGTCTTTTTGATAAAGTTATTTTGTGTATGGATGTTAGATAGTGTTTCCAGTATGTCAATGTGCTCTTGCCAGTTCAATTAGGAATGTGGAATTAGGAATGAGGAATGGCGGTGGGTGGGGGCGGTTTTGTATCGGGAGTGGCGGGGGTCGGAGAGAGGGCATCTTGCCCTCTTTTTGATAAGTGCGTGGTGGATGCGGGGGTGTATATGGTAGGACTTTAAGGTCGGTAGGGACTTTAGGGGCGTGGGAAGGGGTTTGTTGGTGGGT
>CAJTMM010000041.1 GCA_910577465.1 uncultured Muribaculaceae bacterium | reverse complement strand
TCCACCAACATATTGAATCCCATCAGGGATTCAATATGTTAGCCCTACACGACGACCCTGTCAAGGGTCGAATATCCCAACCCCGCCACAAAAATTCCTCATTCCTAATTACACTGGCAAGAGAACATTGACATACTTTCATTCCCACCCCCAATCGCATCCTGACACCCACACACAAAAAAACATGGATGCGCCAACCATTGACGCATCCATATTTTTTATCCTAATATAGTGTAATCTTAAGCCTGCGGAGCCACCGGAGCAGCCGAAGCCGGAGTAGCCATAGTCACAGTCATCGGCTTAGCCTCCCATCCCAATGCACTTGCACCGAGCACAGCTGCATCAGCCTCCTTAAGTTCCGAAAGGAGCACATTTACTTTACCCTTCCAGATGCTGAGCATATTCTTCTCCATCGAATCGCGGAGAGGTTTCAGAAGCAGATCGCCCGCCTTAGCCAATCCACCGAACAGCACGAAAGCCTCAGGCGAAGAGAACACCGTGAAATCAGCCAACGCCTCACCCAATATCGTACCAGTGTATTCAAACACCTGCTTGGCAAGTTTATCACCCGCCATAGCCGCATCATACACATCCTTCGATGTGATATCCTCCACAGGAATCTCACGCAGACGCGAAGGCTGGTCAGTGATTTCGAGGAATTCACGTGCAGTACGTGCCACACCCGTTGCCGAGCAGTAAGTCTCGAGACAGCCCGTGCGGCCACAACCACACAGACGACCATTGTTACGCTTCACTATCACGTGACCCAACTCACCTGCGAAACCGTCATGACCATACACAAGCTGACCATTGATTACTATACCGCTGCCCACGCCGGTACCCAAAGTGATCATTATGAAATCCTTCAGACCGCGCGCCACACCGTAAGTCATCTCACCGATAGCGGCGGCATTCGCATCATTGGTTATAGCCACAGGTATTCCGAACTTATCGCTCAACATCTGCGCGAAAGGCACCGGAGTAGGCCAGGGAAGGTTCACCCCATCCTCTATCATACCCGTGAAATAATTGGCATTCGGAGCGCCCACGCCTATACCATAGATCTTATCCTCGGCATCGATACTCTTCATCAGACGCATCGTTTCCGTATATAGCTCATCTATATAATCTTCTATCTTAGCATGCTTGCGTGTCTTTATAGAATTGCTTGCAAGCACTATACCGCGCGCATCGACTATGCCGAACACAGTATTTGTGCCACCCATGTCTATGCCTATTACGTAAGGTTTTGAGTTAGTCATCTGATATTGATTTATGTAAGTAATATACCGCAAAGTTAACGGATTTTCTCAAATCGCAATATAAAATTAGCGTTTTATTACACGATTTACGCTTTTTAACCCTGAACAGCACCCATTTAAATCCTCGCCCCGTTGCAGATGAGCGCACTTTTGGCTAATTTTGCATCTTATGAAACGCATATATCACTTTTTCATACTATCGATATTACTGCTCTCCGTCGCACTATTCACCTCATCATGCAGCGACTCGGAGCCGGACCATGGCGGGACACACCGCACCGTACTCGTCTACATGGCAGCCAACAACGACTTGAGCTACAACGCCATCACCGACTACAACGAAATCAAGGAAGGCGTGCGCACAGCCACAGGGCTCAACGGCGGACGCATCCTCGTGTACATCACCACACCCTCCACCACCCCGCGTCTGGTGGAAATCGACTCCAAAGGCAACGAGACCGAGCTACGCAAATATTCCGACGGACTCTCATCACTATCCATCCAACAGATGCGCCAAGTCATCGACGACACCAAGTCCATAGCACCCGCCGACGACTACGGACTCATCCTATGGAGCCACGGCACCGGATGGATTAACGACGGCGGTGTTATCGACGAGTCCCCCTCCATCTCTCCCCAATCATTCGGTCAGGACGGAACCGGCGACTACAACAACCCCATACGGCGCATGAAAATATCATCACTCGCCGAAGCCCTCGCCCCCCATCACTTCTGCTTCATCTATTTCGATTGCTGCCACATGGCAACCGTCGAAGTAGCCTACGAACTGCGCCACGTCACCGACCGCATAGTCGCGTCTGCCACCGAGCTACCTACCGACGGAATGCCCTACCACCTCAACATCCCCGCATTCTTCCGTCCCACACCCGACCTTGAGCAAGCCGCCACCAATACCTTCCGGCAGTACGCATCCGACCGCTTCTCGCCCGGATGCAGCATATCCCTCATCGACACCGAAGCCCTCGACCAACTCGCACAAGCCACCCGAGCCATCCTCTCCTCATCGCCGTCACTGCCCCAAGGCTACACACCCGTGCGATACTTCCGCACCATAGTCATGTCCACAGGCATCTTCGATATGTACCACTACATACACCACCTCACCTCCGACTCCGACCTCCTCGACCGCTGGGACCGCGCCTTCAACCGATGCGTCACACTTCACCTCACCACATCCACCGTCTACAACCTCCCCGCCGACAACTTCCACGGACTCGGATCGCACATCCTCTCCACACCCACCGATGCACTCACGTATGGCTACGACGAAACCTCCTGGTGGGCCGACGTAGCATCCTCCCAATTCAACTGACATCGACTCATATCCCGACTCTACCAACCATAACCACAACATAACCACAACACAGCCACATGCTATTCAACCAAATACCCCTCACACCCGCAGCCCCCGACTCCATACCCGCACCCGCGCAGGAAATAAGCATGCTCAAGAACCTCTCCATCGATGAGCTGCTCAATAAACTCATCACCACTATGGTGGACTTCGCCATCCACCTCGCCATAGCCATATTCGTATTCTACGTAGGTAAATTCATCATACGCAAAATCTACAACGTAGTCACGGCGATACTGCTGCGTCGCAACGTCGACAAATCCCTGAGCACATTCATCCTCAGCCTTATCCGCATACTCCTCTACTTCATACTCGTAGTCACCGTAATAGGCATCCTCGGCATCAACACCAGCTCATTCATAGCCATCTTCGCTTCTGCAGGCGTCGCCATCGGTATGGCTCTAAGCGGTACCCTACAGAACTTCGCCGGTGGAGTACTCATACTCCTGCTCAAGCCCTACAAGATAGGCGACTACATCGAAACCCAAGGTTATGCCGGCACCGTCACCGAAATACAGATTTTCTCGACCATAATCTGCACCGCCGACAATAAATCCATCATCATACCCAACGGCGGACTATCCACCGGATCCATCAACAACTGGTCGCGCGAAGACTACCGCCGCGTACAGTGGGACATAGCCATATCCTACGGCGACGACGTAGCCGTTGCCCGCAAAGCCATCATAGACATGCTCAACGCCGACGAACGCATCGTCAAGCACACCATCGAATCCGACCGCGAGCAACGCCGCGAACAGCAACTCGCGGCTCAACCCCACCAGGACATCCCCGCCACTGACGAAAAACGAAGCTGGCTCTCCCGTATGCTCCACCGCAAGCATAGCAAAATCAAAGAACGTCTCGAAGCCACCGACATACAGACACCCGACCGTCTCACTGGCTTCCGTACCGATGTCGACCGCTCACCCGTAGTATTCCTCGCCCAACTCGCCGACAGCAGCGTCAACCTCACAGCCCGTGCATGGGTCCGCTCAGCCGACTACTGGACCGTCTACTACGACTTCAACGAACGCATCTACAACACCCTCCCCCTCCACGGCATCTCCTTCCCCTTCCCCCAGCTCGACATCCACCTCCCCACCCCCAATGCGATGAACGACTCTTCCTCAACGCCTTCAGCGTAATCCCGCCAATCCGATTCGTCAAACCGGCTAAGTCCATCCCCACACTCCCGCAAACTTAATTACACAAAATATAACACTTCGCGCTGGGCGGTTACAAAAAAAATCCTTACTTTTGTAGCATGGCGCAGAATATGCGTCGCCGTGCCGTAGTGAAGCGTAAATCGCAAAAGTAACATTCGTCTCCTCCCATTTACTTTCCCCTTACAGCTTTTGTCGGCACTGGACCGCGAGGCTCCGAGGGGCTTCATCTTTCAGGACTTGTGCCGCGCAATCCCTCCTCACTTCAGCAGCGGGAAGCAAGTTCCTCAACATATTTGCCGGGACTACACCGGCATACGTGATCGGAAAAATAAAAAATAACGACATAAATGACAAGTAAATGGAACTATCTACCCCTTACTTTCGAAGAGCAAAAATCAGAATCGGAGTTAGCTAAACGCTACGCTAACATACCGCCCATCAGCGAATTGCTGGTGCAGCGCGGCATATCCACACCCGACGAGGCGGAAAAATTCTTCCACCCTTCGTTAAAGGATTTGCACGACCCGTTTCTGATGCCCGACATGGACAAGGCTGTCGGACGGCTTAATAAAGCAATGGGCAAAAAAGAACGCATCATGGTCTATGGCGACTATGATGTCGACGGTACTACGGCTGTAGCCTTGGTCTACAAGTACCTGCAAAACTTCTACTCCAACATCGAGTACTACATCCCCACTCGCTACGACGAAGGCTACGGAATATCGCGCCGCAGCATCGACTACGCCGCCGAACAAGGGGTCAAACTCATCATCATACTCGATTGCGGCATAAAGGCAATTGATGAAATAGCCTATGCCAAGACTCTCGGTATAGACTTCATAATCTGCGACCACCATGTGCCCGACGACGAACTCCCCGATGCCGTGGCAATACTCAACCCCAAGCTCGAAGGAAGCACCTACCCCTGCCCCCACCTGTCGGGATGCGGTGTAGGCTTCAAACTCATGCAAGGATTCGCCGCAAGCAACGGCATCCCCACCTCCGACCTCGAAGGCATGCTCGACCTTGTAGCCGTGAGTATCGCAGCCGACATCGTACCGATGGTCGACGAAAATCGTATCATGGCATACCACGGGCTACGCCGTCTGAACACCAACCCCAACATGGGACTCCGTGCCATCATCCGTATATGCGGTCTCACAGGAAAAGAAATCACCATCTCCGACGTGATATTCAAGATAGGACCGCGCATCAACGCATCCGGACGCATGCAGAGCGGACGCGAAGCCGTTGAGCTGCTTGTGGCGCGCGACGTGGCAGACGCCAACGAGAAAGGCAAGGCTATCGACCAATACAACAAGGACCGCAAGGAACTCGACAAACGCATCACCGAAGAGGCCAACGCGTTCCTCGAACAACACGGCGAGATGCTTGCCGACAAAAAATCCATAGTCATCTACAACAAGGACTGGCACAAAGGCATCATAGGCATCGTGGCATCACGTCTCACCGAGCTTTACTACAAGCCATCCGTGGTACTCACCCTCGCCAACGGACTCGCCACAGGATCCTCGCGTTCCGTACAGGGATTCGACATCTACAAAGCAGTCGATTCCGCACGCGACATCCTGGAAAACTTCGGTGGGCACACCTACGCCGTAGGTCTGTCGCTGAAGGAAGAAAACATTCCGGAATTCACCCGGCGCTTCGAGCAGTACGTATCCGAGCACATAAAACCCGAGCAGCTCGAACCGCAGCTCGACATCGACGCCTACATCACCTTCTCCGAAATAACCCCCGCATTCGTCAGCACACTCCGGCGCTTCAACCCATTCGGACCGGGCAATTCCAAACCGGTGTTCTGCACACGCAATGTCATGGACTTCGGCACAAGCAAACTCGTAGGCAAAAACCTCGAGCACATCAAGTTCGAGCTGGTCGACGACACCTCCGGAAAAGTATTCAACGGCATAGCCTTCAACATGGCCGAGCATTTCGACTACATACACTCCCGCAAGCCCTTCGACATCTGTTTCACCATCGAGGACAATAAGCACCAGAGTGCCACATCCTCCATACAGTTGCTCATCAAAGGCATCCATCCCAAGCGATAGTCCCGCTCCTCACTCCCACGCACATGCAGCCGCACACTCCTCACTCCATGTTGCAGCAATACTGGGGCTACGACAAGTTCCGCGAGCTCCAGCTACCCATAATCGAATCGGTGCTCGCCGGCAACGACACACTCGGACTTCTGCCCACCGGCGGGGGTAAATCGCTCACATTCCAGATTCCGGCACTGCTCCTTCCCGGCATCACACTTGTGATTACCCCGCTCATATCCCTGATGAAAGACCAGGTCGACAACCTGCGCGACCGGGGCATACGGGCGGCTGCCGTGCACTCCGGACTGTCACGCGCCGAGCATACGCTTGCCATGGACCGTTGCCGGCTCGGCAAGATAAAGCTACTGTATCTTTCTCCCGAGAAGCTCCAGTCCAAAACCTTCGTCGAGCAACTCTCAGGCATCGACATCAGTCTGCTCGTGGTCGACGAAGCACACTGCATATCGCAATGGGGCTACGACTTCCGCCCGTCATACCTGCGCATAGCCCCTCTGCGCAAGCTCTTCCCCGATGCTCCGGTCCTCGCGCTTACGGCATCGGCAACACCCGATGTCTCGGCAGACATCATGGACCGTCTCGCATTCCGCACCCGCACTCTCTTTGCCAAAAGCTTCACGCGCCCCAACATATCCTACATCATACGCTACGCCGACCACAAACCCGACATGTTGTTGCGCGTACTCCGCGCCACCCAAGGATGCGCCATAGTATATGTACGCTCCCGACGGCGCACCCGCGAGATTGCCCAACTACTATCCGACGCCGGAATACCGGCAGAATATTATCATGCCGGGCTTAGCGCCGAGGAAAAGAACTTCAAGCAGGACCGGTGGAAAGACAACACGGTAAGGGTGATGGTGGCGACAAACGCGTTCGGGATGGGTATAGACAAACCCGACGTGCGCACCGTCATCCACATCGACCCGCCATCATCGCTCGAAGAATACTACCAGGAAGCCGGACGTGCCGGACGCGACGGACTCCCGTCCTACGCCGTCATCATCACTACACCACAGTCCGACAAAGCCACCCTTACGCGACGTCTCTCGGAAAGTTTCCCTGAAAAAGACACCATTCGCCGTGTATATGAACTTGCAGGCAACTTCCTTGACGTGGCTGTAGGCAGCGGCTACAACTCCCTGTTTGAATTCAACTTCGCCCTGTTCTGCGAACGTTTCAAAATACGGCCGCCGGTAGCTCGCAACTCCCTGTTGCTGCTCACCCGCGCAGGATACATCGAATACGTCGACGAGATATCCACCCGCTCGCGCGTCATGGTCACTATGACCAAACACGAACTCTACTCGCTACGTCTCGACGATGTTACCGACCGCGTGTTCCAGTTGCTTCTGCGCACCTACACCGGTCTGTTCGCCGACTACGTCTACATATCTGAGGAACTGCTGGCTTCGCGTCTGCAACTCACACACGAGCAAGTCTACACCGCTATGGTCGCACTCGCCCGCGCACACGCCCTCCACTACATACCACGCAAGACCACACCTTATCTTCTCTATACCACCTCCCGTGAGCTACCCAAACACGTGCAGCTGCCACGCAGCGTCTACGAAGACCAGCGGCAACGCATGGCACGGCGCATCGAAGCCATGAAACGCTTCATTTTCTCCTCCACCGAATGCCGCGTCAACACTATGCTACGCTACTTCGGCGAACAACCCTCCGCACCTTGCGGCACTTGCGACGTGTGCCGCGACCGGCGACGTCAGGCACCCTCCCGCCAAGACATAGACCGCATCACCCAATCCATACTGTACCTCGCAGCCCAACCCGGCGGACACACCATCGACCACATAGCCGCACAACTCTCACTCACCCCCCAAACCCTCATCCCCTACCTGCGTACACTAATGGACCAAAACCGCATCTCCATCACCGGCACCACCGTAACCACCCTACCCCACCAATAATCCATCACTACGTTCAATAATCTAAAACTTATACCACATCGACATCCATGGCATGGCCATAGCCCATTAACCTTAATCAACTTTATTTTCTTATACATAACACTCTTACTTATTATAAATTATTATTGTATCTTTGCCAAGCGTGAAGGCTTCCACATTTTGTTCCGGATCGGCTCTCACCTATATCACTGTTACCAACTAAAAGACATCGACTCTAATGAAAACATTATGCTTAATATCAATTCTTTTAATCGCCACATTCAATGCTTCAGCTGACGATTTTGTAAGCATTGCCGGAAAAGTGACCGACTACAAAGGGAATAATGTTGACTCTTGTTATGTGTGCCTTTACAATCCGGATTTCTCCACGGCATACGAGACATATTCAGATGCAGAAGGTCACTATCGTCTTGACAGTATTGCAAAAGGTCAATATGCCTGCCTGGCGGCGTTGCGCCTGAAAGAATATCCACGCATGCAACAGGTCGAAAAGAAAGATATGAAACTTGAGTTCTGGGCTTGGAATGTACCTGCCAACAGAGACATCCGGTTGAATATCCGCTATGATAAATTGGAACTCTATGGCACTACTGCCTTTTTTGAATTCGGCGGTCGTCAGGAACTGCTTATCTACACAAGGCCGATGAGTGTGACAAAGGTTTTGGAAGATCCAGGATTCATGGACAAAACTTCGCAGGAAAAGAACTGGAAAGTAACTGTCGAACCCGAACAGATTGAATTCGAGGTCTATGCCGATGGAAACCGACTCAAAATCATATCTGTCCAACACCTTTCATTACCAAATACAAACGGCAACCCCAACAATGATGACTGTTACCTGATCCATACATCCTTGCCTGAAAACATCTACAAGCGTCATGATGAGCCTTATGAGATTAGAGTTGTCGGACATAATATTGAATATGACGAATGGGGTGAGAATGTCTACTATCTTACGCCGGTCAAATACTCCAGCAACAAATAACGTTAGAGACTTGATAAAACTATCCGATTAGAATTAGGGTTGAGAACTTATAGCGCATCAAGGATCGGCGACAACGCCGGTCCTTTTTTATATTAACGTGAGTTCGATATAAGCAATCAGAACAAAATAAGCTGATTGTCGAAAACTAATTCCAAAGAAATAGATGGTTTACAAAAAGCTAAATTCACAATGGACGAAAAAGGAGCAGAAGCACAATCTGTAAATTCCACAATTATGGGTGATACATCAATCGGCACCATCGAACACAATGTATTCACGCTCGACCGCCCGTTCTTATTCATGATTACAGAAACCTCCACCGGAGCCATACTATTCATGGGCAAAGTTGAACGCTTCTGAATACTATTCACCAAATACATTCATGACACAACTGCGCCGCATCTTCAATCGCAGCGCAGTTTCTTTTCTTAAGAGTAACCGATATCCATTAATGAAGTATCTAACTCATTCCACACAATGAAACACTATATTTCCGTCTTCATCTGACACACCGCTTCCCATATAGTCCTTACCGGAAAGGGACATCAGCTCTTCAGGTCGGGTAACATCCTCACACATCATCTGACGGAGCAGTTGTCCCCGCAATCGCTTCAGTTTTCCCGCATTAGGCGTACGCTCTCCACCACCTGACCGCACCTCGCGGAACTCGGCACGCCACACACCCGCCACTTGCGACACCCGTGTCCAGTCAATACACCGCGCGGCATCGCCGGGAAGCAGATTCAATACATCTGTATGACCGCCGGCAGATAGTTCCCGCAGCAGACAATCGGTGACACTATCCTTCCAGTAAGCGGCAAACGTTTTCCCATCCGGAGCCAATGCCGTAGTAAAATCAAAGCGATATGGCTTCACCACATCATCCGGACGCAACCATCCGTAAAGCGACGACACTATCCGCACACATACACATGCACGCCGCTGTATATCAGCGTCAAGCGAACGGTAGTCAAACGCCTTGAACACCACACCTGTAAATGACTCTATGGCACGACCGCCGGTGCGCTTGTCGGGGAATTCATAAATCATCTGTAGCAATCGGCGGCCCATCGCCGGACTTATCTTAACCGCACGGCTCAACTCATCCGCGCTCATATCGCGCAATGATGCCATCAACCGGTCTACGTCATCCTCCAGCATCGGACGGTGCGTCTCATACTCAACCTGCGACACCAATCCGTCGCACGCACCCATGGTCTTCGATTCAGCTATCAATATCAGCATAACGCTCAGTCCATCATTCGTTTTCCATACTTCTTCTCGAAAACATCGAAATGTTCCTCGCCCCACCGCATCATGGCATCTATGATGGGAAGCAATGTCATACCAAGTGCAGTTATCCGGTATTCTGAACGTGGCGGCAGCTCGGGATAAATGGTCTTATCCACAAGTCCATCCTCCACCATCTCCTTAAGTTGGATATCAAGCACACGCGGTGCAGCTTCAGAAAGCGACTTGTGTATCTCACTCGGACGCATCGGATCTCCCGAACGCAATTCGTCAAGTATGCACGATTTCCATTTCGATTCTATAAGGCTCATTGTAAGCCTGAGAGGACAGTCGAGGTCCACCGGTATTTTCTTTTCGTACGCCATATCAAATTTGTTTGGTGCAAAAATAATCAATACCGCTGAAAATCAGAATACCGAAAAAATATTCCATACATGAATAATTTTTCGGTACTTGCGGAACACTAAATACCATTATAATTTTGTCGTCGGATAATCAATTAAATAACCACGAATTATGAGAAACAAAATTGAGGAATACGAAGCCGTGGCAAAAGCTGCGGAGAAGTTTGTAAAAAGTGTAGCCGAAGGCAACAGCGAATATGCCAAAACCCTTTTCACTGACGATGCTGTCCTGTTCGGCATACTCGACGGCACACTCGAACATGGCTCCATTGACCAATTCTACCACAATGTCGATACAGTGGCGGCAGGCGAAAACTTCAAGGCTCGAATCGACGTCCTTGCCGTCGAGGAAACTGTGGCGGTAGTACGTGTCCTTGAAGAAGGTTGGGGCGGTAGAATCGACTTCACCGACTTTCTGCTTCTGCTCAAGCTCGGCGGCGAGTGGAAATGCGTAGCCAAGGCATATAATCAGAACTCCGATACTATCAAAAGATGAGCGGGCGCATTCCAATACTTATTTTAGGTCTCGTTATTGCTACCGCATCTTGCAATAACCCTCGAAACAAACAATCCGATAATAACATTACCACCACAACAACAATGTGCAATAAAATAACCCCTGAGGAACTTGCGGCAATCCGCATACCGCTCGACTTATATGTTCAGGCAGCCATAGATGGCGACAGCAAAACAGCCCGACCGGCATTTGCCGACGGTGCCACAATATCACATGCCGAAAATGACACTCTGATTTGCCTTCCTATCCGGACATTGTTTGACTACTACGATGAGACAGGCAGACAACCTGCATCATACGAAATCTCCGATGTAAGTATAGCCAATGACGTGGCTATGGTTCGCATAGAATCGACATTCGGCAATGCCCGTTTCTGCGACATGTTCACCCTTGTCAAGGCAGGAGGTGAATGGAAAATAATAAGCAAGATTTTCAGTGTGAAGTAAAAACCGTAACAACACAGTCAACGTTGACAATATAAAAAAACTTTCATCAGATGAAAATATTGGTTTTAAACGGCAGCCCTCATATCAACGGCTGCACTGACAGAGGGTTACGGGAGGTTGAATCGACACTCGTGGAAAACGGTATTGAAGTGGAACGCGTCAACATAGGCAATAAGGATATCCGGGGTTGTATCGGATGTAACTTTTGCCGACAGCATGGTCGCTGCGTATTCAATGACCTTGTCAACGAAACCGCACATAAGTTTGCGGAAGCTGATGGACTGATTGTAGGCAGCCCGGTTTATTACGCCGGATGCAACGGCCAGGCACTCGCATTTCTTGACCGCCTGTTCTACAGCACATCAGCCACTATTGACAAGACTATGAAAGTAGGTGCCGCCGTGGTATCCTCACGCCGTGCCGGCTCAACATCGGCTTTTGATGAAATCAACAAGTACTTCACCATCAGCGCTATGCCCATAGCTTCGAGCACATACTGGAATGAAGTGCATGGTTTCACCGCTGAAGATGTGGAAGCTGACCTCGAAGGGCTTCAGACCATGCGCAATCTCGGACGCAATATCGCCTTCATGGTCAAGGCTATAAATGCGGCTAAGCAGGATGCAGGCACTCCGTTGCAGGAACGCACCTCATTCACCAGTTTTCACACTGAGGGATAAACTGTGGAGACTCTGACCCTGTCTCATATTCACTCCGTTTGAATATTGAAAAAAAGCGCAGGGATGCATCACAGATGCATCCCTATGCTTATAATATCAGGCTACTGTCTTTCCTGTTACTGCTTATTGCAAGCGTTAGCCTTAAGGGCACGTTTGAACTCATTAAGCTGAGTAAGGAAGTTGGCAAAAAGCTCATTGTCGGGATACTTTTTCAATGCATGATGCATCAATCGGAGTCCCAAAACCAATTGAGCAGCATGTTTGTCACTCAAATTCTCCTTTTCCGCAGCCATACGCGTCAATGCGGCTAAATCATGATGGCCACCGAAATTAAAGTTCATGACTTCCTGAATTTTACCATCCACCACTTCCGATACATTGAAATGATAGGAGCGTTTCTCTTTGTTACATTTGCAATCCATAGTAAATCAAAAATTTAAAACATTTATTCGTTATCAGATACCATTCGGCATCCGACAACAAAAACACTCCCCGACGGTCTAAGTTCACATGTTTTACTTTTATTAACCCCCAAGCCGAGTCATGCCAATATGTAACATCTATTCAGCCTTCCGATAGTAATTCAGATGACGGCTACTCACCTCCGGATGGAATATATTTATATAGTCAGCCAATAATTTCTCGGGATGAAACGGAAACTCGTCAAACAAAGATGACTCCGAAGTATCGCACACATAAACACCGCCATTCAACGCAGCTTTGAATTTGGCATTCAGCGGGTTATTGGACATTAATGCTGATAATGAAAGTGGTCCGTAACTTCGTATCAACCAATAATCAGCATCTGAAGCACGGTCGAGTACCGCAGCAAAATCAAGTTGCAGCGAACCTGTCGAGCTGTCGCTGCTCCATGGATAACCGGCTCCAGCATCCTCCAACATTCGCGCCATATAACTACGACCGCCCGGCACATACCACACACCATCCGTAAGCTGCTCGGTTATTACCGTCGGACGGTATTCAACATCAGCCACCGACCGTTTCAAATCCTCATACTTGCCGCACTCTGATTGGAATATTGAATCGGCACGATTGGTAGCCCCGTACAAAGCACCCAGCAATTTAATCCATTCGGCACGTCCAAGCGGTGTTGATTCCATATAATCGGCACACTCTATCACCGGAATACCCAGCGTTTCTATAGCACCGTAACCTGCATTCTGGTAAGGCGAAGCAAGTATGGCTTCAGGCATTAGCGCAATGATTTTCTCCACCGAGGGCGACATGGAATTACCCACATCTGTTATGCTCCCGCGCTTCAACCCCTCCACAATCGGCACGACGGAGAAATATCCACCGTCGGCAACAGCCGTGACCGCATCCACCGCACCGAGTTCGCATATCGCACCTCCATGCACACCGCTGTACACCAACGATGACTGCAATGGTGTGCGTAAAACCGTCCCCTCCGGCAATCCCGACAGCTCCTCTCGCTCACGGGGCACAAGCACGTATCGGGCAAGCAACTTTGTGGTGTCCCACGGATTGGTCACATCAGCGATCAGATAATCGCCATAGTCCACCATCGTGAGAAGCTCGCTATGCGAAGTTAGCGTGTCGCCGCCCGGAAGCGCTGATGAAGAATTGGTATAACGCCCTGTGCATCCGCACATGAAGGCACATATAAATGCTATCGGATATAGTATATGTTTC
Source organism: uncultured Muribaculaceae bacterium (assembly GCA_910577465.1). Lineage (GTDB taxonomy): Bacteria > Bacteroidota > Bacteroidia > Bacteroidales > Muribaculaceae > Paramuribaculum. The sequence goes on along the minus strand of CAJTMM010000041.1, from coordinate 4,627 downwards.
ATACGTACAACTGTTTTAACGCTGCAAATATATGTGATTTAAAAATATTTTCCGCTTTTTGGCGCAATAGTAATCCAAGTACGGAAATATTTCTTTAATTTTGCGATAAAGTAACCAAAATACATCAGTAACTCAAAAACAATATATTATGTCAAAAGTAACAGTAGTAGGCGCCGGTAACGTTGGTGCCACTTGCGCAAATGTGTTGGTAACACAGAGCATTGCCGACGAAGTAGTACTCATCGACATCAAGGAAGGCTTGGCTGAAGGCAAAGCCATGGACATCATGCAGACTGCCAATATCCTTGGTCTCAACAACCGCCTCACCGGTGTGACCAATGATTACGAAAAAACAGCCGGCAGCGACATGGTAGTCATCACTTCAGGTATCCCCCGCAAACCCGGTATGACCCGCGAGGAACTTATCGGTGTTAACGCAGGTATCGTGAAGATGGTAACCGAGAATATCCTCAAATATTCACCCAACGCTATCATCCTCTGCGTATCAAACCCTATGGACACCATGACCTACCTTATCCACAAGATTTCCGGTCTTCCCAAGAACCGTATCATCGGTATGGGTGGTGCATTGGACAGCGCACGCTTCAAATATTTCCTAAGCCTGGCTCTCGGTGCCAACGCTACCGAAGTTGAAGGCATTGTAATCGGCGGACACGGTGACACCACTATGATTCCGTTGGTACGCTACGCCGCTTACCGTGGCATCCCCGCTTCATCATACCTCCCCGCCGAACAGCTCGAGAAAGTGGCTGCCGACACTATGGTAGGTGGTGCCACTCTCACCAAACTCCTTGGCACATCAGCTTGGATGGCTCCCGGTGCAGCCGCTGCACAGGTTGTATCATCTGTGCTCCACGACAGCAAAAAACTCATCAGCTGCTCTGCCTTGCTCGATGGCGAATACGGCGAAAAGGATCTCTGCATAGGTGTGCCCTGTATCCTCGGACGCAACGGTATCGAAAAGATTGTTGAATTCGAACTCACCGATGCCGAAATGGATTTGTTCCGCGCAAGCGCACAAGCCGTTCGCAAAACCAACGGTGCTCTTTCCTGCTAATACAGGTACACAGACCGCATAAATTCTTAAGCACGGCAGCGCAAACAGCCCGGCACTTTCGGGTTAAAACACGTTGCCGTGCTTATTTTAGTAAACATTTTCCACATGGCGGTTGTTATATCTCAGATATAGACAATCGCAAAAACAAAAAACAACTTAAACATGAAAGCTATCAAAACATTACTTTGCTTCGCCGCCGCTGCCGCTCTTGCAAGCTGCAACTCTAATGCAAACAACTCTACCGCCGATGCCGAAGCAACCGACTCTGCTACCGTAGCTCAGGAAACGGTTGCCCCCCAACAGGATGCTGCTGTAATCGAGCTTGGAGCCAACGATACTATCGCCGCCACAACCCTCCCCGTGGTTATCGACTTCTCCGCCACATGGTGCGGTCCCTGCCAACAGTTCAAACCCGTGTACCATGCCGTGGCTGAAAAATATGCAGGTAAGGCAATATTTGCTACCGCTGATGTGGATGTTTGCGAAGCCCTCGCCAAGAAATTCAATGTTTCGTCAATCCCCTATATCGTGGTTTTGAAAACAAACGGTGAGCAGGAAGAGGTACTTGGTGCCATGTCTGAAGCCGACTTCACCGCATTCCTCGACAAAGCATTATAATTCGCATTAGCGATTTAATCATACGACACAACCGTACGGGTTGGAAAAATGTGACTTGCACATGATTCCAACCCGTCGTTATATTAATATCGTTATCAACTATGAAATGCGTCAATCGTGTATGTACACTTTCCGACCCGGAAAATCAATCAGCCCTGTCCACTTAAAGAAATTAAACGGATTGATAGCGAAATCCTCCACTCCGTCATCAAAATAATATGCCGACGAGTTCACTCCACGTTCTCCAAACTCCACGTGCACATCGCGGTCGACCAAAGCACCCACCACACCCATCGGTGTCATAACCGAATCAACGGTCATCTTGAAAGCTGGGGCATTTTCAGCCGGCAGCTTCATACCGGCACCATCCATAGCCGTATCTATGAAAAAGTCTCGTGATTCGGAGTGATTCACCGTCATATTCATATAGTAACGGTTGCTTATTCTCAGATAATCTATTAATTCATCCGTCATCTCCAATTCTCCTACATAAGAGAACCCTTCAGGCAACGACGTATGCAGCACAATACCATTGTCACTATGCCTATATTCAACAAGGAATTTCTCAAGGAAATCTATGGCAAGTGTAGGTCTATCCTCGTCTGCATCCGCCAATGGAGCAAAATCCACATTATAAATCACATTGTCCATACCGACCTCGGATATACTACCCCCTGCCAATGAACAAGAATCAGCACCATCCCCGGGAACACTTATAGGCAACGACACCGTATAACGTTTGAACGTCACACGCAGATTTCCCTTATGGTTACGACCTATGGATATTGCCACTGTAGAATCAACCGCACATCCCATATCCTTAAGCAATTGCAACTGTTTTTGTGAGATTGTGCTCATGGCGCGCGCGGTATTGATCTGAAAATCCAATCCGGGAGCAAGCTCTACTGTGTAATCATTCTCCGAAAAATTCAACAGACCTATAGGTTTGTCAGGGTACTTCAGGCACATAGCCCGTTGTGTCTCGATACTGAACAAGGCCCATACCGTGCCTATCGCTATTAACAATGCCGCTATTATGGCTATAATGACAATCCGCCTTTTTTTCATAACACTGCAAAGTTACCCCTCACAGCGACAAGGCGCAAGTATTTTCACTTCATTGTCACAAACGTGACGAATTGGAGACAATAGAATATAAAAAACATTACTCACCACACGGTCAGAATACCACTCACCATATTACCTCGTAAGAAATTAAGACCACCTGACCATCTATACACACATTTTCGGATGTAAACTTCCGGAGCAGAGCCATCGGTATCCATTAAGCTTATTTAACACACATATCCTTTTAATCTCACGCCCTGACATCTCTATAATCCGCACCTTTTTCGTAAGTTTGCTAAAATGAATTCAATCACACATAAATAATAATCATGAAAACTAAAATCAACGAACAATTCGAATCACATTTTGGCGGACACGGAGAGCTATTTGTAGCTCCGGGACGTTTCAACCTCATTGGCGAACACACCGACTACAATGGTGGCTTCGTATTCCCCGGTGCCATCGACAAGATGATTATGGCAGAAATTCGCCCCAATGGTACCGACCGCGTACGCCTATACTCCATAGATATAGACGAGGAAGTGGAATTCGGATTGAACGAAGAGGACGCACCCGCACAGCAATGGGCACGCTACATATTCGGTGTTTGCCGTGAAATCATAAAAAGAGACGGTGTGGTCAAGGGATTCGATGCCGTATTTGCCGGCAACGTACCACTCGGTGCGGGACTATCGTCATCTGCCGCGCTTGAAAGCTGTTTCGCCAACGCCCTCAATGAACTCTTCAACGACAACAGCTTCCCCAAAATGGAACTCGCCAAAATAGGACAGTCCACCGAACACAACTATTGCGGCGTAAATTGTGGCATCATGGACCAGTTCGCATCTGTACACGGCAAAAAAGACAATCTCATGCGCCTTGATTGCCGTTCGGGAGAATTCGAATACTTCCCCTTCAAACTCGACGGTTACCGTCTCGTGTTGGTTGACTCACGCGTAAAACACGAGCTCGTCGATTCACCCTACAACAAACGCCGCGAAAGCTGCGAACGTGTAGCTAAGACCCTTGGCGTCGATACACTCCGCGATGCAGATATGGCAATGCTCGATGCAGCCAAGGATAAAATTTCAGAAGAAGATTACAAACGCGCCAAATACGTAATCGAAGAAAAACAACGCGTACTCGACGTGTGCGACGCACTTGTAAAAGGTGATTACGAAACCGTTGGTACTTGCATGTACGGCACCCACGAAGGCATGTCAAAACTCTATGAAGTATCATGTGAGGAACTCGATTATCTCAACGATGTGGCACGCGAATGCGGTGTTACCGGCTCACGTATCATGGGTGGAGGTTTCGGCGGATGTACTGTCAACCTTGTTAAAAATGACCTCTACGATAACTTCATCACCACCGTGACCGCCAAATTCAAAGAAAAATACGGTCATGAACCCAAAATCTATCCTGTAATCGTATCTGACGGAGCACGCCGCTACGAAGCATAACTATCCTCCGGATTGATTTTATAAATTCAAAAGCAGAGATACATCACGTATTTCTGCTTTTTTGTAGCCATATATTACCCACTAATAATTCTATAGAGCCATATTCTATTAGTTCAGCCTGATGGCAGTGCCGGGATTGAGACAGGAGAGGATAAGGGAAGATAAGATAAGATAAGATAAGATAAGATAAATTGCGGACTAATCTGACTAATCTGACTAATCTCATTAGTTCCGGCTACAGGTGTGGGGGGATATAAAAAAAGGAAACCGCGGGCGGGACTGTTCGTCCTTGCTCGCGGCTCCTTGGTTAGAGGGGGCGGTTACCTACTTTCCCACTTTCGCAGTATCATCGGCGTGGTGAGGTTTAACTTCTCTGTTCGGAATGGGAAGAGGTGGA
>CAJTMM010000040.1 GCA_910577465.1 uncultured Muribaculaceae bacterium | reverse complement strand
GGTGAAACCCACGGTCCACGACCATACCCTACACGACGACCCTGCCAAGGGTCGAATATCCCACCCCCACCACAAACATTCCTCATTCCTAATTCCTCATTCCTAATTGTACTGGCAAGAGCACATTGACATTCTTACATACCTCCACCACTGCAGCCTGACCACATTATTTCGCAAATTCTACCGATTTATTATGAAATCTTAGTACTTTTGCAAAAAACAATAATATCGCTACAATAGGTTACACCTAATTATATTATACCACAATGGCACAGAAACCCTCCATCCCTAAAGGAACGCGCGATTTCGGACCAATGGAAATGGCGCGCCGAAATTATATATTCGACACCATACGCTCAGTGTTCCAGCTATATGGCTACAGCCAGATAGAAACTCCTGCAATGGAAAATCTGTCAACGCTCATGGGTAAATATGGCGAAGAGGGCGATAAGCTCCTGTTCAAGATTCTCAATTCGGGCGATTATCTGCGTAGTGCCGACCGAGGGTTGATTGACGCAGGCGATTATGTGAGACTCACATCACAGATTAGCGAAAAGGGATTGCGTTACGACCTTACCGTACCGTTTGCACGCTTCGTGGTACAGCACCGCAATGAGCTGCAAATGCCATTCAAACGCTTCCAGATTCAGCCGGTATGGCGCGCCGACCGTCCCCAGAAAGGACGCTACCGCGAATTTTACCAATGCGATGCCGACGTTGTGGGTTCAGACTCCTTGATTAACGAAATCGAGTTGCTACAACTGATTGATGATGTGTTTACCCGTTTCGGCATACGCATAACCATAAAGCTCAACAACAGAAAGGTACTCTCAGGCATAGCCGAACTTATTGGTGCTCCCGAGAAAATCATCGACATAACCGTAGCCATCGACAAAATTGATAAGATTGGCATCGAAAATGTCAACGCCGAACTGCGTGAACGTGGCATATCCGACGAAGCGATTGCCACGCTGCAACCCATCCTCAGCATATCCGGAACCACCAACCGGCGTTTGGAACAGCTAAGTGAAGTCCTTGCTAAAAGCGAGATAGGCACATTGGGAGTTCGCGAGTTGCGTGAAGTCATTGATGGTGTGGAAGCATTGGGATTAAATGCCGAGCTGGAGCTTGACGTATCTCTCGCCCGCGGTCTCAATTATTACACCGGCACTATCATTGAAGTCAAGGCTAAGGATGTAGCCATAGGAAGCATCACCGGAGGAGGCCGATATGACAATTTGACCGGTGTATTCGGAATGCCCGGATTATCCGGTGTGGGAATATCATTCGGTGCCGACCGTATCTACGACGTGCTTAACACCCTTGACCTGTACCCCGACGATACAGCATTAGGAACAAAGGTTATGTTTACCAACTTCGGTACTGCGGAAGCGGCGGCTGCGATGAAAATGCTCAAGCAAATGCGACAAGCCGGAATTGGTGCGGAGATATACCCCGATGCATCTAAGATGAAAAAACAGATGGCACGCGCTGATGCTCTTTCCATCCCCTATGTGGCAATCGTCGGTGAATCTGAAATGTCCGAAGGCAAACTTACCCTCAAAAACATGACCACAGGCGAGCAGCATCTGCTCACGGTAACTGAAGCCATCGAAACAGTCAAATCCGATAAGTGAGTTATATAGGTATCATCAATAGTTTTCGTCCGATTTTATTACAAAACGTAATTTTTTCAGCAAAATCCTTGGCGAAAACTCCAAAATATGTATATCTTTGCAGCACTATGACACGATTTTACGCATATTATTATTCGGCATTTTATTTCTTTGGAATAAAATCGGGATTTTATGCGGTTAAATAGTATAGTGACTCTCAACGATAATAACCTACAGAATCCCGGCTTGAACAAAGTCCGGGATTTCTTAATTTTTTAAGATATGACTCGACAAGTAACCATACAAGGAGTAGCAGGATGCTACCACGATGCGGCGGCTCGTGATTTTTTCGCCAAGCAGTTCCCCGACGATAAGATTACAACTATCCCTTGCGACACTTTCCAGCACATGTTCGACCGTTTGGACACCGACCCCTCATTATTGGGGATAATGGCTATCGAAAACACCATTGCCGGCGCATTGCTTCAGAACCATGAGCTTCTACGTCGCAGCAATCTGACTATTATAGGCGAACACAAAATGCGCATATCTCATGTCATTGCCGCACTGCCGGGGCAGACTCTCTCCGACATTTCAGAGGTCAACTCCCATCCTATGGCACTGATGCAATGCGAACAATACCTTTTGCGACATCCGTCAATAAAGATGATTGAAGCATTCGACACTGCCGGAAGCGCGAAAAACATAGCTGAACGCAATCTGTCGGGACATGCTGCCATCTGTGGTAAATATGCAGCTGACCTTTACGGACTCAACATCCTTGACGAAGGCATTGAAACCAATAAGCGCAATTTCACCCGGTTCCTCATTCTCGCCGACCCGCTCTCGGCTCCCGAGTTACGACCGAAAGAAGATTCGCTCGACAAGGCTTCAATCGTGTTCACCCTGCCCCACACCCAAGGTGCGCTGTCCAAGGTACTGACCATTCTGTCTTTCTACGACATTAACCTATCCAAGATACAGTCCATGCCGATAATAGGACGTGAATGGGAATACCGATTTTATGTCGACCTCACATTCAACAGTTACGCACGTTACCAGAAATCCATCGACGCTGTACGTCCATTGATAACCGACTTCAAGACTCTTGGAGAATACAAATCCTGCAACAATGAAATCTGACATCCCATCAATCATCCCCGCTCAACGAGTGAGCGAAATTCAAGAATACTACTTCTCCCGACGTCTCAAGGAGGTGGCTCGGCTCAACTCCGAAGGCATGGACATCATCTCTCTCGGCATCGGCGGACCGGACCGTCCTCCTCACCAGGAGGTCATCGATACGCTATGTGCGGAAGCACAAAAGCCTGACACCCATAGCTATCAAATGACGGTTGGGCTTCCGGAACTTCGTGCTGCATACGCCCGATGGTACCAAAAACATTATGACGTCACTCTTGATCCGGCATGCGAGATACAACCGCTCATCGGCTCCAAAGAGGGCATCCTGCACATATCGCTCACATTCCTGAATCCCGGCGACGGTGTATTGGTACCGAATCCCGGATATCCCACTTACTCTTCTGCCAGCCGGCTTGTTCAGGCAAAAATATATGCTTACGACCTCACCGAGACCAATGGCTGGATGCCCGACTTCGATGCTCTCGAACGCATGCCTTTGGACAATATCAAACTCATGTGGGTCAACTATCCACATATGCCCACCGGCACTCAGGCTACACAGGAACTATTCAAAAAGCTCATAGCTTTCGGACGCAAACATAATATAGTCATAGCTCACGATAATCCATATAGCTTTATTCTCAACGACAACCCTCTGAGCATCCTCAACACTCCCGGAGCCAAGGATATTGCCATAGAGATGAATTCGCTGAGCAAAAGCCACAATATGGCAGGATGGCGTATGGCTATGCTGGCTTCCAACAAGCAATTCATCAATTGGATATTGAAGGTCAAATCAAATGTCGACTCAGGACAGTTCCGACCCATGATGACCGCAGCCATCAAGGCTCTTGACCTACCCGACAGTTGGTACTCCGACCTCAATAAGGTGTATGCCGACCGTCGTGCTATAGCCGAACAAATCATGACTGAACTCGGCTGCACATTCGACCCTTCCCAACGTGGAATGTTTTTATGGGGACGAATACCCGAATCCGAACCCGATAGTGAATCATTGGCGGACCGCCTGCTATATGACGCACGCGTATTCATCACCCCCGGATTCATTTTCGGCAGCAACGGCACCCGCTACATACGCATATCGCTCTGCGCCACCGAAGCGAACCTGACACGCGCTTTACAAAGAATCAAAGAATATAACTCTACAAAATAAATCCCTCTTATGGACAATCTGCAACCGATAACATTTGATGGCATAGACCATCAGAAACCTATTATAATAGCCGGTCCTTGCAGCGCCGAAACACGTCAGCAAGTACTGGACACCGCCAGACAATTGGCGGCAACCGGCATACGAATATTCCGTGCCGGAATATGGAAACCGCGTACCAAACCGGGCGGTTTCGAAGGTGTGGGACACGAAGGTCTCGAATGGCTGAAGGAGGTGCGCGATACCACTGGCATGTACATAGCCACAGAGGTGGCAAACAAAAGCCATGTTGAGGAAGCTCTCGCTGCCGGTGTTGACATCCTTTGGATTGGGGCACGTACATCAGCCAATCCATTTGCCATGCAGGAAATCGCCGACGTACTGAAAGAATCAGCACCTGAAAATCTCACGGTTCTCGTAAAAAATCCCGTCAACCCCGACCTTGAATTATGGATTGGCGCATTGCAACGCATCTACAACGCCGGCATACGTCGTCTGGGAGCCATACATCGTGGATTCAGCACCTATGGCAAGCATCTGTACCGCAACATGCCACAATGGCACATCCCCACTGAGCTGCGATTACGCTACCCTAACCTTCCCATCATCTGCGACCCGTCGCACATCGGTGGCAAGCGTGAGTTGATAGCCCCGTTGGCACAACAGGCAATGGATATGGGCTTCAACGGATTGATTGTCGAAAGCCATTGTGACCCCGATTGCGCTTGGAGCGATGCCGCCCAGCAGGTAACGCCTGAAATACTCAATTTCATCCTTAACACACTTGTTATCCGCGACTCCAAACAAACCACCGAAAGTCTCACTCTGCTCCGACAGCAGATTGACCGTATCGACAATGAACTGCTGGAGATTCTAAGCCGACGTATGGGTGTGTCCCGCGATATAGGACGATACAAGAAGGAACACCGCATGTCGGTGGTACAGGCAGGACGATACAACGACGTGATGCGGTCACGTGTAAAACTCGGTGAGGAAATGGGCATGAGTGCCGACTTCATGAAAACCATATTGCTCGCCATACACGACGAATCGGTACGCCAGCAGATAGAAATAATCAATGACAGAGCACAATAACATAGCCATGAAAATCCTGATACTCGGTGCCGGTAAAATGGGCACTTTCTTCTGCGACCTCCTGTCGCCCGACCATGATGTCGCTGTCTATGACCCCGATGCCGATAAACTCCGTTTCACATACGGCGTCCAACGGTTCAGTTCCCTTGACGATATTGATGCATTCGAGCCGCAGATGGTGCTCAATGCCGCAACAGTCAAATATACCCTGCCGGCATTCCGGCAAATAATGCCGCACATACCATCGGGATGCATACTCTCCGATATCTCTTCCGTAAAAACAGGTCTACCGGAATTTTATGCCGAATGCGGACACCCGTACGCATCCAGCCATCCTATGTTCGGACCCACTTTCGCATCACTTAGCAACCTCGCTGATGAAAACGCCATAATAATAAGCGAAGGTGACCATCTTGGGAAAATATTCTTCCGCGACCTGTACACACGTCTGCATCTCAACATCGTCGAATACACATTTCAGGAACACGACGAGACCATAGCCTACTCACTATCCATTCCGTTCGCATCAACACTCGTATTCGCAGCTGTTATGAAACATCAGGATGCGCCGGGCACAACTTTCAAACGCCACATGGCTATAGCTCGTGGACTTATGAGTGAGGACGATTACCTGCTTAGTGAAATTCTGTTCAACCCCAACACCCCGCATCAGCTCGAACTCATCCAACAGGAACTGTCAAAGTTGCAAGAGATTGTGAGCCGTCGTGATACTGCCGGAATACAGAATTACCTGCAACGCGTACGAGGCAACATCAAATAACCCTACCCGACCGTTTTTAGCGCCTGACCGAATGTCTCGGGACAAAAAACTTTGTAGCCACAGAGTATCTTTCGATTATTAATTTATATCTTTGTACACAGATATGAACGACGACAAGATTAAAACGGCGGCTATCACCACACTTACGCAGTATATGACTCAACATAAATTGCGCAAGACACCCGAACGCTATGCCATCCTGGAGAAAGTATTCGATATGAATACACACTTCTCCATCGACACATTGCACTCGTCGCTCGACGCCGACGGCTACCATGTGAGCCGTGCCACAATCTACAACACCATCGAACTCCTGATATGCGCCGGCTTGGTACGTAGGCACACATTCGGCAACCAATCACCACAATACGAGAAAATAGCTGGTATCACCAAACATTACCACCTCGTATGCTCACGATGCGGTAAGGTCAAGGAGGTTAAGGATGCTGAAGTCGATACGCTGCTCAATACCCGACGTTACGGAAAATTCCACCCTATATATGCCGACTTAAGCATATATGGACTCTGTGCGTCATGTATCCGTAAGACACGTTCATTTCAGGTCAAGAAAACAGAAGACCGGCAACAACCACACTCTCCGAAAAAAAGTGTCGGCAACAATAAAAGCTCAAATAAAAATAAGTAATCTATACAATCACGAAACTCGAAACCACACATGAAAGTTGATGTATTGCTTGGCCTCCAATGGGGCGACGAAGGAAAAGGTAAAGTAGTGGATGTGCTAACGCCCCGTTACGACGTGGTGGCACGCTTCCAAGGAGGACCCAATGCCGGACACACCCTTGAATTTGAAGGAAAGAAATATGTGTTGCGTTCCATTCCCTCGGGAATATTCCAACACGGACAGATTAATATAATCGGTAATGGAGTAGTGCTCGACCCCGTCCTGTTTCAGGAAGAGGCTGAAGCATTGGAACGTTCTGGTATCGACCTTCGGAAAGTCCTCAAGATATCAAAGAAGGTACATCTGATTCTCCCCACACACCGTTTGCTCGACGCTGCCAATGAAAAGGCTAAAGGCGGTGCTAAGATTGGCACCACCGGCAAGGGTATCGGTCCTACATACACTGACAAGATCAGCCGTAATGGTCTCCGTCTCGGTGACACGCTGCATAATTTTGAAACCAAATATTCTGCAGCGCGCGACCGCCACGTAGCCATGCTCCAATCCATGGGCGAGACTCCTGAATTCAATGAACTTGAAGCACGATGGCTGAAAGCGATTGAATATATCAAGACTTTCGACATCATCGACAGTGAGCATTACATCAACCGCGCGCTCAAGGAAGGCAAGTCAGTATTGTGTGAAGGAGCCCAAGGCACATTGCTCGATATTGATTTCGGATCATATCCATTTGTAACATCAAGCAACACTATCACCGCAGGGGCTTGTTCCGGCCTTGGTGTGGCTCCCAACAAGATTGGTGAGGTCTTTGGCATATTCAAAGCTTATTGCACACGTGTGGGTAGTGGACCATTCCCTACCGAGCTATTTGATGAGACTGGCAAAAAGATTCGCGACATCGGCCATGAATACGGTGCTGTTACAGGCCGTGAACGACGTTGCGGATGGATTGACCTCGTAGCTTTGCGCTATGCTATCATGATTAACGGGGTCACCCAACTGATTATGATGAAGAGCGACGTACTTGACAGTTTCGACAGCATAAAGGCTTGCGTGGCTTACAAAGTAAGTGGTGAGGAGATTACCGACTTCCCATATTCTATAGAGGAAGAATGCATCGAACCGGTCTACGTGACACTACCCGGATGGAAAACCGATATGACACGTATGAAAACCGAAGAGGAGTTCCCCGCTCAATTCTCTGAATACATCAAATTCCTTGAAGAGCAATTGCAGACTCCCATCACGATTGTATCTATCGGTCCTGACCGCGAACAAACCATTATCCGTAAGAAATAATTCTCACCTCACAAAATAGATTTCATCATGGCTAAAGTCAAACCATTCAAAGGCGTACGTCCTCCCCGTGATATGGTCACTGAAGTTGCATCACGCCCCTACGACGTGCTCAACTCCGATGAAGCCCGCGCTGAAGCCGAGGGCAATCCCAAATCACTGTATCATATAATCAAACCGGAAATCGATTTCGACCCATCAGTTGACGAGCACGACCCGTGTGTCTACGACAAGGCAGTAGAAAACTTCAACGCATTCCAGCAGCGCGGTTGGTTGGTACAGGACCAAAAGGAGCATTATTATATTTACGCGCAGACCATGAACGGTCGCACACAATATGGCATTGTTCTCGCAGCCAACGTCGACGATTACATGGAAGAGCGTATAAAGAAACACGAACTGACCCGGCGCGATAAAGAAGAGGACCGCATGAAACACGTGCGCGTCAATAATGCCAATATCGAACCTGTATTTTTTGCATTTCCCGACAATAAAAAACTTGATGAGATAATCACAACGGTAACCGCCGGTACCCCGGAATATGATTTTACCGCACCCGATGGCTTCGGCCACCATTTCTGGGTTATCGACAATGCCGACATGATTTCCGCAATCACCGAGGAATTTGCCAAAATACCCTATCTGTACATTGCCGATGGGCATCACCGTACAGCAGCCGCAGCATTGGTAGGCAACGAAAAAGCCCGTCAGAATCCCAACCACACAGGAAATGAGGAATACAATTATTTCCTCGCAGTGGCATTCCCGGCATCTCACCTCAACATCATAGATTACAACCGAGTGGTGCGTGACCTCAATGGCTTAACCCCGGAGTCATTCCTCGAAGCTCTGAACAAAGACTTCATTGTCGAGGAAATGGGTTCCGAGATATACCATCCCAAGACACTGCATAATTTCTCACTTTACCTCGGAGGGCATTGGTACTCCCTGACCGCACGTAAAGGTCGCTACAACGACTCCGACCCCATCGGGGTACTTGATGTGACAATATCAAGCGACCTGATACTGCGTGATATACTTGGCATTCACGACCTGCGTAGCGACAAGCGTATCGACTTCGTTGGTGGCATACGCGGTCTTGAAGAATTGAAACGCCGTGTCGATAGCGGTGAAATGGCAATGGCACTCGCCCTTTATCCGGTATCCATGCAGCAGCTCATGGATATTGCCGACACAGGAAATATCATGCCGCCAAAAACCACATGGTTTGAACCTAAGTTACGCTCCGGATTAGTCATCCACAAACTTGACGATTAACCCCATACGTTACCGTAACCTATTATAGACACGACAAGATTTATGGACATGGTCAACACATTTGTCACCGAAAGCTACAAATTGACACCGACCATATATCTGCGCGTAGCGCTCCATAAACTATTGCCAACGTTGGCAGTCATTATATGCATACCGGTGATAGCTTGTCTGATAGGTTCATACTGGGACTCTCGCATGCTTTTTGTAGCCCTGATATTCATTTTCTTAGTAGCCCCGATGGTACTCGCGCACATATATTTCAGCCGAATGCTCACCACCGAAGCTCAAAGGTCGCTTTCAGCCAAGCATGTAGAGGTCGCGCCCGGACAATACATAAAGGTCATTTACGAAGGTACAGGCGAATCGCCTGTACCTTCTCCTATTACTATAGATTGGTACGAAATAGAATCATGCCGCATGTTCAATCGGGAAATTGCCATATACACCCTAAAGCACAGCCAACCGCTGATTATTCCGATGTCTACCCTCCCGACGTACATCGACCCTATGATTTTTTGTACCTCTCTTGGCAACTAATATTTGTGACCTCCACAAAAAAACATTACCTTTGTACCTGACAAAAGTCACTACATTTCACCAATCAACACCCCCTATATTTTTACACATGGTTGTATTCTTCAAGAAAGGTGCTGCTGATGTAATAGCCGTTGAGACTGATCACAAATTTTCCGATTTGGAAAAGGAGAAGCTCACTTGGCTTTTCGGTGGCGCAAAGCCATTGGCATCCACATCCGTCAAAGGACTCTTTATCGGTCCACGTAAAGAAATGGTTACTCCTTGGAGTACCAATGCAGTTGAAATCACTCAAAATATGGGTTTACGAGGCATAACCCGCATTGAATGTTTCACGCTCACACGCGAAGCCGAACCCCAGTTCGACAAGATGCTGCAACGCAAATACCAAGGGCTTAACAGTAAGGTTTTCCATACTGACCGTACTCCGGAACCCATTGTATATATCGACGATATCTCAGAATACAACCGCAGCGAAGGTTTGGCACTAAGTCCCGATGAGGAACAATACCTGCGTGACCTTTCGGCAAAACTTGGACGTCCGCTTACTGACAGTGAAGTATTCGGTTTTTCACAGGTTAATTCCGAACATTGCCGCCATAAGATATTCAACGGCACCTTCGTTATTGATGGCGAAGAGAAACCGATGTCTTTGTTCAAGCTCATCAAAAAGACTTCTCAGGTCAACCCTAATACACTCGTGTCGGCATATAAGGACAATGTGGCATTCGTAAAGGGTCCCAAAGTGGAACAATTCTACCCTGTCAATCCTGACCGTCCCGACATGTTTGATGTCAAAGAGATTGATACGGTGATATCTTTGAAAGCTGAGACACACAACTTCCCCACCACTGTAGAACCATTCAACGGTGCAGCCACAGGAACTGGTGGTGAGATACGCGACCGTCTCGGAGGTGGCAAGGCAAGTTTGCCTATTGCCGGTACAGCCGTGTACATGACATCTTATCCGCGTATGAGTCCCGAACATCGTTGGGAACTCATGTGCAATCCCCGCGTATGGCTCTATCAGACACCTTGCGACATATTAATCAAGGCATCTAACGGCGCGTCTGACTTCGGTAACAAATTCGGGCAACCACTCATCTGTGGCTCGCTACTCACCTTCGAACACGACGAAAACGGACGTATGTATGCCTACGATAAGGTGATAATGCTTGCAGGCGGAGTTGGTTTTGCAGCTAAAAAGGATGCTATAAAAGGCACTCCGCAACCGGGTGAAAAGGTTGTGGTAATGGGTGGTGACAACTACCGCATAGGCATGGGCGGAGGTGCCGTATCATCAGTCGAAACCGGTCAATACGATAATGCCATAGAGCTCAATGCCGTACAGCGTGCCAATCCTGAAATGCAGAAACGCGTATCAAATGTGATACGTGCCCTTGCAGAAAGCGACGACAATCCCATCGTATCAATCCACGACCATGGAGCCGGAGGACACCTCAATGCGCTCTCTGAGCTGGTCGAAGCTACCGGTGGCCGCATTGACCTTGACTGCCTGCCTATTGGCGATGCCACACTATCCGCTAAAGAGATCGTGGGTAACGAAAGCCAGGAACGCATGGGTATGGTTTTGGACCAGTCACACATAGATTATGTAAAACGCATCGCAGACCGCGAACGTGCCCCTATGTACGTAGTCGGCGAAACCACGGCTGATGACCGTTTTATATTCCGACGCAATGACGGAGTCAAACCCATAGACCTTGCCATGGCAGACATGTTTGGCAATTCGCCTAAAACCGTAATGACCGACAATACGGTAAATACCGAATATGCCAATGCCAAATACGACGAATCAAAACTCGACGAATATCTGCAGGATGTTCTAAGTCTTGAAGCCGTAGCTTGCAAAGACTGGCTCACAAACAAGGTAGACCGTTCGGTTACCGGCAAGATTGCACGTCAACAATGCCAAGGCGAGATACAGCTCCCGCTTAGCGACTGTGGCGTTGTGGCATTGGACTACACAGGTAAGCAAGGTATAGCTACATCTATAGGCCATGCTCCTCAGGTAGCGCTTGCCGATTCTGCCAAAGGCTCTGTAATCGCCATTGCAGAAGCACTGACCAACATCGTCGGCGCACCGATTGAAGGCAATATCAAAGGATTATCGCTTAGTGCCAACTGGATGTGGCCATGCAAGAACCCGGGTGAAGACGCAGCTCTTTACCGTGCCGTAGAAGCATGCAGCGACTTTGCCTGTGCCATAGGCGTGAACATCCCTACCGGTAAAGACAGCTTGTCCATGACTCAAAAATATGGCGACGACAAAGTCTTCGCCCCCGGAACCGTAATCATTTCCGCGGCAGGACAAGTCACCGATATACGCAGGACTCTTACACCGGTACTCCAAACCGGCAAATCACGTCTTTATTACATCGACTTCTCATCCGACAAATTACGTCTTGGTGGTTCAGCGTTTGCCCAAGCACTCAACCGCATTGGCTCCGATGCGCCAACCGTAGTTTCTCCGGAAAGATTCGTGGCGGCATTCAACACCGTACAGCGTTTGGTGAAACGCGGTTCGATAATGGCAGCTCACGACGTATCGGCCGGCGGTCTTGTAACCACTCTGCTCGAGATGGTATTTGCAAACACCACCGGAGGTATTGAATTTGATACCGAGCAATTTGTAAAGAATGGTGAAGATGACCTCATCAAGATATTGTTTGCCGAAAACCCGGCTCTTGTGATTCAAGTTGCCGAGAAAAAATGCGAAGCTGCCGAACGCGCGCTCACTGAAGCCGGTGTAGACTTCAAATATATCGGTACTCCTTCCGACGAACGCACCGTGATGATCAACCACTGCGGTACAGCACGTATGATAGGAATCGACTACATGCGCGATGTATGGTTCCGTTCATCATATCTGCTTGACAGCGTGCAAAGCGGTGAAAAATGCGCGCGCATGCGTTTCGACAACTATAAGCGCCAGCCGCTCCGCTACCGTTTGCCAAAAGGATGGAACGGCTCGCTCGCTTCGCGTGGATTGGGCTTCGGACGCCATGAAGAAAGCGGCATACGTGCAGCCATCATTCGTGAAAAGGGTGTAAACGGTGACCGCGAGATGGCATACTCACTCTACCTCGCCGGATTTGACGTAAAGGATGTACACATGACCGACCTCATGAGCGGACGTGAAACATTGGACGACGTAAATATGATAGTGTTCTGTGGTGGTTTCTCCAATTCCGATGTACTTGGCTCAGCCAAAGGCTGGGCAGGTGGCTTCCTTTGGAATGAGAAAGCCCGCAAAGCCCTCGAAAAATTCTATTCACGCCCCGACACCCTTTCATTAGGCGTGTGCAACGGATGCCAGCTCATGATGGAATTGAATCTCATCTGCCCCGAACACGAGAAGAAAGCCACCATGGAGCATAACATCAGCCACAAATTTGAATCCCAATTCGTAGGCGTTACCATACCGGAAAACAATTCCGTGATGTTCGGACCGCTTGCCGGATTGAAGACAGGCATCTGGATAGCACATGGCGAAGGTCGCTTCAAGCTCCCGATGCCAATGGATAGCTATAACGTGGCTTTGAAGTACAACTACTCCGCATATCCCGGCAACCCGAATGGTTCTCGCGCTTCTGTTGCCGCGTTGTGTTCCGCCGACGGTCGACATCTCGCCATGATGCCACACTTGGAACGCGCCATATTCCCGTGGCAATGCGCTTACTACCCGGCATCGCGACGCAAAGATGATATCACTCCATGGATTGATGCATTCATCAACGCTCGTGAATGGATTAAACAGCACGTAAATAAGTAACATAACATACCGACGGGAGCAGGAACAATCGACACCTAAAACGACCAACCTCCGCTCCCGTCGGCATTTATATGATATTCAGAAATTTCTAACTTCAGTTTCAATAAGGTAAATAAAGATTATTATGGGAGGTTTTTTCGGACTAACCGCTAAGACGGATTGCGTAGACCGATTATTTTACGGAATCGACTACAACAGCCACATGGGTACGAAACGTGCAGGCATGGCTACGGTAGACAACGGCATATTCACACGGTCCATACATAACATAGAGAACTCTTACTTCCGTACCAAATTTGAGGGTGACCTCAAGGATTTCTCCGGCAATTCCGGTATCGGTGTGATTTCAGATACCGATGCCCAACCGATTATCGTCAACTGCCATCTCGGCAAATTTGCCATAGTCACAGTTGCACGCATAAACAACATCGGTGAACTTGAAAAAGAGATGCTCGCCAAAGGACATCATTTTTGCGAACATAGTTACGACATCATAAACCCATCGGAAATGATTGCCGCGCTGATTAGCGAAGGCACCGATTTGGTAAGCGGAATAGAAAACGTGTACCGGCGCATCAAAGGCTCTTGCTCCATGCTCATACTCATGGAAGGTAAGATAATCGCCGCACGCGATTTTCTCGGACGTACCCCCATTCTCATAGGCAAAAATGATGACGGACACGCCGCAGCATCCGAATCATGCGCTTTTGCCAACCTCGGATTCGATGTATGTTATAATGTCGGTCCGGGCGAGATTGTCGAGCTCACGCCCGATGGAATGAAACAATTGCGCAAACCCGAAAAGCGAATGCAAATATGCTCCTTCCTATGGATATATTATGGATACCCGGTATGTCAGTACGAGGGACGCAACGTAGACCGCATGCGATATGTCACCGGACGCGACATGGCTAAAACCGATACCACAGAAGTGGATTTCGTAAGCGCAATTCCCGATTCCGGCATAGGCATGGCATTAGGATATGCACAAGGCAAGGGAGTGCCATATCTGCGCGGTATCGTAAAATACACCCCCACATGGCCTCGCAGCTTCACCCCAAGCACCCAGGAACGACGCGAACTCGTAGCTAAGATGAAGCTCATCGCCAACAAATCATTATTGCGCGGACGACGCGTGATATTCTGCGACGACTCCATAGTACGCGGTACACAGTTGCGCGACAATGTAAAGGACATGTTCGATGCCGGAGTCAAGGAGGTGCACATGCGCATCAGCTGCCCACCATTGATATACCCTTGTGAATATCTTAATTTCACAGCATCCAAAAGTGAGCTTGAGCTAATTACAAGACGTATTATCGCTGAACTTGAAGGAAGCCACGACCGCAATCTGGAAGCGTACGCCACCACCGGCTCTCCCGAATACGAACGCATGGTTGAGGAAATACGCTCACGTCTTGGTCTTACATCGCTACAGTTCAGCTCCTTGGAAAACATAGTATCGGCAATTGGATTACCCAAATGCGATATATGCACACACTGCTTCGATGGTTCAAGCTATGATTGCCAATGCCATTGCCATAACAATCGCGACTGACAATCCGGTCACATAACCTTACTACCGACGGGCTTTTGCTAAACACTACAGCAAAAGCCCGTCGTTTTCAGCTCTCCCAATAAACACCTATCTTGCAACCCGATACGACAATCAACCCATCATACCTAAACCCTAACACAGCCCGTAATTATTTGATTGCAATGTAGTTTAAAAAAAATTGACGGTTTCAATCATTTTACTTATCTTTGTAGGTCGAAACAATACAACCGATCATTAACTTAATTATCAAATTTATAAAGTATGAGTCTCAACATCATTGTGCTCGCAAAGCAGGTGCCTGACACCCGCAATGTAGGCAAAGATGCTATGAAAGAGGACGGCACCATCAACCGCGCCGCCCTTCCGGCCATCTTCAACCCCGAGGACCTCAACGCTCTCGAGCAGGCACTCCGCATCAAGGATGCCAATCCCGGTTCAACAGTGACATTACTTACAATGGGCTTGCCCCGCGCATCTGAAATCATACGCGAAGCAATGTACCGTGGTGCCGACGGCGGTATCGTACTCACCGACCGCGTACTTGGCGGTGCCGATACACTTGCCACATCTTACTCTTTGGCACAAGCCGTTAAAAAATTCGGCAACTACGATATCATCCTTGGTGGCCGTCAAGCAATCGACGGTGATACTGCCCAGGTAGGACCGCAGATAGCTGAGAAACTCGGTATTCCCCAAGTTACATACGCTGAAGAGATTCTTGACCTCAAAGATGGATACGTAACCGTGAAACGCCGTTTGGAAAATGGTGTTGAAACAGTGAAGGCTCCTATGCCCTGCGTAGTTACAGTCAACGGCTCTGCCGCCGATTGCCGCCCACGCAATGCCATGAGAGTGCAGAAATTCAAATATGCAGTATCGCCTACCGAAAAAGACAAACTTTCTGATGAAGCAAAACAGCTTGTCGAAAAACGTCCGTACCTCAACATTGCCGAATGGAACGCAGCATTCGTAGAAGCTGACCCGGAACAAATCGGTCTTGCTGGTTCTCCGACTAAGGTTAAGGCTATTGAAAATGTAGTGTTCACCGCTAAGGAAAGCCGTTGCCTTGACAACGATGACGCCCAAATCGAAGAACTCGTTAAAGAACTCATTGCCAACCACACCATCGGTTAATATTAATTCGTTATCCACACTCATCATCATGACTGATCAAAACAACTTAATAGTATATTGTGAGTTTGAGGACGGCAAAGTGGCCGATGTGAGCCTCGAATTGCTAACCAAAGGTCGCGAACTTGCCACCAAACTTGGCGTGAAACTCGAAGCTGTCGTTATTGGCGACAACCTCGACGGTGTCGAAAATCAGCTTTTCCCCTACGGCGCTGACGTGGTTTATAAAGTTGCAGACAAACGTCTCTACCCCTATACCTCGAATCCCCACGCCGCTGTATTGATAAACCTCTTCAAGGAAATCAAACCCCAGGTATGCCTCATGGGTGCTACATGCATAGGCCGCGACCTCGGTCCCCGAGTATCCTCATGCCTGCACAGCGGACTTACCGCCGACTGTACTTCATTGGAAATCGGTGACCACAAGGATCCCAAAACCGGCAAGGAATATGAAAACCTCCTTTACCAGATTCGTCCTGCATTCGGCGGTAACATCGTGGCTACTATCGTAAACCCCGATTGCCGTCCGCAGATGGCAACTGTTCGTGAAGGCGTCATGAAGAAAGAAATCTTTGATGCCAACCACAAAGGTGAGGTCGTAGAACTCGATGCCGCAAAATATGTAAGCCCTGAAGATTTCGTGGTTGAAATCATTGATCGCCACATCGAAAAATCAAAGGTCAACATCAAAAACTCCCCCATCATCGTGGCAGGTGGCTACGGCATGGGATCACGTGAGAACTTCGATTTGCTTTATGAACTTGCCGAAACTCTCGGTGGCGAAGTAGGAGCTTCACGTGCAGCCGTTGACGCAGGTTTCTGCGAACACGACCGTCAGATTGGACAGACAGGTGTTACCGTACGCCCAAAACTTTACATCGCATGCGGTATTTCCGGTCAGATTCAGCACATCGCCGGTATGCAGGAAAGTGCAATAATCATCTCCATCAACAACGATTCCGAAGCTCCCATCAACACGATAGCCGACTTCGTCATCAACGGTAATGCTGAGGACGTGATTCCAAAACTCATTAAATACTACAAGAAAAATTCCAAGTAATATAAGCCATGGCTAATTTTTATAATGACAATCCCGGTTTGAAGCATCACTTGCAACACCCGTTGATGCAGAAAATCGTAGAACTTAAAGAGCGTAATTTCGCCGATGCCGAAAAATTTGACTATGCGCCCCTCAACTTTGAGGACGCCATGGACTCATACGACAAGGTATTGGAAATCGTAGGTGAAATATGCGGCGGAAAAATTGCCGAAAACGCTGAAGACGTTGACCACCAGGGTCCCCGCGTGGAAAACGGTCGTGTTATATATGCCGACGGAACAAAAGAGAATCTTGAACTATGTCGCAAAGCCGGTCTCATGGGCATGGCAATGCCGCGCCGTTTGGGTGGTCTGAACTTCCCCATCACCCCCTATATCATGGCTGCCGATATCGTTAGCCGCGCTGATACAGGATTTGAAAACCTTTGGGGTCTTCAGGACTGCGCCGAGACTATATACGAATTTGCCGACGAAGATCAGAAACAGCGTTTCATACCACGCGTATGCCAGGGTGAAACCATGTCAATGGACCTCACCGAACCCGATGCCGGTTCCGACCTCCAGTCAGTAATGCTCAAAGCCACCGAACAGCCCGACGGCACTTGGCGTCTGAACGGTGTAAAACGCTTCATCACTAACGGCGACAGCGACATCCACTTGGTACTTGCCCGCTCGGAAGAAGGAACTAAGGACGGTCGTGGACTTTCGATGTTCATTTACGACAAGCGCGACGGTGGTGTAACCGTACGCCGTATCGAGAACAAGATGGGTATCAAAGGATCTCCTACTTGCGAACTCGTATATAAGAATGCAAAAGCTGAATTGTGCGGCTCGCGCCGTCTTGGTCTTATCAAATATGTGATGGCTCTTATGAACGGTGCACGTCTTGGCATTGCCGCACAGTCAGTCGGTGTAAGCGAACGCGCCTACCGCGAAGCTCTCGCCTATGCAAAAGACCGCAAGCAATTCGGCAAAGCTATCATCGAATTCCCTGCCGTATATGAGATGCTTGCTGTGATGAAAGCCAAGCTCGACGCTTCTCGCGCACTCCTGTACGAGACCTCCCGTTTCGTAGACATCTACAAGATTTACGAAGACATCGCCAAAGAACGCACACTCACTCCCTACGAACGTAAGGAGATGAAGCAATACACCAAACTTGCCGATGCTTGCACTCCCCTCGTAAAAGGTATGGGTAGCGAATATTGCAATCAGAATGCCTACGACTGCATTCAGATTCACGGTGGCTCCGGCTTCATGAAGGACTATGCTTGTGAACGCGTATACCGCGATGCTCGCATCACATCCATCTACGAAGGCACCACTCAATTGCAGGTAGTTGCGGCTATACGCCACGTCACCACCGGCACATACCTAAACATGATTCGTGAATACGAGGCACAGCCTGTAGCTGAAAACTTGAAACCGCTTCACGACGCACTCGTGGATATGACAGCTAAATACGAAAAAGCGGTAGCTACAGTCGTTGAAGCTAAAGATCAGACCTACACTGACTTCATGGCTCGTCGCATGGTAGAAATGGCAGGCAACATCATAATGGGCTACCTCTTGCTCCAAGATGCCAACCGTAATGCCGAATTTACCAAATCAGCAGAGGTTTACAATAAGATGGCTCAGGCTGAAGTAGCCAAGCACGCTGATTTCATCGCCAACTTTGCCCCCGCACAAGTAGACATGTACAAAGCATAACCGCAGTACAGACATAACACCATCAAGCGTCCGGGGAAGTT
>CAJTMM010000039.1 GCA_910577465.1 uncultured Muribaculaceae bacterium | reverse complement strand
CGTGGGTGAAACCCACGGTCCACGACCATACCCTACACAACGACCCTGTCAAGGGTCGAATACCCCACCCCCGACACAAAACCGCCGCCACCCTCAAACATTCCTAATTCTTGCTCCGCAAGCGTCCTTCGGACGATGACCACATTCTAATTGAACTGGCAAGAGAACATTGACATACTTACATCCCCCAACATCGCAACCTAAATTTCGTCACACGAAAAAGCGCAAGCATAACCTGCCTGCGCCATTCTGTATGATTTTCCTATCCGTGAAAGCTACCGCTTGAATAGACTCAATACCCACAGCAGCACCACGGCACCCACCACCGATGTGATAAGACTACCTATGATACCCCCTGCGGTTATACCCAGCAATCCGAAAATCCAACCACCGAGCACACCGCCTATGATACCTACCACAAGATTCACAATCAGGCCAAAGCCACCGCCACGCATCAACTTGCCGGCGACAAAACCCGACACTATACCGATAATAATGAACCAAATAAATTCCATATCTTTTAAATTTTAAATAACTCTATGATACCACAACACCTGCACCCACCCTAAAGTTCATACCGCTCCGCGGCACACCGTCATGGCACACAGCATACCTGGAACACCACTATGGCAAAATCAATCCTCTATCAAACCCTCATTCGGATTCACAAACGTCAACTTACGCGTAGCTCGAGTGGTAGCCGTATAGAGCCATCTGTAGAAATCCATACCGTAAGCATCAGTCGGTATATATCCCATATCTACAAACACACTTGACCACTGACCGCCCTGAGCCTTATGGCAAGTGACAGCATAAGCATATTTCACCTGCAACGCATTAAGATACGGGTCACTTCTGAGCATACGCATACGTGTCTTGATAGGAGTAGTTGGAGTAAACAGCTCCGGATCATTGAGCAGCGCGGCATATAAAGCATTGAACCGGTCCGGCTCCAAAGCCGCCGTTTCTGAGGTAAGGGTATCGAGCAACACCTTGCACTCGAAATCTATATCGCGGTCAGGCAAGCGCACCGACACATCCGCAAATCTGAAGCCATACTTCTCCTCAGTGCCGTATATGCGTTCCACCATAGCTATATCACCGTTCGCCACAAAATCTATCCCCTTCACCTTAGCCGTCCACAGATAATTATTCTTAGCCACCAGCAATCGCTCATCGCGGCACAGCTCCTCCTCCTTGTACAGTATATTGGCACGTATGGCAAGATTGAACTGCACCGCACGCTTATTCGAGCGGGTCACCAACAGCGTCTCATCGATACCATACTCATTATAGCTATCCGACAGTGACTCCTGTAGATCCTCTCCCGACACACTCACCACATCATCAAAACGGTCTATCTTAAGATGCGGCTCCGGAAGCGGGTCACGGCGCATAGCCTTCCGCAGCCACGTAGCGTTATACAGGATTCCCGACATCTTTCCCTGACGCACCACCTCAGTCATCACAGCGCGCGTAACCTTCAGCCCGTAGCTCCGCAGCACATCCGCATTCATCGCCGGACTCTCCACACACCCCACAGGCGGCAGCTGCGCAGTATCACCGAGCAATATCATACGGCAACCATCGCCGGAGTAAACATAATGAATCAAATCCTCCAGCAGATTGCCACGGCCGTCATACGTATCACCACCGTCACCTATCATCGAAGCCTCATCCACTATGAACACCGCATTTTGATATGTATTGTCGGCAACCTCACCCACATACCCCATCAGTCCCCCCTCGGTACCACGGTATATCCTACGGTGGATAGTCGATGCCGGATGGCGGGCAAAAGCTCCGAACACCTTCGCCGCCCTACCCGTCGGAGCCATCAGCACCACCGGCACACCCGCCTCCTTGAGTGCTCGGACCAACGCCCCGGTCAGAGATGTCTTTCCCGTACCGGCATAGCCATTCAGCAGAAACACGGCATCACTCGGCATCTGCGGCGAGCAAAACCGTGCCAATGCGGCTATTAGCTGTATCTGCTGTTCATTAGGGTCATACGGCAGATTCAGGAATATTCGTTCGGCAAACTCGTTTATATCCATATTCCCTCATAGATTAGGGTTTGGTACAACGCAATATCTCACGTTTCCCGCCTACAGGACCGGCAAGGCGTTCCACCACGAATCCCACCGACTGCAGCATACGGCGCACCACCCCTTTGGCGCAATACGTCACAAGCACACCGCCATCGTTCATCGCATCAAACACGCGGGCAAAGCACTCCTGGCTCCACATCTCCGGCTGTTTCTCTGGTGCAAACGCGTCGAAATACACCACATCCACCCCTTGCGGCAACTCACACTTTAAGAAATCCGTCCTACGCTTCTCAAGCCTGAACCATGGTGTGATATCCTCCGCCACATCCCACAAGGCGGAATTAACAGCCCGGTAGAAAGGGGCACAATCCTCATAGTGCAACTGTCCCGCCACTGACTCCGACAGCGGATGCAACTCAAGCCCTACGTAACGCACCGGAGCATTTTCCGTGGCACACGGCACCGACAGCGCGCAATTCAATCCCGTACCGAACCCAACCTCAAGCACGGTTGTTACAGCATTGGACGTTAGCGACATCCTATGCCGCAATCCGCACTCCACATACACATGCCGGCTTTCGGCAAACGCACCCTTCACCGAATGGTAATGCTCGTCGATATCAGGAAGATAAATGGTTGCTGAGCCATCCGACGTGAGTTGTATTTCCGATTTTGCTTCAATCATATTACAAAGATAAGTTTTTTATCATAACTTTGCATTATAACAATAATCACAATATAAACGTAACTGACATGAACATTGGCGACAAAGCACCCGAAATCCTCGGCACTGACGAAAACGGAAAGGAAATACGCCTGAGCGATTACGCCGGCAAGAAACTGATACTTTACTTTTATCCTAAAGACAACACCTCCGGCTGCACTGCCGAAGCATGCTCTCTGCGCGACAACTACGACACCCTGCGTCAGAAAGGCTATGAAGTGGTAGGAGTGAGCATCGACAGTGAGGCATCACACCGTAAATTTATCGACAAACACACCCTGCCGTTCCACCTCATTGCCGACACCGACCACAAGCTTGTGGAGGAAATGGGAGCATGGGGCGAAAAGAATATGTGCGGCAGAAAATACATGGGCACACTGCGTACCACATTCATCATCGGTGAAGACGGTACCATACAGCACATATTCACCCCCAAGGCAATCAAGACCAAGGAACACGCATCGCAGATACTCGCATTATAACATTTTACCTACTATACCATGAAACTCCGTACTTTATTCTCGGTTATAACCGTAATGGCATTTGCAACCATGACCCACAACTGCTCATCCAACAAAGCTAAAACCGACACCACCCCCGACGGCACTGAATTTGTAACCGTTGGCGACGATGGCAATTTCCATATCGGTGACTCCATCTACCGCTACATTGGCACCAACTTCTGGTATGGACCCATTCTCGCTTCCGAAGGTTTGGGCGGCGACCGCGACCGGTTGTCCCGCGAACTCGACAGCCTGCAACACCTCGGCATCAACAATCTACGCGTGCTCGCAGGAGCAGAAGGTCCCGAAGGATTACGCCACCATATCGCACCTGTTCTCCAAACCGAACCGGGTGTCTACAACGACACATTGCTGCAAGGACTCGACTATTTCATAGCCGAACTCGAACGCCGTGGTATGAAAGCCGTAATCTACCTCACCAACGCTTGGGAATGGAGCGGCGGCTATGGCAGCTACCTCCAGTGGACAGGCCACGGACAAGCCCCCGACCCCAACCTTGACGGATACATGGAGTATGTCAACCATGTCAAGGATTTCGTACTCGACGACAAGGCAAAGCAGATGGCTCTCGACCATGCCAAATTCATTGTCGGGCGTACCAACTCTGTGACAGGCAAACCCTACACCGAATCTCCGGCTATAATGGCTTGGCAGGTGGCAAACGAACCACGCGCCTTTAGCGATGAAGGCAAAGATAGCCTTGCCGCTTGGATTCAGACCACCGCTCGTGCCATAAAGGAGATTGACCCCAACCACCTTGTCTCCACCGGTTCGGAAGGCAAATACGGATGTGAAGGCGACCTTGACCTTTGGACACGCATCCACGCCATGCCCGAGATTGACTATGCCATAATACATCTCTGGCCCACCAACTGGGGATGGGCGTCACGCGACAGCGTCGAAGCTCACCTTGACCGTGCATGCGAATATTCCGGAAAATATATCGACGAACACCTCGCGGCAATAAAACCATACAACAAACCGCTCGTGATTGAGGAATTCGGATACCCGCGCAACGGATTCAAATTCATGATGGACGTCCCGGTGACCGCCCGCGACAAATATTACACATACATTCTCGGACAGTTCCGTGACAAACCCGCCATCGCAGGTCTTAACTTCTGGGGCTGGAACGGAGAGGCCCGCCCAACGGAAACTGAATGGACTCCCGGAGCACCCTATTGCTGCGACCCTGCTCACGAACCCCAAGGCATGTACGGTGTATTCGATTGCGATACTACCACCATCGACATCCTGCGCCAAAAGTAACATACATCCCCCCCACTCACTACACACAGGACAATGCGCCGCACAGGTACATTGTCCTGTTGCTTTCAAGCGCAGAAAACTCCCCCGCACGCATATTGGCTGGCACGGTAATAATTCGTATCTTTGCGGCATGGATTTTAAACTTCAGGCAACAGCGCAAGGCACCAATGCCCGTGCGGGAGAGATTACTACCGACCACGGCACCATACAGACACCCATCTTCATGCCCGTAGGCACACTCGGCAGCGTGAAAGGTGTGCACCAGCATGAGTTGCGCGACGACATAAAAGCCCAGATTATATTAGGCAACACATACCATCTGTACCTGCGTCCCGGCATAGATATCATACGTCAGGCAGGTGGTCTGCACAAATTCAACGGATGGGACCGTCCTATCCTTACCGACAGCGGTGGATTTCAGGTATTCTCACTCTCCGACAACCGTAAGCTTACGGAGGAGGGAGCGCACTTCCGCTCACACATCGACGGCTCCAAACACCTGTTCACCCCCGAAAATGTTGTGGATATCGAACGCGCTATCGGAGCCGACATCATGATGGCTCTCGACGAATGCCCCCCCGGCATGTCCGATTACTCATACGCCAAACGCTCGCTCGGGCTCACACACCGGTGGCTGGAACGCGGATGGAAACGCTATAAGGAAACGGAAGGTCTGTACGGATACTCACAAGCCTACTTCCCGATAGTACAGGGCGTGAAATACCCTGACTTACGACGTGAATCGGCTAAATTCGTATCCGACTTCGGAGCCGACGGTAACGCCATTGGCGGTCTTGCCGTAGGCGAACCCACCGAAGTAATGTACGAAATGATTGAAGTGGTCAACGAAATATTGCCCACCGACAAGCCCCGGTATCTGATGGGCGTAGGCACCCCCGCCAATATCCTTGAAGCCATTGACCGTGGAGTGGACATGATGGACTGCGTGATGCCCACGCGCAATGGCAGAAACGGTATGCTGTTCACTGCCCACGGCATAATGAACATGCGCAACAAAAAATGGGCCGACGACTTCTCCCCCTTGCAGGAAGATGGACCCAGCTACGTGGACCATGTCTATTCTAAGGCTTACCTCCGTCATCTCTTCATCAGTCAGGAACTGCTTGCCATGCAGATAGCATCTATCCACAATCTTGCATTTTACCTGTGGCTGGTAGGTGAAGCACGCCGACACATCATCGCCGGCGATTTCGCCACATGGAAACCGCAGATGGTGGAGAATGTCACTCGCCGGTTGTAAGGAAAATCCCGAACATAACCCCCAATCATGAACCTGTGAAACAGCCTCTCAAAATACTGGACCGTTACATAATAGGTAAGTTCCTGGGAACTTATATATTCGCCATTATATTGATTCTCGCGATCACTATAATGTTTGATGTCAACGAAAAGCTCGACGCCTTTCTGAAAGCCCCGTTGAAAGCCACTCTGTTCGACTACTTCCTTA
Organism: uncultured Muribaculaceae bacterium; assembly: GCA_910577465.1. Lineage (GTDB taxonomy): Bacteria > Bacteroidota > Bacteroidia > Bacteroidales > Muribaculaceae > Paramuribaculum. The sequence goes on along the minus strand of CAJTMM010000039.1, from coordinate 13,200 downwards.
ACTTCCTGCCCTACTTCGCCAACCAGTTCAGTCCGCTGTTCACATTCATCGCCGTAATATTCTTCACATCGAAGATTGCCGACAACTCTGAAATCATAGCCATGCTGTCGGGAGGCATGAGCTTCCCTCGGCTTCTGCGCCCATATATGATTTCGGCAGCGGTAATTGCCGTGGCGACCTATCTCCTCAGCGCCTACATCATCCCGCCCGCCAATGTGGAACGCATCAACTACACCAACACCTACGTGAAAAACAAACGCGTGGAATACGGCACCAATATACAGATGCAGGTCAATAAAGGCACCATAGCCTACATGAGCCGCTACGACAACAACACACGCACAGGCTACAAGTTCTCACTCGAGTCTTTCAAAGACAAGAAATTGGTATCACGACTTACCGCACAGACCATACGCTATGACTCTCTGCACAACTGGCAGGTGCGCGACTACATGATACGTGACTTCAAAGGCACTCGTGAGGAAATACGACGCGGCACAAGGCTCGACACGGTAATACCTATAGAACCGCGCGACTTCCTCATTTCCAAGAACGACCACGAAACCATGACCACACCCGCACTGTCGGAATATATCACACGACAGAAAGAACGTGGTGTGGCAAATATCAAATCATTCGAGATAGAATATCACCGACGGTTCGCCATGACAGCTGCGGCATTCATCCTCACCGTCATAGGCATGTCGCTATCTTCCCGCAAAGTCAAAGGCGGAATGGGCATAAACATCGGTATCGGACTGGTACTGAGCTTCAGCTACATCCTGTTCATGACCGTAACATCCACATTTGCCGTATCAGGTTATACCTCCCCGGCAATAGCCATGTGGATACCCAACTTCATCTACATAATCATAGCTGTGGTTCTCTACCGCAAGGCTTCACGCGGGTAACCACTAACCGCAAGGGAGCGGCATCTGACGATAGCGCGACACTGATTGAGCCTGATATGAAACGTGTGGAATGTATCTCGTGCTCGAAAGGATATAGATGTACCTTGCCGCCATCATCGAGTTCTATTATATGATTCACATATTCCTTACCACCGTAGATAATACGGTGCGCCATTATACGCTCCATAGCTTTATAATAATCGACATTATTCATTAGGAAATCCGGAACCGGATAGCGGCACAAACAACCGCAGGATTACCTGCGGGCTTTCTTTGAAAGCACACCTTGACGGCCGTCGCGGTGATGCCCGCCCCAACGGGTTCGCATCAACGATATCGAATCTATAAATGCCACTTCTCCATGTCGCGGCTCATAATGGATGGTTCCATAAATCTGTTGCGCAGTCTTCGATGAATCCAAGGCAAATTTAAGTTCATGCCATCCACTGCCCGACATAGTCTTATGGATATAATCCTTCGTACCGTCAGAATAATTGACCGCAAAGGCATATTCAAGCGGACCGCTCGTATCTATAGCCTTTGACTTCAGGAGATACACATCACCCTTTTCCCAATATCGGTCGGAATTCATGTGAAACGCTACAAACTCGCTCGGCATATTCTCGGTCATACGTCTGTAGCGCACACTCGACCACACATCCACGGAATCACCCTCAAACGTAAGATTCACATCCGACATTCCTTGCGATGAAGCACCGGCAATCTCCTGTGCCGTGAGCAATTCCCGGTCCAGAATCTCTATGGCGCGTTCATACACATCCATGTATTTGTCCATATTGTAACCATACCACATGAACGAAGAGTCCACCTGAGCCGATGTCACACCATGTTTGGCATATATCGACTGCCGGAATGCACGTTTGGCAGAATCAGTGGAGAATACACGCGGGTTCACTTCCACAAAACTCTCCCCTTTGTGTATATCCACCAACAGACGCGCCATCGATTCCTTATCGAGCACATCATCCGGACGTCTTGAGCAACCCGTAGCCGACAACAGCACAAGCAGCATCAATACCGATATGTATCTACAGCTACGCATTACCCTCCTCTTTAACCTCGCTGTTGTCCGGCAATGCAACCGGATTGGAATCAGACAACTGACGGGAGTAGAATATAATCAACACAAGCATACCCACCGTTATGGCAGCGTCGGCTATATTGAATATCGGTTGGAAGAACAGGAACTCCTGACCGCCTACCCAAGGCATCCAGGATGGCCATGTGAAACTGAACAGCGGGAAATAAAGCATATCCACCACCCTGCCGTGGAACAATGTTCCATAACCGCCGTCGGCAGGAAACATCACAGCTACTTCAGGTGGCATGGGATTATTGAAAATCAACCCGTAGAACAGGCAATCTATTATATTGCCTATGGCGCCGGCAACTATGAGTGCTATACACACAAGAAAACCGGACTTGATGTACGGACGGTTCTTGATACGGAATATGTACCATATCAACGCACCCGCAAGCACCAGTCTGAACAAGGTCAGAAACAATTTGCTACCGAATTCCATACCGAAAGCCATCCCGTTGTTCTCTATGAAATACAACTGGAACCAATCGGTAATGTGAAGGTCCTCACCCAAATAAAAATTGGTTTTGACCCATATTTTCATTGCTTGGTCGGCTATTATCACGATGGCTATCACGATAAGAGCCAACCAACCTTTTGATAACTTCATTATTGCAAGAAATGTGAGGTATGATTATTTGTTCTGCTGGTTCTTTATGTCAATACCTAATGTGGCATGTGGCACGGCACGCAAACGCTCCTTCGGTATGAGCTTGCCGGTTTCACGGCATACTCCGTAGGTCTTGTTCTCGATACGCACCAACGCGGCTTGCAGATGCTGTATAAACTTCATCTGCCGCTGTGCCAACCGTCCGGTCTCCTCTTTTCCGAGAGTGCTGGCACCCTCTTCAAGGACCTTGAACGTAGGCGACGTATCGGCTATGTCGTTGCCTTCTGTGTTTGTTATATCGGCGCGCAGCAAATCATAATCGCGTTGAGCCTTGGCAAGTTTTTCAAGAATCAACTCCTTGAATTCCTGCAATTCTTCATCGGAATATCTTGTTTTTTCGCTCATGACGTGAATGTGTTAAGGATTTAACAATGTCTACTTGTATTAACTTAACGCAATTTTAACGCGGATGTTCAGTTCATCCAGTTCCAATGTTTCCACATCTTCTCCGTCACCCGGGTCAGCGACTGACAAATCGGTAGCGAGCACCTGCTTGGCAATGTATTCTCCAAAATTGGCGAGAGCATCATCGGTTGCGGCATCCGGAGCAAACACAAGTGTGATTTTATCCGTGATATCATAGTTGCGGTTCTTGCGTATGTTCTGTATGCGGTTTACGATGTCACGTGCTATACCTTCCTGACGTAATTCAGGGGTAACAGTGATATCCAATGCCACTGTGATGTTACCTTCATTGGCAACCAACCAACCGGGAATATCCTCGGATATCACCTCTACATCGGCTATATCAATCACGGCAGGAGCTCCTGCCACATCAAGGGTTATGCTGCCGTTGCGCTCCATCTCGCTTATCTGGGGCTGCGACATAGCCTGTATGGCAACGGCAACCTGCTTCATCGTTTTTCCAAATTTCGGACCAAGCTTCTTGAAGTCCGGCTTGACGCGCTTAACCAATATTCCGGAATCGGCACTCACCATCTCAAGTTCCTTAACGTTGACTTCATTGAGAATCAAATCCTTCATCGACTCTATTGCCGCACGCTGGGCATCATCCACAGCCGGAATCATGATACGTTGCAGCGGTTGACGCACCTTGATATTTGCCTTTCTACGAAGCGAAAGCACCATGGAAGTTATCACTTGCGACAGATGCATACGTGTTTCAAGATTCTTGTCTATGGCAGATTCATCTGCATCAGGCAGAAGCATGAGATGCACTGATTTGCTGTTGTCGGAAGTCACCGAAGTAAGATCCGAATACAGGCGGTCGGCAAAGAACGGAGCTATCGGAGCTATAAGCATGGCAACAGTTTCCAAACATGTGTACAGTGTCTGGTAAGCGGCAAGTTTATCGGCATCCATATCCTTACCCCAGAAACGTTTGCGGTTCAGGCGCACATACCAGTTGGAAAGATTGTCATTGACAAAATCATTGATTGCACGTGCGGCTTTGGTAGGTTCGTAATCCGACAGAGCCTCATCAACAGTCTTTATCAGAGTGTTGAGCAACGATATAATCCAACGGTCTATTTCGGGACGCTCGGCAAGAGGTATCTGGGGAGCCGAGTTGTCAAACCCGTCTACATTGGCATAAAGCGCGAAGAACGAGTATGTGTTGTAAAGAGTTGCAAAGAGTTTACGTGCCGACTCCTGCACGCCTGCCGGGTCAAACTTAAGGTTATCCCATGGCGATGAGTTGGCAATCATGTACCAACGTAACGGGTCAGAACCGTACTTCTCGATAGCTTCGAACGGATTCACGGCATTACCAAGACGCTTCGACATCTTATTGCCATCCTTATCAAGGACAAGACCATTGGAAATCACAGCTTTATATGCGATTGAGTCAAACACCATACCGGCTATGGCATGGAGCGTGAAGAACCAACCGCGAGTCTGGTCGACACCTTCGGCTATGAAATCGGCGGGATAAAGTTGACCGGAATCAAGTCCCTCCTTATTTTCAAACGGATAGTGAATCTGCGCATAAGGCATTGAACCGGAATCAAACCACACATCAATCAGGTCGGTTTCGCGGCGCATGGGCTTACCTGAAGGCGACACAAGTACTATATCGTCTACATACGGACGATGGAGGTCTATCTTCTCATAGTTGGACTTGCTGTAATCACCTGGCACGAAACCACGCTCCTTGTAGGGATTGGATTCCATAACACCGGCGGCTACGGCTTTCTCTATTTCATTGTACAGCATCTCCACGCTGTCTATGCACAATTCCTCAGAAGCATCCTCAGTGCGCCATATCGGAAGCGGAGTACCCCAATAGCGGCTACGCGAAAGGTTCCAATCCTGAAGGTTCTCAAGCCATTTGCCGAAACGCCCTGTACCTGTGCTTTGAGGTTTCCATTTGATTCCTTCATTGAGGTTCATGAGACGTTCGCGTACGGCAGTGGTACGTATAAACCAGCTATCGAGCGGATAGTACAATACCGGTTTGTCTGTACGCCAGCAGTGGGGATAGTTATGCACGTGCTTCTCAATCTTGAACACTGAATCATGCTGTTTCAGCCACATGCATATCTCCACATCGAGTGTTTCATCAGTCTCGGATTTTGTAGAGTCAAAGGCATTTTTCACATATTTACCCTGCCAGGGGGTGTATGCTTCCACATCCACCATGCGTTCAACAAATTCAGGATCGAGATCTGACAATAGATAGAACCGCCCTGTCATATCCACCATCGGGCGAATATTGCCGTCGCGGTCTATGAGGTGCAACGGAGGTACACCTGCCTGCTTGGATACACGCAAGTCATCAGCACCGAACGTACCGGCTATATGCACTATACCGGTACCATCTTCAGTGGTCACATAGTCACCGGGGATAACACGGAAAGCGCCCTCTCCGGGATTGACCCACGGAATAAGCTGGCGGTAGTGCAACCCTACAAGCTCAGAGCCATTCATCTGAGCCACCACTTCATAAGGAATCAACTTGTCTCCCTTATTATAGTCGTCAAGTGCAATATCTTTAGCCTTGGGATTGAACATTGTATTCATCAAGGCATCGGCTACTACAACGGTTATCTTATTGCCTGAATATGGATTGTAGGTACGTACTACATTGTACCGTATCGACGGGCCTACGGCAAGTGCCGTATTTGAGGGCAAAGTCCACGGAGTAGTGGTCCACGCAAGGAAATATGCCTTACCCCAGCCGGTCATCACCTCCATTGGATCAGTCATCTCAAACTGGGCAACACAAGTGGTATCCTTGACGTCACGGTAACATCCGGGCTGGTTAAGCTCGTGCGAGCTAAGTCCCGTACCGGCAGCCGGTGAATACGGTTGTATAGTATAACCTTTATAAAGATAGCCTTTATCATATAGTTGACGCAACAGCCACCACACACTTTCTATGTAACGGTTATCGTAAGTGATGTAAGGGTTCTCCATATCCACCCAATAGCCCATGGAGTCGGTCAGGTTCTCCCACTCCTTGGTATATTTCATCACTTCACGGCGACAAGCTGCATTATATTCATCGACCGATATTTTCTTACCGATATCCTCTTTGGTTATGCCAAGGCTCTTTTCCACGCCAAGCTCCACCGGAAGTCCATGTGTGTCCCATCCTGCTTTACGTTTCACATGAAATCCCTTCATGGTTTTGTAGCGGCAGAATATATCCTTGATGGTACGTGCCATCACGTGATGTATGCCGGGCATACCATTGGCAGAAGGAGGACCTTCGTAGAACACAAACGACGGACATCCCTCGCGTTCCTTCATACTCTGTTCAAACAGATTGGTAGCTTTCCACTGCTCAAGTATTTCCTTGTTAATGCGTGAAAGATTGAAATTATCGTAAACGTTGAATTTTTTCTTCATGCAACCGTGTTTTTATTCAAACAATATTTTTTGCAAAGATAGCAAACAATTAGGAATTAGGAATTAGGTTATACACTTAATTCTCCTCAAAGTCACTGAATAATATGGAATAATCGTACTGTCCACCACTCCTTGACACACGAAAGCCGGAATGCGTAACCGCATCCCGGCTTTCCATCAGTATGGTATAATCTGTTATTGCAGATTTATTCGGCTACTTATCGCCATCAGCATCAGGAGCTTTGTCTATCAAATCCATGAATTGGTCAAGGCTCGGCGTGATGATGATTTCGGTACGGCGATTCTGCTGACGTCCATAGTCGCTGTCATTGGATGCCAAGGGATTATATTCACCACGACCTCCCGCTGTAAGCCGCGAGGGATTCACACCGAAACGGTTTTGAAGCACCTGCACCACCGACGAAGCACGCAGTGCCGACAAGTCCCAGTTGTTACGGATATTGGTACGCGAGATAGGCACATTGTCGGTGTTGCCTTCTACAAGCACATCGTAACTGTTATAATCCTTGATAATCTTCGCTATCTTGCCAAGAATCTCCATTGCACGATCGCTCACCTCATAGCTTCCGGAACGGAACAGCATGTTATCGGCCAAAGATATGTATACCACGCCTTTGAGCACCTTGATGTCCACATCCTTGAGATCATCACGTGAAAGAGATCGGGTAAGATTGTTGGTCAATACCATATTCAGCGAATCACTCTTCGACTTGGCATCCACAAGCTGCTTGATATACTTGTTGGAAGCATTGATTTCGTCCACCAACTTGGAGATGTTCACATTACCTTGCGAATTCTGTTCAAGACTCTTTGCCAGATTACCCTGGAGAGCGGCATAGTCTTTTTTCAAATCGGCATTGTTGCGACGAGCCTCGGCAAGCATGGCTTCGATACTCTTATGGTTGGCACGGCTTTCGGTCAACGCCAATTGCGCGGCGTTGTAATCCTTAGACAAGGCATCATACTGATCCTGTAATGCCACATATTTCTTCTTGCTCACGCATCCGCCAAGCATCAATGCCACTGCTGTCAACAGCACCACTAAAATTTGGTTTGTTTTCATAAGAATCATCTGTTAAATAATTAGTTAGTATTGGGAGATTTTCATATAATACTTATTTTATAAACAAGTTGCAGGAAACGATAGTTTAAAAATACCATGGATGGGAAGCCACATGCACTACCGGTACCTCTCCTTGCGGTTCACCTATTATGCGTACCGCACGAAGCACTTTTCTCGGTAGGTAAAGCGGACTATCTTCATCCAGACTCGCCACGGATACGCGGCCTGAAGCATGAATCAGCGCTCCATCGCTGTCATATAAACCCACATGAGTTATGCGCTCGCCATCACCATCGCCAAAAAACAGCAGATCACCCTTGCTCAAATCCGCTAAATTATCCGTTGCAAGAACCCTGCCACATCGAGCCTGTTGCGAGGCATTACGCGGCAATATAAGCCCTGCGGCAAAATAGCATACTTTTGTCAAGCCGGAACAGTCTATGGCTTTCGGTGTGGTTCCGCCCCAAAGATATGTCACTCCATTCATAGAATAAGCAGCATTGACAATATCCTCCACCGACACATCCCGTCTGCTCCAAGCACTAAAATCGGCAAGCGATGAAACTTCCACATATCCCTTGCGCCCGTCAGGCAACAAAACTTCGGTAAACTTCGCACCGGGAGAGATACGCCCCTCAACTATCGTGCCAAGGGTCATGTCGAATACCGCACTGCGTGGCGAATCGCAGCGTAGTGTATCGCTGATGGCAGTAACCGGATGAAGAGCCGTAATAATAAGACGGTCAGACTGCCGCCAACGCGCCATAGCGGCAGAATCCATCAGTGCAACCGCACTCTCGTTGACATAAGCATTGTAATCTTCGGGAGTAACAACTCTCAGCCATTCACCCTCACGTCCCATGACACGAAGCGGCGTACCGTACGCGGCCTGCGTTTCAAGTTCCGAAGCATTGGACGGCTCCGAGCGCATTGACGCCGCTGCCACCGTAACAAGTGCATAATCCTCTGATTCTGCTGCCACATAAACTGATGACCCGCCAAGGCAGGTCATCAATATTGCTAATATTTTAGTTACCCGTCTCACTTAGCCATACTTAACACCACACCCTTGATTTTCTCGGCAAGGGCATCGGCTTGTTCCATGGTTGCCGCTTCAGAATATATACGGATTATTGGCTCCGTGTTGGATTTGCGCAGATGCACCCAGCTATCGGCAAAGTCAATCTTCACGCCATCAATATCTGTAACCTTCTCATCGGCATACTGACGTTTCACTTCCTCAAGGATAGCATCGACATCAATATCGGGAGTGAGTTCAATCTTATTTTTAGCAATGGCATAGGCTGGATAGCCGGCTTTAAGTTCGCTCACTTTCTTACCGCTCTTAGCAAGCAGGGTAAGGAACAATGCCACTCCCACCAATGCATCTCTGCCATAGTGTGCGGCAGGATATATCACGCCACCATTACCTTCACCGCCTATCACGGCACCGGTTCGTTTCATCTCGGTAGTCACATTTACCTCACCGACGGCAGAAGCCGAATAAGTACACCCATGAGCATTAGTTACATCCCGCAACGCACGCGACGAACTGAGATTTGAAACAGTGGCACCGGGAGTATGTGACAACACATAATCGGCAACCGCCACAAGTGTGTATTCCTCAACAAACATCTCACCATTTTCCATAACTATGGCAAGACGGTCAACATCAGGGTCTACGACGAATCCGACATCAGCTCTGCCTGAACGCATCAAATCAGAAATCTGAGTAAGATTTTCAGGTATTGGCTCCGGAGTATGAGCGAATTTACCTGTAGCCTCGCAGTTAAGTTCTATGATGTTTTTCACACCGAGTGCACGCAGAAGCTGCGGGATAACGACACCGCCCACAGAGTTAACCGCATCGACAGCTACGGTAAAACCTGCTTCAGCTATAGCCTTCACATCCACCAAGTCCAATGCAAGAACCTGCTCAATATGGCGGCGATTGTATGTATCGTTGATATATTCATGACCCAAATCCATCACTTCGGCAAAAGTGTAGCCCTCTTCATCGGCGATACGCAACACCTCTTTGCCTTCAGCGTCATTAAGAAACTCACCACGGCTGTTCAGAAGCTTAAGCGCATTCCATTGAACCGGATTATGGCTTGCCGTGATAATTATGCCGCCGGCAGCATTTTCGGCAACCACAGCTATTTCAGTTGTAGGAGTGGATGCAAGACCGATATTCACGACATCGAACCCCATAGCACAAAGCGTCGATACAACAATACCGCTCACCATAGGTCCCGACAGACGGGCATCGCGCCCCACCACTATAAGATTGTTGGTTTCAGCCGGAGCATTCTTTCGGATAAATGTGGCATAAGCAGCCGTAAATTTAACTATATCAAGGGGAGACAAACCTTCGGCAGGCGCACCACCTATAGTACCGCGAATACCTGAAATGGATTTAATGAGTGACATATCTGTTTGGTATAATATGATTCAATATTCTCAAATCTGACTCTTGTAATAACGTATATGATACAGGTAAGGCTGCACATAGGAAATCTCACTTGTCCAACCATATTGCGACTTGATTACAAGATTGATATCGCAATCCAAAGGCAGGAACTCCAACGGCAACTGTATGCCGGATCCCCATTGCGAAGAAGAGGGCAGAGTATAATTCTGGAAACGGAATGATGTGGGGCTTTCAGTCATATTATCCTGATTACCTTCACCTATCAAATCAAATTCCTCATCAGTCCATGGATAGTAATACAGATTGTAGCGCATGAAGCGGAAGTACACAACCTGGTCATCCTTAACTTTCTCTCCGGTTCCGGGATTAAGCACCTGCATATATATGTTGCCTTCGTCGTCAAGACAATAATATGGTGCATCGGGACCTGTCTCAAATACCGTATCGGCGGGTATGCTGCGCTCCACACGATGGTCGGCAAGAAAACGGTTCACCGCCTTGTTCTCATCATTTAGCAACTCGGCGTAGCTTTTGCCACTCTCACACGATTGCATTGTTACAAGGCCGAATGCCATCATGGCAATTATCTTAAATATTATCTTCATCGTATCTTTATGTAAAACTGTATATTTAATCTATTTCATCATTAGCGGGAAGCATCGGGTCGTAAATCGGCAGCACCTCCAGCACTTTATTCAAAGCTTCGTCAAGTCCGGCATGAACTTCACCGCCGGCTGCATTGCGATGACCGCCGCCGCCAAAATGTCTCTCACAGATATCTTTCACTGAAAAGTCACCCTTACTGCGCATGGACACTTTCACATAGTTCGGTTCATCCTCACGCAAATATATCGAGTACACGATTTCAGGGATACTCAGCGGTACATTAACCAAAGCTTCGGTATCACCCTTCTTGTAATTGAATTCATTCAATTCTTCGCGCGAAAGCGTTATCAATGCAGCGCGATGCTCAGGCAGCAACTGCATCTTGGCATATTGCGAATATCCCATTATACGCAGCCGTTCCACACTGTTAGTGTTGAACACCCTCGTATATATAGCGTCCTTGTCCACACCTTTCGCCACCAATTGCGCCAATATCTCATACAAATCGGCATCATTGGAATTATATGAAAAGTTCCCGGTATCGGTCATCATGCCGGTACAACAGCATTCAGCAGCCTCTTTCCCAATAAAATCGCTCCATCCTGCCTGCGACAGAACCATATACAGTAGCGCACATGTCGACGATTTCTCAGGGTGCGATATGAGCACATCGGCATCAATGGAAGGATTTAGATGATGGTCCACGACTATACGCCTTGCTTTGGAATCCGCCACCATAGGAGCGGTTCGGTCTATTCGCTTCAGGTCGTTGAAATCCAGACAGAATATCAAGTCCGACCCACCCAATACATACCGGGCTCGCTCAGGATTATACGACGATATAAGCACCTTGTCGGCTCCGGGAAGAAACATCATGGATTCCGGCGGACAATCGGGAGTGACCACACAGGCTGTCTTACCCATGGCTTTAAGCACATGCCACAGGCAAAGGCTCGACCCCATGGCATCGCCATCCGGTGTCATGTGGCACACGATAGCCACCTTACGGCTGCCGTTTACCAAGTCACACAAGGCTTGTATCTGAGTGTCCGCAACTATTCGATTCAACATAATGCTATTCTTTCGGCTACAAATGTACAAAAAAATATCATCACGGTGAAGCCCATCTATACATAGCCATACATTTAACACTCATTAGGTTTATACACATATATGCAAAACACTCCGCCGATGAGCTACCGGCGGAGTGCTGCTGTATTACTATTCGTAGTGATTAGTCTTCGATAGTGCAAATGGAAACACGGTTCCAGGATTCTTCGGTAAACATCTCACCGATACCTTCGCCTTCGGCATTGATGCGGCTTTCGGCGATACCGTACTTCTTCACGAGGTCATTCTTAACTGATTCAGCACGTGCTGCTGCAAGTTTCTGATTCAACTCAAGATTACCATCCTTAGAAGCATAACCCTTGATTACTACCTTAGCGTCTTTGTGGTTCTTGAGGTAAGCTGCCACCATTTCCACATTGGGCTGCTGGTCGGCTGTAATCTTTGAGCTACCTATCTTATAGAACACGTAGCGTACGCTTGAAAGATTGTTGCTGACTTCCTTGATTACTTCAGGCTTGCGGTTCTTGCATGCTGCAAGTTCTGCCGCAAGGGCATTGGCACGTGCTTCATTAGCTGCTGTAGCGGCGAGACATGCATCGAGTTCGCCACGGAGAGCGTTGATTTTAGCATTCAAAGCATCGAGTTCACCCTGATTCTTGGTATCGACACATTCAAAGCCGGGACCAAAATTGTAGGTAACACCAACCATGCAATTGAATGTGGCACGACGCTTATCGTAAGCAGCCGATGTCTGAGCCACATCAAGCCAATCGTAGTTTGTACCGGTCATATTGAAAGCCACAGATGGTTTGAGCGATACTGTGAGTTCCTTGAGGATATTGAAATTGAAGTTCAAACCTACCTTTGTCATGAAATAGTTCTGGTCCTGTGCATTGACACTATAGGGGAAGAATGCCATTTTGTTCATGAATTCATGCCCCCAACCGGCTCCGCCTACAAGTTCCATATCGAAGAAACGACCATCACACTTGTAACCACCGAAAAGGTTGAACAGGTTGAACGATGCGTATGCACCCATGTACATATTGTCGAAAGCAGTAGTGCTACGACCGAGCACTGTAATAGGATTGCCCAGTGCGCCATCGAATGTCTTTTCATTCCACGACGATGTATTTACACCCAGATTAGCTTCAAAACCGAGTGCGAATACGGGGGAAAGTTGTTTTTGAACGTGAAGACCAAAAGCACCACGCATATCACCGAAGAATGCATGATTTTTCATCGGTGTGGTAACACCACCGTCGAGTCCTATTGACCAATTGGATCCGAGGTTAGTCGGTCTGTAAGCTTGTTGAGCCTGAGCAGTCATCATGCCCATGGCTACGATTGCAAGAAGTACAATCTTTTTCATTGATTGATAGTTTTGTTAGACATATATATTTCGCGCAAATATACGTAATTTTCATCCAACTGCACATTTTTTATATAAAAAGTTAAAATCAACTACTAATATAAACACGAAAGAACCGCCCGGATTCCCGGGCGGTT
>CAJTMM010000038.1 GCA_910577465.1 uncultured Muribaculaceae bacterium | reverse complement strand
ATTGGGCGGCATCAAAAGGTGCCGCCCAATCTGTATTGTATTAACGGAATGTATTATTCTTCCATCAGGAGCTCGAGCATCTTTATTGCTGAAACCGGGATGCGGGTACCGGGGCCGAAGATGGCTGATACACCGGCTTTGTACAAGAAGTCGTAGTCCTGTGCCGGGATTACTCCTCCTGCAGTCACCATAATGTCATCACGTCCGAGTTTCTTCAACTCTTCGATAACTTGAGGTATCAACGTCTTATGACCGGCAGCCAAAGAGCTTACGCCCAAAATATGAACGTCATTCTCCACTGCCTGACGCGCTGCTTCAGCAGGTGTCTGGAACAACGGTCCCATATCCACATCGAATCCGCAGTCGGCATAACCGGTTGCCACAACTTTTGCTCCACGGTCATGACCGTCTTGTCCCATCTTGGCTATCATGATACGGGGCTGACGACCTTCGCGTTTGGCAAATTCCTCACACATCTTCTGTGCCTTTTCAAAATCGGCATCTCCTTTGGTTTCGCTTGAATACACGCGTGATATAGTTCTGATTACTGCTTTATAACGGCCCACTACAGCTTCGCAGGCATCTGAAATTTCACCAAGTGTGGCACGCAAGCCGGCAGCTTTGACAGCCAGATCCAAAAGGTTACCCTTCTTGGTGCGTACACATTCAGTTATCGCTTCCAGCGCTTCTTTCACCTTGGCTTCGTCGCGATGAGCCTTCACATCATTAAGACGTTCAATCTGCTCCTTGCGCACTTCTGTATTGTCAATCTCCAGGATGTCGATGGGGTCCTCGTGGTCAAGACGGTACTTATTGATACCTACAATTGTCTGACGGCCGGAATCAATGCGCGCCTGGGTACGTGCCGACGCTTCCTCGATACGCAGCTTGGGCAGACCGGTCTCAATAGCCTTAGCCATACCACCCAGTTTCTCAATCTCTTGGATGTGTTCCCATGCACGGTGAGCTATCTCATTGGTCAGCGCTTCCACATAGTAAGAACCGGCCCATGGGTCAACCTGCTTGGTCACCATGGTTTCTTCCTGAATATAAATCTGAGTGTTACGGGCTATACGGGCTGAAAAATCCGTAGGCAATGCTATAGCTTCGTCAAGAGCGTTGGTGTGCAATGACTGTGTATGGCCCAATGCTGCACCCATGGCTTCGATACAGGTACGTCCCACGTTGTTAAACGGATCCTGCTCGGTGAGCGACCATCCCGAGGTCTGTGAGTGTGTGCGCAGCGCAAGCGATTTAGGATTCTTGGGATTAAACTGCTTCACAATCTTAGCCCAGAGCATACGTGCGGCACGCATCTTGGCTATCTCCATGAAGAAATTCATACCGATAGCCCAGAAGAACGACAGACGGGGAGCAAATGCATCGATATCCATACCGGCATTGACACCTGCACGCAGGTATTCCAGACCATCGGCAAGAGTGTAAGCCAACTCAATATCACATGTCGCACCGGCTTCCTGCATGTGGTAACCGGAAATAGATATGCTATTGAACTTAGGCATATTCTGAGAAGTGTACTCAAATATGTCGGCGATAATACGCATGGAGAATTCCGGCGGATAAATATAGGTGTTACGCACCATGAATTCCTTAAGAATGTCATTTTGTATGGTACCGGCCATTTCATCAAGCTTGGCACCCTGCTCCAAACCGGCATTGATATAGAATGCGAGCACCGGAAGCACAGCACCGTTCATGGTCATCGATACTGACATCTTGTTCAACGGAATACCGTCAAAGAGTACTTTCATGTCGTCGAGCGAACAGATAGACACGCCAGCCTTACCGACATCACCTACCACACGTTCGTGGTCGGCATCATAACCTCGGTGCGTAGCAAGGTCAAATGCTACTGACAAGCCTTTCTGACCCGATGCAAGATTACGACGATAGAACGCATTGGACTCAGCGGCGGTAGAGAAACCGGCATACTGACGTATGGTCCAAGGACGCAACGGATACATGGCACTGTACGGACCGCGCAAGAATGGAGGTAATCCCGACACATAGTTCAGGTGTTCCAGTCCTTCGAGGTCTTCTTTTGTATAAACCGGTTTTACCGGTATGAGTTCCGGGGTGAGCCATTCTTCACCCGCAGCCATCGGTGCATGAGCAGCTCCGAAAGCATCTTTCGTAATATCTATGGTTTTAAAATCTGGTCTCATCTTTTGTTTATAGATTTAACGTGGGTGAATACTTTACTTTAGCAAGCGACCATTGAAATCGCGCAGAGTGTCAAGCACATTGCAACGCACATGTACAAAATCATTTATACCCAGCGCCTTCAATTCGTCCATGCATGCAGGAGCACCGGCAACTACAAATTCCGCACGACCGTCGAGGTACTTGAATGCATCAGGAGCAAGTGTGGCATACTCATCATCACTTGAGCAGAGCACCACCACATCGGCGCCTTGTTCAAGAGCCGCATCAACGCCCTGTTCAACGGTATCAAAGCCGAGGTTGTCAATAATTTCATAACCGGCACAACCGAAGAAATTGGTTGAGAACTGTGCTCGGGCAAGACGCATGGCAAGATTACCGATAGTAAGCATAAACACTTTTGGACGACGTCCCGCCGCCTCAGTAGCAAGACGCAATGCTTCGAAATCACTTGCCGCACGGGCTGTAGGCAGTCCCTCGCCCTTAGGTCCTTCGTTATGTGAGCAACCGCAAGAGCAACCGGTTGTCTCAATCTTGCCTGCTGCAACTTCATTGATATTAGGATACTGGTTGGTACCCAACAATATTTCTTTACGGCGAGCCACGTCTGTATGACGTTTTTCCGAAGACTCACGCACCACTTTCTGGACATCGCCACTATTCACTTGCGCAAGGAAACCGCCATTATCCTCAACGGCAAGGAACAGCTTCCACGCTTCAGCAGCTATAGATGCCGTAAGAGTTTCCACATAATAGCTGCCGCCTGCGGGGTCAACCACCTTATCCAGATGACTCTCCTCCTTCAAAAGGAACTGCTGATTACGCGCTATACGTTCCGAGAAATCGTCAGGAGTCTTATAAGGTGTATCAAACGGAGTGACGGTTATCGAATCCACACCGGCAAGAGCTGCCGACATACATTCCGTCTGGCTACGCAGCAAATTCACATGCGCATCATATATCGTTTGATTGAATTTTGATGTTACAGCATGTACAGCCATCTTGCAGTCATCGTCACTGGCAGGATTATATTGCTTCACAATCTGGGCCCACAACATACGTGCTGCACGGAACTTGGCAAGTTCCATAAAGTAGTTGCTTGACACACCCATATTAAATTTAATACGGTTCGCCACATCACCTGCGCTGTAACCTTTCTCTGTAAGAAGAGTAAGCCATTCAGCACCCCAGGCTAAAGCATAGCCAAGTTCCTGAAATATGTAAGCACCGGCATTGCTGAGCATCTCAGAATCCACCGCAAGCACCTTTAAACCGGGTACATCCTTAACGGTTTCGAGCATCTCAGCCCCCATGGCGGCAATATCGCCGGGAAACTCAACACCGTGCTTCAACGCTTTCTTAAACGGGTTGAAGTCAATCGAGCCTTTGAATTCTTTTTCAATTCCATTGGCTTTTAAGTATTCCACGAGTACCTTTGCAAATGCCAAGGACTTTTTGGGACAACATTTGAAGTTCAACTCCACAGCATTGACCACAATACCCTTAAGCAATGTGGCAAGCTCCTCGGCATTAGCTTCCTTTACCTTGAATCCGAGGGAATTGATTCCCTTACCCAAAACGTCGAGAGCCTTTGCATTTGCGGCTTCGGCATCGTCAGCAATGATTTCCTGACGCGACAACCAGTCATTATTGTCACGCGTACCACGTACATAAGGATATTCACCGGGGAGCGAATCGGTAGTTTTCAAATCGGCTATATCCTCCGCACGGTACATGGGTTGGACATTAAAGCCTTCATTAGTTCGCCAAACCAATTTCTTATCAAAAGGAGCTCCTTTCAGGTCAGCTTCCACTTTTGCTTTCCACTCGGCTGTTGACACCGGAGGGAATTGGTCAAACAATAACTCTTTCTTTTCTGCCATAATAATGTATTATATTATTTTGTTTTCTCTTAGCGTATGGACTCCATGGTATAAATAAGGTACATACTGTGTGCAAATTTAGCAAACTTTGAATATATCCCAAACAAAAACCATGATAAAACCACCTCCCAGCCCGCATAAGCCCCTGAAATACAAAACAAGGAGCTGCAAATACTCGCAACTCCTTGAAATATTCATTCTAAAATATCATCAATAGACCTTTGGGGGATATTACTTTCCTCCGGCAATAAGCTTTTCATCATCGATAACGCGTTGCACATGTAAAAAATGCTTGCTGTAGTACGCCCCATCGGGAAAACTCTGTATCGTAATTCCTTTTTTAGTCGATGCATGAATAAACTTCAACTGTCCGGTAGCTTCGTTTACTTCTATCACCATACCTACGTGACCCACAGTCTTTCCTCCGGCACGGCCGCTGAAAAACATCAGATCACCCACCTCTACACTGTCGAGTGACACGCGCTTACCTTGTGCACCCTGCAAACGCGATCCGGGACTAATGGAATATCCGAAATTTCGGAATATGAAACTCGTATAACCTGAGCAATCGAATACCTTAGGACCCTTACCACCATGCACATAACGGCATCCGAGGTATTTTTTGGCATAATCTACCAAATCCAATTTGAGCATTTCGGTATCGCGCACATCACCGAAATCATCTACCGGACCACCCAGCAGCTCCTCCAATGTCGGCATAAGATAATCCTCGCTGCCGGTGCGTACTTCAAGTGATATTTCCGACACAGGTACCTGCATACCGGAAGGCAACTTGCGGTCGGGTACAGGATCCGCCTGCAGTTTTATGCCGGAGAGCGCACATAGCAAAACTATGATTGTTATTCTGTTCATCATTGCAGATTTGGTTTATGCAAATTTACGCCATAGCATCCAATGTCGCAACCGCCACCACCAAACATCTCCCCTATAAATACACGTATATCGCAATCAATCGCACCACATACACGCCTAAAACTTAATTTTTGTAAACAAAAACACCGACTATCTCTGCCCTGATTTTATGAGAATAGCCCTCCCCCCCTATTTAAAGCAGCCCAAAATGGGATATAAGCAACCGCAAAGTGTGTATTTTAGTTAATTATAGCAAAATTTAGTCGCCAAAATTTAACAAATCGACATCACACACTTAGCACCACAACAAAACCAACTATATTACAACAGATTACCAAAACAAATTGCACAATCGCCAAACAAGCGTGCAATAAAAATTTAACTTAATTTTGGACACATAATTGTAACACACGAGACCGAAAAACAAGCCTGCAAAACACAGCTACGACTCAATCAAATTTCTTACGATTGAACATGAATCCGCGTCCGAGATACTTCTCACGCACCACAGGATTCTCAGCCAACTCCTCCGACGTACCTTGAAACAAAATCTTTCCGTCAAACAGCAGATAGGCACGATCCGTAATATTCAGCGTCTCATTAGCATTGTGGTCGGTAATCAATATGCCTATATTCTTCTCCTTAAGCTTATGCACCACCTTCTGAATATCCTCCACAGCGATAGGGTCAACCCCCGCAAACGGCTCATCAAGCATTATAAACTTAGGATTAATCGCAAGGCAGCGGGCTATCTCCGTACGGCGGCGTTCCCCGCCCGACAAACGGTCGCCGAGGTTCTTGCGCACATGTTGCAGACTGAACTCATCGATAAGCGTCTCCAGCTTCTCGCGTTGGTATTCCTTTGAAGTATCAGTCATTTCAAGCACCGACCGTATGTTATCCTCTACCGTCATCTTACGGAACACCGAAGGCTCCTGGGCAAGATAACCTATACCGTTCTGCGCACGTTTGTACACCGGATACTTCGTTATATTCAGGTCATTGAGGAATATCTGTCCCTCATTGGGGGTAATCAACCCCACCGTCATATAGAATGTAGTGGTCTTGCCGGCACCGTTAGGGCCAAGCAACCCCACGATCTCACCCTGCGTCACATTTATCGACACATGATTCACCACCGTACGTTGACGGTACTTCTTAACCAGATTATCGGTGCGTAGCACCATTTTTTCATCCGTACCGGTAGGAATCGCCACATCCGGCATTGACTCCTTGTCACGTGAATTGATATCCTCCATAATATACATCCCGTATTAAGTTCTACGCCTTGGAGTGCGCCTTGCGCAAACGGGCTTCTATATAATCTGTAAGCAGGTTTATAGCCACGGTATTGTTACCGCCCTGGGGCACTATAAGATCGGCGAAACGCTTCGAAGGCTCTATGTACATGGAGTGCATAGGTTTTAGCACATCCTGATACCGGTTTATCACCGTCATAGGAGTGCGGCCACGCTCCACACAATCGCGGGCTATGACACGAATCAGGCGATCGTCAGCATCAGCATCGACAAACACCCTCACATCCATCATCGAACGCAGCACCGGGTCATTGAGCACCAATATGCCCTCCACTATCACCACATCACGCGGCTCCACGGTCACCGTAGCCTCCTGACGCGTACATGTCAGATAAGAATACGTGGGCACCTCTATGGTCTTACCCTCCTTCAGGGCTTTAAGCTGCTCCACAAGAAGCGACCATTCTATAGCCGCAGGCTCATCAAAATTAATTTTACTGCGTTCCTCCGGCGGTATATGGCTCGAATCCTTGTAATAAGAATCCTGAGGCAACACGGCAACTTCACCGGCAGGCAAGCTGTTGATTATTTTATTGACCACTGTAGTCTTCCCCGAACCGGTACCTCCGGCTATTCCGATTATGAGCATGTGGAATCTTTTTTTATCGTTTATACACGCAAAGATAATCACTTTTGAAATAACTTGGAAATAAGTGTCCGATTTTTGCCCGAGGCATTACGCCAAGTCCATTTTTTTCGTTAGTTTTGTAATGAACTCATTTAACAGCATTAATAATTAGCACAAAATATTTGACAAATGAAATTCATAGGAGCACACGTATCAGCACAGAAAGGCGTAAGCCAGGCACCGGTCAACGCTCACGAGATAGGAGCACGCGCATTCGCGCTATTCACCCGCAATCCGTCGCGGTGGCAATCCTCGGCAATTACCGAAAAAGAGGCACAGAAATTTAAGGACAACTGTAAACTATACGGATACTCGCCGCAACAGATATTACCACACGACAGCTATCTTATAAACCTTGGCTCACCCGACCCCGAAGGTTTGGAGAAATCCCGCAAGGCTTTTCTTGACGAAATGCAACGATGCGAGCAACTTGGGCTCACGCTGCTCAATTTCCATCCCGGCAGCCACCTCAACAAAATTGAAATCAATGACTGTCTCGACCGCATAGCCGAATCCATCAACATCACCCTACAGCAAACCTTAGGCGTAAAAGCCGTCATTGAGAATACGGCAGGCCAAGGCTCCAACCTCGGCTTCAGCTTCAGTCAGATTGCCCGCATCATCGACGGCATCGATGACAAGGAACGCGTAGGCGTATGTATCGATACCTGCCATGCATTCGCGGCAGGTTACGACCTCTCCACACCTGCCGGTTACGAAAAAGCCTGGCAGGAATTTGAAGATTTGATAGGCTGGCAATACTTCAGTGCCATGCACATCAACGACACCAAGAAAGGATTGGCATCGCGCGTCGACCGTCATGAATCATTAGGCAAAGGCATGATTGGCTCCGACTTTTTCCCGATGCTGATGAACGACCCCCACATGGACAACATCCCACTAATCCTCGAGACCCCCGACGAATCCCTCTGGTCCCAAGAAATCGCCTGGCTCTACTCCCTCATCAAATAGCCAAGCCCCAAAACGCATAACGCCATGTTAATGTTGGTTAAATAATGGGGGGGGTAAAATCTGACGTTACAATTAATTGCTTTTTGCTACTTTTGCCGGAAATGCATCACCCGTAATATCAACTAACAAATACACCCCTTTATAATTTTAAACCTCAAACTATGGCTAAATTCATTCTTTCCGTGTTATGCTCGCTTATTTTAGCAAGCTGTGCAGCTAATTCCATCGGTGAAAATCCTACTGTCGACGGACAGGAGATGATGTACCGATCCATGTCGGCGCTCAAAGATGGAGACCCCACCAAGGCAAATGATATCATCGGCGACTATATCGATTATTACACCACTGCCGACGATTCTCAAAAAACGGAATTTTGCCGCGCATCATCCGAAACATATTGGCACCGGATGATGAATGCCGACAATCCTGATTGGACACCATTTTTCGAAAAAATGGCACCTGTAATGCAATGGTACATGGAATCCGGTGCTTCGCTATCATCATTACCGAACTATCCCCTCCTCCAAGCCATGCAAGCAGCCACCTTAGGCACCGACGAATAGCAACCATCCATCCAAAACCATAAAAAGTGACGTGCCTAAACTCAAAAGCTCAGGCACGTCCTTTTTACAGTTATCCGATTCTATATCAGAACAAGCTCCAGCTTACTGTCAGACCTGCCATTACAATAGCCACCATCGACATAAGCTTGATCAATATATTAAGGCTCGGTCCGGAAGTATCCTTGAATGGGTCACCAACGGTATCACCAACCACGGTAGCCTTATGCACATCACTGCCTTTGCCGCCATAGTTGCCCTCTTCAATATATTTCTTGGCATTATCCCATGCACCGCCGGCATTAGCCATGAACACTGCGAGCACGAAACCCGCCGACAGACCGCCGACGAGCAGACCTACCACACCCGGAACACCGAATATCAGACCCACCAAAATCGGGACAACAATCGCCAACAACGACGGGAATACCATTTCTCTCTGTGCTCCCTTGGTGGATATCTGCACGCAACGCGCGTAATCAGGCTCAGCCTCTCCGGTCAATATACCTTTGATAGTCCGGAACTGACGGCGCACCTCCTCTACCATGTGCGAAGCGGCGCGTCCTACGGCATTCATAGTCAATCCGCAGAACAGGAAAGCCATCATGGCACCGATAAACATACCGGACAATACCATCGGATTCATCAGATTCACATCGTATGCTATCATGAAATCACGGAACGTAGCCGTAGATACCGCCACATTATTAGGAATCTCCGACATGCTCACAGGGTCGATTGTAGTGCCGACCTGTATGAACTCCTTACCGATATGATGCAATCCCATACGGATTTCCTCGATATACGATGCCAAAAGCGCAAGACCGGTCAATGCTGCCGAACCGATAGCAAACCCCTTGCCCGTAGCGGCAGTGGTGTTACCAAGTGAATCGAGCGCGTCGGTGCGTTTGCGCACAGCCTCACCGAGACCGCTCATCTCTGCATTACCACCCGCATTGTCAGCGATAGGGCCGTAAGCATCAGTGGCAAGAGTGATACCGAGCGTCGAGAGCATACCCACGGCAGCTATACCTATGCCGTAGAGACCCCACGAAATGTTGGCGAAATCAAACCCTGAAGCCAGCCAATAAGAAAGAATTATACCGCACACCACAGCTATCACGGGTACCGCAGTCGAAATCATACCCAATCCCACACCCGATATAATCACGGTAGCCGGACCCGTCTGACCGCTTTCAGCCAGTTTCTTGGTCGGTTTATAAGATTGTGAGGTATAATATTCGGTGGCACGTCCTATAACAATTCCTACGACCAGACCTACAACCACGGCAAGCGAGAGATTGATCCAATTAGGGATAGCCAAAACCCAAAGTATCAGGAACGTGGCGCCGACTATCAGCACCGAGCTTAGATTCGTACCCATGGCAAGAGCGCCGAGAAGATTCTTCATTGTGGCATTCTCCTTGGTCTTTACGGCAAATATACCGATGATCGACAGCAATATGCCTACAGCGGCTATCAGCATCGGAGCCATGATGGCCTTGGTCTGCAACGCCACTGAACCCGCTTCTTCGCTCAAGAAACCTACTGCACCGGCAGCTGCGCCCAACGCGGCGGTCGCAAGTATCGAACCGCAATACGACTCATAAAGGTCAGCGCCCATACCGGCGACATCACCTACATTATCACCCACATTATCAGCTATGGTAGCAGGGTTGCGGGGGTCATCCTCGGGAATTCCGGCTTCCACCTTGCCCACCAAGTCGGCACCCACATCGGCAGCCTTGGTATAGATACCGCCGCCCACACGTGCAAACAATGCCTGTGTGCTCGCACCCATACCGAATGTCAGCATAGTGGTGGTTATCATGCTCAGTTTCTGAGTACCCTCCAGATCCACAAGCCAGTTTAGCAGCAGATACCAGAATGATATGTCAAACAGCCCAAGGCCTACTACCACCAATCCCATCACGGCACCCGAACGGAAAGCTACACGCAGACCGGCGTTGAGCGAGCTGCGGGCAGCATTAGCTGTACGCGCCGACGCATTGGTAGCCGTCTTCATGCCAAGATATCCGGCAAGACCGCTGAAAAAACCTCCCGTTAGGAATGCCACCGGCACCCACTGGTTCTGCACACCAAAACCATAGGCCATGATGGCAAACAAAATCACCAGAAATACAAATACGATAGTTACTATCTTGTACTGCTGTTTGAGGTACGACATGGCACCTTTGCGTACGTGCGAGGCTATTTTCTGCATCAGAGGTGTGCCTTCGCTCTCACCTTTCATCTGACGGTAGAAAAACCATGCCAGAAGAAGTGCCACCACCGACGATGCCGGCACCAACCAGAACAAACTGTCTTCCATAAAAAAGTTGAAACGATTTAAGGGTTAATAATTAAATTCTGTCTCAAATTTAACCATTATTTCCCAAATCGTGACAACATATCAAATAATTCTGTCCAAAACCTGCTGCATTTTCAGCTTTATCTCGGCATTGCACAGATTGCCTATGCTACCCTCATGCGTATGATGCACCTCACGCGTAGGCTTATACTCGCCGCGTTGCACCTGCATCCCCACACGCTTGTACGCCTCCCTGAACGGCACGCCCGACAGCGCAAGCCGGTTCACATCCTCCACCGTAAACAGGTAATCATACTTTTCATCAACTATTATGTCGCGGTTCACTATTATATGGTGGAGCATAAACGCGCACATATCCATACACTGCACCATCTCCGTAGTCGCCGGAAATATGATATCCTTCAGCAGCTGCAAGTCCCGGTTATACCCCAATGGCAGGTTAGCGAGAAGCATAGCCACCTCATTTGCAACCGATTGCAATCGGTTGCACTTTCCGCGCATTATCTCGAACACATCTGGGTTCTTCTTGTGCGGCATTATGCTCGAACCGGTCGTAAACTCATCCGGGAATGAGACAAAACCGTAATTCTGACACATATACATACACACATCCATGGCAAAATGCCCCACCGTGGAAGCGATAGCCCCTATCGCCATCGCTGCGGCACGTTCTGTCTTGCCACGGCTCATCTGTGCGGCGACTACATTGTAATGCATGGTGGCGAAACCAAGTTCGCGTGTGGTCATCGTCCGGTCAAGTGGAAATGACGAACCATACCCGGCGGCGGACCCGAGCGGATTCTGATTGGCTATATCGTAAGCCGCCGCAAGTATCTGCATATCATCCACCAACGACTCGGCATAGGCGCCAAACCACAATCCGAACGACGATGGCATCGCCACCTGCAGGTGCGTGTACCCGGGCATCAACACATCTTTATACCGCTCGCTCAATTCCTGGAATTTTTCAAATAGACGTGACGCTGCAACGGCTATATTTCGCAACTCATCGCGCATGAACAGCTTCAAGTCCACCAGCACCTGGTCATTGCGCGAACGGCCCGAATGAATCTTTTTGCCCACATCCCCCAACCGTTGTGTCAAGATAAATTCCACCTGCGAATGCACATCCTCCACACCCGGTTCTATACGGAACTCCCCGCGGTCTATCATCTCCGCGATATCATTCAGCCCGCCCGTCAGCACTTCCAGTTCATCGGCGGTAAGCAGACCTATGCTCTCAAGCATCTTTATATGGGCAAGCGAGCCCTGCACATCATACCGTGCCAACCTCATATCAAGTTCACGGTCATTGCCCACGGTAAATACCTCTATCATTTTATTAGGCTCGAAGCCTTTGCTCCATAATTTCATATCTTATTAGTTATATGATGTTTGAGAGTTCAAATATAAATTTTTCATACAATGATTGCGCCTCCTCTACTTCCGACAGCAATACATACTCATCAGCCGTATGGCTGCGTTGCGACTGCCCTGGACCCATCTTCAACGATGGAAATGGCATCAATGCCATGTCCGACGTAGTCGGAGATACAAACGGTGTGCCACCTATGGCTACCGCCGCACATACCATAGGATGATTGTCGGATATCGCCGATGCACGCACACGTGTCGACCGGGGCACTGCATCGGCTTCTATCACCTTCTGCAATATCTCCACGGTCTGCTCGTTGGTATAGGCGTCGGTAGTGCGCACATCCACCACGAAACCGCATCTGTCAGGCACCACATTATGTTGCGTCCCGGCATTTATCTGCGTCACTTGCAATGATATATCGCCTAATAGTTCACTTTTTTGTTCAAATTTGAACCGACGTAGCTTATCAATATCTTCGATAGCCTTATACAGCGCATTCACTCCTTCTTTACGTGCCGCATGACCGGTCCTGCCATGCGCCGTACAGTCCAGCACCACCAGTCCGCGCTCCCCCACTGCCGGCTGCATTCCGGTAGGCTCGCCCACTAATGCCATATCCACGCTTATGCCTTGCTCCGCAAGGTGTGGCAACATCGCCCTCATGCCATGTTCACCCATCACCTCCTCCTCTGCCGTCAGCGCAAGAATTATATTAAATGGCAATTCCGTTTCATATAGTCGGGCAAAGACCGATGCCAACGACACCACCGATGCTCCGGCATCATTGCTTCCAAGCCCGTACAGCACTCCATCCTCTACTGCGGCTTCGTACGGATTACGCGTATAGGCGGGCGACGGTTTCACCGTATCGTGATGCGAATTGAGCATCAATGTCGGTTTAGTCGCATCATAGTGCGGCTGCAATGCCCACACATTATTATAATGACGCCGGCATTTTATACCGGCATCGGTCAGAACCTCAACCAACAGATCCGCCGTACCGTTTTCGTCTCGTGACACTGACGGGATGGCTACCAGACTCTTGAGCAATTTTATGGCATCTATATTCATAAGCTTATCACCGTACCGCAGCCGTTCAATAAATTAGATGCACATTTGATATGCACATTTCCCACACCGTTGCGTATCGCAGCCATCGCATTATCTATCTTGGGTATCATACCTTTCGTTATCACACCCTCGGCTCGCAATGCACTATAGGATTGTTCATCTATACGTTCTATCAATGCATCGTCGTTATCCGCATCGTAAAGCACACCTTTCTTTTCAAAACAGTATATCAGATCGGTGGGTGCTATACGTGAACACGCCACCGCCACTGCCGATGCCACGGTATCGGCATTACAGTTCAGCAGCGTACCGTCACCGTCGTGCATCACCGCACAGAACACTGGCGTATAACCATCCCGCAGCAGCGATGATATGAATAAGTCGTTGACATTGAGTGGGTCGATATCTCCGACATAACCGTAATCCACCGGCACAGGCTTGCGGCGCGATGCTTTTATGACATTACCGTCGGCTCCGCTCAGCCCTATCGCATCCGTTCCCGTAGCTTGCAACATTCCTACTATGCGCTTGTTTATCAATCCGGCATACACCATTGTCACCACATCGAGCGTATTTCGGTCTGTAACTCGGCGACCATCTATCATAGTCGTTTCTATACCCAATGCCGCGCTCAGGCGTGTGGCTTCTTTACCACCGCCGTGCACAAGTATTTTCGGACCTTCGAGTTTACTGAAATCAAATATGAAAGCCTGCAAGGCTTCGGGATTATCCACCACATTGCCTCCAATTTTCACCACCTTTATCCGTTCGCACATGTTCATAAGGCTTCAAGCATTCGTTTTATGACGGTCTGTGCTGAAATCTCGCGGTTTGCAGCTTCAGGAATCACTATACTGCGGGGCGACTCTATCACCTCATCTGTCACTATCATATTACGCCTTACGGGAAGACAGTGCATAAACATGGCGTCATTGGTAAGGCTCATTTTATCAGCGTCCACGGTCCAATCCTTATCCGTCGACAGCACCTTTCCGTAATTTTGTCCGGTGTAGGCAGACCAATTTTTCGCATATATGAAATCCGCTCCGGCAAATGCTTTGCGTTGGTCATATTCTACTTTTGCATTACCCACAAATGCGGCATCGAGCTCATACCCGTGGGGATGGGTCACCACGAAATCATAATCGGTCATATTCATCCACTCACAGAATGAATTGGCAACAGCCTGCGGCAATGCCTTGGGATGCGGTGCCCATGTCAGCACCACTTTCGGACGCTCCACCTTTTTATACTCTTCTATCGTGATCAGATCGGCGAAACTCTGGAGCGGATGACGCGTGGCGGCTTCCATGCTGAACACCGGCCGCCCGGAATAGCGGATGAACTGCTCTATTACGCGTTCCTCATAATCCTCCTCGCGGTTTTTCAGCCCGGCAAACGAACGCACTCCTATTATATCGCAATACGAACCCATCACGGGAATGGCTTCCAGCAGATGCTCGGCTTTATCGCCATCCATCACCACCCCGCGCTCGGTTTCCAGCTTCCACGCGCCTTGGTTTACATCAAGCACCATCACATTCATCCCCAGATTCATGGCTGCTTTCTGGGTGCTGAGACGTGTACGCAGACTGGAATTGAAAAATATCATCAATAGTGTGCGGTTCTTGCCCAGTGTATCATAGGCAAATCTGTTGTCCTTTATAGCCAAAGCCTCTTTCACGGCATCGCGCCATGGACCTATATCTTGTGCGCAAGTAAATCTTCTCATCTCTGGTTCGTTACAATAATTCAATCAATGACTCTATCAATCTATCGGCATGGTCACGTGTCACGCTCAGTGCGGGAAGCAGACGCACGGTCGACACTCCTGCACCGCCCGTGAATATGCGCTTTTCGAAAAGCAACCGCTTGCGCAATTCCGCCGCCGGGCCATCAATCTCCATACCTATCATAAGGCCGCGGCCGCGCACATCCTTTAGTTGAGGTATCTGGCACAACCGCTCCATTATATAATCACCTGTTGTTTTCGCATTCTCCACAAGATTCTCATCCTTGATTATATCCAGCACTGCGATAGCGGCGGCACACGCCAGATGATTGCCGCCGAATGTAGTGCCGAGCATACCCTTCTTGGGGGCTATATGGGGGGCTATAAGCACTGCACCCATCGGAAATCCGTTTGCTATGCCCTTGGCAACAGTTATTATATCGGGACGTACACCTGCATATTGATGGGCGAAGAACATACCGCTCCTGCCATAGCCCGATTGTATCTCGTCGGCTATCATCACCACTCCATAGCGTCGCGACACATCGCGCAATCCACGCATGAATTCATCCTCTGCCATCCTTATTCCGGCCACTCCCTGGATTCCTTCCACTATCACGGCACAGAATTCTCCGGTCGAAAGCATCCGCTCCGTCTCCTCTATATCATTAAGAGGTGCGAATACCACATTGTCAGTGCGGTTAAATGGCGATACTATCGCAGGATTATCCGTTGCGGCAACGGCTCCGGATGTACGACCGTGAAATGCCTTGTCAAATGCCAGCACCTTCGATTTGCCGGTATGGAACGAAGCGAGTTTTATTGCATTTTCATTAGCTTCGGCTCCGCTGTTGCACAGAAACAGGGAGTATTCATCATAACCGCTGGCTTTGCCTAATTTCTCGGCAAGCGTGGATTGGAGCGAGTTTTTTACCGAGTTGGAGTAGAAACCGAGTTTCGATACCTGCTCCGTTATCGCTTTCACATAGCGTGGATGGGCATGTCCCACCGATATTACGGCGTGTCCGCCATAAAAGTCAAGATACTCCGTACCGTCTGCCGTATATACATACGGTCCCTTGCCCGACACGGGCTCTATATCATAAAGTGAATATACATCAAATAAATCCATAATCAATCATTGTCATTAAAATGCCGACGGTTTTAGGCGCAGCCCAGTATCCGGTGCCAGTCCGAACATCAGGTTCATATTATGCACGGCATGACCCGAAGCTCCTTTCAGCAGATTGTCTATAGCCGATATCACAAGCAGCTTCGTACCATGCTTCTCTACCCACACAAGTGCTTTGTTCGTATTGACCACCTGCTTCATGTCTATGTTTCGTGATGACACATGGGTAAACGTGGCATCGGCATAATAGTCGGCATATAGTTTCCGCGCCTCATCTTCTGTAAGGTCACTATCGGTATATACCATTGCAAAAATTCCACGTGCGAAATCACCGCGTACCGGTATGAAATTTATATCGGCTGTGAAATCCGGCTGCAAGGCAACGAGTGTCCGCCGTATCTCTGCAAGGTGTTGATGGGTGAATGCCTTGTACACCGACAGGTTGTCATTGCGCCAGCTGAAATGTGTGGTTGCTCCGGGCTTCACGCCTGCGCCGGTCGAGCCGGTCACTGCCGTCACATGCACATCGGAACGCAATCTGCCTGTCGATGCAAGGGGAAGCAGCGCAAGTTGTATGGCGGTGGCGAAGCACCCGGGATTGGCTACTCTGTCTGCGTTGCTTATACGCTCTGCATTGACTTCGGGCAATCCATATACATACCCGCACGATTCATCCCGGAAGTCCTGTGCCAGATCTATTACTTTAAGATTATCCCGGTAGCCGTTTTCTTGCCAGAACTCGGTGCTGTGCCCGTGTCCCGAGCATAAAAACAGCACATCCACGGCATCCAGATCATATTCCGGCACAAACCTGAGGTCGCACTCCCCTTCCATACCGGCATGGACATCAGCCACCCGGTTTCCGGCATTGCTTGTGGAATGCACGAATTGCAGCTGCACCTGCGGATGGTTTATGAGCAGGCGTATCAGCTCACCGGCTGTATATCCGGCGCCTCCTATTATTCCGGCATTAATCATTGGCTTTGTTACCTTCTGCACGGTTCAACACGTTATAGTACACTTTCATCGGATTACCCATTATCGTGGTGAATCCTTTCACGTCATCGGCATCCCAGGCGTTGTTTATCTCTCCATACTCTCCGAAATCAGTTTTCATAAGGTCGTAAGGCGAGTCCACTCCCACCAATGTATAGCTGTACGGACGTAATATCACCTCTACCGTACCGCACACATGTTTCTGCGTGCTTTCGAGGAAGGCTTCCATATCACGCATTACCGGGTCGAGGTACTGGGCTTCATGCAGGAACATTCCGTACCAGGTGCCTATCTGGTCTTTCCAATACTGCTGCCATTTGACAAGGGTATGCTTTTCGAGCATCTTATGGGCGGCGATGATCAATATCGGTCCTGCCGCTTCAAAGCCCACACGACCCTTTATGCCTATTATCGTATCACCGATATGCATGTCGCGGCCTATACCGAATTTTGCACCGGCGGCTTCTATCTGTCGTATAGCTTCTATGCGGTCGGGGACTTCATTACCGTTCACGGCTACCACTTCACCTTTGTCAAACGTTATCTTCAGCGTCTCCGGTTCCGTTGCCGTAACCTGGCTTGGATAGGCATGCTCGGGCAATGTCTGCTCCGACTTCAATGTTTCCTTACCGCCGATACTGGTTCCCCAAAGTCCTTTGTTGATGGAATATTCCATCTTTGTGAAATCCGCCTCATAACCGTGCTGCTTCAGATAATTTATCTCATATTCACGGGTGAGCTTCATATCACGGGTGGGGGTTATTATCTCTATATCGGGGGCAAGTATCTGGAATGTCAGGTCAAAACGAACCTGGTCGTTTCCGGCGCCTGTCGAACCGTGTGCCACCGCGTCGGCTCCTATGCTTTTGGCATATTCTATTATGGCTATTGCCTGAAATATACGTTCCGACGACACACTTATCGGATAGGTGCCGTTACGCAGTACATTGCCGGCTATCATATATTTTATGCTCTTTTCATAATAATCTTTTGTCACGTCGAGCGTGGCATGTGAAGCCGCTCCGAGCTTGATGGCGCGTTGCTCTATCGACTCCAGTTCGGCTAATGAGAATCCTCCGGTATTGGCTATAGCCGTATGTACTTCATAGCCTAAGTCCTCCGAAAGATATTTTGCACAAAACGATGTATCTAATCCGCCGCTGAACGCAAGCACCACTTTTTTCTTTTTATCCATATCTGTATTTTACTATGTTACTTTTTAATTCTGAATAGTTTCTTAAATATATTGCCGACATGCATGATATATGGGGTTGCCGCTGTATTGTTTTTCGCCGGCAGCAATGGGTCATACAGCATTCCGGTACATAGGCACATACGTCGGTTGTTTCGCTGCAATATATCATAATTCACACACCCTTTGCATCCCTGCCAGAATTCCTCGTCATCCGTAAGCTCGGAGAACGTGACCGGCTTGTAACCCATCCGTGAATTAAGTTTCATCACAGGCAGTGAGGTCGTTATACTGAATATCTTGGCAAATGGGAAACGCATACGCGCAAGTTCAAATGTTTTCTCTTTGATACGTGCAGCCAGACCGAGATGTCGATACTCGGGATCTACTATCAGACCTGATGTTGCCACAAAATCGCCATGCCCCCAGCATTCGATATAGCTGAAGCCAACCAATTTGTCACCATCCAATGCCACTACTGCCTTACCGCCGGTTATCTTTCCGGAGATATACTCATCTGACCGGCGGGCAATACCCGTTCCTCGCTGCAATGCCGACTCATAAATCAGATCGCATATCCTGCGTGCATAACCGGCATGCTCCTCTTGGGCGAAAACCACTACAATCTTGTCTACATTCATTTTACTCGAAATGAACTATTATTTATAAATATTCACGTTTAATTCAGCGCAAAGGTACTTATTTTTTTCGTATATTCATTCATTCGCAAAATAAAAAGTAAAAAAATTCATGTTTTTTTCATTTTACCAAGTCAATCCCATTCCACAGGCGCATAAAAAAATCCCCGCTCACGCAGGGATTGCATCCATATATTATATTATAACACAACTATTTAACCGTGATTCCCGGATTGATTCTACAGATATCCGCTAAAAACTTCTCCTCATCCTCCGGCACAATAGTCAGAGGATAAAACTGGGAATACTTCCTGCCATCCGAAAAACGGATTGCAAGATAGCGCTTCAAAAAACACGACCACGAAAAGCGAGCACAGCATTCCACACTTGACATCTCTTTCACATCATAGTCCTTATGCACCTTGCTTAACCCGTAATACGGATATAATTGTAGAATACCACCCTTTATCTCATATCGCATCAGGCATGCCGACAGAAAATCGCATACACACGACACCAACATCACCACCATTACAAATACACACAGATACATCAACCATCCCTGCACCAAACTCACCGCACAATAAATCCATATAGCTACGGCTACTACGCTCAATGCACTCAATACAATTCTCAACGGGCTTCTACGCACCTTATATACACAGTCATCCATAACTCAAAATATCCATATTCCGCACAAATATAACACAACCTTCCCACACATCCACCCCACCCCACAAAAAATTCGCACACAAAAGTGCAAATTCGCACACCAACCCCCACCTCCACCCCCTATCTTTGCACCA
>CAJTMM010000037.1:11002-20357 GCA_910577465.1 uncultured Muribaculaceae bacterium | reverse complement strand
CAGTCCCGCCCGCGGCTCCCTTTTTTGTATATATATGGATTAGTTTATATATCGGTATTAAAATATTATTGCTATGTGGATTACTTGTGCTTTGTTGTCGGCATTGTGTCTGGGATTCTATGATGTTATGAAGAAACTGTCGGTGCGCGGCAATAATGTGCTAGTGGTACTGATGCTCAATACCGTGTTTGGTGCCATGTTGATGTTTCCGGTGATAATTTCCGGATTGTTTTCAGCCAACTATGGCTTAGGCAATACAGTGGAGGGACATCTTTTGATAATTGTTAAAGCATTTATCGTGCTTGGTTCGTGGCTGCTTGGATATTTTGCTATAAAGCATCTGCCATTGACCATACAGGGCCCTATCAATGCATCGCGTCCGGTGATGGTGCTTACAGGTGCTGTGATAGTGTTCGGCGAACGGCTGAACATGGTGCAGTGGATAGGTATATTGCTTGGCTTTGCATCATTGTATTTCATATCCCGACTTGGAGCCGGCGAAGGATTCTCATTGCGCCGGTCACGGTGGCTTTGGATGGCGGTAGGCGCGGCTGTCCTCGGTGCAGTGAGTGCGCTTTACGATAAGTATCTGCTGCGGTTCTATATGCCATTGGAGGTGCAGGCATGGTACTCGCTTTACCAGTGCATGATAATGACCGCCGCCATCCTGATTATGCGGAGTGTGGCTCCGAAGGCAGCAGGTGTGGCGACATGTTTTCATTGGCGATGGACCATCCCCCTCATCTCAATATTTCTCACTATCGCCGACATAGCCTATTTCTACTCCCTGTCGCTCGACGGAGCCATGATTTCGATAGTGTCGATGATACGGCGCGGAAGCGTCGTAGTCCCGTTCCTCTACGGAGTAATCGCCCTCCACGAACGCAACATAAAAGCCAAGCTGATAGACTTGGCTGTGTTGATGGTGAGCCTGGGATTATTAGTATATGGTTCTTCAATATAGTTGATGGCAGATAATTGTGTGTAAACGTTACGTGCGTTACGGCTACTCGTGATACGGGTATAAAAAGATACGGGTATAAAAAATGGTGTGCCGGCGATATCCCGACACACCATTTCTATATTGTGGATATTTGTTATTTTACAAGTATCTTGACTACTTTCTCACCTTGGCGGGCTATGTAGAATCCCGGGTTAAGTTTCGAAGTCTCAATCTTGACTCCTTGCAGGTTGAAATATTCCACGGGACCGTCATTGGGGTCAAAGACTATGGCATCTATGGCAGATGTATCGTTAGAGAAGACTACTGATATGGTTGGACTGCCCTCGTTGCGTTCGAGTGATGCAAATAGCCATCCGCTGTAGTTGGCTACTGAGGAACTTACATTTTCTGCCATTGAGGTGCAGTCGGTTGCAGTTCCATTTCCGTTATCATAGATTAAACTATATAGTTTCCATTCGTTGGCGGGCTTTGCAAAAATCTTCGGAGCGATACCATCCGAGGGAAGTACATCCCCGTCTCTGTATTGGATGCCGGTAGGACCGTCGGAAGCGTTACCTTCGCTCCAAATTTCCACTTCGCCTTCACCATCTGTTATTATACTGAGCTGGTCGGCTTCAATTCTGATAAGGAAGTCGGTTATAGCCTCACCGTTATCGCTGCTTTGTGTTTGTGCGAATTGGCAAGGATCGCTATTGTTCCAGTCAATCATGTGGCGTACGCGGTATGTGCCGGGAGCCTGGTTGGCGGGTACAGTAAATGTGAGAGTGTTTAAGAAGACACCGTTGAGAGTTTCCGGATATACAACTCTGTCATTAAGGTCAAATCCGTTGTTATCAAAGTCCACATAGACGTAATCATGCATGGCCCACATCGACGCATCGACTGATATGGTGATGGTTTTGCCAGGTTCGGTAGTTAGAATCTTTGATGTCTCATCTTTGTATACTGCTCGTCCTGCAGTACTGCCATACGATTCGGTGGTTATGGAGCTTACACCGTCGGTTATGGTGAGACTTCTTAGGTAGCGGTCGGTTTTGTTTGTTGTGGTACGAGATGTGCCGGTACCGCCGTAAGTAGGTATACAATAATCAATCGGTGCATCAGGGTCGCGTTCAAAGGTTGCGGCAACAGTGATGGCTTGTGTACCTACGGTGTAAGTATATATTCCGTCTACAGGTTCAATGACTACACCATTGACGGTGATTTCGGTAACGTTGTAATATTCATTGGGTGTTGCCATTATAGTTATTATGGAACCTTCGTCAACGTGGGTGCCATTGGATATTCTTTCACCATCACAATACACTTCAAGTGTCCCGACTGTAGCTGACGGTGCAACTATTGTTACGGCATAACCGGACAATAATGTGGCAATGAAAGTCGAGCCTCCATCAGCTCCTCCCGTCCAGTAAGCCAGTTTTGAATCACGGCTGTTCATACGGTTGGAGGTATGGCCGAGTTGATGCAGGTAGAATCCGTTTTCACCTGATATGTTGGTGCTTTTTGTCGGCATCCAGTATGTGTTGTGAGTTGACGGTACCGGTGTCTCGGTCATAATCGGATAAGTAGAACCACCGGTGTTGGATTCTGTATCGTGTGATGACGAAAGAATCTTGCCATCGCCGGCTCCGCGGTTTACTATTTGGAAGCCATTTATGACATCACCTATAAATGCCCATTGGGAATTTAAGTTGGATTCGTCGGGTATTGCAGTTGTAGTTGCCCCGATATTGATGGAAGAGCCCCCTGAATGAGAGAGATAGTTCTTGCTGGCTGTTATTGAAAGGTAATGCCAATGAGCGTTTTCAAAGTCAACGCTGCTTTTAAATGGCAAGTTCTGTTTAAGTGTCAGAGTAATCACAGTATCATTTTCACATGTCCCTTCCGGTTTTGAACTTAATGTGAAGTACTCGCTCGATGCTTCAGATGCGAATTCAGGATTGGGCCATTCTGCACCTTTGGTGACACGTACGGTTTTTGATGCTACGACACGGTTGTCGCATACCACATCGTATGTGACTTTGACGCGTCCGCTATCAGAGCCTTCTTCCACGAAGAGTCCTTCAATGAGTACATCACCGTCCATATATTCAGCCGGGATGCTTACACAGTCGTTGGCATCAAATTCATCGGCGTAGATTATCTCGTCACGGAACTGGGGATTGCCGTGTACGAGTGAGTCGCCAGATAGATTATATCCGTGGCGGATACGTATGCCGTTATAAGTAAATCCATTGGACGGAACCATTTTGATTTTCAATGCCTGTCCGAAAGGTGCTCGATATCCATTGAGGGTTTCTCCGGCTGCGGTAAGTACCTCGCCATTACGGTTGTCGTTGGTCACGTTGCAGTAGTCGCCATGTATGTTGAGAAGCACATCCACTATTATGCCACCGTTTGAAGTGAAGCTGTTTAAGTCACCTCCAGCATCAATATTGTTCCAGTCAACTTTGTAGCGCATGCGGTATATGCCGTTGGATAAGTTGGCGGGTATGGTAAAGTTGGGTATGCTTGAACGGTCAAATCCGTTGTTGGCTGAGTTTATTGTTGTACCTGCAGAGTTTTTGCCATAACTGTCATTGCCGTTGGTGTATAGGGAGAATGCCATAAGGTCACACGTGGAGTCAAGTATGATATTGTCGTCGACTGCTGCCGAGAATTGACCGTCGTTGTCCCTGTCAATGTACACGTATGTGTGCATCCATCCCGAGGTATATCCAAATACCGGGGTTACGGTTTCGCCCGCCTTTGCCTTCAATGGTGTTTCAAACAATTTGTTGTATGCCATCTTCGATGGTGTGGTGGGTATGTTGATTGTCTGTGAGCCGTCGGCGGTTCCGGATAGCCCCACTGAAGATGTCCAGCGATCGGAGGGTCGGCCATGAGGTGTTTCCCAAGTGAAGTTAGGGCTATAGTCTTCCAGTCCGATGCGTGGCGACAGATTATCGTCTATTAAAATATCATCGATATATGCTACGAAATCATCCGAAAGATCATGAGGAGCTTCGCAGTGGGGTACTACGACGAGTGAGTAAATATCAATACCTCCGTTGCCTTTAATCGGGAATACTGCGTCGCACCATTCTCCCGTTTTGACTTCATTTATGGGATATGACCAGAATTGTTCCACATCATTTGACTGCTCAGGACGGTCTGCGCGTTTACCCAGTCCTATCAGCATCACGCGGCCGTCGACAGGTTTGTGGATCATGACATGCACAAATCGCTGGGTCGGTGTGAGGTCGAAGGTTTCTTTTAAATCTATTTTAGCTCCGAATGTGTTTGAACCGAATCGTGAGCGTTGAACACCGAGAATCTTTGTAGATGCGTTGGTCTCTTCATTGGCAAGGTGGTTGTCCAATACTTGCACGTTGCCATTGAGCTCGCCTGTACGGAATGGTGAGTCACCCCAGGTGTCATATACGCTTAAAGTTCCGTAGTCTTCGGTATCGAATGTGATATGTGTCTGTGCCGGTGATACCATTGACGTAAAAGCC
This sequence comes from uncultured Muribaculaceae bacterium, assembly GCA_910577465.1. Taxonomy (GTDB): domain Bacteria; phylum Bacteroidota; class Bacteroidia; order Bacteroidales; family Muribaculaceae; genus Paramuribaculum. Next base: position 15,896 of record CAJTMM010000037.1, on the reverse strand, counting down.
ATGGTACCGTATAAGGCTATATGTTTAGCTATATTCATTTTGTAGTGTGTATCGGGTTAGTAAACGGAAATGGTGTGAATCAACGGACATGCACGACTGTCGTTAATGGTTATTCTTACAGCCTTTGCTGTATAACCGTTGCCGTAACTTTCTGCGGTGCTGCCGTTCAGCGGTATTATTCGTTTGTAGCCTATGGTTGTCTGGGCTATACTTGAGGCACGTTCTTCCCAGTTCTCTCCGTCGACACTTGTCTCGATAGTGAAATCGCGTACGCGTTGTCCTTTGGCTATGTATTCCATCATGGATACGTAACGCACAGTCTGTGGTTCGTCCCATGTTAAAGTGATAGTGGCACTTTTTATTCCGTCTTCAGTCGCCCAATATGTGTCTGTGTCACCGTCAATCATGTTGGATGCATCATAGGTGCGTGATGTGCCGTTGTTGCGCGACAGGCTCGCTTCGATTGATGCATTGCGTGCGAGGTCGTTGCCGAGACGTGTGGTCAGTAATTCTCCGAGACTCTTAAGTGTGTTCACTGAACTTTGGGGTAGGGTACCCGATTTGTCCGGCGGGATGTTTAGGATAAGGGTGGAGTTGCGTCCAACTGTCTCAAGATACATCTGAAACAAACGTTCTGCCGATAGGTCACTTTGTCCGTTATGCCAGAACCATCCGGCTGACGTGGCTTTTGCATCGCTTTCACCGGGAAGCCATATCCATCCCTCTTCCTGACCGGAATTGCGCGACGAAATTTCTGAATTGGCACCGCGTTCCATCATACACCAGTTGGTCTCGCCGGCAAATCCCGATTCGTTGCCGATCCATCGGGCTTCGCCACCTACACCCCACATTACGCACATGGGCGCTATTTTATGGATGTAGTCACGGAGATTGGGCACGTCGTAATATGTGGCTTCGTCTACACTGCGGGTGTCATTGGCACCACCGTAATATCCGCTGCCGCCATTGGCACCGTCAAACCACATCTCAAATTGGTCGGAGCCATACTGAGCCAATTCATCACATTGTTTCATGAACACATCTTTGACATAACGGTCGGTCCCGTAATATGCGCTGTTACGGTCCCACGGTGAGATATAAAAACCATATTTCATGTCCAATTCGCGGGCTGCATCGGCAAATGCCTGCGGGATGTTTGTTTGCTGAGCGTATGTGTTGCTGCTGCTCGTGCATTTGTGGTCGGTGGTTTCCGTAGGCCAGAGACAGAAGCCGTCGTGGTGTTTCACAACGGCGATTCCACCTTTCATTCCGGCTGCTTTCACAGCTTCGAGCCATTATTTGGGGTTCGGAAGTTGTGTGGGAGCGAAGGTGTTGGGATTTTCATTTCCATTACCCCATTCCAGCCCCGTGTATGTATTCATACCGTAGTGGAAAAAAGCATAAAATTCTGTTTCCTGCCATTTGATTTGTCGTTCTGTAGGTACCGGATGGCATGGTGCCGGTTCGTTGTCCGGATAACTGTAGTTTTGGGAAAGCATCTGGAGTTCCTCCGCATTGGCAGAGATGAACATTGCACAGGCTGCCGCCGCAAACAATGGTTTCATGGTAAAATTCATATAAATAGATAATGTTTGGTGAATTATTGGCGGTAAATTTACTTAAAAATATCTGAATGCGCAATGCTGTATGTTAATTGATGTTAGATGTATGATGCTTGTGATATGATATCAGATATAAAATTCATAGTATATGTAAATGTGTGGATAAATGTGCTTATCTTTGCGTATTGAAATAACCGAAATATTCACTTATAAACTAATACCTTATTATATCTATGTCGAAATACCATTCGATAGTCGCTGCAATGATGCTTGTGGCGTCGTCGGCTGTTGCCGGTGAGGATTATACCCGATGGGTAAATCCGTTTGTGGGCACCACTAATTTCGGTACTACCAATCCCGGGGCTGTGGTTCCTAACGGTATGATGTCGGTGGTTCCGTTCAATGTCATGGGTTCCGATGATAATGTCTATGACAAGGATTCCCGATGGTGGTCTACCCCGTATGAGTTTCATAACAAATTTTTCACCGGTTACGCCCATGTGACTTTGAGCGGGGTGGGATGTCCGGAATTGGGGTCGCTCCTTACCATTGCCACAACCGGCGATTTGGAACCCGATTACACGAAGTATGGCTCGGAATATACCTCCGAGACTGCGGCCCCCGGTTTTTATTCCAACCGTCTTACAAAATATGATATACTCACCGAAGTCACCGCTACGAAGCGCTCGTCGGCTGAACGATACACCTTCCCGGGTGGTAAAGGCAATATATTGCTCAATCTTGGTGAAGGCTTGACGAATGAGAGTGGAGCCACGGTGCGTCGTGTGAGCGATACTGAAATCGAAGGTTCCAAGTTGCTCGGTACATTCTGCTACAATCCGCAAAAGGTGTTCCCGATATACTTTGTGATGCGTGTAAACAAGAAGCCTGATGCTTCAGGGTATTGGAAAATGCAACGTGAGATGAAGGGCGTGGAAGCCGAGTGGACTCCCGATAACGGTACATACAAACTGTATACACAATATGGACGTGAACTGTCCGGTGATGACATCGGATATTGGTTTACATACGAGAACCTTGCTCCCGGTGAACAGGTAGAGGTGCGTATGGGGGTATCGTTTGTGTCCACGGCGAATGCCCGCGAGAATCTCGACAAAGAGCAGATGAATCTGACATTCGATGAGATTCGTACCAATGCACACGACACCTGGAATGCCGATTTGGGCAAGATAAGGGTCAAAGGCGGTACCGACAAGCAGAAAGAAGTGTTCTACACCGGTCTGTATCACGCTTTGATACATCCCAATGTCCTGAGCGATGTCAATGGTCAATACCCGTTGATGGAAAGTTTCGGTGACGGTAAGGTTGCTGATGGCAATGAGCGTTACACCGTGTTCTCGCTTTGGGATACCTACCGCAATGTGCATCAACTGATGACTATGGTGTATCCCGAGCGCCAGTTGGATATGGTGCGTTCCATGATTGATATGTCGAAAGAGTGGGGCTGGTTGCCTAAATGGGAGCTTTATGGCCGTGAGACATTTACCATGGAGGGCGATCCCGCTATCCCCGTAATTGTAGATACATGGCGCAAGGGTCTTCGTGATTTCGATATGGATGCAGCTTATGCCGCCATGAAAAAATCGGCAACGACTCCCGGAGCCTTTAATCCCATGCGTCCCGATATCGACCCCTACATAGAAAAAGGATATGTACCCCTCGGTGTGCATCAAGGTGACAATTCCGGCGACAATTCTGTATCGCATGCATTGGAATATTATGTAGCCGACAATGCTTTGGCTTGGCTTGCCGAGCAGCGTGGCGACACTGAATTTGCCGCCGAACTGCGCAAACGCACAAAAGGCTACAAGAATTATTACTCGAAAGAGAGTGGAACATTGCGCCCGCTCAATGATGACGGAACGTTCCTCACCCCGTTCAATCCCCGCGCGGGTGAAAACTTCGAGGCTGTGCCCGGATTCCATGAAGGTAGTGCATGGAACTATACCTTCTTTGTTCCCCATGATGTGGAAGGGTTGGCAAAGCTGATGGGCGGCAGGAAGAAATTTGTTGACAAATTGCAGATGGTCATGGACTCCGCCCTATACGACCCCGCTAACGAACCTGATATTGCCTACCCGTACCTGTTCAGCCGCTTCAATGGCGAAGAATGGCGTACGCAGAAAGAGGTGAACCGTCTGCTCGAAAAGTATTTCACCACGCAGCCCGACGGCATTCCGGGTAATGATGATACCGGAACTATGTCGGCGTGGGCAGTATTCTCCATGATGGGCTTTTACCCCGACTGTCCCGGCGAGCCGTATTACACCATTACTTCACCGGTGTTCGACTCTGTGGAGATAGATACCCATCAGGGTACGGTGACTATTGAAGCTGAACGCGAAAGCCCCGAGTCGATATTTATAGACAAAATGCAGCTTGGCGGCAAGCCCTTGAAAAAATATCGCATATCACATGATGAGCTCATTAAGGGTAAGAACCTTAAATTCAGCTTGAAAGATAAATCAAAATAAATTCAAAATATAAATCAATGAAACTATCACATCTATTTTTGCTTGGCGCTGTTCCTGCACTGTTGGCGTCATGCTCGCAAAATGGCGAGGATGCACCGCAGGAATCACTGACATCCTATGTCGATACCAAAATAGGTAGCGGAGGTCACGGACATGTGTTCGTAGGAGCCAATGTGCCGTTCGGTATGGTGCAGTTAGGCCCTACAAGTATCCCCCAATCGTGGGACTGGTGTTCCGGTTATCACGACAGTGACTCTACGGTAATAGGCTTCTCCCACACCCACCTTCAGGGCACCGGTATCGGCGACCTGTTTGATGTGACCGTTATGCCTGTGATTGGCGAGGTTACTTACGCACGTGGTACTGAAGAAGACCCCATGTCAGGGCTGTGGTCCTATGGCGACCGCTCAAAAGAGGTTACCGTCCCCGGATATTATTCAGTTCCCTTGACCCGCTATGATATCCTTGCCGAAATGACCGCTACCAATCGTGTAGGTCTGCATCGCTACACTTTCCCCGCGTCCGATTCTGCTGCAATCGTATTTGACCTTCAGAACGGAGGATGCTGGGACAAACCTACCGAAACCTTCATGGAAACGGAAGGAGACAACCGTATAGTCGGATATCGCCATTCATCCGGCTGGGCAAAAGATCAGAAAGTATTCTTTGTAGCCGAATTCTCAAAACCGTTCAAATCATTTGAACTCAAAGGCGAGAACAATATGTATGGCCGTGTCAACTTCGACACCGATTCTGCCGAACAGGTATTGGTAAAAGTTGCCCTGTCGCCGGTGTCTATCGATGGTGCTAAAGCCAATATGGCTGCCGAAATGCCCG
>CAJTMM010000037.1:0-10981 GCA_910577465.1 uncultured Muribaculaceae bacterium | reverse complement strand
GGCTGCCGATGCCGCCTGGAACGAGCAGCTCGGTAAGGTGAAAATCAAGACCTCCGATGCCGATTCCCGTAAGAAATTCTATACCGCGCTGTACCACACCATGATTGTCCCTGCAACATTCAGCGATGTTACCGGTGAGTCACGTGGCGCCGACGGCAAAGTTTACAAGGACAATTCCAACCAGTACACCATCTTCTCCTTGTGGGACACCTATCGTGCAGCCATGCCGTTGTCATCGATTATACACCCCGAGCGCCATTCCGATATGATCAACACTATGATTAATATCGCCGAGCAGCAGGGCCGCCTTCCCGTATGGCATCTATGGGGTAACGAGACCGACTGTATGGTCGGCAATCCCGGCATCATAGCCGTAGCCGATGCATTGGTCAAGAATCAGCCCGGATTTGACCGCGACCGCGCTTACAAGGCATTGCTCGCTACTGCCAACGATACCGCCCGCGGTGGAGGTTACCGCGACCAATATGGCTATATCCCGTCCGATTTCATGCACGAGAGCATCGCTTTCGATATGGAATATGCTATTGCCGACGGAGCCATGGCACGCGCTGCCGAAGCGATGGGCGATACTGCCAATGTGCGCAAGTTCACAGAACGCAGCCATTCTTACCGCAACTATTTCGACAAGACTACCGGCTACGTTCGCGGACGCATGGCGGATGGTTCTTGGCGCACACCATTCGACCCCAATTCTACAACCCACCGTGCCGACGATTATTGCGAAGGCAATGCTTGGCAATACACTTGGCTCGTACCCCAGGATTTGGACGGATTGGTTGAACTCTTCGGCTCCAAGGAAGCGACAGTGGCTCATCTCGATTCTCTCTTCACCACCAGCTCGCATCTCACCGGTGCTGATGTGTCACCCGATATCTCCGGTCTGATTGGTCAGTATGCCCACGGCAATGAACCCAGCCACCACACCATCTATTTCTACACCATGCTTGGAGAGCCCGACAAGGCAGCCGACCGCATCCGTCAGGTACTCGATGAGTTCTATACCGTAGAGCCCGATGGTTTGGCAGGTAATGAGGACGCCGGACAGATGTCGGCATGGTACATCCTTTCAGCACTCGGCTTCTATCAGGTAGAGCCGGCAAGCGGCCGTTACTGGTTCGGCTCGCCCATATTCGATGAAGCTGAGATAGCTGTGGAAAAAGGCAAGTTTACGGTGAAAACTATAAACAATTCTCCCGAGAACAAGTATATCCGCAAGGTTACGCTCAATGGCGAACCCTACGACAAGATGTACATCATGCACGATGATATAGTTAACGGTGGCGAGCTCATCTTCGAGATGGGCCCCGCCAAGTAACAGATACATACCGTATAAATAGAAACATCCGGACTCATCCATTGAAGTCCGGATGTTTTGTTATGTATCGGGCTGAGTTCCGATTATTGGATCATATTCAGAAACTCATCCTCATTGATTATCGGCACATTGAGTTTGGCGGCTTTCTCCAGTTTGGCAGGTCCCATATTCTCCCCCGCGAGTACGAAATCGGTCTTTTTGGAAATTGAGCTTACATTCTTTCCGCCGTTCAACTCTATCAAAGCCTTGTACTCATCACGTGAATGGTGGGTAAACGTGCCGCTTATCACCACCGACTTGCCGGCGAGGCGGTCGCTCCGCAGGCTTTCATCCACCTCGGGCATCGCCATCTGCAGTCCGGCATCGCGCAGACGTCTAACTATCTCGCGGTTCTCCGGTTCGGCAAAATATGCTACTATGCTTTCAGCTATTCGCGGTCCTATGTCCTCTATCGCCGTGAGTTGTTCCACGGTCATGCCCATTAGCGTGTCTATGTCATGGCATGCGCGTGCCAGTTTCTTCGACACCGTCTCTCCCACGTATGGTATGGATAGAGCGAACACCACTCTGTCAAACGGTACCGACTTGGATTCCCTTATGCCGTCCACTATGCGTTCCGCCGTGCGTGGACCCATGTGTTCCAATTTCTCGAGCTGGTCCGTGCGCAGTTCATATAAGTCGGCTATGTCGCGTATTAGCCCGGCATTGAACAGCTGCACCGCTATCTCCTCACCTATACCGTCGATATTCATCATGCGCCGCCCCACGAAATGTTCTATACGGCCTGTAATTTGCGGTGCGCATCCAATCTTATTCGGGCACATCCACGCCGCTTCACCCTCCACTCTCACCAGCTTGTGTCCGCAGGCAGGGCAGTGGGTTACAAACCGCACCGGTTCAGCCCCGCTTTCTCTTGCGGCAGTATCCACACCGGTGATTTTCGGTATTATCTCGCCACCCTTCTCCACATACAGCATATCGCCCTGGTGGATGTCGAGCTGGCGTATTATATCCTCATTGTGCAGCGATGCGCGTTTCACTATAGTGCCCGACAGCAATACCGGCTCAAGATTCGCCACCGGGGTTATCACCCCCGTTCTGCCTACTTCAAATGAAACGAAATGCAGCTTTGTCAAAGCCCTTTCGGCTTGGAATTTGTAAGCTATAGCCCAACGCGGACTCTTGGCAGTGAACCCAAGGTTAAGCTGCTGACGCAGTGAGTTTACCTTGAATACCAGACCGTCAGTAGCCACCGGCAGCTCTTTGCGGGCTATGTCCCAGTGGTTTATGTAACGGTCCACATCGGCAATCGACTCCAGCCTTGTCATCGCGTCCGATACCTTGAATCCCCACCGGCGTGCGGCAAGCATATTGTCATAATGGTTGTCAAATGGCAGATTCTCTCCGAGCAGATAGTAGAAATAGGCATCAAGCCCTCTACGCGCCACCTCGGCGGAATTTTGCATCTTCAGCGTTCCCGAAGCCGCGTTGCGTGGATTGGCAAACAGCGGCTCCTCGTTGTATTCGCGTTCGGCGTTCAGACGGTCAAACGCCTTCCACGGCAGCACTATCTCGCCGCGTATCTCGAACTGCTTTGGGTAGTCCGACCCTTTTAGCTGCAGAGGTATGCTGCGTATGGTTATCACATTGTCGGTCACCACGTCCCCCTTTTCGCCGTCGCCGCGCGTCACGGCGCGTACCAGGCGTCCATCCTCATAATGCAGGGATATCGACGTGCCGTCAAATTTCATCTCACCCACTATCTCCACATCCTCGCCCGGAAGCGACTCGCGGCAACGGCTCACGAAATCATCCACCTCCGCCACCGAGTATGTGTTGCCCAGCGACAACATGCGCCGTTGATGGGGTATCTGCTCGAAGCCCTTGGTCAGGTCGCTACCCACGCGGTGGGTAGGGGAGTAGGGGTCGTCATATTCCGGATGTTCGCGCTCCAGTGCTTCCAGGCGTTTGAGCATCATATCAAACTCTTGGTCGCTCACAGTCGGAGCGTTAAGCACATAGTAGTTATGGTTATGTTCGTTAAGCGCGTCGCGCAACGCGTCTATCTGCTCTTTAGCTGTGTCCATAGAGGGTATGTTTTATTGGCAAAAGTACGAAAAACACTGGATTTTGTTGTATTTTTGTAGAATTATGTTCCATCGTAGCATACGCTGATATGAAAATACAAATTTATGCAATGATAATGCTGATGTTTGCCGCATGTTCCGGCAAGACATCTACCGACACATCATCCGGCGACCGTCCGTCCAAGACCGTGCGCCCCGAGTTCAATGCCGACAGTGCCTACGCTTATGTGGCGCGTCAGGTGGCTTTCGGTCCGCGTGTCCCCGGCACACCGCAGCATCGTGAGTGTGCCCGTTATATCGTGGATGAACTTGCGCGTCACGGTGCCGATACCGTGTTCACGCAGACGGCGACCGTCACGACCCATACTGGCGACGTCGTGCCTGTGTGCAACATTATGGCGCGCTTCAACACCTCCGCACCCCGGAGGGTACTCATAGCCGCCCATTACGATACACGCCCATGGGCCGACAACGACCCCGATGAGAACCGGCGCAATCAGCCTATCCTGGGTGCCAACGACGGTGCCAGCGGTGTAGGGGTCATTCTCGAGATGGCACGCAATATCGGCGCCGCACATCCCGAGGTTGGTGTCGATTTCCTTTTGACCGATGTCGAAGACTCCGGTTCGAGCGGCGAGGGCAATACCGAGACCACATGGAGTCTCGGCACTCAGTATTGGGCAGACAACACTCCATATACCTCCGCCACACGTCCCGCCTACGGCATAGTGCTGGATATGGTAGGGGGGCGTGATGCCAAGTTCCACCGCGAATACACCTCCGACCGTCTCGCCCGCGGCATCGTCGACAAGGTGTGGGGTACGGCGGCTAAATCACCCTATGCCGACCGTTTCCCCAATTATATAGGAGGTGCCATCGTCGACGACCACCTGTACATCAACGGGGCGGGCATTCCCTGTATTGATATCGTCGAGAGTGCCAATGCCGTTACCGGCTCATTCCCTCCCACATGGCACACTCACGACGACAATATGGACCACATCGATGTCTCTACCCTCAAGGCAGTGGGCGAAACAGTGATGAGTGTGATATATAATGAAAAAAATTAATATATTTGCAAGTAATATACGTAAGATATGACTATTGACCGGATACAAGACGAAATAATTGAGGAATTCTCGGAAGTGGATGACTGGATGGACCGCTATGCCATGATTATAGACCTTGGCAATTCACTTCCCGCCATTGAGGAGAAGTACAAGACTACCGAGCACCTTATCGAGGGATGCCAGAGCCGTGTGTGGCTCAATGCCGAGTATCGCGACGGCAATGTGTATTACACTGCCGATTCCGATGCGATAATTGTCAAAGGCATAATATCGCTTCTCATTAAAGTTCTCAACGGCCACACCCCCGACGAGATAATAGGCTCCGACCTCTATTTCATAGACCGCATAGGACTTGCCGAAAATCTGTCGCCTACGCGCAGCAACGGTTTGCTCGCCATGGTCAAGCAGATGCGTCTCTATGCCATTGCATTCAAGGCTCAGGAAAATCTGAATCATTAACACTATAGACCAATTATCATGTTTAAAAACCAACCCAAAGGGCTTTATGTGCTCGCATTGGCAAACACCGGCGAACGCTTCGGTTACTACACCATGCTTGCCATATTGCTGCTGTTCCTGCAAGCCAAGTTTGCGTTCAGCACCACCACTGCAGGCTTAATCTACTCCACGTTCCTCGCGTTAGTCTATTTCATGCCTATGATTGGCGGATGGATTGCCGATAAGTGGAATTTCCAAAAGACCGTTACCCTCGGTATCATAGTCATGTTCCTCGGATACCTCGTTATGGCTATACCCACCGAGCGCGGTGCCACGATGTCACTCGTCATTATGCTCACGGCGCTTCTGCTCATATCCTGCGGAACCGGATTGTTCAAGGGCAATCTGCAGGTCATGGTAGGCGACTTGTACAATGACCCCCGCTACAGCGACAAGCGCGACGTGGCTTTCTCATTGTTCTATATGGCTATCAATATCGGTGCCATGTTCGCTCCTTCGGTTACCGAGAAGCTCTGCAACGTGGCTTTGAATGCCAAGGGGCTTACTTACAACCCCGCCATCCCCAGTATCTGTAACTCTATCCTTGCAGGTGAGGCTACTCCCGAAGCCGAATCCACCTTGCGTGAATTTGCCGGCAACGCTACCGACCTCACCGCCTATGCAGCCAACTATATGGACACCATCTCTGTAGGCTACTCCTATGCGTTCGCTGTGGCATGTGCTTCCATGGTGGTATCGTTCATCATATACAAACTCGGTGCGCGTACCTACAACGGCGTCTCCGATTCCAAGGCTAAGACTGCCGGAAATGCATCGGCTGCACCGGTCAAGGAACTTACCTCCGCGCAGACCAAGAGCCGCATCACAGCGCTTCTGCTCGTGTTTGCCGTGGTGATATTCTTCTGGATGGTATTCCATCAGAATGGCGCTACTCTCACCAAGTTTGCCGAAGTATTCACGGCAAGTGAGGGCAGTGGATGGACACGTATCAGCTTCAATGTTTGGGCACTCGCCACCATCGTCGTGGGTGTGTATTCGGCATTCAATCTCTTCCAGTCCAAGAGCGCTATGAGCCGTCTCATCTCCGGCGTGCTGCTTGTGGCGGTGGCTTGTGGCTTGTGGTACTTCTATAGCGAGACCCCCAACCCCGTCACCAACATCCAGCCCCAGATATTCCAGCAGTTCAATCCTTTCTATGTCGTGGCACTCACACCGTTCTCGGTTGCTATCTTCGGATGGCTTGCCAAGAAGAAGAAAGAACCGTCGGCACCCCGCAAGATTGGCTACGGTATGATTGTGGCGGCTGTCGCTTTCCTTATCATGTGCGTAGGCTCCATTGGTTTGGGGGTTGCCCCCACTGATGGACAAGGCGCTACCTTGGTTACCCCCAATCTTCTTATCGGCACATACCTTGTGCTCACCTTTGCCGAGTTGCTCCTTTCCCCCATGGGTATATCCTTCGTGTCCAAGGTGGCTCCTCCCAAATACAAAGGTGCCATGATGGGCTGCTGGTTCGGTGCTACCGCGATAGGCAACTACTTGGTATTTATCCCCACCCTGTTGTGGAATAAGATAGATGTGGCAGTGCTGTGGGGCATACTCATTGTGATATGCCTTATATCAGCCGGATTTATATTCTCCATGATGAAGAAGCTCGAATCTGCCACATCCGACGACGACGATACCTCGGCTCCCGTTGCCGATGCCCTCGAGACGGTTGAGGACGACGCCATCTGATGTCATAATCATCCCACGTACATATTTTATAGTATATGCGGTGTATCATCCCCTTTGGGTGGTACACCGTATTCTTTTCAACGCATACTGTTGCTTTGGTATAACCCCCGTTTTTGAACCGGTATATAGCCATTGGCGTTTTAATGTAAAACAAGTTTTGGATTACCGGCGGATTACCCACCAGAATCTGCCATAAAAAAGTTTTAGATATGATACATACCCCTCCCGAACCGCATATTGTCCTGTTTTGGATTGCCGCCGTGACCGTGCTTTGCGCATTCATTCTGGCAGGAGCTTTGATTAACCGCTATTGGCTGCATCGCAATGTTAAGACTTTCCGTACGTCGCATTCTGCCGTCACTGACCATAGTATCACCTCGGATATACGTTAATGGACATCGTAAGGAGTCCATCGGTATTGCCTATTGGTATGAATAGGCTCGTTTTTGCATGTTGTGTGTTGAAAAAATCAGCTAATCATAGCATATTTAAAAAATAATAGCTATCTTTGTCCCCGCAAATCCAAGCATTGCCAATCGGGGTGTAGCACAGTTGGCAGCGCGCCACGTTCGGGACGTGGAGGTCGGAAGTTCGAGTCTTCTCACCCCGACATTATTTCAGTAAATGGGTTTAGCTCAATGAGTTAAACCCATTTTCGCATAATAACCGGACCAAAAACGGGACACGCCGTTTTCTAAAATCCCCAAAATACACGCACAATGTTTTGGGTTTCAGTGTTTTATTTATATATTTGCAGATAATCACCGAAACCTAAACGAAACATTATGAGCGAGCAAGAACTAAATTCATATAGATTCCTTAGTGGACAGGATCCGACTGATGAAATGCTGTATGCAATAATGTCGGAGGCTCGTGATGCCGCTGTAAAGAAAGCAGAAGAAGCACAAAAGAAATTTGAGGCCGATTACGAACGACTGTATGAGCAGGCACTGCGAATATGGGGTAAACGTATAAATTCCATGTGTAATGGACATTATTAATCATCGACCTGAACTGATTGTTATTGCTGGTCCAAATGGTTCCGGCAAGACAACCGTGACCACTCAATTTTTGCATCATGAATGGTCGGAAGGTGTGTTATATATTAATCCCGACCAGATTGCCGAAGAAAAATTTGGCGGTTGGAATAATCAAGATGCTGTTATAAAAGCTGCGAATTATTGCGCAGAATTGCGGGAAAAATGCCTGACGGACCGTGTCCCATTTGTATTTGAGACAGTTTTTTCAGCCCAAGATAAATTAGATTTTATAATTCGAGCCAAAGTTGCAGGTTTTTTCATACGATTCTTTTTTATCGGAACGACATCACCAACTATAAACGCTGCGAGAATTGCAAAAAGAGTTATTGAGGGTGGGCATGATGTTTCGATTACTAAAGTAATAAGCAGATATCAAAAGTCAATGATAAACTGTCGTTTAATATCAGGTATCGTAGATCGATTATATGTTTATGATAATTCTATTGACAATCAGTCTGCACAAATTATATTTAGGCTATCCAATGGCACATTGGCTAAACAATATGTTGATAGTATTCCTGAATGGGCTGCTAATATCATGAACCAAAATCGGAACATGGAGTAGAGCGTTAGACCTCCTGATGCATTATTCCCCCCCCCATTACTATATAAAAAATATCACGCGGGCTATCTCTTCGACTGTCCGCGTGAACTAATGTTTGTTAATCTCTTAATTACTATGTTGCAAAAAGTTGTCTGGTATTTAGATTCTTTTTTGTTTGTTTCGGGTCTATTATCTAAACGAGAATTTTTTTATTTCCTTTCGCTTGCAAAGTTAAAACGGACTTATTACAATAAAAATGCAGGTGTGTTACAATGATGTAACAATGCTGCCGCGTTGCTGCGTTTTAACTTATTTTCACTATTTGCCGGTCCATTTCTGGAGCGTAAACATGAATTCAAGCCCACCTTCGGTATTGTTATGTACCGATATGGTGCCACCCATAGCTTCAATGGTGTTCTTTACGATAGGCAGTCCCAATCCTGTTCCACCGGCTTTGCGCGAACGCCCGGCGTCGATACGGTAGAAGCGCTCGAAGAGGTGGGGGATATGTTCTTCACCCACGCCGCGACCGTTGTCTCGGAACGAGAATGTGTAGTATTTATCCGATTCCACCAATAGGTTGAGGGTTATGGCAGTGCCATGCGAATGGTGCACGGCATTCTTTATCAGGTTGCTCACGGCTCCTACTAATAAGGTGGAATTGCCGCGGACTATGCAATCGAGTGGCAGATCAAATGAGAATGTCATATTTTTAAGCTCGCCTGCGGCTGTCATATCGTTGTCTACCGTGAATACTAGATCATGGAAATTCACCTCGGTCATAGGTATGTTGCCGCTGCCATCCTCCAGACGGGTCATTGCCGATACGTCGTTAAGCAGATTGCACAGACGCCCTACATTGTCTTGGGCTCGTTGTAGGAAATAGGTACGTGTCGCATCGTCCATGTCGTCTGATGATAGCACTGTCTCCAGATAGCCGCGTATTACTCCCACCGGAGTCTTGAGCTCGTGGTTTATATTGTTGGTGAGCTGGCGTTTCACACGTGTTTTTTCCTCTACGGCATGTAGAGCTATGGCATGTTCGCGCTCGCTTTTTTTCATAGCCTCGCCACGCTCCCTATATAGGCGCACTATTTCACGGGATATGTCGCCAAGCTCATTGTGCGGGAATTTTGACTCATCGAATTTCACGTTGTCGTTGTTGGCGTTTTTCGCAAATTCATTGAGCATCTTTATGTTGCGCGATAGGTAGGAGGTAGTCATATAGGCTATGACGGTAACCCCTATTACCAATAGTACCACTATCGACCAGAAAGTGAGGTCATCCGCCTTCAGGGAGTCGGAGATGCTCACGGTCAGGGGCATCGCGGTATGCACATAGATATTGCCGTCATTGCTTTTGCGGGCGGTGAAATAAAACATGGAGTTGCCCGATACGCGGGCGGCTGTACCCACTCCATGCTCTTCAGCATCACGGAATTCGCGCATGGTGCTGGCCCTGGACATATCCTCCTGTGGCGATTCGCCGTTGGTTGAGTCTATGGAGTATAGCAGTGCGCCCGTTTTGTCATAGACATTCACCACCACCTCGTCAAACATCGAGTTGTCGAAGTAGTGCTCCAGGAAGCGCATGAACGGGTCTAAGTCCACACCATGTTCGTACGCGTCAAGTATGCGGCTGTTTATCAGCGCGAGCTGTTTGTGTATTGTGGTGGTGCGGTACGATACTTCACGTTTGTATTGAAACACCATCACCACAGCTATGATGAGCCACATCATAGCCACTATCGGTACAAACAGGCGCCAGCGGTAACTAAATCGTCTCTTTGAAACCATAGCCGAATCCTAAACGAGTCACGATATTGTTGCCGTACTCGCCAATCTTTTTGCGTAGGCGGGCTATGTTGGTGTCAATGGTGCGGTTCGTTACCACCACATCGTTGTCCCATACCTGCTGGATTATCTCCTCGCGTGAGTAAATGCGGTTGCGGTGTGTGAGGAAAAATAGCAGTATGTCAAACTCCGTACGTGTCAGGCACATATCCTCACCGTTGAGGAATCCGAGTTTGTCGTTGCGGTCTATGCGCAGGGTGCGGAATGTGATGTCGGGCTCGTAGATGCTTTTCGATACATTGTATTCCCATTGGCGTGATGCCTGGCTGCGGCGTAACACGGCGCGAACACGGGCAAGCACTTCGCTGATTACAAATGGCTTGGTCACATAGTCATCAGCGCCTATATTGAGTCCCATCACGGTATCGTCCTCTCCGTTGAGGGCCGAACAGAATATTATAGGTGTATTTTCGGTGGCGGCCATGTTGCGTACGCGCTTGGCGAAATCAAAGCCGCTCAGGCGTTCCATCATTATATCCACTATGAAAAGCGAATATCCCGAAAGATCCATTTCCAATGCCTCTTCGGCACTGTATGCGCAATCTACTTCATAGCCGTCTTTCTCGAGGTTGAATTTCAGAATCTCGCATAGTGACTCTTCGTCATCGATAACCAATATTTTGATTCTCATTTGTTGGTCAAAAGTAAGTAGGTTAAAAGTTAATTTAGCAGTGGTCAGGCTATAGCCCTTTCTACGACGTAAAATTACAACAGTGGAATGAATAGCCAATGTTAAACAAAGTTAAAACAAGCCTTGTCGCCGAACCACTCAAGCATTAAAACGTTCAAAGTGTATAATTACTATATTTGCACTGTGTTTTTTCATGGTATTAGATTTAAGGTTAAAGATTAAT
>CAJTMM010000036.1 GCA_910577465.1 uncultured Muribaculaceae bacterium | reverse complement strand
CGCCTAAACTCTTATACTTCTTTTTGCCGTCTTTGCACACGCGAATCATTAGAGGGTGTTCGCCATTTGCGAGAGTTTTTGACTTGTAACACACAATGTTAGCTGTTACGTTCATGCGGTTTGCTTGGTTTAACTCTCGGTTTAACCGTCAACTTCCGTGGGGCTGCCGCAGGCGTGCAAGGGAATAAAAAAAGAGAGCTACATTTCTATAACTCTCTGATTTTCAGTGGTGCCAACGGGAATCGAACCAGTGACACAAGGATTTTCAGTCCTTTGCTCTACCAACTGAGCTATGGCACCTTGGTGATTTGCGATGCAAAGGTAGGGAGTTTTTTTTTATTGTGCAAGTGTTTTGGAGTTTTTTATTGGTGTTTTTTGCTGTCGGTTCTTATTGCGTGGTTTGGAGTGTATTGGAGTCGTTCTGATTTGTGTTGCGTAAGTTGCTTTGAATTAGTGTAGTGTGCGGGTAAATAATTATGCCGGGGTGATAAATATTAAGCGTCGGTGCCTTTATTGAGGACACCGACGCCGTGCTGGAGTTATAGCTGTGCTGTTTGTTATTAATGATTGAGTTGTGCCGGTCGGTTGGTGTCGGGCGACATTTCGAGTTGTATGCGGTGTGCGGGAGTGAGATATTGTCCGGCAAATTCAGAGATGTCGTCGGGGGAGATGCTGTTGACTATTTCCTCATAGTTGTTGTGCATGTCTTTGCCGAACTTGTCATACATGTGCATCACTGTAATCCAATAGGCGTTATCAGCCGCATTGTCGGTGTATGATTTTACCATATAGCTTTTGACTTTATTGAGCTCATCGGCTGTGATGTTGCCGGAATCAGACATGCTGTCGACTGTTGATGCCACTATGGAGAAGCAGCTGTCGGCATTTTCGGGCGACACTCGTATGTACACCGGCATTATCAGGGATGCGGGGTCATTGCCATTCATGCCGGCGGAAAGTCCGCAATGAGCTTTGACTCCGTAGGTCCAGCCGCGTTTTTCGCGCAGGTCGCTCATGAGGGTCGATTGTATGAGTCTGCCGAGTATGTGTCCCTTTATAACATTGGGCAGATTGTAATCGCAGTTTGTATTATAGAACGTATAGGCGATAGTCTGGGGAGTTTCCATAGGCATGGTGAATCTGCGGTGCTCGCGCCCGGTGACATAGCGGTAGTTGATATCCTTAGGCTGTTCGATTCTGCCGGCTGCGGGGAGTGACGCTATGTATCGGCACACGTAGGTGCGAAGTGAGTCCTCATTGAAATCGCCTGTGACGTAAAATGTGAAATCGGACATATCGGCGAAGCGGTCGCGGTATAGATTGAGTACGCGTTCGTAATCTACATTGTTCAAATCAGCAGCTTTCAATTTCTCACCAAGTGGGTGATGACTGTAGACATGACGGTGGATAGAGTCGCCCATGGCAAATGTAGGGTTGGTGCTTCCTGACTCGAGTTTCATACGCTTGTTTTCAATTAGAGCCCGGAAAGCGTTCCGGTCAGGGCGGATATCGGTGGCTTTGAGGTAGAGCAATTGCAATGCCGTGGGAAGGTCGGCAGGTGTTGTGGATGCTCCGATGCGTTCCTCCATATTTTCGATGGATACTGACGTACGGATGTTTTTGCCAACAAGCATGCGGCGAAGGTCGGTAGAGCTGTGGTCACCGAATGCTGATATGGCTATTATATCGTTTGCCATACGGTAGTCAGCGGCAAGCTCAGGGTTGTAATGCTGTGACAATCCGCCCGGAGAGTAACCCTGGATTAAAATCTGGTCGGGTTTGTGCGCTGAATAGCGGAGGTGTACTTTGATGCCGTTGGACAAGGTCCATATTTTGCTTCCGAACAATGTGTTGTCCTCTTCTGCGATTATGGAACCTGCCTTCGGTTCTTCAGTCAGCAATGTTCCGGCTACTATCCTGTCTTCGTAAGGAGTGAGTTCAGATTCCCGGATTGATGTATAGGCATTTGCCATGTCGGTCTCTGCAAGTGTGTAAGCGGAATTTTCCGGAATGTATGCCACAAGTACGACATTGCGGTTGTCCGGACCAACTATTGAGCGGATGTAATCGTTGACCTGCTCCACATCCACCTGATTTATGACGCCTTTCATCATCTTGTAATACTGTTCGGCGGATGGGAGCGCACCGCCATCGAGATAGTGACGTACATATTTCCGCGCATAGGTGGTGTTGGGCGTTTTGTTGCGGTTGGCAAAATCAGAGTCGAGTTTTGCGCGGTAGTCGAGCTTGGCACGTTGCAGTTCTGATGGTAGAAATCCGTGTTTTGCAGCGCGCTTGAGTTCGGTTGCAAACCGAGCTACGCATTCCGTTTCTCGGCTCGGTTTTGCGTTGGCGCGCATTAGCAGAGCCTGCTTGGTGCGGGAGAGTAAAAATTTCATGTCTCCAATGCCAATGTTGTAAAATGGTGCCTTTGGATCCTGTTCGATATCCTCAAAGCGGTCGACGAGCATGGCTGTAACAAGACTGCGTGCCAAATCGTGACGCAGTTCAGCAATGGTGCCTTCAGCATCGGCGGGTGTGCCGTCGTGTTTTATATATAGCTGTACTAGCGGATTGGGCTGCTCCGGATCGGATTGGACGGTAGCTATCACGCGGTCGTTGTCAGGTATTGCTACCGGCGCGGGAGTTGCGTCATGGTCCGGTCGGTTCACGTCGGCCCACAGTGATTTGATGGTGGCTTCCACATGATCGGGGTTGATATCTCCGACCACTATCACACATTGGTTCTGAGGATGGTACCATTTGCGGTAATAATCACGCAGAGCATCGTGGCTGAAATTTTCCACCACGTCCATCAGTCCTATCGGCAGGCGATGTCCATAAAGCGAGCCGGAATATATTACGGGAGCTGCTTTTTCAAGGAGACGATTGTTTGCCGCGCCATTGCGTTGGCGCCATTCTCCTTTTATAACACCGCGTTCGGCATCGATCTCCTTGCCGTCGAGTGTGAGGTCATGGCTCCAGTCGCGTAATATCAACAGACAGGAGTCAAGTGCCGATGTGCGTGTCGACGGAACTTCGCAGATATTATACACGGTCTCGTCGGTAGAGGTATAGGCGTTGAGATTGGCTCCGAATTTCACACCGATTGATTCGAGATATGATATGAGTGTATTGCCCGGGAAATGCTTTGTGCCGTTGAAACACATGTGTTCAAGGAAGTGGGCGAGTCCACGCTGGTTTTCTTCTTCATTGATGGAGCCTACGCGCTGTGCGAGGAAAAAATCGGCACGGTGTTCGGGAGTGCTGTTGTGCCGGATATAATAAGTCAGTCCATTGGGGAGTGTGCCTATGCGCACATCCGGATCAATGGGCAGGGGATTGAGTCTGGCGTTTGCCATCAAGCAGCAAACTGCACTTAGAAAAATAGTTACAAGTAATTTTGCTTTCATGAAAATATTGTTGGAATTATTTTTGATTGATTAAAAGTTGAATGCTACACCTACGTCTAATGAGTTTGCATGCGTGGTGTTGATGTAGTTAGCATGTCTCCACATTGCCAATATGGATAAGTACATTTTTCCTTTTATGGTACGTGATGCCGATGCCTTGATTTCGGTTTCACTATGCGAATGGCTGAGGTAATGGTATTTATATTGTTCTACACGTATCAATCCCTGTGGAGTATTATTCTCGGCTTCGTCGAGCCTTAGAGACGATGATGTGGGTTTGATAAATGCAAAAGTGCCTTGTATGGATATTCGCCAATGTCGGGACATGGGAATGGAGCCGAATGCCGATAAGGTTGTGCCGGCATTGTCTATGAGCATTTCGCGCTGCGGCTCGAGATATATGGTGCGCCGATGCGAATGATGTATTTCCGGCTTTATCCATACGAGAATGCCCGATGGATTGAGCCATTGCCATAAGCCCGATAGACGGATGTTGTAGGCATTGTCGGCATACATGGTTATGGCTCCTATTTTAGGATATATGCTACTTGACGCATCGCCGAACTGATTTTCGATACCATGCCGGCGGTATATGTCGAATGTAGCGAATACAGCCCAGTCATTCACGGTGCTTCTGTGCTTATATCCCATCTGGGTTGTTAAGGCGTTGTGCCAGACATCAGCCAACGGAAGTTTATTCATGTCCGACAGGATTTTTGAAAATGTGAACCTGCTGATATTGGCAGTCGCCACGAAGCCTGATTGAGACGACGGATAGAGATTGGCAGTCATGCCCCAACGGTTGCCGGTGTAGTATGTATCAGTACCGGATCCTGCGAATCGTACATAATGTGTGCCCATGCCGGTGGTATGGTAAACCTTGTCCACACCCATCTGGCTCTTGAAGTCGATGTCGTTGCTCTGTTTGTATTTGCGGTAGTTGATAGATAATCCGGCAAAGTATTGCGAGCCAATATGAACAGCCCCTCCAGCCGAGATGTCGAGTCGTCCGGTGACGTTGCGGGGACGCGGGTCGACGTTGCGGTAGTACAATCCGGCGGTGTATCCAATCTGCGCACCCCATGCCCAGCGGTCGGTATGGTCGGCATATCCGCCGCTGAATCGGTACAATTCCATATTCATATCGCCGCCGACAGAATCGGCTGTGAAATACGGGTACACCAGTTCGGTATCGGATGTTTCATTCCACAGCTGGTCGCGTTGGTGTCCGTTGCGGTACGATGCTTCGCCCCACAATGTTGATGACTTGTATTTGAGATATGTGTCGGCTTCGAAAGTCCAGAAGTCATCGCCTGAACCTTGCTGAAGGTCTATGGGGTTGTTGAAGTGCGTGTTGTGATACCTTACACCGATAGAGCTATGTGAACTTGAGTGCATCCATTGTTTTACAGCCGGATTCACAAATGCCTGTTCCGACATCTGCCAGAGTGCGCTATCGGCCGGTGCCACAGCTATAGCAAGTAGTGTGGGTAATAAAGTCAGCATCGTTGAAATCAGGGCATGGGAGTGACGCCATCGTAAGTCTTTATGGTGCATAAGTCTCCGCTGGCGTTAATGGCGGTACCCTGCAGCTCAATCTCCGATGCTATGCAGTCGGCGTTGAAATCTTCGGTAGAATTGTTGGTATCCTTCAATACCGGGTTGCCGCTGTCGTTGAGATACAGCATTTTGCGGCGTACGCTATGGAAATATCTGGTCTTGTCTTTATCTATGGTACCACAGTGAGTCCATCCGCAGTCAAGAGCCGGTGCGCATAGATTCCAGGCATATTTTGCCTCGACACTGCAAGTCACCACGTCCACTATCCACTCGTTGGGCAGTCGGTAGGCGTCGGCACTCATGGGGAATGTTCCGGCTACTGTGACAAGTGTATAATCGTAATGATATTTGTAGTCGGTGAGATATGTGTCGCGGTCCACCGGTATGCGTGCTATGCCATAAGCCTTGAAGCCACGGTTGTGAAGGACGAAGAACGATAAGGTATAGCAATACCATTTGTCCATATTGGGCACTAATGGTGAGTCGATATCCATGTTGTCGGGTTTGGTGGATACGTCGTACCATTCAAAGTCGGCGTGTGACAGGTCAAATGAGTTTGGATTGGCAACGCGGTGGTCTATGCCGGTATCGGCAATGAGGAAATATTCTCCCGGTTGTACTGGATGTTCGGTTCCGTTTCCGGGCACAGTGTACAGAGCCTGTACATTCATGGCCTGATCCATGATGTCGGGGGTATGCTCGTATTTGTCGACAGTGGTGAACTTGGATTCGAAGATGGTGATGCCGTCGGCGTATATCACATGGTCGGTGTTGTTATATAGTTTGATATAGTCATCGCCATAATATTGGTTGCCTGAGCTTTGTATTGTGCCACTGAAAAATATTTCGGCTATGATGAGGTCGTCGGTTTCGATATTGTTGTATGCCTGAAGCGATAATGTGCAGGAGCCTTGTGTTACGGTGACGCTTGTCTGAGCGGCTCGCATGGTAGAGTGTGCTCCGTTGGGCAATTCGATTTCAGCCGTGTAGGTGACGTCATAAAGTCCGGGAATCAAAGTGATAGGCTCGCCGTTGTGAAATTCAGAAACTCTGGATGATGATACGTTGCGGAACGAGTAAGTCTCGTCGAGAACATTGGCATCGGCTGCTTCTGCCGGTCGTGAAATGAGTACGGTGACTTCTGATTGTGTTACACCGTTGTCGGACAGTCTGTCATCACATCCTGAAAATGTAATGGAGAAACAAATAGTCAGAAGTGTGAAGATGAGGTTGGATATTTTCATATTTATGGAACTATATTTTGTCAAATTATCAGATGGTTATGGTGGCTTCCATGCCGAAGTAGGCATCGGAGGTGCGCCGGATGGTCAGACCATTGCTTTTGTAATCGGGCAGATAGTCCACTATTCGGTTCACGAATGCGGAGATGCGCATCCATCTGCCGATACGCTTGGTAGCTTTGAGGTTGAGGTAAACGGCGGGGGGAACGCGTTGTGTGCGGTACGACTCCTCGTTGTAGTTTTTTATGAGATATTGCAACAACACATCGTGTGTGTCGGCATCGGTGTAAGGGTGCAGTTGTCCGTCGGCTGCTGATATGTAGAAATCCGGGCGCCCGTTTTGACGCATGCGCGTGGTCTTCATCCACCACATGCACTGGATGGAAGTGGTGAACACGAGTCCCCATCGCGGTATCTGGGTGTCGAACGTGAAGTTGGTGTTGAACTGCTCGTTGATGCGTCCGTCGTTGGAGTTGTACAGTCCTACGAACATGTCGGAAACTGCCTGATTGCCGACCACATCATTGACCGGAGTGTAAAGCATCTGCGAATTGGTATAGGTGGAGCGGAACCATGCGCCGGTGATGATGAGAGATGTGCGCAACGGCATCCATCGTGCGGTATTGAGTTGAAATTCCACCCCTTGCTTGTCAATGCGGCTGCCGTTGGTGACGCGGCGCATGCCGTCGAGAATCGTCATGTCGCGGTATGGAAGTGATTCGAGCGCAGGGGGAGCGGTGAGTTGGGTGGCATCAATTGCCGATGCGTCGTACTGACGGTAATCGTAGGGGGTGTATATGCTCGAGTACCGGAAACCGGAAGTCATTTTTTCCTGAAAATAGGTTATGGACAGTCTGTTGCCACCTGATTCGAATCCGGCGCGAATCTCCCATTTGCGGTTTCGTGCGGCACGTAGGTTGTAGTTCGTGGCATCCTCGATGTATGTGCGCAGGTTGATGCGGCTCAGCTCAAACGGCCGGTTTATGTCGTAATAATTGAGTTGGATTATATCATTGTAGTGAACCTGAGGGTAGAGATAGTCCACCGTTGGCATTTTTGTGGTCAATCCGAATCCGCCGGCTATGAAGGTATGCACCGGATGATTGCCTATGTTTATAGTCGGGAAGTTCCACATGGCGTTGATGCGCGGGTCGAGATACACCTTTCCGGAAAGATAGTAGCGACTGTCAAGCGACGGAATCTGTATGCTTCTCACTCCGAGTTGCATCTCCAGTTTATTACCGGCTATCGATGCGGTGATGTTGTCCTCAATATATGCCGAGAGGGTCTGCAACGCAGGTATATCGCGGAAATCGCGCGGACGGGTGGTCCATGACGCGGATAGCGGTCGTGTGAGGTCGTAGATTTGTCCGTGCCCTAAATTCTTGGAGTAGGTCCATTCGGCTCCGGCTTTATAGTCGTGAAGCCAATTGCCCCATGACGCGCATCCGGTGGCACGTATTTTGGCAAAAAGGTTGAGCGGGCGTCCGTCGCTTATGAAGTCGGCGATATATTCCTGAAGCAGGTAGTGTCCGTCGTGCACACCGGGTTCCATGGTGGTCGGAGCTATGGAGGCACGTTGTGGTGCTACCTGTTTGTGACGCTCGAGCCGGTCGTTCTGATAACTTGCCGATGTGTTTATGTCGATTGACTTGAGCCATGTGATGCTATGGAAAGCCAGTGAAAGCTCGGATGTAAGTGCATATCTGTTGTATGAACTTTTGTAGCGGTCTATCTTATTGTAGTTTAGGTCGGGGTCTACCTTGGCGTTGTCGAACGAGCCGGTGTAGTCGGCTCCGATATTCCAACGTGTGTCGAGCCGGTCGGCATTGAATCGTAGATTGGCGCGCAGTGAGCCGTTGATGCGTTTGTAATTCTCGAGATTGTCGCGCGGGTCTATTTTGGAATCGAGATACCCGGCGTCAATATTTATGACGTGGTCGTGATTTTTGATTCCGAAGCCTTTGCCAGCGGAGAATAGTTTGCTGTATTCGTCGGCTTTGAATCGGGCTGTCCATGGGGTGGCGCGGCGTATGCGACGAATGTTGACAAGTCCGGATGTGAGATTGCCGTATTCGGCTGAAGGTATTCCACGCACCACCTCCACACTCTCGATGTTGTCGGTGGATATGGTGCGCATGTCCACGCCACGGTTGACGGTAGAGCGTTTTCCGGATGGGTCGGAGGTGTCAGACGTGGGTATTCCCTGGAGGTTGGCGTCACCGTTGACCGGTGCGCCATCGACCACAAATGCAGTGCCGAGCGATGTTATGGCATAGTCGTCGGATGTCGATGTTTTCCCTCCGGTAGCTGTCATGGCACCTGTCTCACGCAGGGTTATGGTATTGGCGCTTCCCATGTCGGGATTCTGCGACATGTTGCCGGGCAAGAGTTCGAGGAGGTCGGTGAAACTTGTGGGTTGCAGGTGCTCCATGGCAGCTCGGTCGATGGTGGAGCCGCTTGTAAGACCTCTACTCTCGCGTGCCGTCACCGTTACCTCGCCAAGAGATGTGGCGGTGGGCTTAAGAGCCATTGTTATGTTGCGTCCTGAAGTGGCATGTATTTTCTTCTCGGCGGAGATATATCCTATGAATGAGACTTTTATGGTGTAAGTGCCTGCCGGGACACGCATTGACCAACGTCCGTCGGCATCGGCGTGGGTGGCATATTGTGCCGAATTAAGTGTAATGGTGGCAAAACCGAGCGGTTCGCCGTTTGAAGCATCGTTAATCTGCCCTGACAACAATACGGTGTCGGCAGCATGTACGGATATTGACAGTAATAATATGATAATGGTTATTATAAATCTCATTGCAAGAATGGCTGTGCTGTTTTATAATGCAAAATTACTTAGAGACGTCAAGGGGGGCAATGCCTAAAATTTGGTATTTATGGATGTCGATATGGGGTGTAATTACCAAATTTTAGGTATTTCGCAGGCTCATGTTAAGCCGTAATTTTGCCGTGTAATTTTTAATCGTTCTAAATAATAACCAAATTTCGCTTATGAAAAAATCATTACTCACATTGGCATTGGGTGTTACAGGTATTGCCGCATGGTGCGCCGCTCCCACCTACGAATGGTCGAAGCTGATCGACTCACCGCAGACACAGGACCTCACATCGAAAGTGGTACTGTGCACAGATGGCAATCCGGTGACATTGAGCCAATTCGGTTCGCGTACCAATACTGACAACATCTCGTTTGACGGTGAGGTAATAGCCACTGGAGCATATACTACGTCGAATTCCGATAATGCAAATCTTCTGATTATTAAGCATAACGCAACAGATGGTTCGCGTATATGGTCGGTGAGCTCCAAAGAGGGTGATATCATAATCTCATCTGCCGGAAATATAATAGGTACCGCAGATGGCGGCGTGCTTGCATTGCTCAATATGCGGTCATCGAACGTAACACCATATACCTCGCCGGTGTTGGTGGATCACTCCGGAGCGGAGGTTGAGTTTCCGGATTGGAACACCTCGGTATGGATTTACAATCAGGTGCTGGTGAAGATAAACAAGGATGGTAATATCGAATGGACACGTACCGTAGTCATGGACCAGCTGCCGGTGCCAAAGGCATCGTCGGGCAATTCAGTCAATGCCACTACCAATGGCGTGACTCCATACGCCCTTGCACAGGATAGCGACGGCAATATCTATATAGGTGGCAACTATCGTGCCCCTATGGTGGTAGGCGGCGTGGACAACGGCACATTTGTGCTGACTGCGCGTAATGTAGATTCGTACAACGGTGATTCGCAGCAGGCTGCCGGTGGCATGTATCTTATAAAGCTGGATAGCGAGGGGTATTATCAGAACCATCTGCGTGCTACCGGTACTTTGACCCGTGACCAGATATGCAATATACTGATTGACGGTACCACACTTTATTTCACCGGCAATGTGCGCGGTAATGTAGGCGATGAGCTGACCATAGGTGGCAAGGCGCTGACTATCGGAAGCACATTTGACGGAATAATGGTGGGTAGCGTGAGCACAGATTTGAAGACTGTGAACTACCTCACATATATCAAGCCTTACGGAAATAAGAGCAGCAAGAATGCAGTGAAGCTCCGTGACCTTAAACTGATAGGCGGCAGCCTGTATGTGGTAGGCGGCGGTACAGGCGGATTCGGTCCGGCTGACGGCGCGGAGGCTATGGTGCAGAGCACCGGTACATTGGAAGAGGGCTGGATGCTGAAACTGAATCCCGCCGACGGTGCTTGGGAGGATGCTGCCAACAATGATATCAATATAGGTGCATACTTAGGGATGTTTGAATATTCGGGTAATATCTATGTGTTAGGTTACAGGTTGAATGCCACGGATGGTGTGTTCCTTGACGAATACCCTCTGAGCGGAAACCTTGAACGTGCAGCCCGTCACACTATAGTGAAAGGTGGCGGTGCACCCACCGGTTACAGTGTGGCATTTGACCCGGAGACGACCCGTATGTTTGCCGTAGCACGAGGTAACAACACATTCACACTTGCCGATGGCTCGTCGTCAGACAAACCCACGAGCTGGGGTGGTGTGGTTACTTCCTGCTATTTCGACAAATCGGCAGGTGTGAACGGTATAAGCGATGATGCATCGGCATTCACAGCTACCGGTGAAGATGGCGTATTGGTAGTGAACTCTACTGAAGATGTGAAGCTGAACGTCGTAGATACCAAGGGTGTAACAGTTGTGTCGCGCGACATTGTGGCAGGCGAAACACGCATACCCCTCGCCGCCGGTATCTATATAGCCAATTCGGTGAAAGTGCTGGTGAAATAGTTGTCCTGATAAATAATTATAATAGTTTGCGTGCCATGACGGTGAGAATCGTAGTGGCACGCTTGCTTTAAGGCGGGTTTTGTCGCGATTGAAGTTGCGTTTATGTGCTGATTTTTAATATGGTATTGCAGGAATGAAAATAGTTGCTAACTTTGCGGTTGCAGACCGTATCGCAGAAGCCCGGTCATGGGCAGCGCGGGCGGGTCGGCAGTTACTGGCTTGCTATCGGGCAAGCCAAGACATAATGAAAAGCGTTTATCCGCGCTGATTCTTGACTTTCTGAGATTCTCGCAAAATTTCATATTCATGTCAAGGATTGAGCAACGGTAGATGCCCGTGGATATGTAATATCATGCATTGGCCTTCGTCTCTTATGGAGATTCCGGCTGACGCAATCTTGCATATACAGGCGTGGGCTTCTGCGTTGCCGTCCGACATGAATAGGGCAATGCGAGAAGCCTCAGAAAGTAGGATGGTAACAGATACAGATTCCTGCGCTTTTCTCGTATAAACCAATCAATTGCCAACGAGAGGATGACCACGGCGCATAAAGACACAATGAGAAACACCCTTTTGATTATTTTCGCATTTAGTATTCTTACGTTGGGTGCCGCTGCGCCGAAGAGGAAAACGGCGCCAAAGACCAAGCCGGTTGATATAGGACTTGTGGTGGATTCGGCTATGATTTTAGCTGACAATTATGCTGAAGCGGTGGTGAATAAACCGGAGATGGTCCAATCGCGTATGAATGCCATCAAACGTTTCTACGCACCTTACGCTGCCCAAAAGTCTGTGGCGGATTCGATATGCGGCAGTATCTACAATGTGTACGTTGATAATATCGAACGAGACAATGTGGTCCGTGCCAACGCATTCAAAGATTGCTTTCTCGCCATTGCGGACAAGGATAATGAGAATCTTGGACCGTTGTATGCAGCAGAATTGGCTATGGCGCAGGAAAATGCTGACACTACAACTATTTCATATTACATTCCATTATTGCGGGATTATTCTAAAAGATTGGGATATGACTATGATGATATACTTGAGATATATTCTAATAGCCTTAATAATTTCCGAATGCGCAAACCCTTACGGGATGCATTACCGGGTATTTGGGTGTCAGAGGATATTGCCGGTGTTGGTACTGAAAATGGCATTATAGACGAGCATGAGGGGAAATATAATTGGATTAATGAGTGTAAAATTATCCAAATCCGTGATGGCTGTAATTCAATCTATAAATCAATTCCACTTTATTTAGATTCTATATACGGTTTGGATATAGTGCGCATAGACGCAAGCGGTCAAAAGGGCAGTGGCTTAGATACATATAATGGTGTCATTGCCAACTGGGAGCAATCTGCGCATAATATTAATACTAATTACGTTTATAAAATACCAGAGGGAGTATCGGGTAGGGGTGCACCGAATCCACATGGCAAAAAAGTCGTTATCGATAATAATTGCTATTCAGTATATGTTTTTTGGGGTGATGAACGGCTAAAGCGTAATAATGCTGAAATTGGCGCAATTATTCGCCAAACAACGCAAAATATGCAAGCTGTTACAGCCGGGCATCTGTCTCGTAGCAAATTCTCAAATACGAAAAGGATTGCAGGGAATTTGGCTTCTGATTTAGCAAGTGTTGGGATTAACTCGATAGTAGATGCCTTGATGGTTTCTACTGATATGATATGGAGCATTGAAATAACATTCCATATGATAAATCCATATTGTTTAGAGTCTGAATTGCGTTCGAACACAATCGTTGCGAAATCTAACTCATCTAATGTCGATTCATATGTTTATACCCATAAGGCCCGATATTATAGGTGGGAACCGGAAGATAGTGTGGATTTTGTAGGAGCGGAAGGAGATGTCGGAACAATATTTGTTGAAGATAAGCCTTGGGAAATGGCAGGAATGCTCTTTTGTATTAATCCGTCTAATGAGCAAAAAAATGAAGCTCAAAGACGGAATAAGGAATTTGAAAAAGAATTTAAGGTATGGTATAAGCAAAAAATAAAGGATTACCAAGAACAGCTTAATCGGTTAGATAAAAATAGTCCCGAGTACGTAACTCTAAAAAAGGAAATAAAAACATTTAAGCAGTATAAATCGGCCCCTAAAGCGTGGCAAAAGTGGAATGCTGAGTCTCTTGCCAAACTAAAGGCTAAGGCAGACAATTATATACCGAATCATTTAAATACGAGCCTATGAAAAAGATGATTGCATTAATTCTTACATTACTTCCTCTGACACTTTTGGCACAGGAATGGAGGTGCGATGAGCATGATTGGTTGGCTCAGAATGTGCCGAGCGACACGGAAGTACAGGAACTGAACCGTAAAAAGAGGAATGCTGATGGTGCTCGGGGTGCCGCTGTGCCGAAGAGGAAAACGGTGCCAAAGCCCAAGCCGGTTGATATAGGACTTGTGGTGGATTCGGCTATGATTTTAGCTGATAATTATGCCGAAGCGGTGGTGAATAAACCGGAGATGGTCAAATCGCGTATGAATGCCATCAAACGTTTCTACGCACCATATTCTACTCAAAAGCCGGTGGCGGATTCGATATGCAGCAGTATCTACAATGTATACGTTGATAATATCGAACGAGAAAATGTGGTCCGAGCCAACGCATTCAAAGATTGCTTCCTCGCCATTGCGGATAAGGATAATGAGAATCTTGGACCGCTGTATGCAGCAGAATTGGCTATGGCGCAGGAAAAAGTAGATACAATCGCCATGAAGAGTTACTTGTCCCTTCTTAAAGAATATGCACAGCTTAATGGGTTTGATTACGATGCTGAAATATCCAAAGCACAAGCATATATTACATCAATCAGAACCCGCAGACCAATTGCCCAAGCCATTGCGGGTGTTTGGGTATCAGAGGATATAGCGGGCATAGATAATATAGAAGACCCATGGTGGGATGAATGGTTTGACTTGTACTATGGTCAGGTAATATTGCAAATCCGGGATGCGTCCAACATGATTTACGATGGTTTGAAAAACAAGTACTACAGGTCTCTGAGGCCTGATTCGATAACCGGATTATCAATAATAAGATACGATGGAAAACGTGAAAATACCTTGGGCTCCAATAAATTCAATGGTATAATTGAAAAATGGGAGAATTCTGCGCATAATATAAATACTTATGATTCAATATTAGACACACCTTCTCCTACAAAGAGGTGGTTTAATGACAGATTTGAAGATAAGAGTGCTAATTATATTCAGACTGATGAAAGTGCATACTCATTATATGCATTTTGGGGAGATGAAAAATTGAAAAGAAACAATGCTGAAATAGGTGCTATATTACGGCAAACCACCCAACAGGTTCAGGCACAGGTGGCGGGAGAATTGTCCCGAAGCAAATATAGTTCGGGCGAAAAACTCGCCGGCAATCTTACCGCCGGGGCTGTCGGTATTGGAGTCAATGCCTTGGTCGATGCCATAATGGTGTCAACGGATAGAATTCAAAGCCTTGAAATAACGCTCCACATGATTAATCCTTATTGTCTTGAAGCTGAAATATTTGCCCAAAAGATAGTCTCAAAGTCAAATTCCACGACGGTTACTCCATATACGGTTAACCGTAAAATAAGATATTATAGATGGGAGCCGGATGACAATATAAATTTTGTCGGCACACATCTTGATAATTGCTCTAAAGATTGGTTGAGTGGATTGGCCGGAATGTATTTTCTGTATAATCTACCCAATAAAGACCTCAAAGAAGAGGACAATAAAAAGAAACAATATGAAAAAGAGTATCATGAGTGGGTCGTAACGAAGGAAAAAGAGTATAAGAGCCAATTGAAGAAACTGGGAAAGGGCACTGAAGAATATAAACAACTTAAACAGGAGTTTGAGATGTTTGATAGAAGAACTACGGGACCCGTTGCTTGGAAAAAGTGGAATGCTGAGTCTCTTGCCAAACTCAAGGCAAAGGCAGACAATTATATACCGAATCATTTAAATACGAGCCTATGAAAAAGATGATTGCATTAATTCTTACATTACTTCCTCTGACACTTTTGGCACAGGAATGGAGGTGCGATGAACATGATTGGTTGGCTCAGAATTTGCCGAGCGACACGGAAGTGCAAGAACTGAACCGTAAAAAGAGGAATGCTGATGGTACTCGGGGAGCTGCTGTGCCGAAGAGGAAAACGGCGTCAAAGCCCAAACCGATTGATGTTGGTCTTGTGGTGGATTCGGCTATGATTCTGGCTGATAATTATGCCGAAGCGTTGGTGAATAAACCGGAGATGGTCAAATCGCGTATGAATGCCATCAAGCTTTTCTACGCACCTTACGCTGCCCAAAAGCCTGTGGCGGATTCGATATGCAGCAGTATCTACAATGTATACGTTGATAATATCGAACGAGAAAATGTGGTCCGAGCCAACGCATTCAAAGATTGCTTTCTCGCCATTGCGGATAAGGATAATGAGAATCTTGGACCGTTGTATGCGACGGAATTGGTATTCGCACAGGAGCAGTCGGATACGGCTGTGGTACACCGGGTATTGCCGTTATTGGCTGATTATGCCGATAGAAATGGCTTTGATTATTCGAGTGAAATAGAGACAGCAAAGCAATTTGTGGTCGACTTTGAGAAACGAAAGCCCATCAATGAGGATATTGTCGGAGTCTGGGTGGGTGAAAGTATATGTCATGACGTAAGCTACACACCATCTTTTGGAGAAATGTTTGTGACAGATCTTGATGAGAACAACCAAGCTCACAATGACCTTTTGAGGGCAACACATGTGCTTATGATTACTGACAACGAAGTCGTACCTATTTTCGGAGAAAGTTTGGTCAGGTATTGCGAGTTCCCTTTGGTTAACTATGAGGTTCCTCAAGATAGTGAGAGCCTTGATAATTTCCGGAAGAAAAAATCATTTTATTTTGATCAATGTAAGCCATCGGGGCTTCTTAAAGAAGATTATTTTGAAGGGCATCCGCAATTCAAAGAGTATGATGAAAAATCACGGTCAGCTTATTTCCTATGGGCAAATGACGAATTGCACGGATTTAATCCTGAGTACTATGCAACTCTACGGCAGTCTATGCAAAACACGCATGCATCCGCTATGGGAGAATTATCGCGCAGTCATGTTAAGTCAGGTACTAAAGTAAAAGGTCAGCTGATTTCGGGTGTGATGTATACCATAGGTAATTCCATACTGGACAGGCTGGCGGTATCAACAGCGCGGTCATGGGTCAGAGAGATGACACTTTCGTTGACCGGTCCGACAGCGATGCAGATTTGGATTCATCTGCAATTCAACGTGGCAAAATCAAATTCCAACCGGGTGTCCCAAAAAGATTCGGCAAATTCGACGCTTTATCTTAAATGGGAACCTGAGGATAATGTTTTCTTTCTTAGGCAGAACGGTAACCGGATAACTCTTGGAGAGGAAACAAAAGCACAAAAGAAAGCAAATAAAGAATTGGTCAAGCAAGAAAAAAGAAACTGGGAGGAGACTTTTGGGAAAATAGGTATGAGCAGGAAAAAATATGATGAGTTTAGACGATGGTTTAATACTCAGATGTTTAATCAATTAAAGAAGAGTAAATTATGAGACCGATATTTTCATTGATAGTACTCTGCGCAGCAGTGACCACCGCGATAGCCCCATGTCAGGCACAGGGATGGCGGTATGATGAGCGATTCAAGACGGACTTCCTGACAAGTTCTGTGGACCGGGAGATAGAGGTTGTGAATTGTAATACCGGGTCGCGGGAGATGCGGGCTATAGGTATCTGTATGAGACAGGATGTGGCGGATGGTATGCGGAATCCGGTAGTATTGCAATCGCATCGTGTCAAAACCGACGGTCTTTATAATAAAGTGTCGAGGGGAGTAGCAGCCGCGCGCCCAAATCGGACAAGCAGCTCCTCTCGGTTTACTGCCAACAGCATGTCGGAAGCACGAAAGACAGGCAAGAATTACAACCACAGCACTTCTGCGGCAGGAAGGGCGTGGCGGGCGAAAATGGCTGCCGAAAGGCAGGAGTCCATAAGGCGTGAGCAGGAACGCCGGCGACAAGAAAAGATAAGGAAAAAGATAGCGGATGATAACCGGGCTGCAGCTGTGACGGCGGCTACAAATGCACGTCTGCAAGGTGAGACGAACCGTCGCATTCAGAATGATTATTATAATGCAAACGAGGGAGCTTACCTGGCTCAGCAGCGTGCGCGTCAGGCTCACCGCACCGTCGGGCCACAATTTAAAAGGCAAGAGACATCATCAGGCAGCGACCGTGCCAAATTGCTGCGACGCCAAAATAAGCCACGGCGTGTGATGTACCCGCAGCGGCAGCCACAAAATACCGTGCGCAAACCTCTTGCGCAGGTAGAACGTAAGCAGCTTTCTCCGGAGCAGGAGGTGATGCTTAAGCGTGCACTGATGGTGCGTGCGGAACTACGCCGTAAGAAGGCAGCCGAGAAAAAGCGGGACGAGTACAAGGGTATCAAGCTTAGTGACAGTGCTGTATCGACACTTGGTAAAGACTGGAGCAGCGATGACTTCAAAACGGGTCCATTGGCACCACCGCCGGTACATGTCCGGTCACAATATAAGGAGCCGGCATGGTTGACCCAACATAAGGATAGACTCGAACTGCTTGGGCAACCTCCGTTGACCACTGATGAGGAGCTGCAACTATTGAAAGAACATGAGATATATTCCACATTATGAGAAATATTATATTTGCCATCATTGCCTTTCTCGGGGCATTGCCCTGCATGGCTGTTTATCGTGTGTCGCTCCTTGACCATAAGGAGATGCAACTTGCTCCGGAGGATATACTTCAGTTGCCGGGGTATGGTCTCGGAGTTGTATGCGGACAGGATTCGGTGATGCTTATCGATAACCCGGAATTGGCATTCATCCGTTGGGCGGAACCAAATCAAGCCCGTTCGATAGTGGGTTGCGGCCGTTCGTTCTATGCTGCGGAGGGGGATAGTATCTACAGGATAGCTACTGATTCGTTGCCGCGCATGTTTGTAGGTCGGCTTGATAATGAACAGTTCACGCTCTCGCATGCCACCGATTCAACATTTTATGCGATAACCGCGGATGAAGATTTCTCATGTGTGTATGAAATCAATCCCGGAACGGGATATTGCGACCCGCTCATCAGCATAGAAGCCCCCTTGCTGAAAATAGCCCGAATGGGAGAGAATCTCCTGCTATGGGTGGATGGAACCATAATGATAGCGAAAGAGGATGGTGTGATTGTGCCGTTTTACGCGGCTCCCGACATAACCGACATGGAGCTGTCGCCAATCGGAATCTTTGTCGCCACGGACCAATCCCTGCTATGGTTTTCAGGATTAGGGGAAGGAGTGGAGCTTTTGTCGGAAGGAGTCACCAATCTTTGGTGGGATTCCGAAGGGCTGCTTTACTACCGTACGCTTGACGGCGATATCCTCACGATAGTAGGGCTTGAGGAATTCTACCGGGAGTCGACAAAAAAGTAGCCCTATTGGGATATAATTATTACTGCGGCTGCCCGGGTCGGAATAAAAATCATGACTCGGGCAGCCGAGACTATAACGGGTAGAATAGTCTGCGGGTTAGAATTCGGTGAAGGCGAAGGGGAGGAGGGAGCGGACGGAGGGGAGGAGATAGAGGGTGGTGGCTCCTGTGAGGATGACGCGGACGGGGTTGCCTGCGAGGGTCTCGTACTCGAGGAGTGCCTGGCGGCATGCTCCGCACGGGGCTATGGGTTCGGTGACTTCGTTGCCGTCGGTGTCGCGCGCTGCTATGGCTATGGTGACGAATTTTGCCTGCGGATAGGTGGCGTGGGCGTAGAAGCAGGCGGTGCGTTCGGCGCATGTACCTGAGGGGTATGCTACGTTTTCCTGATTGGCTCCGGTTACGATTTCACCGTTGTCGAGGAGTATTGCCGCTCCTACTCGGAAGTGGCTATAGGGGGAGTAGGAGCGATGTGTTGCCTGACGGGCGAGGTCGACGAGCTGACGGTCGGTGTCGGAGAGTTCGTCGTAGGCGGCTATCTTAAATGGTATGATGACTTCTGTATCTTTCATGATGGTGTAGTACGGTGTGAGACGGAGGGATTATTCAGAGAGAATGAGTGATTTGAGTCGTTGACCGCCGTTGGGGTCGGTAGCTATGGAGCGGTAGTAGCGTTCGTCGTAGCCGTCGAAGCGTGGCGATTCGGGCATTCCGGTTTCGGTGCGTGCGAAGCGTCCGTCGCGTTCTTTCTTGACGTTGCCGTCGAGGTATTTGACCAGAAGGTATTCGCCGAGCTGACGGTAGCGGTCGGTGTATTTCTTAGACCAGTCGGCGGCGTGCTCGTTGAGGAGTTTGACTGCTACGTCGGGGTCGAGTTCGGGAATCTCGGCGTAGAGTGTGTTGACTTCGCTTTCGATAGTGTCTTCCATGGCGCACTGCACACGGCGTATGTCGGGAATCATCTGAGAGTAGCGGTTGTAGGCTTGGTTGGCGACGAAGTTGGTAACCCAGAATGCGGCGTCCCATTTGAGGTTGAGGAGGTCGCCATTGCCAACGGCAAATTCGTGGGGCGCGGCGGCAAGACAGCTGTACATGGGGATGTAGACGCATGTGTTGGCGTCGTCAACGCCAAACCACAGGATGCCTTTCATCTGCTCGGGAGCGTCCTTGCGGAGCTGTGCGACGAGTGAGAATCCTGTCTGCTGTGTGGCTATGGCGCGTTCGTGGGTGTATTCGACGGAGTCGACGGAGTAGGTGAGGGGACGCCAACGGTATGGTACTTTGTATGGTCCGGCGCCGACGTCGAGTGTCATGTCCATGGGGGTGCCTTCGAAGTGGTCGCGCATCATCCATTTCATGTCGGCTGCGGTGAGGGGCTTGGCGGGTTTTACCCAAAGCGGGAGCGGTTCGCCTTGACCGCGGAGCACCCAATCGAGGTATGTGTCCATGGAGTCGGCGGCATGTTTGTTGTAGAATGCCCATACACGTCCGTCGCATCCGCGGAGTGCGCCGCCGTCGGTGATGGCGTAGGCGCGTGAGAAGCTGAAGTCTTCGTCGCGACCGGAGAAGTAGCCTTGCTTGCGGGCAAACGATATTACGTCGGGAGAGTAGATGGTGTTGCCGGTTTTGTCCTTGAGGGGGAAGCGGTGAATGCGGCTGTGGTTGGCGTGACCGGAGATGCAGTCGTCGGGGATGCGTCGGGCTACCCATACGGCTCCTTTGTCGGCTTTGCCTTTGCCTATGAGTTCCATAATCCAGACTTCATCGGGGTCGGCGATGGTGAATGATTCGCCTGAGCTG
Source organism: uncultured Muribaculaceae bacterium (assembly GCA_910577465.1). Taxonomy (GTDB): domain Bacteria; phylum Bacteroidota; class Bacteroidia; order Bacteroidales; family Muribaculaceae; genus Paramuribaculum. The sequence goes on along the minus strand of CAJTMM010000036.1, from coordinate 322 downwards.
GCGTAGCCGTAGTCTTTGACGAGGTCGGTCATGACTTTTATGGCTTCGCGGGCTGTCTTGGCTCGCTCAAGGGTGATGTATATGAGTGAGCCGTAGTCGATGATGCCTGTGCCGGCGAGTTCGTCACGTCCGCCCCATGTGCTTTCGGTGATGGCGAGCCCATGTTCGTTCATGTTGCCAATGGTGGTGTAGGTGTGGGCTATCTCGGGGATTTCGCCGAGCAGTTTGCCGGTGTCCCATTCTACGACTTTGCGCATGGTGCCTTTGGGGTGGTCGGCAGCGGGACGGTGGTATAGTTCGCCATAAAGGGTGTGGCTGGCGG
>CAJTMM010000035.1:21327-22356 GCA_910577465.1 uncultured Muribaculaceae bacterium | reverse complement strand
CCTGTCAAGGGTCGAATATCCCACCCCCGACACAAAACCGCCGCCACCCACAAAAATTCCTAATTCTTGCTCCGCAAGCGTCCTTCGGACGATTTCCTAATTCCTAATTCCACATTCCTAATTCCCCCGCGGCAAGAGCACATTGACATACTTTCTTAAAAAACGTGCCTAATCACCATTCCCCCGCCACGTACGCGCAAGACCGCCCTCACCCGTCTCCTTATATATCGACGGCAAGTCGTGACCAGTCTGCTTCATCACCTCCACCACACGGTCAAACGACACACGGTGGGCACCATCCGTAAATGCCGAATATAGATTGGCATCCAAGGCACGGGCAGCGGCATAAGCGTTACGTTCTATACACGGTATCTGCACAAGACCGCACACAGGGTCGCACGTCATACCCAAATGATGCTCCAGTCCCATTTCAGCCGCATACTCTATCTGGGCTGGACTTCCGCCAAACAGCTGATTTGCCGCAGCGGCAGCCATGGCACACGCCACACCTACCTCACCCTGGCATCCCACCTCGGCTCCGGCTATCGAAGCATTATGCTTCACGATATTTCCGATAAGTCCGGCAGTGGCGAGTGCGCGATATATGCGGGCGTCCGAAAAATCCCTGCTCTTCTGCAGATGGTACAACACCGCCGGCATCACACCGCACGAACCACACGTAGGAGCCGTCACTATCACCCCGCCCGAAGCATTCTCCTCACTCACGGCAAGGGCGTATGCAAACACCAGACCACGCGATTGCAGATTACTCTTATACCCCGATGCCCGCACATGATATGTGGCGGCACGGCGCGGAAGATTGAGCGGACCGGGCAACACACCCTCACGGTCAATGCCCCGCTCCACGGCAGCACGCATGGTACGCCACACCTCGGCAAGGTAATCCCATATCTCCGGACCTTCGCACTCCTCCACATACTCCCAGTAGGTGCGACCCGTACGCTGACACCATTCCAGGATATCGGTCAGCGTGTTCATCGAATACACCTCCTGGCTTTCATCGGCAGG
>CAJTMM010000035.1:1995-21317 GCA_910577465.1 uncultured Muribaculaceae bacterium | reverse complement strand
TCAGCCAACTGACCGCCGCCGACGCTGTACACCACCCACTCGTCGGTCACTGCACCTGCGGCATCGAGTGCGCGGAACCGCATACCATTCGGATGGAACGGCAAGAACACCTGCGGCTCCCACAATATGGTCACCGGAGCTATGGGACTCAACACCTCCTCGATGGCGACATCCGTCAAGTGACCGCGCCCCGTAGCGGCAAGACTCCCGTAGAGAGTCACCTCGTATGAAGCAACCTTAGGATTGCGCTGTGAGAATATAGTGGCGGCATAACGCGGACCCATTGTATGACTGCTCGACGGACCGGTACCTATACGGTAAAGTTCTCTGATGGATTTCATGGCTGGAATATCTTTTGTAAAGAATCAGCCCTGCCAAGAGAAAGACTCTTAGCAGGGCCGATGTTATGTTCTAAAGAGCTTTCGATTTCTTATTCGCGGAAGAATTTAAGAATATTGTTCTGTATCTTCTTATTTCCGAGGAGCACCGCATTGAGGTTGTTGCCCAAAACCTGAGCACCGCGGGTGCGGGTGTAAAGGATGGCATTCTCATCGAAGTTGTAGGGACGGCCTTCAGTGTCCACACCTACAATCTGCATCACCACTACACCGTTGAGACCCTGCATCGGACCAATCAGCTGACCCTTCTGGGCAACAGAAGCGCGGGCGGCAGCTTCAGCACCGGCAAAACCGGGGAAGAAAGGATTTACCTGACCGAAGTTCACGGTAGCTGAATCCACCTTCACATCCATAAGCTGGGCATAACCGGCGAGATCCTTAGCCTTGCCCTGATACTGTTCGATGAGAGCGGCAGCCTTCTTATCATTGCGCAACTTAGCGGTGAGCACCTGCTTAACCTGCGGGTCGCGGGCAGGAGTATAGTCATCGTAGATGTCATTGAGCGCAGCCACCACGAAACGGCCTGTCTGCTCGTCACCGAATATCTTCGATACGCTGCCCTTCTTGGCATCCATAGCCCATGAAATCACGCCACGGGTTTCGGGAAGACCGGTTATCTGCGGAGTAGATGCGCTTATTGTAGCGGGGAATGCCTGATAGCCTGCTTCCTGAGCATTTTCAGCAAAAGCCTTGGCATTGTCATTAGCGGCTATATAATCCTGAAGTTTGATCTGAAGATTATTTACAGTGGCATTGGAGGGTTCGGCAGTGAAAGTCACTACAGCCACATCAACCACAGGCACAGGAGCCTTGCGGCGGTTAACGCGGATGAGCTGTGCGCCGCCGGCAATACCGGTGGTATCGGGGTTGAAGAACACGCCTGTATTGGCACCGAGTATCGCGTCACGTACAGAAGCGGTCGAAGGATCTACCATAGATACCCAGATGCTGTCCTGAGCACCGCGTACCGATTCAAATTTGCCTATCTCAGCCATAGTGGCACCGGCATTCAAGGCGTTTATTACTGAATCCACCTTAGCCTTGTCACCTTCCACCATCACCATGTCGATATTCACTGAATCCACTTCAGCGCTACGGCCGAAAAGTTTGGCGAGGGTGAAATCATTGCCCATACGTGAAATCAACGCAGCCTTACCTATGGCGGCTGAATCGGCGAATGCCTTTACACGGGTATCGGTAAGCGCGGTCGAAACCACCTTGCGGCGGTCAGCCACGAAATCTGTCATATCGGCAACACCTTCCAGTTCAGGCTTGGCATTGAGATTTGCTATAGCATCCTCCACACGCTTTTCTGCGGCGGTGATATCCTCAGCCGAGGGAGCTATCTCCACAGAGATATACTCTATCGCACGGAGCTGTTCGGGAATAGCGTAACGCGATTTGTGCGCGCTCCATTCCTTTTCGATATCAGCATCGCTCACGGCGAAACGTTCGTCGGTATCGGAAAGCGAAGCGAAAGGCTTGTTCACGTATGCCACATGGGTAGTGGCTGCATTTTCGTCGTAGAGTGCTTTGGCATCAAGTTCATTGGCAACGAGTGTTCCCATGAACAGATTTTGGAACTTAGCAGACAGGAGCTGTTCCTCTGTCTGCTTTTCGAGAGAGAGCCAGTACTGACGCAACTGGGCTGCCTGCGATTCGTCCAACTGGTATTTGACGGGGTTAAATGCCATGTCGTGGAGCTGTGCGGCGCTTTCTATGCCCTGCTGACGCAACATATTGTTGAGCATCACCGAGCCGCGGCCAAGCATTGCTTCCGACAGTTCGGCATCGGTAACCACAAGTCCGAGCTTATCCAACTCCTCACGGAAGAGCTTTTCGGCAATCATGCCGTTGAGCACCTGCTGCTGAAGCATGGCGTGGTCAATCTTGCGGCCTGACGACATAGCCTGCTGGCTGGCCTGCTCCACCTGACGTTGGAATTCCTGAACGTCTATAGAGTTGCCGTCGACTTTAGCTACAGTAGTGCCGGTGCCGAACAATGTACGGCCCGAGGTAAAGAAGTCACCGATGATAAACGCTATCAAAGCGGCACCGATGATGATAAGCAAAAGCACGGATTTGCTTCTGATTTTTTCTAAGGTTGCCATTAGTTTAAGTTATGTTTTTTGTTTTTCTTTTCGGGTTTAATCTCGTAACTGCCGCTGCGCTGCATGTGCTACACGGCAATATAGCGCACAAAGATACATTTTTTTCCCATGCAATCAAAATTAAATTCGGCTGCATGGGAAAATAATATGTAGTGCGGACTATCTGCTATAACCCGAATTCCTTCTTGAACTCATCCACAAGGTCGAGTTTCTCCCAGGTGAACAGTTCCACTTCTATATCTTTGTCACCCTCGTACTTCGAGGTAAAGTGCTTGGTAACCACCTGCGGTTCACGCCCCATGTGACCATACGAAGCCGTTTCCTGATAGATGGGTGTACGCAGTTTCAACCGACGCTCTATAGCATGGGGACGCATATCCACCATACGTGCCACGCGGTCTGAGATTTCAGCGTCGGACATACCCACATGTGCCGTACCCGATGTATTGACATACAGGCTCACAGGCTGTGCCACACCGATAGCGTATGCCACCTGCACCAATGCCTGATCTGCAACACCGGCGGCAACAAGGTTCTTGGCTATATGGCGGGCTGCGTACGCTGCCGAACGGTCAACCTTCGACGGGTCCTTTCCCGAGAACGCTCCGCCACCGTGTGCTCCACGTCCACCGTAAGTGTCCACGATAATCTTGCGGCCGGTCAATCCGGTATCTCCGTGAGGGCCGCCTATCACAAACTTCCCTGTGGGATTCACATGTAGTATCACATCTTCGTCTATCATAGCGGCAACCTCTGCCGGCAGTTTGGCTTTGACACGCGGCAGCAGTACATCACGCACATCACCCGCTATCACATCCACCATGGCACGGTCGGCATCAGCCTGAGTCATCTCGCCGGTAGGAGCTATAAACTCGTCGTGCTGGGTTGAAATCACTATTGTGTGCACTCGCACCGGACGTCCGTCAGGAGTATATTCCACCGTAACCTGGCTCTTGGAGTCGGGACGCAGATACGTGCGCTTGCGGTCATGGCGGTCAGTATAGGTCATGGCGTCCTCGCTGCGGCGTATGTCTGACAGTTCGCGCAGAAGCAGATGGCTCAAATCGAGAGGAAGCGGCATATACGACGCGGTCTCATTACATGCGTAACCAAACATCATGCCCTGATCACCGGCTCCCTGCTCCTCTTCCGACTCGCGTTCTACGCCACGGTTTATATCGGCGCTCTGCTCGTGCAACGCCGACAGCACACCGCATGATTCGGCTTCGAACTTCAGCTCACTGCGGTTGTAGCCTATACGGTCTATCACACCGCGCGTCACCTCCATCAAGTCCACATAAGCCTTGCTCTTGACCTCGCCGGCTATAGTGACGTGACCTGTGGTTACAAGCGTTTCGCACGCCACTTTCGACTGTGGGTCGTAAGCGAGAAATTCATCCAATATAGCATCGGATATCTGGTCGGCAACCTTATCGGGGTGTCCTTCCGACACCGATTCCGATGTGAACAGATAATTCTTTTCGTTAGTCATATCTTTGTACTTTTATGGTTCATATTCCAATAGTGCCGAGACCTACCTACTGGCGGAAACAAAAAAGGCGTTGCGTGCCTGCAATGCCATAAACCATAATCCCAATCGGAGCCGTACGTGATTGTGCGGTTTTAGCATTTTTTTGTAAGTGGTTGCAAGCAGCCAAATTTGTCCACTTTCCGGTATCGCCACGGCATTACCGTTATTTTACACCGCAAAGTTACTACATTTCCTTTATATGACAAAACATATCATCACCGATTTCTCAATCACACCCATCCAATAAAAAACATCAAGGGGATGCGGCATCGCCACACCCCCTTGAGAGTATTATAGGAATTGATTTTTATTCGCTTACGGTATCATTCCATGTACAGCTCACATACTCGAACTGAGCCGGACCTACCACATTATATATAATAGTGGCGGGTACAGTCGAGGTTCCTGTGTAATATGAGAAGTTTACGGTGAAGGTCACGTCAACGTTGGCAACGGGAGCCGCGTCGGGATGCAGGATAGCAAGTGCTGCGGGGAACACCTCTTTTTCAAAACGTTCCTTCTCCAGAGCCACCACTTCGTCATCCGACATGCTTGCATAGCCCGAATACTGTGCCTTGGCAGAGAGCGGACGCAAATCCACATTGCCTTGGTAAGCCGAAGTACCGCAGTAGTATTCGTTGTTACCGTAGCTCGACACGTAGGCTGCTCCGTCAGGTACATTGTTCTTCACCCAATCCACGCAGGTCTGGAAGTAAAGCGAGCTCAACGGCTGGTTACGGCCGGCGGGGAGGGTTATCACAACGCTGGGGTCATAGCTCCACTTGCCATTCTTCTTCACAAACTGAGCTGTAGTTGTGGACACACCGGTGTCAACGCCCCATTCCGAACCATTGTAAGTGGCAAGGCCGCAACGGGTCACGGTAGCGCTGCCGTCATAGTAGTTGTACACTACATATTTGAACTGGTCGGCCTGAGCGTAGGGATATTTCTGCTTCAGGAAGATGGGCAGCAACGTAGCGGGGGAGGTACCCGACAGATTGTCGTAAGTCTGACCCATGGCCTGGTAATCGGCATGGTTCAGCACCACGTAATCCGAAGCGAGCGTCCATGCACTGCCATCGTAAGTATAAAGAGCGTTTTCACTCTCGGAAGCCACCGTTACGGCACGGGATGCCAAGACATTGGCAGCGGATGCACCGTTTACAGTCACTTTAGTCACGCACAGCGAGCAATAGCGGCCACCGGCTACAGCATACCAGTAACCTTCAACGGTAACGTTGGCATCAGCTGTAAACAACGCTTTCTGATCAGCAAGGCAATAGCTGGGGCTGCCCTTTGCGGTAGACGCTCCATCGATATTAAGATTGATATTATTACCGCTGAGCACCACTGTACCTGTCATTGATACGTATGTACATGCAGGTATCGTAGTACCGGCAACCAAGGCATCAAGCTCAGCACCTGTATATGTCTTGGGGGTGGGATAGGTCACCGCCTGTTTTCCCTTGGTCTCAATGGTAGCGGCATTGCCGAACTGGATACTCTTGTTTCGTGAAGCCACTGTGCCGTTGAGCACGATTTGGGTTCCTATCTCTATGCTGCTGTCAGAATTGTATCCACTGCCGCGATAGCAGTAAATCGAACCTGAAGCATCAGTAAGCACGAAGCCCTGGGTATCGATTGCCGATACATACCCGTTGACATCAAGTGTCTGACCTTCTGCGGCAGTGCCGAGGACACTGGTCAGCGTGAAGGTGTCAGGTTCCGGGTCAGGTTCTGTCGAGCCGGAGAACACGGGGTCGGTATTTGAGGTATTGTAGCTTACCATCACGAAGTCGCCCTTCTGAGCATCGGGGTAGGCTGCTTTAAGCACACCGGGTATTGAGCGGGCTGCGGTATGTGAGGGCGCGAACGATGCCGTATAATCCGTTTCGCTGCCCCATACTGTCTGATAATCGGCGTCGGTCACCTTGTACTTCGGAGCGTTGATAGCTGCGAGTGTAGCTTCGGTAGGCTCAGAAGTGGTGCGGTAGGTGATTTTCATCGACGAACCGTTGTCCAACGTAAAGTATTGGAACTTGGGGTCGGAAAGCAATGCCGGTATATACTCTTCAGCGGTTATCACATCGGTGAAATAGCCCTGGGTACCTACAGCTGCGAGCGCGGCGGCATTGGCATCGCCGGCAAGTGCTATGTTCGTGGCATTGGCGGCAAGGGTCTTGTAATCGTAATCGGTTAGAGTGTAGTTGATGGTCTGCACATCGGTCTTGTCCGGTGTTTCGAAACCGCCGAGATACTCATCGTTCCATGTGTTCTCGTCGCACGAGGCCAGCATAGCGGCACAACCCGCCATCAACACTACTCTGCTAATATATTTTTTCATTATTGGTGACGATTTGGAGTTTAGAAATTGATTTTGAGTTTCAGGCTATATGTACGGCCATAGGAGTAGAATACCTGATAGGCATTTTCCCAAGTACCTGTGCTGCCGATAGGAGTGGCTGCCTGAGTCACATAGTTGTAGTTGCAGAGGTTATGTACATTGCCGTAGAGCGTTGCGTCGATACCGCCTATTTTGAAACGGTAGCTTGCATTCATGTCAAGCTGGCTGCCCCATGGAATACGCCACGGTGTTCCGGATTCTATCTCCTTACCGGCAGATAGACTCGAACCGCTGAGTGAGATGTCTGAATAGTTGCTGGCGAATACTGTCCAGTCGGCACCGATGCGGAAGCCCTTGAAAGGACGGAAAGTGACACCTGCCGAAGCTGTGTTCTGAGCCGAACCGCTCACCTTCACACCCTTCTGCTTCAATGTGGCAGAGAGATGGTCGGGAGCACCGATACCGCTCGCTATTTTACCTTTGAGAGTTGCCAAGGGGGCGCCGTTCTGATTGTAGAAGTAACCGCTTGCGTTGCTATCCCAGATCCAGTTGCCCAACGAAATCATACCGTCAAATTCCACCCATTTTGTAGGTTTGTACTTGGCGTTGATTTCAATACCCATGTGGCGTGCGTCTACACCTTCGAGGTTGAGCGCGTAAGAATTTGAGCCATCCTCACCATCTTCTATGAGCGAGCTCTTGATCATGGTGCGGTCCATCCAGCGGGTATAGTAAGCGTTGACTGTCACTGCCAGTGTGGGCGAGTGGAATCCGTAGCCCACTTCAGCCGAGAATATCTTTTCGTTCACAGCCTTCTTATTGAGCTCGTTGGATTTAGTGTAGCTCATGAAGATACTGCTGAAGAAAGGCGCACGGCTTATGTAACCGATATTGAAGAACACATTGTTGTGACGGTCTATGTTGTAGTTCACACCACCCTTGATGGTACCGCCTATGAAGTTCTTGGTCTTGGAGCTTTGTCCGTCGTAATAGAAGAAGTCCTTACGCCAGTAAGTGTTGTTGTTGAACGAACCTGCCACCACGAGATTCAGCTTCTTGTCGAGCATGGTGTATTCACCTTGTGCATAGATACCCTCCTGAGCGGTATGACCGTCGTAGTTACGGCCTACGATATCGCCCACGCCAAGTTTCTCGTACACCCATTCGGTATTGGTCTTGTTGAATTCCGGACGGTTTTCAGGCGAAACCGTTTTACGGTTGGCATCATCCATATAATATTCGCCGCCGAAAAGGTCGGTAATCTTATTATTGTGGTGACCCACATAGTAGCGCACGTCAAGACCGCCGGTGATGTTCAGGCGATTGCCGTTCTTCTGTTTGATTTCCTTTTTGTATGAAGATATCAAGCCATACCATTCGTGGCTGTTGTTGCTCATGGTCATCACCATGTGCGAACCGGTGGTGGACTTGGCATTCATATCCTCGATCATGCCGTAGTCAATCCATCCTTCGGGAGTACGGAACGTATTGTTCAGATTGCCGTTGTCGGCACCGTACCATGCACTTGAATAGCTGGTGGTGGAACCGTCGGGGTTGTTAACCGTACGGCCGTAACCGCTGCGGCCGCCACCTGAAGAGATTGATGCGTAGACCGAAGTGGACAGCGACGAGCTATCGTCTATTTTCCAGATGTGGTTCAACGCCATCTGTGGCTTGTGATATTCATTGTAAGCCGAGTTGTAAGCCTGACCGTTCTTGCGGTAACCGAACGTGGGGTTGAAACGGTACGGGCTTTCACCGTTCATGTAACGCTTCACATCCTGCCATCCTTCGACAGTAAGACCGTTCTGATACTTACGCTGGTCGTGCCACTGGGGAGCGCCGAATGCTGTAAAACCTATCTGATGGTTATCATTGATACGCTTGGTCACATTGATGAACCATGAGTATGAATCATATTTGGTACCCTGGACATAGCCGTAGCCATCAGCCCATTTGCGTGCGCCCAATACAGTCACTGCCCAACCGTTCTTCATCAGACCGGTCGACAATTTGGCTCCGAACTGGTTCAGTCCGTCGCTACCCATGCCGTACCACACGCTACCGCCCTTTTCCACATCTATGGTACGGGTGGTGATATTTATGGTACCGCCTACTGAAGGAGCCGACAGGATGGTAGCGCCAAGACCGCGCTGAGTCTGTATGCTCGAAGCCACGTCGCTTAAGTTCGCCCAGTTGCTCTGATACACCCAACCGCCTTCCATGTCATTGACCGGAATACCGTTGATGAGCATAGCCACATTCTTGCTCTCGAAACCGCGCATACGTGTCTCGGCATCGCCGAAACCGCCACCCTCGCTACGTGTGTACACACCGGGAGTAGTCTTGAGCACCTCCATAAGGCCTTGGTTACCGAGCTGGAATTCGAGCTGTTCGGCACTTACGGTCGACATAGCCACCGGAGTCTCACGAGTCTTGCCTATCGACTGGGTTATCACCACGTCGGCAAGCATCTTCGTGTCCGGCTCCATACGTATGGTGCCTACGTTAGCCGCCGGGGCGACTTCTACGGGGCGGTAACCTATATAGGTTACCTGCAACTTGTTGCAGGTCGCCGGCACATTGAGTTTGAATTTGCCGTCGACATCGGTGGCGGTTGCAACGGATGTTCCCACAGCGGTGACAGTAGCACCAACCATAGGTTCATTTTGTTCATCCACCACCACTCCGATACAGTTGATTGCGGGTGCGGCAACAGCAGCTACACACGCGAGCCAGATGGCACTGGCCAAGAGAAGCAGTCTCTTCATAATGTTTGTTAGGGAGTTAATGAAATGTGATTTGTTGATTTAATATGGTACAAAGATACACATACATTTTCAATTTTTAACTATCCCCCGCAATATTTAACAAAGCAATCCGCAAAATAAAATCCCACCCGCAGAAAACCGCACACAACCATTCCGGCAAGCAATGAATCACCAAACCGTAATCAGCATAAATCACACACTGACTATCAACAATCTATCTATTCAAAAATCCCTATTTTATTCCAACCGCAGGGAGTACAGCTGCGAAGCCTCGAAGCGCGGCAATGCCACTAATTGTACGGCGCAGATGCGCGATTCCAGCGAACCGCTGCCGTCGCCCACCCCTTTCACGCCGGCACGCAACAATGCCGAGCGTACTTCCGAAAGCGCCGTATCAGGGGTATTGTTGTCCTGACTCAAATGGCACAGAAATACATACCGCAATTGCGGTGACTGTATTTCCGACAGGAAACGCCCGGTCTCCACATTATCCAGATGCCCGTTGGCAGCCGCTATGCGAGCTTTCAGATGCATGGGATATGGACCGGTCTGAAGCATGTGGGCGTCATAGTTACTCTCGAGCATCACATAATTTGCCTGACGCATATAGTAGTCCACACGCGGAGTTATGCACCCCAAGTCGGTAGCTATGGCAAAACGGTGATTGCCATGCGTTATGAAATATCCCGAATTGTCGGTACCGTCATGACTCACCTCAAATGCCGTTATCTCGAAATCACCTATCTTGAAAGGAAACTCCTTATATATCGGACGATGATAGTCCTTGATGCGGCGCGATATATTATGACGCCGGAGCAATCCGCTCAACGCCTTGGGCGTACAATACACCCCTATATGCGGATGCTTGCGCACCAATGTATAGGCATACCGCACATGATCGCCATGGTCATGCGTCAGACATATACCCTTCACATTATCAAAACTCAGCCCATTGGCCTTCAGAGCCGTCTTCACCTTATCGGCATCCACCCCGGCATCTATCAGAAAACCACACTTGCTGTCACCGAGATAAGCGCAGTTGCCGCTGCTCCCGCTACCGAAACTTATAAACGTAAGCGCATCTATGGCATTGAGCGCATCGGAATCCACCTCCATCTCCTCCATGGGATCCGCCGCCTTCTTATCACGCGACTCAGCTTCACGCGCCGCCGCTACATTCACCACAAAATCCTGAATCGAAGGATGCACATACTCCTCCTGCCGCACGGCATCGGCGGGGGCAAACAAATCACCCGTTAGGTCAAACAAACCGGGCTGATTCTTTTTCGGCTGAAATTTCAGTTTACGTGCCATAATTGATTCATGAATACAGTAGGAATATCGCCGGTATCTTGTCGTAATCATACCGTGCCTTGGACCATGCGCCCAACGTGCGTGTGATTATCGACTGGCGCGCACCGGTTATATCCGATGCCACACAGAGCTGCATATTGCGCGGCAACTGCCGGCACAGCTCGGCTATGAGTTTGTTGTTTCTATACGGTGTCTCTATGAATATCTGTGTCTGACGCTCACGCTCCACACGGCGCTGCATCTCCTTAAGCATACGCATGCGTTCCGACGAATCGTATGGCAGATAGCCCGCGAAGGCAAACGTCTGTCCGTTGAACCCCGAAGCCATCAGCGCGAGCAATATGCTCGACGGACCCACAAGAGGGCAGACCCTCATCCCCAGCCTATGCGCCTCGGCAACCGCCAACGCTCCCGGATCGGCAACGGCAGGACATCCGGCCTCCGACACCACCGCCATGTCACATCCACGCTTCATCGGCTCAAGCATCGAAGCCACCTCACGCGGGTCGGTATGCTCGTTAAGCTCGTAAAATGTGAGTGTGTCTATATCTATCGAACGGTCGCAACGCTTCAGAAACCGGCGCGCCGAGCGCACATCCTCCACTATGAAATGCTTCACACGCCGTGCCACATCTATATTACACTGCGGCATCACGGCATCGGGCGCCACATCGCTGAGCGGCACCGGGAGCAGGTAGAGAATGGGGGATGCTGTTGACTCAATATCTTTGTCGTCGATATTCATAACCACAAAATTACAAAAAAACGTCGCCACCCACAAATATTTTTTTGCTCCCGCGCCCTCCATCCACGCCTTACAGCCACCGCCCACGCCGCCACGCGCCACTCCTCCCACCGCTTTTCATCCATTTTTACGCATCATCCGGCACTGCACCGCGATTTTAACTCTCAGATGTACCCTTGAAAGCACAAAATAAGCTAACTTTGCCACTCGGAAAAAACCGAACGACAATTTAACCCAATCATAAAAGTCACAGCAAACATGAACTTCATGCGTAGATTTTCAATGATAGCCGCCATTGCGGCATCATTTGCTTCGACTATCTCAGCCGAAATCCCACAAGGTTATTACGACTCCTGCGAAGGCAAAACAGGCGAAGCCCTGCTCAAGGCACTATACTCGACAATCTCCTCACACACCAATGTAGGCTACGACGGTCTTTGGGACGTCTACAAACAATCCGATGTACGCGCCGATGGCACCCTTTGGGACATATACACCACCAAAAACTGGAGTTCCAACTTCACTAAATGCGGCAACTACAAGAATATCGGCGACTGCGTCAACCGCGAGCACTCAGTACCCAAAAGCGTATGGGGTGGCGGCAAGGACACTCAATATTCCGACGCCTTCCACCTATACCCCACCGACGGAAAAGTCAATGGGCAGCGAAGCAGCTTCCCCTACGGCGAATGCGCCAACGGCACACGACTGCCCAATAACGGCACCGTGAAAGCGTTAGGCAAACTGGGCTCCTGCACCTTCAGCGGATACAGCGGCGAGGTATTCGAACCCGACGACCAATACAAAGGCGACCTTGCTCGCTCATATTTCTACATGGCAGCATGCTACAACGACCGCATCTACAAGTGGACTCAGGGCAATGCCGCTCCGATGTTCTCCGGCGACAGCTACCCTGTATTCAAATCATGGTACAAGAACCTGCTACTCAAATGGACCCGTCAGGACGAAGTGAGCCAAAAGGAAATCGACCGCAACGAAGCCATCTACGCCCATCAAAAAAACCGCAACCCCTTCATTGACCACCCCGAACTTGCCGAATACATATGGGGCGACAAGGTAGGCACTCCATGGTATCCCGGAGCATCCGCCGACGAGCCCGACATACTCCAGCCCGTACAGAACGTGGCAATAGACCTCGGCATAGGAGCCGTCGGCAAGGCTATCACCAAGACCGTGACCGTAAAGACCAAAGCCATCGAAGGCAATGTCATATTGGCAGCCTACAGTGGTTTCAGCGTCACCCCATCATACCTCACCGCAGCGCAAGCCAACCAAGGCTACAACGTCACCGTGAGCTACACCGGCTCCAAAGCCGGCACATTCACCGGTGCGCTCGGCATCTCTGCCGACGACCTTGAACGCGAGGTCGAACTCAAAGCACAGGTCATGGACGGGCTGCCCGTCTACGACGCCACCGACATCACTTCCGACGAATTCACCGTGCGCTGGGTCTACCTCAACGATGCCACATACTACACCCTCTCCGTCATGCAGAACGGACAGTCCATCCCGGGCTACCCACGCCAGGTCACCGCATCGGCACAATCCTACACTGTCACCGGACTTGACCCCCTCACCACCTACACCTACACACTGTCTTCCTCTACCATCTCTTCCGCCACAAAGACAGTGACCACCGCCGACCTCGTACCCTACATCGAAGTACTCTTCGACGGCACCCTCGCATTCGCCACCATCCCCGGCACGCCCTCCGACGTAGCCGAACTGCTGCTTGAGACCGAGAATATAGCCGACGACATTGTCATCACCGTACACTCTCCCTTCGAAGTCAGCACCGACAAATCCTCATGGAGCACATCCGTGACACTCATGCCCGAGGAAGACCGCTTCTACATGCGTCTCAACGGCAACGCCGAAGGCTCCTACGAAACCCCGATTATCGTTACCGCCGGCACATACACCAACGACAATGCCGAAGCCACCGGCACCATAGCCGACGCCTCAGCCACCGCCTTCCTCGAAGACTGGGAAGAAGTCGTTGACCCCACGACTTCCGTCAACTGCTACTCCGACAAGACATTCCAAGGCACCGCATGCCGATGGACAGTGAGCGACGGCGGCTTCGGAACCGATCCCAACGACACAAATTTCAACCAATCAGTCACATTGCGAATGGGAAAAGACACCACAAGCTCCATAGCCATGGCCGACGACAAGCAGCAAGGACTTGGCACTGTAGTATTCGATGCCGCAAAATGGGGTTCCGACGCTGACGCTGCGATAAACGTGGAATACTCATCCGACCAAGGCTCCACATGGACATCCGCAGGACAGGTGACCCTCGATTCCAGCACGTGCACAGCATATTCCATCACAATAAACAAGACAGGCAACGGCCGCATACGTTTCCGCCAATCCTCCGGCAAACGCTGGTTCATCGACAACATCTCCATATCCGACTACACCGAACTCGGAGCCGTCAACGAACTCGAATACCACTCCTGGGACGCCTATTGCCGCGACTCAAAGCTAATCCTTGAATGCCGTGACAAATCAGCCGAAATAGCCGCACACGGCATCGACGGCATAACTTGGGTCAATCGCACATTCGCCCCGGGCACACACAGCATCGACCTCCCCAAAGGCATGTACATAGTCGTTTCCGACGACTTCGTGCGCCGCGTCCTCATAAAGTAATTTGGTGATACGCTTATATATTAGTAACTTTGCACCTCTAAAACATCACTGACCTATGAACATATCATATAACTGGCTTAAGGAATACATCGACACCACCCTCACACCCGACCAACTGGCGGACGCCCTCACATCCATAGGGCTTGAGACCGGCTCGGTCGAGGAGGTCGAAAGCATCCGCGGCGGATTACGCGGACTCGTGATAGGCAAAGTGCTCACATGCACCGAGCACCCCGACAGCGACCATCTGCACGTCACCACCGTTGACCTCGGCGACGGACAGGCAACCCAGATAGTGTGCGGCGCCCCCAACGTGGCAGCCGGACAGACCGTAGTGGTGGCAACTGTAGGCACCACACTCTACGACGGCGACAAGGAATTCAAAATCAAGAAATCCAAGATACGCGGCGTGGAATCATTCGGCATGATATGCGCCGAAGACGAAATAGGCGTTGGCACATCCCACGACGGTATCATCGTCATAGACCGCGACGTCAAGCCCGGCACCCCCGCTGCCGAATATTTCGGGCTCTCGAGCGACTACGTACTCGAAGTCGACCTCACACCCAACCGCATCGACGCCGCATCACACTTCGGTGTGGCACGCGACCTAGCCGCCTGGTCGGCACAGCACGCCACCGCATTGGAGCTCCACCGCCCCGACGTTGACTCATTCCGCGTCGACCGACCCGACGGCGCCATCTCCGTCGAAGTCCTCAACTACGATGCATGTCCCCGCTACTCCGGCGTCACCATACGCGGCATCAAGGTCACCGAAAGCCCCGCGTGGCTCAAGGACCGGCTCTCAGCCATCGGACTGCGGCCCATCAACACCGTGGTCGACATCACCAACTACATCCTCCACGCCATAGGTCAGCCCCTCCACTGCTTCGACCTCGCCAAAATCGACGGCGGCAAAGTAGTGGTGCGCAACTGCCCCGAAGGCACACCCTTCACCACACTTGACGGCATCGAGCACAAACTCTCCGAAAACGACCTCATGATATGCTCGGCAACCAAACCCATGTGCATTGCAGGCGTATTCGGCGGTCTCGACTCCGGTGTCACCGAAGCCACCACCGATATATTCATCGAAAGCGCCTACTTCAACCCCACATCAGTGCGCAAGACAGCGCGCCGGCAAGGCTTGCAGACCGACGCATCCTTCCGCTACGAACGCGGCACCGACCCCAACATCACCATCTACGCCCTCAAGCTCGCAGCCATCATGGTACAGCAGCTCGCCGGAGGTGAGATATGCGGTCAGCCGGTCGACATATACCCCGCCCCCGTAAGCCCGTTTGAAGTGACATTCTCCTACGACTATGCCCGCGGACTCATAGGCAAGGATATCCCCAACGAGACCATCGACGCCATACTCCGTTCGCTCGAGATAGAAATCGCCGCCACCGACGGCAAGGAAGCCCAACTGCGCGTGCCCACATACCGCGTCGACGTCCAGCGTCCATGCGATGTAGTCGAGGATGTGCTCCGCATCTACGGCTACAACAACGTGGAGATGGGCACCACCGTACACTCATCACTCTCATTCCAGTCAGCCGCCGACATCGACAATAACTTCCGCAACCTCATAAGCGACCAACTCACCGCCATAGGTTTCAACGAGATTCTCAACAACTCCCTCTCCGCCGAAAGCTACTACGCCGAATCTCAGCAATACCCCATCGACCACTGCGTGCGCCTGCTCAATCCGCTGAGCGCCGACCTTAGCGTCATGCGGCAGACACTCCTCTTCGGAGGTCTCGAGTCACTGGCATACAACATCAACCGCCGCAGCGACAATCTGATGATGTACGAATTCGGCAACGTCTATACATTCAACCCCCAGGCACAATCCACAGCCGAGAAGCCACTCGCGCCATACAGCGAATACTCACGCATGGCACTATGGCTCACAGGCTCATGCCGCCCCGCCGGATGGTTGCGCCCCGAGGAGAAGGCAACCGTCTACGACCTCCGCGCCGTCGTTGCCAACATCCTCACACGCCTTGGCATCAAGGAATCCGAGATAAAACTCTCCGCCGGTAGCGAACCCATCTACAGCGCGTCACTCTCCATCGACACCCGCTCAGGCAAGCACCTCGGAGCACTCGGCATACTCGCCAAAGCCACACTCAAGCCATTCGACATCAAACAGGACGTATTCTACGCCGAACTCGACTGGACCGCACTCGTACAACTCGCAGCGCGTCACAACGTCAGCTTCACACCCCTGCCTAAGACCATGGCAGTCAAGCGCGACCTCGCACTGCTCATCGACACATCCGTCACCATGCAGCAGATCGAAGCCACCGTGCGCGAAAGCGAACGCAAGCTTCTGCGCGACATCACTCTCTTCGACGTCTACGAAGGCGACAAGCTGCCCGAAGGCAAGAAATCCTACGCCATAGCCATCACGCTTCAGGACGACGAACGCACACTCAACGACAAACAGATTGAAGCCGTGATGAAAAAAATCATCACCAACCTACAGAACAAAGTTGGTGCAACACTCCGATAATACATCTAACGAACAATAACAATCAAAACTATACACATACATGGGAAGAGCATTTGAATATCGCAAAGCCCGCAAGCTCAAACGCTGGGGTAACATGTCGCGCACATTCACGCGCATCGGTAAGGAAATAACCATCGCCGCCAAAGCCGGCGGTCCCGACCCCGACACCAACCCCCGTCTGCGCGCTTTGATGCAGAACGCCAAGGCAGCCAACATGCCCAAGGACACCGTAGAACGCGCCATCAAGAAAGCCACCGACAAAGACGCCGGCGACTACAAGGAAATCTCATACGAAGGATACGGACCTTTCGGTATAGCCATCTTCGTCGAAGCCGCTACCGACAACAACACCCGCACCGTGGCAAACGTACGCTCATACTTCAACAAGCACAACGGCAACCTCGGAACACAGGGTTCACTCTCATTCCTCTTCGACCACAAGTGCGTGTTCAAGATCAAACCCACCGAAGGCATGGACATCGAGGAACTCGAACTCGAGCTCATCGACTGCGGCGTTGACGAAGTCGAACCCGACGAAGAGGAAATCGTTCTCTACGGAGCTTTCGAAGACTACTCCAACATCCAGAAATACCTCGAGGACAACGGATACGAAATCATCAGCTCCGAATTCGAACGCATCCCCAACGACCTCAAGGAAGTGACCGACGAACAGCGTGCCGCCATCGAGAAACTCCTCGACAAACTCGAAGAGGACGAAGACGTTCAGAACGTATTCCACAACATGAAAGAAGCCGAAGAATAACACTTCCCCATACACCATCACCACAAGCCCCTGACCACATCCACTCCGTCAGGGGCTTTGCTTTTTATCCGTCACAGCTATACGCGCACGCACAGCCGACGTTATCACCACCGTAAACAGCGGAAACATCACCATACCCATCACCGCAAGCACCGCGCTCACCACCTTACCCGCAGGCGTCAGCGGAAATATAGTGCACCCCGTCGTAGTCACATCCGAGCAAGCCCACCACAGTGCCGACATATAATCCGGCACACCCGGATTCACCAGATGCTCACGCTCGAAAAATATCAGACTACCGAAATACACTATCGCTATCAGCACCACCGTGTACGACGCGAATATATTCGTCAGACGGTTCACCGACACATACCCCACCACTATCGACAGAGCCAGCGCCCCACGCGCCAGCGGCACGAACCGCAGGAAATAAAGCACATCCCCCGGCACCTCCACCCCCGTCCACCCTATTATATTAAGGTATGGTATCGAGAGTATCAGAAACAGCAGCCGGCGCAGCACATACCGCCATCTGTTGCGGGACATGTACAGCTCCACGAAAAAATCCGCTATGAAAGCCACGCACACCCACAGCTGAAACGTCATGAACCCACGGTCGCGCACAAACTCCACCCCCCGCAGGGCGTCGATCGATATATACGCTATCAGACCCACCGACAGAGCCAGCACCACCCAGTTAAGCGCGGTATACACCCTCAGCCTGTATTTTCCCGTCACGGCATCCATTTCACTCACATCATTCAGACTCATACATAAACATATATCTGACTAACGCTTTACCACACCAAAAGGTTACCCACCGCAACCAACCTTGCTAAAAATCATTAAATAGTTGCGCGATTGAATATATTGCCATACCTTTGCACCATATAAAATCATTAGCCCCCTCGTAATCGGGGCAACGGTGCTGGAGTCTCACCCATGAGGGTAGAGATTCCATAATTTTTCTTTATTAATCAAAACACTAACACATTATATTCATTATGCCTATCACGTACATGACCAAGGAAGGTTACAAGAAAAAAATGGAAGAAATAGCCTACCTTGAATCCGTAAAACGACCCGAAATCTCACGTGCCATAGCCGAAGCCCGCGACAAAGGCGACCTCTCGGAAAACTCTGAATACGACGCAGCAAAAGAAGCCCAAGGCATGCTCGAAATGAAAATTTCGCAGCTCAAAGACCTCGTGGCAAGCTGCCGCATCATCGACGAAAGCAACCTCAACACCGAGGAAGTACAGATACTCAACCGCGTTAAAATCAAAAACACCGCCAACGGCATGACCATGGAATACACCATCGTCGCCGACAGCGAAGCCAACCTCAAGGAAAAGAAGATTGGCTCAAGCACACCCATAGCGCAAGGGCTGCTCGGACACAAACTCGGCGAAATCGTCGAAATCAAAGTCCCCGCCGGACTCATGAAATTTGAAATCGTCGAAATCTCATTCTAATAACACCACCTGCAATCATGGCATCCATATTCAGCAAGATTGTGGCAGGGGAGATTCCATGCTACAAAGTAGCCGAGGACGAAAAGCACCTCGCATTCCTCGACATCAACCCCATGGCACCCGGTCACACACTCGTCATACCCAAGCAGGAGATTGACTACCTCTTCGACATGACCGAGAGCGACTACATCGACCTCGAGCTGTTTGCCCGCAAAGTGGCAGTAGCCATCAAGGAAGCCATTCCATGCACACGCGTAGCAGAAGCCGTACTCGGACTCGAAGTTCCGCACGCACACATCCACCTCGTGCCCATCAACACCGAAGCCGACATGGACTTCCGCCACAAAACCACCCTCCCCGGCGACCAGATGGCATCAATAGCCGCCCGCATCGCCGCACAGGTAAAATAACATCCTCTCCCCCCTCGGAGGAGACATCAACACACAGCTGCGCCATCCCCCTACGGTGGCGCAGCTTTTTTCACGTCATATTCATGCATCCGAATTTATTGTATCAAAAAAACGACATGATAAATGACAATGGAAAACGGCGGCTATTTCAGTCTATGACAGCAATTCCCGCCAGCTCTGCCAGCACCCTCCGCACCATCTCCACCGGATCACCCTCCGGTGCAGCCGAATATACATTGTGGCGGAGCGTCCAGGCCTCC
>CAJTMM010000035.1:0-1963 GCA_910577465.1 uncultured Muribaculaceae bacterium | reverse complement strand
GGGCATCAAGCCGCTATCCCATTTGTCCAACCGTTCGTCAAACCAACGCTGCCAACGCGGCTTATAGAAATCCTTTATCAGCCCCTGCCACTCGCGATGGGCATAGTCATGAAGCCCGCCGCCATCCGATGCAGCCCGGTTGCCCCACGTCGTTATCTGCACACGCGCATTCCACTCCCATCTATCCTTCTCTTCAGGCGCCGATGCGCACCCTCGCGCCATCTCCGTCCATCGACCGAGTCTGAAATCAGCCACCGTCCCGAGCAGGCTGTCCTGCATATCCATCAACCGCAGGAACTTATCCGCCGCACAAGCATACGCCGCCTTGTCACCCCACTTCGATGCCAATGACAACTCACGCCCTACCCTACGGCCCACATCCGCCACAGCCTGACGCGTCACATCCACCATGTCATACACATAATTCGGATTCCCGGCGAACTCATCCGCCCCTTTGGACATAAGCTCCGCCGCACGCACCACATCCCTGTAATCATAATACTCCACCGTATTCGCCCACGTCGATGCCTGACGCGGACTATCCGACGGACGCGCACAGAACACCGACTCCGCACACCCCTGCTGCACCACCGAATCCGGGCACCCGTACACCGACCGCCCAAGCAAACGCCAAGCCTCATCCACCGCCGCATTGCTGCCGCCATAGCGCGCACGCACATACCCCCGCAGCCAGCTATCCGTATCCACCCCTGCGCCACCGCGCCACGGCAACTCACACATCAGCTCATACATCACCGGATTATTCTCTATCCCCTCCATCGTAAGTCCTATACCCTTCAGCGTCGACGACCTATCTTCAGCCATAGCATAACCCGACACTGTACCAAGCAACTTACCGTACATACCCACATTTCCGCCGAAATTCAGCAACATACAGTACAGCCAGTCATGATGCCCGAAACCGCCACGTCTGTGGTTCCACTCCCCACGGTTCTCAGCCTGAAGGTCCAGCACCACCACATCCCCCGCCGCCAGCGAATCTATCATCTCCGCACGTGGATTACCCTGCCAGGACTGTATCACCCACACCGCATCCTCATTATTAGCCTTCATAGCCCGCATTATCGACGCACCCGCAGCCTGTAGATCCACACCATCCGTATTACCACCCTCATGAAACGGATCCATGCTATAATAGCGCGACACACCGTACAGCCGGTTCAACTCATCATAATATACAGCCGCCACACGCCCGAAATCCTTATCCGTAGGCTGTAGAAACGCCGGACGCTCATACCCCAACCACAACCCCGGATTGGCAACATCCAGCCCAAGCGTCTCACGGGCATCATGCGGAACCATACCCGAATACCCCGGCAGCACAGGCTCGATACCAAACTCACGCATACGCCCCGTTATACGTTTCTGCAACGTCTCCTCACGGGCGTAATACTCATCCGTATTACGTCCGCCCCAGCCCTCGAGATTGTTCATCAGCCACCACGCCTGAAAAGCCGGACCCGCCACATAGTCATCTATCCTATCCTCCGGATAGCCCAACCGTCGGAGCACATTGCGCCACAACACACCCGCTCCCGTTATCGCAAGCGGCATATTTATACCATGCAGAGCCATCCAGTCTATCTCACGCTCCCAACGCTCCCAGTCCCAGAACGCCATCGAATAGCTATGCGTACAATAATTCAGATAATACCTCATACGCTTATCCGTCGACATACGCACCCGCACCCTCACAGGCGGCAACGTATCCGGCAACTCAGCACGCAGCCTGTTCCACGACAGATGCACCCCCGCCGTGTACTTCAGATAATGATTCAGCCCCACAGCCGCACTCACGGCATTATTAGCCGTAATCATAGGACGCCACCCATCCTGCTCCAGCACAAAATAATCCTCCGCGCCGCCCGCATCATCAAGCCGCACCACCACCTTCCCCGACAGCCCCTCATCAATCCTCTCCATCAACCCCGCCAAAGCCCCT
>CAJTMM010000034.1 GCA_910577465.1 uncultured Muribaculaceae bacterium | reverse complement strand
TTGGTGCACCGCGGGTATGCAAGTTATGTTATGACTTCAGTTGTTAGCCGAAAAGATTAATCCTGATTGAGGTTAACACGCTTGAATTCCACTGCCATAAGACCATTCTGCATCTTTTCAAGATACTGACCTATAGTCATAGTGGCATCCTTTACGAATTCCTGCTCAACCAAGCAAGACTCTTTGAAGAACTTGTTCACACGACCCTTGGCGATGTTTTCCATCATCTGCTGGGGAAGGTTGGCAGCCTTAGCTTCGGCAGCTTCCTTCATGATCTGACGACCCTTGGCTGCTTCCTCTTCGGTAATCCAGCCCTTCGACATATTCGATTCGATATGATCTTCAGTGTCGAAGTGATTCGGGTTAAGACCACCCTTCTTCAAAGCTGCTTCTACAGCCTTGCGGATTTGTTCCTCGCGGGTCTTTTCGATAGCTACATTGTATTCGCTTTCCACTACAGCTGCGGGAACGCTATCGCGGTCCACAGCCACAGGATTCATCGAAGCCACCTGCATGGCAACGTCACGACCTACCTGGTAGTCTACACCTTCGAGGTTGAAACCTACGATAGTAGCCAACTTGTTACCGAGGTGGTTGTACGAAGTGGTAGAGGGAGCCTCTACATATTCGTAAGCGCCAAGTTCCATCTTTTCGCCGGTCTTACCGCTCTCTTCTACGATAAGGTCTGCGATAGTCTGACCGCCGAGCACCACAGCCTTCAGTTCTTCAGCTGTCTTGCAACGGTTAGCCATAGCGGCATCAAGAATCTGCTTGGTGAGGTCTACGAAACCTGCATTCTTGGCAACGAAGTCAGTTTCGCACTTCAGCGCTACGATAGCGGCGAAGTTTCCTTCATTCTTAGCCAATACGCAACCTTCGGAAGCCTCGCGGTCTTCACGCTTTGCGGCAACGGCCTGACCCTTCTTGCGAAGAATCTCAACGGCTGCCTCTATATCGCCGTTAGTCTCGGCGAGGGCTTTTTTGCAGTCCATCAAGCCGGCACTTGTCAAGTGACGGAGCTTGGTGATTTCTGCCATTGTTACTGCCATATTGAGTAATTTGTGAGATTGTTAATTAATTGGGGTTGTTGATTATTCTGCAGCTGCTTCTTCTGCGGCGGGTGCCTCTTCTGCAGTTGCGGGTGCTTCAGCTTCTGCCTTGGGAGCGCGGCTCACGCGACGACGTTCGCGACGGGGAGCAGCTGACTCTTCACCGGCAGCCTGGGTATCTACCTTTTCAACCTTACGTTCTTCCAGACCCTCAGCCATGGCACCGCATACAGTGTCGAGGATGAGCTCTATTGACTTGGAAGCGTCATCGTTGGCGGGGATTACGAAATCCACGTTGTTGGGATCGGAGTTAGTGTCCACGATAGCGAACACGGGGATACCGAGACGGTTAGCCTCAGCCACGGCGATACGCTCCTTCAATACGTCCACTACGAACAATGCCGAGGGAAGACGGTTCAGGTCAGCGATTGAGCCGAGAGTCTTTTCCAACTTGGCACGCTGACGGGTGATCTGAAGCTTTTCGCGCTTTGAAAGGTTATCAAATGTACCATCCTTGGTCATCTTGTCGATAGAAGTCATCTTCTTGACAGCCTTGCGGATAGTAGGGAAGTTGGTAAGCATACCGCCGGGCCAGCGTTCTATCACGTAGGGCATGTTCACGCTTTGAGCCTTGTCGGCGATTACTTGTTTGGCCTGTTTTTTAGTTGCCACGAAGAGTACCTTCTTGCCTGACTTGGCAATGCTCTTCAGGGCGTTGGCAGCCTCTTCCAGCTTCGCGCCGGTCTTGTAGAGGTCTATGATGTGGATACCGTTGCGCTCCATGAATATGTAAGGAGCCATGGCAGGATTCCATTTTCTTTTAAGGTGACCGAAATGGCAACCTGCTTCTAATAATTGGTCAAATGTAGGTGTTGACATTTTGTTGTAAAATTGTTTACGTTCTTTTTGTTTTTACAATTTCGCAGTAGGGAACGTGTCCATCCGCAAAATTTAGATACTAAACACTTCGGGGCTTGCGGCATTACCGCTATACACCCCTTATATCAGGCAGCCCTAAGCGGCTGCGGAGATATTAACGTTTTGAGAACTGGAAGCGCTTGCGGGCTTTGGGCTGACCGGGTTTCTTACGTTCAACGGCACGCGGGTCGCGGGTCATGAAGCCTTCAGCACGGAGTGCGGGTTTGTCCTCGGGATTGATCTTAACCAATGCACGGGCTATAGCCAGACGGAGTGCTTCTGCCTGTCCTTTGTAGCCGCCGCCGTCCAGGTTCACCTTGATGTCATACTTTTCAGTAGCTTCCAAAGTCGACAAGGGCTGCTTAACGATGTATTGGAGAATTGATGAGGGGAAGTACACTTCCAAGGGGCGTTTGTTGATTGTGATGGCACCGTTGCCTTCCTTTACAATCACGCGGGCCACTGCGGCCTTACGACGGCCTACTGCATTAACTGTTTCCATACTTCCTGCTCTTATTTCATTTTGTTGATATCAAATACTATAGGATTCTGAGCTTCGTGGGGATGGTTGGGACCATTGTACACGTGCATGTTCTCTATCAAGCGACGACCAAGACGGTTCTTGGGAAGCATGCCCTTCATTACCTTGATATACAAGGGGTGCATTCCGGCCTTGATGTGCTTGTTGAACGATTTCTTCATCAGAACCTCGGGAGTGGCAACTCGCTGACCGCCGGGATAGCCGGTGTACGAAAGATATTCGCGATCGGTCATTTTCTTGCCGGTGAGAACCACTTTGTCGGCGTTGATAATAATCACATTGTCGCCACACTCCATATTGGGTGAATAGCTGGGCTTGTTCTTGCCACGGAGAATTTTGGCAACTTTTGAGCAAAGACGACCAAGATGCTGGTCGGTGGCGTCGATAACGAGCCATTGCTTTTCAACGCTCTGCGCGTTGGGGGTCAAAGTCTTGTAACTTAAAGTATCCACTTTTTAATTAATTGATAAATAGTTAATTAATTCGACACTCACCGCAGCAATGCCCGACCAAAGGCACAGCCCCGGCTCGTGTCATCGATTCATTTTGGATATAATCGGACTGCAAAGTTAGTGATTTTCCACAACTTAACCAAACACCCCGCCCAACTTTTTCCACAAAAAAATCCACACCCCACCGCTCCATCCCCGCACCATCTCCGCCGCAGACTTCCCCACCGTCGGACGGCGGCAAGCATCTCCGCTTCTGGTCACTCAAGCGTATATGGCTCCAAGGTTACTTTTTCGAGCTTCGCGAGTACCGCCTCGCTATCTTCGGTAAGCACACCGTTCTCCACGTCGAGGGCAAGCAACAGCACATCATCGTACCTGAACATCTTCCCTGCAAGCCGGCGGAAGTTACGGTTTACAAAATCATACATGTCCGACGGATGTTCGAAAAGCAATCTCCAGATCTTATATTTTCTGTTGAGCAGCTTTATTATGGCAGCACGAAAACGGAAGCGTGTAGCATCGCGGAACTGCTTTTTCGCGCCCTCGTCAGCCGCCGCATAAAGCGACAGCACATATAGGAAGTTGACTGAAAAATGCGATAGCCAAAGCGTGTCCCGGTCAAACAACCGGTTTATGAAATGCCGCGAACACACATCATCGACATGGGCAAGGTGCGACACATTGTATTCACCCAATCTATCACCGTCTATCTTCGCTGAGATGAAAAAGTTTGGCGTGATATTGTAACCCTCGGTAAGATTATCACGATACGGCAATGCTCCATCTATATCGCGTTCGTTATTTTCGGGCAGACTGTCAATATTATATTGAATCACATTCTTGGCGTATGTGAACTGCTTGAAAAGACTTTCACCACGCACATCCGACCCGACATGATAATACTTGGAATCTGCGATATACAGCATATTCTCTTCCGGATTCACCAATGACGTATATGGATAGATGTGGTCAAGAACCTTTCCGTCTTTCTGCTTTTTCATCCTTTGTGCCGCGTTCTTATCCCCTATGAGTTCCTCAATCATAGACTCGAACACATGGTAGAACGAAGTCACTAAAAGATAATCCTTGCAATCCCGGCTTGAATGTATCTGCGATGCCCGGTCGAAAAAGTCGTAGCAAAGTCGCCATACCTCAATGGACTTATCGGTAAAATATCTGTACTTGATCTGACGCAGACGGGTGCAACCATACCCATTCAGGTATCGCTCAAAGCGCGGTTGGGTGATAAGCCTGTAATTGCAATTCACCTTCGCCTTGAAACCGTAGGTGTCGCAGATATATTGCACAATCGAGAAAAAGATTACGAGCAGTTCCTCATCAAAGTTTATCTGCTTTTTGCGGTTGACCAAGTCGAGATACATAGGCTTACCCTTGGAAATCCATGCAGTCTGCGAGGATATTGTCCTGCGCCAATTAATCTTGTTGTAGCCCGAATGGATGTTTTTCATTACAAACATAAAGAAGTCCCTGTTGTCATCGCAGCATCTGAGCACGGCAAGCATCAGCTCAAGCCATGTCCCCTCTATCGCGCGGTTGGTCTTGTCTACGGCGGCTATCGCTTCCTGATGTATTATTGAGGAGTCTTTGTTGAGACGTCGGTACTCCGCGATGGCGCGAAAAATCCACACGGAAAAACCATAGAGGAAATCCCGTTCCTCTTTCGTTAATTTTTCATCCTCAACCGACGCATCTATATCGACAATGGCTTTGGGATCATATCTCCCGAACACCTTATTGCGTTCATCAAGGACCACCTTGGGGAGTATAAATACGCAATCCGGCTTGGCAAACCGCGGATTGAAAAAATATCCCACCCGGTCATATTTGACCTTGCCGCCGTTTGCAGCCTCAAATGGAAAGACATGAACCCCATCGATTGTCACATCTTTCTCATTGTACGCGTAATCCTCAATAAGTATTTTCATCTGAAGCCCTGATCAAGCTACAATGCGGACTCTTCCGGATGTCCGTCAGATACGCCATTCTTATCTCGCCATACCTCGCGCTCAACACCAAGTGTAGCCATAATCCGGTGGATGCGGTCGGGTACACCCTCCGACCTGAAGAAGTCAGTAAAGGTATATTCCTCGGTCTCATTTTTGTCAACATCCGTGAACACTTTAAACACAGTGCTGTCAGTCCTGACATAGTCCTTGAACACATCATTCCATAGATAGAACAGCACCTTGCCTACAAATGCATCTTGGGTTATGCGCTTTTGAGAATCTGCCTTGCAAAACCAGTACCCCATCTTCTTATCTTCACTTTGCGTGGCATCAAATATGCGGTCATTGACTTTGGACAGGAATTCCCACCAATCGTATGCAGCTCCGTCCGCTGTTACTATTTTCCAACCCCGGTACTCCGCATCCGCAGGTCGCTCAATAGGCTTGTATTCCCAGTCCCAACGACGCTTAAACGCAGAGTCTATCGGAAACAGCGATTGATCCGACGTATTCATAGTGGCATATATGTGCAGGTTGCTCGGCAATTGCATGATATCACCCCTAAAGATTTGGGCGGTATCGATACCCGGCACCATCGGACGTTCACCCTCCCCGATTCCGGCAAACGCTTCGTCGCGAAGATACGCTGCTATATCCGTATCCGTGCTGATATGGTATTTGGAAAAACCATCCGACCGGCGATCAAGAAGTTGAAATACATCTCCAAAAACTTGCGCACAGTTACCACGGTTTATCTCCTCAATAATTAAGTAGTAGGGATTGTCCAAGTTCTTCCATGCAGCTACATAAGCTTTCAGGAATGCCTGCGGAACGAACTTATATGTAAGTTCTCCATTCTCTTTCGATGGCTTGTAGCAACCCACAAATGATGAATAGTCACTGTCGGGATGGAAAGTCACGCGT
This sequence comes from uncultured Muribaculaceae bacterium, assembly GCA_910577465.1. Lineage (GTDB taxonomy): Bacteria > Bacteroidota > Bacteroidia > Bacteroidales > Muribaculaceae > Paramuribaculum. The sequence goes on along the minus strand of CAJTMM010000034.1, from coordinate 18,384 downwards.
TGGTGCATCTTGTTCGCCTTGTCCTTTTCTACCAACTTGTCAGTTTGATGCGATTTCCCCGTCCCGGGAGCGCCATAGTAGATTACCTGTAGGCGATTCAATTGCGGTATATCAGCCATCGCTTTTGTGGACTCGGATTCCGGATCGGGATCGAATTTGAATTCAAATGTGAGTTTCGGTTTGGCAGGCGAACCGGCGGTACCAGATGAATCTGTGGGAATAGAGTTTATTATAGTACGCTTGGGAAGCATCGCGGAAGTATTGTCAACCATCGAGCTATACTCCTGTAATGCTTCTGATTCACCATCTCTCACATAAAGACCATTGTTGTTTTCAAGATATGGATGCAAGTCCTCCTTGAATATACTGTTGAATATTCTTAGTGTACCTACATTCTCTTTGGCATCCGTTACCGTAACGTGGTCTCCATTCAGAATCTGCTCATACACCCCTTGCTGTTTGAATACAATCTCACCCCCGCTTGATATGCGTATCTTGGATGGCACATCTTCCGAAAAGATTGCACAAATCTTCCTGATACCCATACTTATGGGGTTACCATCCATCGAAGGTGTATTGTTAAGCCAATTGGCTAATTCCTTGCTAACCTGTTCTGCAGGAAACGCACTCAGAAAGGTATCAAGGATAATTATATTAGTTCCAAAATCCAACCGTTTCGAAAATCTGCTACCCCCTGTACGTTCTTTACTCATTGGGTAACTTTCCACAAAAGAAACTTTCGCCAACTTATATATCAGCTGCAACCCGACTTGCAAGGCTTCAATCTGAGCATTCACAAGAGGATTCGAATTTAGAGTTTCCTCCGAGACACCATGATATGAATCCAGAATCTTGTCACTCAAGGATTCTTTTAATTTAATTTTAGTAATCCCATCTGATTCATACTCCTCGGAGTACTCCAGACTCGAGCGTTTGCCGTTAACCTTATACAGCGCATAAGTCAAAGCTATGACAGACGCGATTTTGTTCAATGACGACTTGATGCCGAGTTTATAATCCAAATCGGCAACCTCTTTAATTGGCTTAGGGTAAACGGACATATTAGTTGTTTTCGTTAGTGATTATTTGAAGAGCTATTGCATAAGCCAAAAGCGGCGGCACAGCGTTGCCCACCTGCTTCATTTGGCTCATCTTATTTCCATAGAACACAAAACTGTCAGGAAATGATTGTATTCGGGCGGCTTCGCGAACCGTCAGGCAACGATTCAGTATCGGGTGGGTGAACCGCCCGGAGGAAGGAGTGTCAAATCGCGTGGTGATTGTAGCCGCAATTCCATCCTCTAAAAGACGGCACCAAGTACCGCTATAAATTGATTTCGTACGGTGTTCCTGTGGCAGGACCTCCTTACCGCAACCCTTGGGTATCAACGACAATCTCTTGAGCGCAAGCGCGGAATGCTGTGTGGCGACATGATTATACAGCACATCGCAATCCCCTCGCATCTCCTTTTGGAAATCCGAAAACGCCGGCATAGAATAATTGCCTACCTCCTGACCTTGCCCGGATTCTATAAACGGCAAGTCATAAATGGCATCCCTTATAGTCGTTGCTTTTCCGTTCGCCTTGGGCAACGGTACCATATCGGAGCCTTTAACACCAATAAAAACCGCACGCCGGCGGTCCTGAGGCACACCGAAATCCGTTGCGCAAAGTACTCCGCAGTTAACACTATAGCCAAGCGACTGGAATTCCTTGATTATTTGTTCCTTAAAAAATCCATTGCCTGTAGTAAGTATATTCGGCACATTCTCAATGACAAAATACTTAGGTTCGAAATCCCGTACAAATCTTACAAAGTGCCGAAACAGAAAATTACGCGGGTCATCAAGCGACAGACGCTTCCCTTTCTGCGAAAAACCTTGACAAGGAGGTCCACCGATTATTATATCTATCTGCGGATGCTTCTTTTTTATATCTCCGGTGTCCAACGATGAAATATCTTCATTATATACATCCGTACCGGGATGGTTTTTTTGATATGACGCCGCTATGGAAGCATCATATTCCACCGCAAACTCAATCGAACATCCTGCTTTAATAAAGCCTTGCGACAGGCCCCCGACTCCGGCAAACAAATCAGCGACTTTCATTTAGGCGAATTGAAGCATTATTATAATATTCTCCTGACAATTCAATCCCTATGAAAAGCCGGTTGGAACCCTTGCATGCCATCCCCGTACTTCCACTCCCCATAAAAGGGTCAAGCACCACCCCGTCCGGATTTGACAGAATATCCACAAAATGTTTCATCAAAGCCACCGGTTTCTGAGTGGGATGATTCCCGTTTTTATGCTCTTTGGCTGAAATCGTAGCGGTCTCTATGAAATCATGTATCGGCTTGCCTTCATTATTAAAGACACCGGTGTTTGCATCATTCACAAAGTACAACCAACTCTCGGTGGAGTTGATGAAGTGCAGATTCATATTTCGTGGCATGGGATTGGTCTTATGCCATATACCTACTGTCTTGTAATAAAACTTATTGTTCTCGGCTATGGAAATCAAGGTCTCAGCTTTGATTATTGACATAAACATAATAAGATTCCCACGTTTCTTTAATACCCTATGGCATTCCTTAAAAAAAACGTCCATCTGTTTAGTCCACTCATCAAACTCCAAATCATCCCATCCCTGCCCCGAGAAATGATTGGAGCGAAGCTGCTTGAGATTCGTCCCCCTCTTTTTCATGAACAGACCTAAGTTATACGGAGGATCCGTCAATATCAGATCTACGCTATTATCAGGTATGGCAGCCATTTTACTGATACAATCCCCATTGGCAAGGAATGTCAATGGATTGATGGCTACAAACGGCCCCCCATTAGCATCTTCGGCCGGCTTGGTTTCGCAATCTTCAGCTCTGGCGGCGCCATCATCCTTATCATCCAATACCTCTTCATTGAACAATGATTCAGAATAGCAATATCCTACCAAAGGCTCATATAGGGCCTTTATCGAATCTGTTATTATAGGATATCGTTGAGACATATACGCATCAGAGCAACATGGGAACACCGAAGGCAAACCAAAGCCCACTATTAAAAATAAGGCATACCGCACAATTGACATTACGGTAAAACGCCCCATGGATTAGATTGCAAAATTAATGCTTTTTCTGAATTTTGAGCTACCGCGGCGAAAGATTTTTAACCGTATGAAAAGCCACCGGAATCTTCCACGACATACTCTTTTTTTCAGAAAAAGCAATGCCGCATCAGATTATAACATCAATGCGGCATTAGAGAATTTCAATTAGAGGAATCGCTCCATCAGATACGGTCAAGTACGGTGCCTATAAGGTCGTGAATGGCAGTCTTGTAGTTAGGTGTAGCATCATGACGCATACGGTTGGCAATGATGGAACATACCGTCATTGCCTTGTGTCCCATCAAGCGGCTCAAACCCTGCAGCGGAGCACTCTCCATTTCATAATTGGTGACTTTGCGGTCGCGGAAACGGAATTCCTCGATACGACGGTTCAAATCGGGATTGGCAAGCGGCAGACGCAGTTCACGGCCCTGCGGTCCATAGAAGCCCACTGCCGATATGGTATTGCCGCGCACCATATCATCGCGTCCTATCATATCCACCAGATGCTCGTCGGCATCCACCACATAAGGCTTCGCCCAAAGCGGATTCCAACCTACAGATTCGCAGAAAGCATGTTCGAAGTCCAAATCGGCAACCTCATTGCGTCCGGCATAATAATTCAGTACGCCATCAAAACCTATAGCCTTCTCCGCTATCACAGGCGTACCGAGCTTCAGTTCAGGCTGCAACGCACCGGATGTACCTATGCGCACCATGTGGAGCGTACGGTGCTCGGGGCGCACCTCGCGAGTGGCGAAATCGATATTGGCAAGTGCATCAAGTTCGTTAATCACAATGTCGATATTGTCGGGACCGATACCATGGCTCAGACACATTATAGGCTTGCCCTGGTAGGTTCCACCGATTGTGTGAAACTCACGCGACGACACCTCAAATGTCTTGCTGTCGAAAAACGACGCCACCATATCCACACGTCCGGGATCGCCTACGAGTATAATTCGGTCCGTCAACTGCTCCGGTAGCAGATGCAGATGAAACACCGTACCGTCAGGGTTGATTATCAACTCGGAAGGAGCTATTATCTTTTTATCCATATTGATTTTGAATTAGAGGTTATGATTTCATGTATATACTTTCTATTTAAAACACTGTGGCATAGCCTATGGTTGACATCGACCTGTCAGGCAAGGCGATATTTTCCACCGGGAAATGTCAGCACCAGACCTTTGAATTCCATGTCCACAAGCAGCGACATCATGCGGCCCACGCTTTGGTTCATAGCTATGGTAAGCTGATTGAGCTGTGCTTCGCCGTGATTGGTCAAATACTCCACCACGGCAAGCTCCTCCTCGGAGAGATCGGGAAACAGACTCGGCTGTTCGGCTTCAGTCTCTTTTAGCTTCCAGTTCATGGCTTGAGCCACATCCGACACATCCTGCACCAGCGCGGCAACATTCGATGCTATGAGCCGGTTACACCCTTCACTATAGCGGTCGGAGATACGGCCGGGCAATGCAAATACGTCCCTGTTGTACCCCGAAGCAATATTGGCAGTAATAAGCGCACCACCTTTTCGTGCCGATTCCGCCACTACCAGACAGTCGCACATACCCGCCACAATACGGTTGCGTGCCACAAAATTACCCTTATGTATGGCGTCGCACGAACGGTATTCGCTCACGAGCATACCTCCGGAGCGCACAATATCCGCAGCGAGCGAACGGTGTTGAGCAGGATATATCGTATTCAGCCCATGACCGAGCACACCCACCGTAGGCACCGCGCATTTCAATGAAGCGGTATGCGCAGCCGCATCTATACCGAACGCCAGCCCGCTCACCACCGTAACAGGCTCGGCAAGATGCTTCGCCATATCGGCAATAAGACGGTTCACAAAATCCATACCATAAGGAGTGGCATGGCGGGTTCCCACGACTGCCACTACATGCCCGCGGTTCAAATCACATTTGCCAAGCCCATACAACATCAATGGGGCGTCATCGCAATCCGCCAACCGCACCGGATAATCATCATCTGTATAGTACAACGCCCTTATGCCGTTAGCATTCACAAAATCAGCCTCCCGGCGCGCCTGCTCAAGAATGGTAGCACGATAAGTCCCGTCAAAAAGCTTATTGGAAAATCCCATGACAGCTCCCAACCGGCGGTCCGGCATCTCAAAAAAATCCCGTTCCGACCCTACGCGGGACAGCAACTCGCCGGCCAACGCACGGTTCATGCCACGAAGCGCGGCAAAAGCCATCTTATATATCAAGGTGTCGGTCATGGTCAGTACAGGCAATATTTACAATCGTAAAATTAATGAATTAATCGTGGCAAGCAAAATTTTTTAAAATCCACCCGCAGATGTTACCCAATTTCATCCACGATTATTATATTTGCAGTACTTTAATCAACAACTCATTTGCCTATGACATAACGACAAACAAAAGACATAACATATAGAAAGCGTTAACTTTATATTTCGGTTATCCAAAATCGCCAATTTTGAAAACTGCAACCAGAAGTAAAAGGTTGATGCTCACGTGTATAGCGTGGGCTTTTACTTATTTGGTTGCAACGTGTTTGGCGATACGTGGATAACAAATAAAGTTTCAGTCCACGTTTTCTTTATAGTCTCATCTCCATAACTTTTCGGACTGACCACTCTCTCCCTACACAACCATTATACTCACGTTTTCAACAAAAAAACAAATCATCATGTACCATACAAAATTCCATGGACTAAAACATATTTTAATTTGTATCATAAGCTTCACCATGTGCATATATTCCCAGGCCCAAGACACCCCGACCATAGATGAACCCGAATTTACCGGCGAGTGCCTGTTGATTGCCAATGGAGAGGGAATTCCACTTGATAAAGAATTTTGTAAACTTAAATCCAAGGCCAATATAGGACTTGCCATGGTTGGATATGCCAAAGCTAAAAGCGAGATTCAGGTTAAAAGTCCATCAGCACAAGCAAGAACCACAGCTGGCCCCGTTAGCATAATTGTACGCGCTACCGACAACACATCCGACCCGTTGGCGATTGTTAAGATATTTAAATTCAAAAAGGGTAAAAAAGACCGTAAAAGCGAACTGTCATCCTACGATATGTTTGGAGGAATGAGCGAAAACAATCAAGAACTCATGAAATTTTCGGCAAAGAAATACGGTACCTCCTCTTATATTCTAAAACTTGCCAATATTGAGGAAGGTGAATATGGAATTATTGTAACCAATCCAAACTCGAAGGACGAAAAATCCGTTATAATAAGTTGCTTTGGTGTAGACTGATAAAATACTACATAATACTAATTGGACCGTGTCATAAAAGGTTATTTGACACGGCTCAATAATTAGTTTAAGCTACTGCTTACAACTGTCAAAGGTAATCGGCAAAGGCTTGGGCGAGGATATCGCCGCGCGTGAGACGTCCATGCTCAAGGCACACCACGGTAACCTCGGCACGAACCACCGGCAGTTCTTCAGGAAGCGTGTAAATATCCTGCACAAACACAAATCGCGCTCCCTCACGACGCAAAGCCAGACGGCTCACCATATCCTGACCCAGTCCAAGAGGATGCAGATACTCTATATTGACACTCCTCAGCACCGGGTCTATACCCTGCCGCTGCATGTCGCGGAACGACGTTCCTGCCGCACGGCAGAACTCATGACGTGTGTGCTCAAGATAATGCAGATACACGGCATTATTCACTATTCCCTGTGAGTCAACCTCATAATCGCGGACCCGCATCACAAGCTCAAAAGCGTATTTCCCATCATGTTTCATCATAAGCGTAAAATTACAGAAAAAGTTTGGTTAAACGAAAGTTTCTGCCGTCCTTTGCACCACTATTTTTCTATCATAAACCAATTAACATTTTACAACATGAAAACATTAAAACACATCACACTCCTTTTCGTGGCTGTAGTATGCCTCGGATTAGCTTCTTGTGCCGAGAACCAATTGCAGAAAGCTATTGAAGAAACCAACAAAATGATGCCTATTAAAATAGCTCGCAATTTTGAAATCACTAACGTGACCGACGATGGACAATACGTAGTGTACCGCTACGAATTGGCTGAAAATATATACGACATGGACCAGATTCGCCAGAATGCAACCAAAGAAGCCATGCAACAGCAGCTCCAGACTATGCTTCAATCCAACCCCGATGGCAAAGCATTCTTCGACATCGTCAAAGAATCAGGCCGCGGACTTAAATTCGAGTATGTAGGAACTCCTTCAGGCGACACCTGCGAAGTGACTCTCGAAAACGACGAGCTTTAATACTCCACCGCATATTGCGATACAAAGAGCCGCCCGGGTGAACGACATCACACGGGCGGCTCCTTTATTATTGTAAACGAGTGCTATCTATCACTTATTGACACGGAAGCGGTCTACTCCATCACGCAGGAATGCCACCGTCTGACGGGCAGCGGCTATACCTGCATTGATATTGGCTTCCGATGTCTGCGCCCCCATCTTCTTGGGAGTGAAGAACACGCGTGAACCGAAACGCGCCTTCAAGTCCTCAGCACTATCAGGCTTTACATCCGCCACATACTTAAGGTCAGGACGCTCCTCAAGAGCCTTGGCAAGTCCGGCTTCGTCTATCACCTCCTTGCGGGCGGTATTGATAAGCACACCACCCTTGGGCATACGCATGAGCAAGTCATAGCCTACCGAACCACGCGTTTCGGCAGTGGCGGGGATATGCAACGACACAAACTTGTTGTCACCGTACAGTTCTTCCACAGAATGCACCGGCTTTACACCGGCTTCTGTCATCACCTCATCAGGGCAATACGGGTCAAGCGCTGATACCTGCATGTCGAATCCTTTGGCTATGCGGGCAACATTTCTACCCACCTGGCCGAATGCATGTATACCAAGAGTCTTATCCTTAAGTTCGGTTCCTGATGTGCCGTCGTACATATTGCGCACAGCCATAACCGTCATACCGAACACCAGTTCGGCAACGGCATTGGAATTCTGACCGGGGGTATTCTCCACACATACACCATGGGCAGTAGCAGCTGCAAGGTCAACATTGTCATAACCTGCACCGGCACGTACCACCACCTTCAGATTTTTGGCGGCATCGAGTACCTCGGCATCAACCACATCGCTGCGTATTATCAATCCGTCGGCAGTAGCCGCGGCATCAAGCAGCTCCTGCTTGGAACCATATTTTTCAAGGAGTTCCAGTTCATAACCGGCGCCTTCCACCACTTCCCGGATTCCATTGACCGCAACTGCGGCAAATGGTTTTTCTGTAGCTACAAGTACTTTCATATCGCTAAATACGCTATCGATTAATGTTTAGCTTCGAATTCCTTCATTGCTTCCACAAGCACGTCCACACTTTCCATGGGCAGCGCATTGTATAGCGATGCGCGGAAACCGCCTACCGAACGGTGACCTTTGATACCGACTATACCCTTGGTTGTGGCAAAATCAATGAAATCTTTTTCAAGTTCCTTGTATTCAGGAGCCATTACGAAGCATACATTCATTATCGAACGGTCGGCAGGATCAGTAACGGTACCCTCAAATATACGGCTTGAGTCTATGGCATCGTATAGTTTGGCTGCCTTGGCAAGGTCCATCTTCTCGAGCTCCTTCACGCCACCCAATTCCTTGTAATAGCGGAGTGTCTGAAGTGCTGAGTATATCGGAAGTACGGGAGGAGTATTGAACATCGAACCTTTCTTCACATGCGTACGGTAATCGAGCATCGTAGGAATGGGGCGGTCCACACGTCCGAGAGCTTCATCACGCACTATAACTATAGTTACACCTGCGGGGGCAAGATTCTTCTGCGCGCCGGCATAAATCAGATCGTACTTCGACACATCGACCGGGCGTGAGAATATGTCGCTCGACATATCGGCAACAAGACGTACGTTCACATCGGGATCGTAACGCATCTCGGTACCATAGATGGTGTTGTTAGTGGTAAAGTGGAAATAATCGGCATCTTCGGGCACGGTATAACCTTTGGGGATGAATGTGAAGTTGGCGTCCTTGGAGGAAGCTACCACATCGACCTCGCCAAACAGACGAGCCTCCTTTATGGCATTAGAAGCCCATGTGCCGGTTTCCAGATACGCAGCCTTGCGAGCGAGCAAGTTGAACGGCACCATGCAGAATTGCAGGCTTGCACCGCCACCGAGGAACAGTACCGAGTAACCCTCGGGCACATCAAGCAGTTCCTTGACCAAAGCCGTGGCTTCATCCATTACAGCCTGAAACTCCTTGCTGCGGTGCGACACTTCAAGAACCGACAGACCGGTACCTGCGAAATCCAATATCGCAGCGGCAGTATTCTTGATGGTATATTCACTCAGGATTGATGGTCCGGCATAAAAATTGTGCTTCTTCATCTTTTCTTATTTTGGGATTATGGTTTTGTCACCACAAAATTATTGAAATATTTCTTTATATCGCCATTAATTTATCACAAATTCATCGGTAAACAGCCATGCCCCCGGACGCGGATTGCGGAATGCATGCATACGCACATAGCGTCCCGACGCATTTACAGCAGTACCATAGTCCTTGAACAGCAATTTCGGAAAATCCGACGGCACATCGCACCATACCGTAGCAACAGGAGTGAATGTCACACCATCGTCCGACACCTCAAACTCCACTTTTTCCGGTAGATGCACCCACGCACCCTCGGAGTGCATGAACGTGGCGCCAAAATAGTGCAACGGCTTCACCTCTCCCAAATCCACTGTAACGTCAAAGTCCTGCATGGTACCCTGCCAACGTTTGTCGCCATAGGTCCAGCCACCGCGCACACCATCGGTCAAAGTCAAATCGCCATTGGCTGTATATTGTTTGCTATAAGGCAAGTTATACGATACTTTAGCGCCACGACCGAGATGGTCTATCTCCTCAAGACTCTCTTTTCGCTCGCCATATTCCTGCGCGAGGTCGAATACATTGTAACCGTCGCGCTTCATGCGCTCATTCTTGACCAACGCACGTCTGTAAAAATCGTCATAGTCTTTATCAGGCTTACTCCATCCCACCTCGGCTATGGCATAGGTACGCGGATAATACATGTACTCGGCATGAGCCGAATCAGCTACATGTTCGGTCCACAGATTTACCTGCACACCGAGCAGATGCGATGCTTCTTCCGGAGTAAGCCCTGGCTCTACAGGCTCATACGAATAAACCTTTGCCAAGGGAAGATACCCGCCTATCGATGCCGGCTCCTTGAACGGGGCATCCTGATTGCCGTCGATATAGCAGTAGGCTCCGGGGGTCATCACCACATCGTGACCTGACTTCAGTGACTTAATTCCCCCCTCGGTACCGCGCCACGACATGACAGTGGCATTGGGAGCCACACCACCCTCCAGTATCTCATCCCAGCCTATTATCTTACGACCCTTGGAATTGACAAACTTCTCTATGCGCTTGATAAGGTAACTCTGTAACTCATCCACATCCTTGAGTCCCTCCTGCTCCATACGGCGTTTGCAATCGGGGCAATCACGCCATGAATTTTTCGTAGCCTCATCTCCACCTATATGTATATATTCCGACGGGAACACATCCATGACTTCGGTGAGCACATCTTCAAGGAAACGGAATGTCGCTTCCTTTCCCACACAGAAATCCGATCCGGAATAAGGCTTTCCGGCACATGACAGTTCCGGATATGCCGCCAATACCTCCTCGCTGTGTCCGGGCATCTCCACTTCCGGTATCACGGTTATGTGACGTTGCGCAGCATAGTCCACAAGGTCGCGCATCTCTTCTTTGGTATAGAAACCACCGCTTGCACGTGCATCCGACCGGTCGCAGTATTTGCTACCGTTATCCACCCATTCGCGCCAAGTACGTTGCGGACGCCATGCCGCAAATTCGGTAAGTCGCGGATATTTATCAATCTGCATACGCCATCCCGCGCCGTCGGTGAAATGCAGATGCATCGTGTTCAGCTTCATCTGAGCCATGGCATCGACCTGCTTTTTCAAGAAATCCAATGAACGGAAATGACGGCTCACATCGAAATGCACACCTCGGTAGGAAAATCGCGGTTCATCCGAAATCCGGCAACAGGCTATCTGTCTCACACGTCCGCCATCGGTCATCTGAAGCAACGTCTGCAAGCCATAATACGCGCCGCGGGCACCCGCAGCCTTTATGGAGATATACTTCGGGGTAACCTCAAGAGTATAACCCTCGGCATCAGCGTCGTCACCTATTTCCACCCGTATATTAGCAGAGGACATCTTTTTAGCGGCACCGGCATTGACCGGTCCCTGTTCGAGCAATGACCGCACTGCAGCATCGGCATTACCTTTTATAAAATATGTCACACCACCGTCGGGCAGATTATAAAATCCACGGTTCATCACCACTTCCGCAGGTTTCGGTATCACATCACTTGGGGCTCCAGTCTCATTAGCCGAAGCATACATGCCACTGCACGCCATAGCTGTAGCTATGGCAACTGTCATAAATCTTTTCATGGTTATATGTCTGACAATTAATTTCAATGCTCAAAGATAACCATTCGGCACAACATCCCATACAAAACCCGCTGTTTTATTTTTTCACAACCTCATGGTTTATTGTTAAAAAACGCCAATTATCCCGGGGAGGTTAAACCACGGGCGGCAATATCAGTCAAATGAAACAAACACAGCAGTAAATTTCATAACTAACAAAATAATTTCAATTATGAACAAGAAAATCCTCTCCATGGCAATAGTTGCCATAACCCTCTTCTCAGTACCCGCAATGGCTCAGAACACAGGTGACTGTCAGAAAAAATGCGATAAAAAATGCCAGGCAGATAAGCAATGCAAGAAAGACAAACAATGCAAACCAGCATACAACCCCTTCGAGGGACTTAACCTGACCCAGCAGCAACAGGCTTCCATCAAAGCCATCCCCTGCCCTAAGCAAGTGATGAAGGAAGCCCGCAAGCAAAGCAAGGATGATGCTTCCAAAGCCGACCCCAAGATGCGTATGCAAGTAGCCAAAGATATCCGAGCCAACTACCTGAAACAGGTTAAAGCCGTACTCACCCCCGAACAATATGTTCAGTTCCTTGAAAACCAATATGTGAATCCGCGCCCTCAAAAGCAGGACATGAAACATGGCAAACACAAGAAACACGGCAAGGGTCACGGAATGAAACCCGGCAAAGATTGCAAAGGCAATAATTGCTCCGCCAAGCAAGCCAAAGACAATAAATAATGATTTTTGAATATTGGAAACCGAAACAGCTTAATTCATTTTCTTCTCCCTCAATAAGGGCGGCAAGCATCAGGCTCGCCGCCCTTTCATTTTCAATCTGTACAATAGCTCCAACAATGTATCAGCGCTCCAAAACTATAGCCTGAGCCTTCTCATGCTGAAGATTTGGCATCTGCGCTCCCACAGGCGCACCGATATAAGTAGGATCACAGACCACAAACCTCCGGCCGCCTATCATCATTGCGTCGCCTGTCACATCATTTTTAAAACAAACCGCCGTGGCAAGATGCCCCGGATAATACACCAACGCCACATCCAGTCCGAGAAGGTCACGCACCAGTCGTGAGAACAGAATAGACCTGTCCTCACAGTCACTATAAGGATAATAAAGGCTCTCCTCGGCAAAAAACGCGCGGTCATGCCCCCATACCTTATCATCATACTCATATTCAAGTCCGGTCTGCACCCAGTTGAGCAACTTATTGGCGGCTGTCTCCTCCGAACATCCTTCGATACTCTTCACCAACGACGGATATAGGAGCTCCATCGTAACTTCCGCCATAGGAGTATTGGCATACATAGCCCACCGTGTCAAAACATTGCCACCGATCGAGGAGGTAGGATAACCGTTGAAAAAAGCTATCAGATTTTTCGGCACCTGCGAAATTGCCGACATATCCGGATATCGCTCCGATTCTATCCTTCGCTCCGATGAAAGGTCCGCACCCAGTTTCTGCTTTTGGGTAATAAGCAAGGACATAGGTTTCTCCCCGTCAAACGCCATATTGCAGATATTTATGGTACGCGAGGGCGTGCCGTATGGATAGAAATCAGTACCTCCCAATGAGTAATAGACCTTATCGAAAATCTTATGCCGGCTGCCATATAGCATTATCAACCTGCCGTTATCCATGCCAAGACGCATTTGGTAACCTGACTGACTGTACAGATATGCCATCAGCAACGTAGCCCCATCCGTAGTCGGACAAAATTTCTTACACAATTCATCAAGGAATTCCAAATATGCCCAATCACATAGGTTATAACGCATCCGTGTTTCAAGACAGTCCCGTATCGTATTGTTCATCCCCTCATGGTTAAGCGACTCCCACGCTTCGGCGATAACCTTGTTGGAGCATCGGTTGATGGCGATACGTGCCGATTCCGGCAACCGGACCCTACACGTCACTCCATAAAAATCCACACTGAAATAATCATCGTCCGGAGAAGGCACCTCCCGTATAGGTTCTACCGGCTTGGGCTGCGGGTCAACCACCACCGGCTTCACATCGATAGGCACCGTTACCACGGGTATATGTTTTACACCACCATCAAATGGTAATGGTGGAATGGGGCGGTCATCCTTTGGACGTGGGATAGGCGTCTTTCCCTCGTAAGATTGCCACGCGTCACGCAAAAACTCCGCATATCGCTTGTTACACTCCTGTCTATGCGACTCAAATTCCGTTTGAGTCTTTGCCTTGAAACTTTCATACTGCTTAGCCATACTCTCACGTTGCTTGCGAAACGACTCGGCTTCCTTACTGAAATCCTGAGCCGAAACTCCGGTACAAACAGCAAAACACACCATCAACAGAATCAGTCTAAAACCCATATCATCCTATATTTAATATTTTAATACGCACAAAGTTAGCAAAACCTTTTTTACCACAAAAAAATGCCAAGCCCCGATTCACCGGAACCTGACATCAATACGTCAGCCATCCTCCCTCATCAGTGGAGCATGAGACTCATGTGTGTGCGTTGCGATGGAAATACAAGTATATCGGCTATGGATTCAGAGCTGAACACTATGCGTGTAAACACATGTATGGGGACATCGAAATCCAAATGTCCGCGATAACTGTCATTAATTCGGCATACGCCATCCGACACCACATACACATGATTGTTTTCCGGCAATATCGGGTCGGAGATCCTTATCACCGAATGCCATGAACCATCAGCGGCGGCAATCCGGGTCAAACAATCACGCACATTCACTATACGCCCCATGCCGCGTGCATACAGGTGGCGATGACCGCAATCGGTGGCGGGAGCCAGATAGCGGAACGCGCGGTCCGGAAAACGTCGGCGCAACTCCCGCATGGCACCCGTGCGGGCATCCTCATCCACCCCGAGAAGTTCATTGAACTGTACCACACTGCCTGCATCCATAGCCCATGCCATGGCTGCTATCGGAGCATCGGCACGGCCTACGGCTACAAATGTGCCGCCTTCACGCATGGCAAGGTCATCGAGCACATTCAGGAAATCCCTTCGGCTGTGCAACACACCTCCGGCACGTGCGCGTTCAAATGCAGCAAACGCCTCATATATCTCTGGGGCATACGGATCGGACAATGAATAATATGCCGACTGGACAGGAAACGAATGCAATGAGGTGAAACGTTGCGTATCGCTCAGAAACACCGTACTGAATCCGAAACGGTCGAAAAAGAAATAAAGCCAGTCATGAGCAGGCATAAGTGCGCACAGCATATCCCCACGTAGATATGACTCCCTTACCGCGTCTGTAACCAGACGGCTCATGAAACCACGTCCCCGGCAATTACGCCGCGTCACCGCCCCGGCTATATATCCCATGGCTGCATCCGACCCGTGAAACCGCATGGCATAACGTTGCAGCAACAAGCTGCTCACAGGCTTATCGTCCTGCTGAAGTATCATGGCATCGGCATCATTGTACACGCGGTCGAAATACATATCGGTATACTCCGGCGAATCTCCGAAGCACTCTATCCACATCCGTTTCACATCTTCTTTCCTACTCATGGTCGTCTGATTTGTAGATTAAACGCATTGCGCCCCGCCTATGTTTGGCGGGGCGCAAGATATACCGTTTATATACACCTTTAGGTGTTATCCTTGATGCACGGGACGCAAAAGGTCGTTGACGGTCTTCACCGGATTAAATGTGGCAATGGGAACCTCCACGAACGCGGTGTTCCAATCGCTCATAGCTCCGTTCCACAGACCGGGCAATTCCATAGCACGCAACTCCTTGCCGTGACTCGATTTCGACGAGATGAATCCGGTAGCCGGATCCACATACTTGGGCAGATTGTACTTGCCGTTGTGACGGTCTTTGATGTAACATACAAGATCCACCGGATTAAAGTGCGTGGCAGATGCCACCATACGGCGGTAGTCCTCATTATTGGGGTCTATCTGGTTGCTCTCCAATATCTGAGGCGATGCCGAACCGTCGGGGTTATAGGCTATGAACGGACCACCGCCTGGTTCGCCCTCATTACGCACCATACCGCACACGCGCAAAGGACGCGACAGTTTTTCATGCAGATACATCGCGAGGTCGGTATCATTCATGGAATCGATACGGCGATCGGTGATGCCGAGTTTGAAATGCAGGAATCCTACCATATCCTGGAGATGCCCGCGGGTGTAATTGCCGGTAGCCAACTCGGTCAGATATTTATCTACGGTGTCATGCAGCTCCATGAGATACCCTCCGAGCACTTGTTTGTATTTAATTGTGGCATCTCGGCGGGCGTCGGGTACTACATTATCTATATTCTTGATGAACACTACCGCCGATTCCATATCATTGAGGTTCTCTATGAGCGCACCGTGACCTCCCGGACGGAACAGCAGGTGGCCATCCTCCATAAACGGGGTATTGTCGGGATTGGCGGCTATTGTATCGGTCGAAGGTTTCTGCTCGGAAAGTGACACATTGAACTTCACGCCATGACGCTTACCCACTTCATCGATAACACTATTGATTTTCTCTTCGAAAAGTTTGCGATGGTTTGCCGACACCGTAAAGTGCAGGTTAACAACGCCAAGGCTATTGGCAGCAGTCTGCGCACCCTCGGCAAGCTGCTCCTCCACAGGAGTGCGGCTGCCTTCGGGATAAGAATGGAATTTCAGCAGACCTTTCGGCAAATTACCATAGTTCAGCCCCTCAGGCTTTATTATGGCGGCTATCACATCCTTGTATCGTCCCGCTGCCTTAAGCTGGGCCACCGTCATGCCATGGATACGCTGTGTGGCTTCATTGAGGTCGGATATAAAAGCCATCTTGTCGATATCCGCTATGAGCTTGGCAACATCCGAACCCTCGGCGGGCACATCGGCATCGCCATCGACAAATTCAAACAATGCCTTGAACATGCGCGATGCAGCTCCTGATGCCGGCACAAACTTGCACACCTCACCCCCATCGGCGAGATAGCGTTGCCAACGTTCCACAGCAGCCTGCTCCTCTTCCGGAGTAAGCACCGTTATACCCTGACCGGGACGTGCCGCATCCATTATCTTCAAATATGGGAATCCGGTAGCGAAACGTTTCAGTTGCTCCTCTACCTGCTGTTCACTTATGCCCTTGGACTGGAGCAAAGCGAGATCTTCTTCACGTAGCATAATATTGACTTAGAATTTTAGGTTAACATTTTATTTATGCCCAAAGCTAACAAAAAAATCGTGTCGCCGCACACTTTTTACACACCTTTTTCATCTATGCGCAAAAAAAATGGCACCCCGCATTACTCTTCGCGAGCTTATGCGGGGCTTATGACTAAAAAGCTATTCTTTATTACTTGCATCATTACAACGCCGCAACCTGCAAAAAGGTTCTTTTTAGCTTCCGGTTATCTTGCACACCCGCTTTTAATATCTTATCTTTGCATTATTGGAACCTCACTTTCTCAACTATTGATATTATGGAGTTCAACGCCGATATTGATGCTGCCGTACAATGCATGAAACGCTCTGGTATAATACTTTATCCCACCGACACAGTCTGGGGGATAGGTTGCGACGCCACATCATCGGTGGCAGTAAAGAAAGTGTTCCAACTCAAACAACGTGCCGAAGCTAAAGCACTTATCACGTTGGTATCAGACACCCGTATGCTGTGCCGTTATGTGGATAATCCTCCCGAAGTGGCACTTGAACTGGTGGAGACAGCCGTCTCACCAATGACCGTAGTCTATGACCATCCCATGGGCTTGGCTCCTGAGCTACTTGCACCCGATGGCAGTGCCGGCATACGCATAACTGCCGAGCGCTTCAGCCGTCAATTGTGCAGGGCGTTGCGGCGACCCATAGTCTCAACATCGGCAAACATCAGCGGTCAACCGACCCCGGCATTCTTTCATCAGATATCCCCTGAGATTATCAATGCTGTGGATTATGTGGTATCGTACCGACGCGACGACCGCACACCCCACACACCTTCGTCCGTAATCAAGATTTCCGACGATTCGTCATTCATAATACTCCGTAAATGATGATTAGCGAACGCCGCCAACGGACCATCTATATTCTCACCGACTATATTTCCACAAATATAGCCTTCCTGCTTTTCAATATCATACGATATCTGCTTCTTCCGTCGGCACACCTTGGTTTCGGCTCATTGATGAGTTTTCTCGCATCTCCCGCAGTGCTTGCCGGACAGATACTCTTTCCCGTATGCATGATGGGCATATATTACCTGTCCGGATATTACAGCACGGTATTTGTAAAGTCGAGAGTACAGGAAATGTCCACCACACTATGTACGGCATTCATCGGATCACTATTCACATTCCTCGTAATCCTGGTCAATGACCTTACACACGACCGTGCTCAGGACTATAGCATAATAGTGATTCTGTTAGCACTTCTATTCTTCGTAGTGTACATACCTCGACTGATTATCACTTGGCATACCACAGACAAGATTGTCCGTGGTGAGATATTTTTCAATACACTCATAGTCGGTTACAGCTCAATTCCGCAACTTTTCCCCCGCCAATTGCAATCCATGTCTCCGGTCACGGGAATAAAAATTGTGGGGCTGATTGACTCGGAAAACAAATCACGCTATTGCATCAGCGGAACCGACCTGCCTATAACCGACATATCCGAAGTCCGCGATTATTGCCGTGACAATGACATAAAACGCATCATCATCATACCGCATCCACAGGGATGGGAACGCACACTTGCAGCCATCAATCCACTGTTTAGCCTTGATTTGCCGCTGTTTGTGGCAGGCATACATGTAATGGCGGCGTTTCCGCTCATATCC
>CAJTMM010000033.1 GCA_910577465.1 uncultured Muribaculaceae bacterium | reverse complement strand
ATACGAGGGCAAGATGCCCTCGCCCCGGGATGCGCGCTCCGGCGGGGTTGGTGTATTTTTTTATTTGTATGTTTGATGGTGCAAAGATAGGGGGTGGAGAGGGGGGGATGTGTGCGAATTTGCACTTTTGTGGGGAAATTTTTTTGCGGGTGTGGTGGGTGCGGGAGTTGCGAGATTCGGATAAAATCGGTAACTTTGCATTCCGTTATGACATACGGATTTGACAACGATAAGTACCTGAGAATTCAGTCCGAACACATTAAGGAACGTATAGTCCAGTTCGGAAATAAGCTCTATCTGGAGCTTGGTGGCAAACTATTTGACGACCATCACGCGAGCCGCGTGCTGCCGGGCTTCGAGCCTGATATAAAGCTGCGCATGCTGAGTCAGCTACAGGATCATGCGGAGATAGTGATAGTGATAAGCGCGCTGGATATAGAGAAGAATAAGGTGCGTCAGGATCTGGGTATAACGTATGATATGGATGTGCTGCGTCTGCGCGGCGAGTTCCAGAACCGCGGATTCATGGTGGGCTCGGTGGTGATAACTCATTACAATGGTCAGATGAGTGCGGATGCGTTCCGCCGCCGTCTGGAGAATATGGGTATCACGACATATTACCATTATACTATAGAGGGTTATCCTAATAATGTGGGGCTTATAGCTTCGGATGAGGGTTTCGGTCAGAATGATTACATAGAGACTACGCGTCCGCTTGTTATAGTGACGGCTCCGGGTCCGGGGAGCGGCAAGATGGCTGTGTGCCTGAGTCAGCTGTATAATGAGCATAAGCGCGGCATAGAGGCGGGTTATGCCAAGTTTGAGACTTTCCCGGTGTGGAGCCTTCCTCTGAAGCATCCGGTGAACATAGCTTACGAGGCTGCGACGGCTGACCTGAATGACGTGAATATGATAGACCCGTTTCACCTGGAGGCTTACGGCAAGACTGCAATAAACTATAACCGCGATATAGAGATATTTCCGGTGCTTAATGCGCTGTTTGAAAGTATCTATGGCGAGAATCCGTATAAGTCGCCCACGGATATGGGTGTGAATATGGTGGGGTTCTGCATCAGTGACGATGATGTGTGCTGCGCGGCTTCGAAGAATGAAATCATACGCCGCTACTATACGGCTCTGAACCAATTGGCGTTGGGCAACGGGTCGGATAGCGAGGTGAATAAGATAGTGCTGCTGATGAAGCAGGCTAAGATAGATGTGTCGTACCGACGTTCGGTGGCTCCAGCCAAGGAGCGTGCGGAGCGTAGCGGCAAGCCGTGCTCGGCGATAGAACTGTCGGACGGTACAATCATCACCGCGGAGTCGGGTGATCTGCTGGGTCCGAGCGCGGCGCTGATTCTGAATACTCTGAAGCATCTTGCGGGGATAGACCACAGCATAAAGCTGATACCGCAGCAGATGATAGAACCGATACAGTTTACGAAGATGAACTACCTGCGGAGCCGCAATCCGCGTCTGCATACGGATGAGGTGCTGGTGGCTCTGTCGGTGCTGAGCACCCGCGATGAGAACTGCCGCAAGGCTTTGGAGAAGTTGCCCGAACTGAATGGCTGCCAGGCTCACTCTACGGTAATGCTGGGTGAGGTGGACCACAAGATATTCAAGAAGTTGGGCGTGGGGCTGACGTGTGAGCCTGTGCGCAAGTAACCTGTATGGTGCGGTGAAGAGGATAGCTATATTCGCATCGGGTGCCGGAACGAATGCCGAGAATATCATACGGTGGTTCAATACGGAGGAGGACCGTGGCGGGCGCGTGGCTCTGGTGGTGAGCAATAAGCCGGATGCTCAGGTGCTGCGCCGTGCCGGTGCATTGGGGGTGGCTACTGAGGTGGTGACTTCCGCGGAGCTTAAGGATGAGGATTTTGTGGGGGGTATGATGGATAGTTACGGGATAGATGTGGTGGTCCTGGCGGGGTTTCTGCTGATGGTGCCGCCGTATCTGATAACGCGCTATGATGGAAGGATGGTGAATATACATCCGTCGTTGCTGCCTAAGTATGGGGGTAAGGGTATGTACGGTATGCGTGTGCATGAGGCTGTGGTTGCCGCCGGCGAAAGGGAGACGGGTATAACGGTGCATCTGGTGAGCGAGCGTTATGACGAGGGGAGGATATTGTTTCAAGCCACTACCGAGATATGTGGCGATGACGCTCCGGAGGATGTGGCACGCAAGGTGCAGGAGCTGGAGCAGCTGTACTTTCCGCGGGTAATAGCGGAGCTGATGGAGGGGATGTGGTGAATCTGTTGGAATACGAAAGGTTATAGCTCATATTCCTAAAATTTGTTGGAACATATCGTCTACATTCTTACAATGGGTGATTCGTCCGGCACGGATGTCGTCGTAGGATTCTTCAATTCCGCTCTTTTTCCGTTTCTTCTTCTCCGGTTTGGCGATAGAAATGCCGTCAATGGCATTGAGTATCTTCTTGAGGTGTGGAAGAATAGATTTGTCTTCGATGTTGATGGTCAGTTGAGTCATGGCTATATCTCCTGTATTGTGTCTTGAAAAACTACTGATGCAAAAGTAACGAAAATAATTGAGTTTTAAGCAGTATTGCTCAAGTGTTGCGGTAACGGAGGGGCGGTGGATGCGCTTAATGGCGGTGCTCCGCATGGTTGTGCAGTGCACCGCCTTAGTTGCCGGTGTGGCGCGTGTAGTTAAGTTGTGATTACTTGCCGAATTTGTCTTTGATGAATTCTTCGGCTTTCTCTTTCACCGTCTCGATAATTTCCTTACCCTTGTCGGTGCTTATAAACTCGGTAGCCTTTTCGACTACTTCCTTTACGTTTTCGTTTTCCATGAGCCCAGCGGCTTTGTCCTTGAGGTCTTCAAACATAGGATTAAGTTTTAGGGGTTTGTTGTTTATGGAATAACGTTTCAGGAGGTGGGAACGTTCACGGTGGCGGGGTGAAAGGGTGGCGGTTCCGGGGAGTATTGCCCAGTCGGTTTCCTTATATGACGGTGTTTGGTGTTTTGACCGCTTTGGGTGGATTATCACACTTTTCCTATTGATTTTCGTATGAAAAAATACACTTTTCCTATGAAAATACGGATATAAAAATACACTTTTCCGGTTTTTTAGTTTTGTCGCGGCTAATGGCGGGGCCCGGTAATACCAAATTTATCCGTATTTTTGGCTTCGCCTTAAATACTTGCGTTCGGCATTGCTCAAATAAATTTGGCACTGCTCTCACTTATACGTATTTTTGGCTACGCCTTAAATACTCCCGCTCGGTAATACCAAATTTATTTGGTATTACTCTCAACTTATACGTATTTTTGTGTGGTAAAACGGATTTTGATATGGATGAAATGGATAATAACGGTGTTGCCACGATGGTGGAGGAGTTTGAGTCGAGCGTGCGCGGGGATCTGATTGGATTTCTGCAGCGGAAGGGTGCTATCGATGAGGTGGTGCCGCAATGTCCTGATGTGGAGGAGCGGTGGGGGGATATAGCCCGCGCTTATCTGCCTGACGGGGTGCGTGAGTTTCAGGGGTATCCGGTGGTGTCGCTGGGCTGGATGATGTTTGTGGGTATGGCATTGGCGTATTACTGGGACACGGACTGGCAGAGTTACAGCTGCCGGAGTGATGTGTATGAGTCGCTGCGCGATTTGCGCGGGTATGACAATATGGATGAGGCTGTGACGGAGGATGTGCTGGGATATAGCGGTGAAGCGGCGCAACGGGTGACGGATCTGGTGGCTGAGTGTGCATCGCGCGTGTACAGTGAGCTGTGCCGCAGGTCGGTGGAGCCGGGCACGCCGGCTGCTTTGGGGTGCTATATAGCGGCTCTGCATCAGCTGTATCTGTGCGGTATGGCTGTGCAGCTCAATGCGCTGGGCTACCACATGACTCCGCTGAATCTTAACTGACCCGTGTGAGGAGGAGAGGTGATGGTTGGCAAATCGTTATAAAAATAATATCATGAAAGGTTGTGGGAATCGTTCGGATTATCGTAGACTTTGAAGCGTGAATGAGGATAATACGATAATATCCGGTTTTGACGGTGTGGCTGACGGAGGCGCGTCGTTTGCAGTGGATTTCGCTATTGCCCGACGGCTGGAGCGTGGCGGGTCGACGTGTGATGCATACGAATGCATGGTGCAGCGGCGTCGGGTATTTGTAAAGCGATTGAAAGCCGAGTACCGCGATAATCCGGTGTACCGTGCGGCGTTTGACAAGGAGTATGACCTGGGGGTGTCGCTGAGCCATCCGTCGTTGCCGCGCTACGTAGGGTTTGGGGGCGACTACTTGGTGATGGATTTCATAGAGGGTGACACGCTTTCTGACCTGATAAAGCGTGATGATCCACGGCTTAAAAGCCGCAAGTTTGTCCGACGGCTGCTGCTTGAATTGGTGGATGTGGTGGAGTATCTGCACAGGCGTAACATAGTGCACTGTGACATAAAGGCTGATAATGTCATAATATCGCCCTACGATGACCGCCCGGCAACATTGATAGACCTCGACAAGGCATATACCTCGTGGCTCGGAACCACGCATGGCAATACTCAGAAGTATGGCTGTGGCGGGTGTGCCGACGGGGTGATTGATTTCCGTGGCATAGGGTTGATAGCCGGGCAGCTCGGGATGAAGCGAGTGGCTAAGGTGTGCGATAATGATGATGTAGCGCAAGAAGCTATCCGCGAGGTGCTGACCGGATGTGGTGTAGCCAAACGGATATGGGTAGTGATATTGATAGGGTTGTGCTGTGTGTTGCCGTTGATATGGTATTTTACAACCGGCAGTAGCTCGGATGATATGGTTGGACCGGTAGTGCCTGATTATGCTGCGACGGATTCAATGACTGCCGATACTGCAATTTCAGTTCAACCGGATAAAGACACAAGGGTGGTTGACGAAACCGGAGCGGCTGAGAGTGCAAACAAAGCTATAGCTACAATAGGGCGACCAGGGGAGAAAGCATTGCCGGATATTGACAGTATAGTGATACGGTATTATGGTCCATTGCTGAAGCGGCATGTGTATCTACGTGAACTTGCTGCCGATTCAATGACCACATCCCGTCAACTGCTGATGATGATAAAGAAATATGCTGATGCCCAAATGGAAGCGCAGAATGCTATTATGGGAGATGTGATGGAGCGTTATGGTCTTGACAATGTGCTTGAAGCTCATACGATATTAGGGACAAGCGATGCGTGGCGCCGCTTCATGACTGCCGACAGCGAAATAAGCTCGCTATATTCGCGCGAAATCCCACGCCGAGATTAACCGATAATCTCCACGCTCGTCAGTCCGCCCTGCTTGGCTGCCTGATATGGTCCAAGGTGTTTCCTGTCGCGCTCCACGTCGCTTATCAGCAGCTCGAAACCTACGTAGAAGCCGGCGATGGTGAGGATGTCGCCTTTGAGCAGTTTGCTGCCGCGTGATTCGTTGACGAGGTAACGGTTTTCCGCGATATGGCTTAAGGTCAACAGGCGGTTGGGATGGTATGTGAGTTGAATTTGTTCGCCCGGGAGAAGGTCTGCCGAGTCGATGCTCTCCACGGCACGGAAATCGGATATTTCCGAATCCTCGCCCAAGTCCTTAGCCATCAGATTATAATCGGGGTAGCCGAGATACTGAGCTATGATGTCGAGCGATGACGGGCGTGGATTCGCCGTGCCCTTGACAAATCCGAGCATGCGTTTGAGTGTAGTAGTGCCTAATGTTTGCCCGGTGGCTTCCTGAATAGCCATGGCGAGGGCCTCGCACTGCTGGGGGTACTGAATGGGGGCATTGAAGCGCTCCAGAATCATCTGCCGGATCTTGTCGTTAATCATATCGGTCGTTTTTACGCGAAAATAGTTTTTTTACGTTGGATTGCCATGCAGTTTAGCGTTCATAGCGTTCACACAATGTCATCAAATATTCTTAATGCCATTACAATTTGGATACTCCGAACAACCCCAGAATTCCCTTCCTTGACCTTGCCCCTTCTTTTGCATTCGTTTTATCATAGGCTTACCACATTTAGGGCAAGCAGGTGCGCCCGACTCTTTCGCTTGCATGCGTTTTGCGTCAATGCGTTCCGAGGTCATATTCTCCGTAAACCCACCGTGTTGACGAAATAGCTTAAGTTGACTCTGTAACTGCGACTCCAGCATACGGTTAACCCTCGCGCAAAGAACCATCAATGCGTTGGCAACCACCGTTGGGGCATCGCTCTCAATCCAAGGAGCGAATTTCGATTTCTGCTTGAGAATATGTTCCGCAGCATCATGAAAAAGGCTGTTGGAATACTGTGGTTTATCCATTCTCATCGTCCAGATTGCCTCTCTATTGGGATTACCTATAGCCCAAATATCGGCTTTGCAACGTAAAAGATAATGGAAGAAATCGCCTTGCAATTCATCAAGGCTGGCACGGGCAACATCAAGCAGCCGCATCTCCGTCTCGATTGAAGTTGAATATCGGGATGTTCCCTCAGCGATATTGGCAGTGCAACAACGTGCCGCCAGCACCATCTGGTCATATAGTCTCCGACACGGATCTATCTTGTAATCGACAAAACGATCGCAGAAGCTCACAGTACCAAGCTGGATTATGTTGGACATAATCCATGAATCAAGCCAAAAATACGATTGTGAAAATTTGATTTCAACACCCATAGAATACTTTTTCCCAAATATAGTGGATTTATCCGGATTAAACGCGATGAATCCCGTTGATTCCGAGCAAAATGAACGGAGTGAACGGAGGAAAACTTGACCGTGTCGCAGCAAAGCCCAATATTTGCATCAGCAACGCAGAGACACGCTTCAAAAAAATCCGGGGATTTGTTTCATCATCAGAAAATTAATCCTTAATTTTGCGATGTTGGGTGTCAAGTACACTGCAACATAACATACTGAAAGCGTTTACTTAGCGCTTCGGTTCTGACGATTCGGAACTTCGCAACTTCCCCAATAGTCTTTGTCAGAACAGGAGCAACGGTAGATGCCATGTTGGATATGTAAATCTATCCGCCGTGCGCCGTAGTCTCATTTGTGAGGATCGGCACACTGCGTATACTTGCATATTTCGCGTGGGCCTCTGCGTTGTTTCGTTCCTTACAAAGACAGGCAATGCGAAGGCCTCGGATCGTGGGAACGAGCAACAAGCTTGGCACCACGCTTTTTTTATGTCTCAGAAATATTATCCAACATAAAAAACATTCAAAATGAACGAGAACATTGAATTGCCGGATTACTTTGAAGGTATCTGGCGTGAACAATTTGAAAATGGAATCGCATTCGCGCTGTCATGTCCTGATGATTACGATGTGGAAAAGGCGTTGCATGAGTACAACGACAGATATGGCATAGAGCGAATAGCAGATTCGATATGGGGTGTCAGGAATCAGGGACGAGAAGTAGTAATTGTCGATGCTACCACCATAGACAAACGTGAGATGGGATGTATCCTTGCGGACAGAACCGTCAGTGGCAGGATATATCTGATTCTGCATAAAGAGAGAGCGCATCTCCATAGTTTGTGCGTTGCACTATCAATGCTCCGGATTCCACTATATAAGTTATCGCAGCCAAAATCCGAGCCTTTCAATGACATAGCGTCCTTTTTATGTAACCGAAAAAACAAGATAGACGACGAAGTACGGGATATCATGAAAAATATACTTACCGGCTTGATAACCAATATTATTTCTGCGTTTTTAGGATTTTAAGGGGTGTTTGCCAATCAATAATATCATATTCCATGTAAATTAATAAATCAATCAATCCATAAATTCATTATGAATCAGTTTACGTTATCAAGCATCAAACGGTGGATCACATTTTTAATGCTTTTCTTAGGAATCTACTATAATTCCGAGGCGCAGAGTATTACAATTGGTGGGTTAAGTTATAACATTAATACGTATTTAAAGACGGCAAGAGTTACCAGCACAGGGTTTTTGAATCACGTGTCTATTCCGTCCACTATTGTTTATGAAAATGAAAAATATACCGTAAAAGGAATTGGAGATTCAGCGTTCAGTAGTAAAATAGAGTCCATAACTATCCCGAGCACAATCACTACATTATCTGGTTACATATTCAGGAGTTGTACCTCCTTAAAATCAGTGCATATAGATGACTCAGATACATCCATTACGATCGGTTGGGTAGAAACCTCATACGAAAGTGGACTCTACAATAGTGTTTTCGAAAATTGTCCTATTGAAGAACTATACATCGGACGAAATTTCTATTTTGATCAAAACAGTTCTGCTAAATATCCTTATACAACTTATCCGGGGCGTTACGGATATACCCCATTTAAAAATGCTGGCATGAGGGTGACATTAGGTCCAAAAGTTTCCTGGATTCCTAGTAATGCATTTCGTGTCAACCCACCGCATGAACTGATTTGCTTAAATCCCTCCGGTATGAGCATTGGCTCAGAATCAATTAAAAAGGAATCATCAAATACACATACGTTGTATGTTCCATATAATACCACAGATATTTATGGAACCTCGTTGTCCCAATACTTTTCTACCGTAAAAGAATTAGTTTATGATGACAATGTCATCTACATTCCAATAGGTGAGAATACATGCGAAGCCAGGCAGCACCCAATCAATACCCCCGAAGCAATAACTATAGCATCTTCCGTAGAAATTGATACTGAAACATACTCTGTAGTGCGAATTGCCGATGGTGCGTTTAACGACAACACAAATCTCACGTCTGTCACTTTTCCCTCATCGGTTA
Source organism: uncultured Muribaculaceae bacterium (assembly GCA_910577465.1). Classification (GTDB taxonomy): domain Bacteria; phylum Bacteroidota; class Bacteroidia; order Bacteroidales; family Muribaculaceae; genus Paramuribaculum. The sequence goes on along the minus strand of CAJTMM010000033.1, from coordinate 15,961 downwards.
AGGAAATCGGGAAGAATGCATTCAGAAATTGCCAGAAACTATCTGCCATCAATTTTAATGGACAACAAGTAATCGGTATCGGAGCATTTAAGGACTGCACATCCCTGGTAAGCGTTTCACTGCCATCTTCTTTAACAGATATTGGATATAATGCTTTCGACAACGCATCGAGTATCACTTCTATATCATTCGGCGACAATCTGAAGAATATCGGCAACGCTGCATTTTTTAATTGCGCCGCTCTAACTGCAATACGGCTTCCAAACACCACCGTTTCAATTGGTGACAACGCATTTACTAATTGCCAGAAACTAACATACGCATCTTTGGGAAACAACCTGACAAGAATAGGCAATGAGGCATTTAGAAATTGCTCTGTGTTGACAGAGATAGATGTACCGGGGACCACCACTACCATTGGCAACGGTGCTTTTCAGGATTGCTCCACTTTGGCATTAGCCACTCTCCACGATGGTCTTAAGACAATGGGGACCAATACATTCTATGGGTGCAAGGATCTGTCGACAATCTCAATCCCCGGTACGGTCACGTCAATCGGAACCGGAAGTTTTGACCAATGTCTGGCGTTGTCGTCCGTGACATTCGCTGCAAGCGACAGCATCCTGACCATTCCATCCTTTACCGATGCCCCTCTCCGAACACTTCGCATAGGCAGAAACTTGCAATATACCTACAGCGACACTCAATCACCGTTCCGCAATAAGTCATCATTGACTCGAGTGCAGTTTACCGGAAATTATGTCAACGAGATTTACCATTATCTTCTGGATGGTTGCGACGGAATCAAGAGCATAACTCTGCCCGAAAATCTTCAATATATCCGCAATTATGCTTTCCGTGGGTGTTCATCAATCCCGGAGATAACACTTCCATCATCACTTGAAAGCATTGGCGGTCACACGTTTGACCAATGTACGTCATTGGCAAAACTGACTGTCAATGATGGCTCTACGCCATTGACATTATCTACAGATAATGCAATGTTCCATGATTGTCCCATTGAAAGCATATATATGGGGCGCGATATAGAATATAGCACGAAGGACCTCAGTTTAGCTCCGTTCTATGAACAGAAGGCACTCACTTCTATAGAAATAGCCAACGGACCGGTGTCAAAAATCAACGATGGCTATCTTTATAAATGCAAGACGCTCCCCAATGTAACTATCCCAGGCAGCATCAAGACCATAGGAAAGTACGCCTTTGCATTAAATGATTCTCTCAAAACTGCCATAATAGACAGTGGAGTGACACTGATTGACGATTACGCATTCTTCCAGAACGGCTCTCTGGAATCCGTGACAACCGGCGATGGCTTACAATCCATTGGAAATTATGCTTTTGCACAGAATACCACACTCACCGATGTGGAGCTGGCGAGCACACTGACCAAAATTGGACAGAACTCATTCCAAAGCTGTTCGTCGTTACCATCGCTGACAATGCAGGATGCTGTCACTTCAATCGGGGAATATGCATTTGCCGATTGTTCTTTATTGAAAACAATTCGCCTGTCAGAAAATCTTCCAACCATAGAGAAAGGTTTATTCAGCAATTGCACATCGCTTGCCGATCTGACAATCCCGGCATCAATAGATTCAATCAAGGGGTTGGCATTTGACAAATGTACCGGACTGACGGTGCTCTCATTCTCAAATTCCTCCACCCCGATAAACCTTGCATCAAACAAGTCTAAGGAAGGTCTATTCTTCCATTCTCCCCTCAAATCGCTGTACCTCGGTAGAAATCTTATATATACCGCAGACTTAAACAATGGTTATTCTCCATTCAGTAATCGCACGGATCTGAGTAAGGTGGAATTCTCCCAAACAGGAACATTCACAATTGCGAATGATTATCTTTTACGCGGTTGCTCTTCGGTGAAAAATTTCCGTCTGCCGGAGTCTTTGACAGAGATTGGCAATTATACTTTCAGCGAGATGGATTCATTGGAGTGGATTGAAATGCCAAACAATGTGGTAACCGCAGGTATAGGCGCATTTAAAGATGACACTTCACTCGCAGAGGTCTCACTATCAACAAAACTCACGACTTTGAGCAAGGAATTGTTCAGCGGATGTTCAGTACTGGACAATCTTTTAATTTCTCCATCTGTAACGCTGATTGACGATAACGTCTTTAATTCATGTAATAGTCTCACCACCCTCACCATCTCTGACGGATCGGAGGTATTAACAGTCAAACAAAATACTGACACTCCGAAACGTTCAATGTTTGCCGACTCACCCATAACCAATCTGCACCTTGGCAGATGGCTGACATACGATATCTCGGCAGAGGAATATGCTCCTTTCTACGGAAAATCGACATTGAAAAATCTGAAGTTTGGAGAATCCGTGGGAACCATAGGCAAATATCTGTTTGAACGATGTGACAGCATAGAATCCATTGAGATTCCGGTGGGTGTCGAAGCCATCGGGGAACAGGCATTCATGGACTGCTCGTCACTTAGATCTCTGACCATCGGAGAAGGTCTGGCATCTCTTGGAGAACGTGCATTCGCCAATAATGTCAACCTTGATAATGTAACAATGCCATCAACATTGAATTCCATAGCTGATGGTTGTTTCTCGCATTGCGATAATCTCGTGACTCTCGACCTGAACGAAGAACTTGAAATCATAGGACCGAGAGCATTTGAATACTGTACATCGCTCACCAGTCTTTCTATTCCAAAGAATGTTTACGGGTTGGGCGTTGAGTCTTTCCAAGGATGTTCCTTGCTGACAGAGATTATCATTCCCGACGGAGCCATAAGCTCTGTAGGTGCCCGCGCATTCAAAGATTGTGACAAAGCGGAATGGGTATCGCTCGGCAAGCAGGTGACATCTCTTGGAACCGGGTCTTTCAGTGGGTGCTCATCCATTAAATACATAAAATCGTATAACACCACTCCGCCGGTAGGTGCTCCTCAGTTTGCTCAGAATGTAATTGACCATTCAACGGTTTTCGTGCCGGAAGAATCGCTTGAAGACTACATCGATTCAGACACTTGGTGGGAGTTTTTCCAGATTCTTCCATTGACCGACGCTGTATTTATAACATCGCTTAAGTTTGATCAGACTGAAGGTACTATAACTGACACTGAAACATTACAACTTCATGCCACGGCCGGTCCAGACACTGCCACAGACAATACCGTACGCTATAGGTCGTCCAATACCTCCATTGCCACAGTCGATGAGAACGGGCTCGTGACAGCCAAATCTGTTGGTGAGGTCACAATCACTGCGTATGCAGCCGATGGTTCCGGTCTATACGATACATTCAATCTAATAGTCACGCCAACTATGGTTAGCTCCATTGACATAACCGCAGAATCCTCGGTCGTAAAGAAAGGACGCACATTGTCATTGAGCGCACAGCCGATTCCTGCCAATGCGACAAATACTGAGGTTGTCTGGAGCAGTTCTAACAGAGGTATAGCGACAGTCGATGCTGAAGGTACCGTAACAACAATAACAACCGGAACTGTAACAATAACCGCTTCCTCCACAGATGGATCCGGTGTGAAGAGTTCATTTGAAATCACGGTTATGCCACCTACCAAAGGTGACTCGAACGACAATGACCAGGTTACTATCACCGACGCTGTCAATACAGCCAATTATGCTATCGGTAACGAAGTCGAGACATTCTGCTTCGAAGCCGCAGATGTGAACGGGGATAACCGCATCACTCTTGCCGATGCCTCCGGCACAGTGACCGAAGTGCTCAATCAGCCGGCAATGTCCGCTGCTATGAATGTCCGTACTATGGTTTTAAGTCGCGGATTCTTCGAGATGGATAATCTTGTTGTTGATGACTACACTCCGGAGACTTCCGGCACGGTGGCTGTCGATGTCGCTCTCGAAAATTCGATTGACTATGTAGCTCTGCAAGCCGACATCACGGTTCCTGACGGAATGGAACTCGTGGGGGTTGAAATCGGACAACGCGCTGACGCATACCATTCGCTGATGCAGCGCAGAATCGACGACCGCACCATGCGTGTAGCTCTGTTTGACCTTGACAATTCAACCTTTGCTGACAACGGGGAACCGATATTCCGCATTATCGCGAAAGCCAACAATGAGAAGTGCGGCGACATCTCAATATCCGGAATCATAGCTTCCGATTCTCAAGCAAATGAATATGTGCTGTCATCGACAGGCGGACATAACTCCGGTTTAGCCGGCGTGGACGTTCCTTTTGCCGACGGACAGATAAGCGTTGTCGCCGAAAACAAAGGTATAACCATCTTCAACGCGGAAGGACTGGATGTGTACATTTTTGCCGTTGATGGCACTGTGCTGGCTCAGTTCACAGCTGATTCAAATGCCGTGAGCCGCAATCTTGCCAATGGCATCTATGTGGTTGCAGTCGGCAATACGGTTTCAAAAATCATGGTTAAATAATCGGTATCTCTGTTATGAACAAATCGATATTGCAAAAGCTGCTTTTGGTGCTGACATTGCTCTTCGGAGCGATGCCAGCAGCCATTGCCGCTGACAGACTTTACGTAGAGACGAGTAATTTTGAACCGGGAGAGACCAAGACAATAAGCGTGTGCATAGAAAACGGACAGCCTGTTCTCGGCTTTCAGTTTGATATCGCCTTGCCCGATGGTTTGAATTTCGTATCATCGGATGGGAAAGCCGTCTGCACCTTGTCGTCACGTGCTAATTCAAGTTACACCATAGTCAGCAACCTGATATCCATTAACCATGCCAGAATAGGGTCATTCTCGCTTTCCCATACACCATTGTCGGGTAGCGAAGGTCCAGTGATGGAAATCTCGGTAACGGCATCCGGCAATTTCGCCGGAGGAACGCTGTCGCTATCCGGTGTACTCTTGGTGGATGCCGACGATAATGATGTGGAATTGCCGGATTTCGAAGTTGCAATCGGCAATCAGCATGTTGATAAATTCTACATCCCGGATTTCTCAATGCTTCCTGGCGAAACTAAGGAAGTCGCTGTTGTACTTGACAATGAAACCCCATTCTCCGCTTTCCAGACCGACATATATCTACCCGAAGGACTGTCTATTGTCGATCAATCTCTTGTGATGGCTGACCGCGGTTCCGGGCATGCCGTTTCAGCAAAGGCTTATGCCGACGGACGTGTCAGGATTGCCTGTCTGTCTCTCAACAACTCAACATTCAACGGATCTAAGGGACCTCTTGTCCACATGCAGATTGCAGCTTCCGACGACATTTCCGGAGAGGTTGCCATCAGAATGGAAAACAGCATCTTTTCAACGGCAGACGCCAGGGAGCATCTTCTATCCGACGCCGCTACCAGGGTTTCGATAGCTGCGGTACCTGTTGGGTCGATTACCTTGAATCATTCCGTCGCTGAAATCATTGTTAAGCAGACTCTGCAATTGTCCGCCACCATACTGCCGACGAATGCAACGGTCAAGGACATCGTTTGGTCAAGCAACAATCCATCTGTAGCCACTGTCGATGAATATGGACTGGTTACTGCGATCTCGCAAGGAGAAGCCATTGTGACAGCTGTAGCCGCTGATGGGTCGGATGTTTCCGCGGAATGCTCCGTAAGTGTTATCGACAACTTCTCCGGAGTCAGCGGAATCTCTGATAACGATGTGTCAGTCAGGATTGAAAATTCATCAATCATTATTGAACATCTGCCGACCGGTGTCCCGGCCTCGATATTCAATATTTCCGGCGTGTGCTTTGGACGACAGTACAGCACCGGTGAGGATATTGTGTTTGAAGTTGATAGAAATACCGTGTATATATTGACTTTTGGAGAAAAGTCATACAAACTCTGCCTACAATAATTTCTTATTTAAGAGGTATCATATTAACGGGACTGTCTGACAATCAAAGTCAGGCAGTCTCTTTTTGACGATAAGCGAGAATTTAAGCCGTGGCCTTTTCCAAACAACAACCATCGAGCAATAGGTCGCAGGATGGATTTGCTGTTCAATTTTATTGTGATACTGACTCAATAGATAGGCATTGCGGAATCATAATTGGTGGTGGAGACATTCTATCGTGCCATGATGCGCAGAATGAAAAATAAGCGCCACGGGCAAGGCTGGCGTTTAATAGAGAAATCCAAACAACCACAATGGAATTTTATTGCCAAACCCCAATTCAATATCGTCCGCTGCCACGAAGCTGTCAGGAATATTTCTAATCTGGGCAAAACCTTTACCTTTGCCTCCGACTTCGAAAAGATACCTGTTGTCTATGATGAAATCGCCATCTTTCGCAAACCCAACCCTGTGGTCAACCGCAAGGAACGATGCGAATGTGCTTTCCCGCGCGGCACCTATCTGTGGCGAATCAAGAGCATACATGAGCGATGAGTTGTCAAGGAGTATCTTCTGTGGTTTCGCAAGGCTTTTCGGTCCTCCGGCTGAGACGAACAATTGGCGTATGATGCCAGCACGGTCAAGTAAGTCGAAAATTTTGAGGAGCTGGTTTCTGTTTGTTCCCATAACTCCCGCCAAGGTGCTCATGTTGGGGATATATGGAAGTGATGCGGAGATTATGGAGACAAGACGTTTTGCCTTTATCAACGTCTCGTAGTCAATCTTTTTCTCCACTGCAGGAATATCGGATTCAATGACAGTTGTCACCGTCTGTTCAAGACGGCTGTAATAGTCGTCCTGTTTCATGGATTTATAGAATGGGTAATACCCCTTTTCCATATATTTTTTGAAAAGTGGAATTACATTTAGTTTTGAAGATATTGGCGGTGCAAGTGTCTCATGCGAGTAGAGTACGTCTGAAAGTTTAATCCTGTCCGGGACCTCGTACCCCTCAAACATCAGAAATTCACGGAACGACAGCCCAGGTAGCTTATACATGGAAACACGCCGAGAAAGGTCTCCGATTGAGTGGTCAATCTCAAGCAGTGACGAACTTGTGAACACAACATGAAGCTCCGGGTAAGAGTCGTACAGATTTTTCACCTGCCGTTCCCATCCCGGCAGTCTATGAACTTCATCAAGATAAAGGTGCGTTATCCCTTTTTGCAGAATCTCCTCTGCCAGATCAATCAAGGAGTGTTCGGCAAACCATAGATTGTCAAGAGTGACGTAAAATGATTTTTCACCGGTTGGGTCTGTGACCTTGATTCGTTGCAACATCAATGTTGTCTTGCCCACGCCTCTTTGTCCTTTGATGCCGATAAGGGGCTGTTCCCAGTCTATTTCTGAGAATATGAAGCGGTGAGTCTTGGTATTCACCTCTGCCAGACGTCTTTTATATGTCCTGATTAGAATTTCCATTTCCTACCAATATTGAATTTTGTACAAAGATAATAAATTGTACCGAGTAAGAAACAATATTTGTGATTAAACCATCGGCGGAACAATTTTGCATTATCATCCCTGCATTGTACAATTCTGGAAATTATTCATTAAAAACTACAATTATGAGTCAGCAAAAAGATGGCCTCAGGTCGTTGGCTAAAATCATGGATATGCTCCGTGGTATAAGCATTGTCCTTGCAAATTGACTGCGACTAATGGTGAAAGCTGTAATTACGGCTGCGGAGTTACCTTGGCCGAGGAGATGGCTGAAACAAAAAAAACAATCGGACAAACAGCTTATGTTTTGTTTGTCCGATTGATAATCTTTTGTTTATGTCGCTCGCAGCGATTAGTATTCGTCTTCGTTGAAGAGGAAGTCTTCTTTGGAGGGGTAGTCGGGCCAGATGTCTTCGATGCATTCGTATGTTTCGCCTTCGTCTTCCATTTCCTGAAGGTTTTCGATTACTTCGAGGGGTGCTCCGGAGCGCATGGCGTAGTCGATTAGTTCTTCGCGTGTCGCGGGCCATGGCGCGTCTTCAAGTTTCGATGCTAATTCCAATGTCCAGTACATAGTGGTATTGTGTTATTGAGAGTTGTGTAAAAATGCGTTTTGTAAAATTGTGCCGCAAAAGTAGTTATTTTCTTATAACTAACAATCTTTATCCCAAAATATTTCAGGTATGCGGCGGTTAACATTGTTAAATCGCGCTAATATGAAGAGGAAGTCACTGAGCCGGTTGATGAAACGCATTACGTTGCTGTCGATGGGTGTGGTGTCGGCGAGGTCAGTGATGCGTCGTTCCGCCCGGCGGCATACGGTGCGTGCTACGTGGCATTGGGCGGCTTCGACGCTTCCGCCGGGAAGTATGAAGCGGTTGATGGGGGGGAGTTCGGCGTCGAGTGTGTCGATCATGTTTTCGAGTCGTGCGACATCGTCGTGGTCTACTCCGGGGGGGGCTGTGTAGGTGGCTCCCTGAGGGTCGCTGGCGAGGTAGGCTCCGATGTTGAAGAGACGGTGCTGTATGAATTGCAGCATCCGGCTCAGCCGGTGGTCGTGGGTGGGGTATGCCGCGATGATGCCTATGTGGCTGTTGAGTTCGTCGATGGTGCCGTAGGCTTCGATGCGTATGTGGTTTTTGGGGACTCGCTGTCCGCCTACGAGTGATGTGGTTCCGGAGTCGCCGGTGCGTGTGTAGACTATGCTTTTTTTCATGCGTATGGGGTTAGCTCCTTGAGCGGTTGTAAACAGGAAGCAAACTTAGCAAAAAATGGTGACACTCGCGAAGTTTTTTATTGTCCGCCGTGGTGATGGATTGGTGCGCGAGCAGTGGAGGGAGGAGATGGTGTGTGTTTGTGCCGTGAGGTATCAGTCTTCGAGCTGTGAGGTGTATGGCTCAAAGAAGTTGCGCTTGAGGATGTTGGAAATCTTCAAAAGCAATTCGGTGTCGATGCTGGTGCGGTTAAAGATTTTGTAGACGTTCGTTCGATTGCAATTGAGCTTTCTCGAAAGCCAAACCACTGACCGCTCTTGATTACGAAGCTCCTCTTCGATAATCTTTCCAATAAAAATCTGGCTCATAAAAAATAAAAATGGGGCGGAACAAAACATTGCCTATCCTGCTGTCTGCGGCACCGCCAAGCGCCTTTGTCCTCAAAATAAGCTTTGCCTGTTCACGCCCCTATGCGGTGGTGTGGACTTACAGTGCTATTCCCCGGACAATTTGGATAGGCGGTTTCCAGACAAGGGAAAAGAATATCGTGTTAAAGATATACTTGCTGCTGTTACGATGTTTTATCACCGGATTGGTAGGAATCTCTATTCCGCCGGATTAAAAATGTGTAATTGTGTATGAGGTAAAGAGCTTCTTCTTTAACTAAATCATCCCTATTACTTCATGTCGCTACAAATGTAACAATTATTTTTTGTTTATCAACTATTTAAAATATAGTTTTTTACGATTTTTAAAAACGTGTATCTCGGGCGGCTACACTTTCACACACCGAGTAGTGACAGGATGGCTGGTGTGAGCATGGCGGTGAAGAGTCCGTTGAGTGTGAGTCCGAGTGATGCCCATGCTCCGTAGCGGTATCCGCCGGTGTCTATTGCCATGGATGTGCCTACGGCGTGTGCTGCGGTGCCCATGGACAGCCCCTGGGCTACGGGGCTTTTGACTCGGCCCATGGACATGACTTTGAATCCGGTCATGCCTCCGAATATGCCTACGCATACCACGACGGCGGCAGTGAGGGAGGGTATGCCGCCTACGGCTTGCGTGACTTCGATGGCTATGGGGGTGGTTACGGATTTGGATGCGAGCGACAGCACTACCTCGCGTGTGGCGCCGAGGGCTTGTGCTATCAGCACTACGGATACGATGCCGGCGATGCAACCGGCGAGTTCGGCGAGTAGTATGAATAGCATCTGGCTGCGTATGGCGGATATCTGGCGATAGAGCGGTACGCCCAATGCCACGACTGCAGGTTTGAGCCAGAAGTTGATGTATTCGCCGCCTTGTGAGTAGGTGTCGTAGGATATTCCGGCAAATTTCAGGAATGCTATGAGTATGATTATTGTCACAAGTATGGGATTGAGCAGCATGGAGCCGGTGCGTCGTGCCATGCGGCTTGCCCCTACGAATACCATGAATGTGAGGGCGAGCATGAAGTAGCTATTTTCTATTATCGGCATGGCGGCTGAGGTATTTGCGTGATATTTGATGGAGTTGTCCGGTGACCCAGAGTACAACGACGGTGCTCAGGGCTGATGCACCGATGATGGGGAGCCACTGGTCGCGGAGTATGTTGAAGTATCCCATGAGCGCGACTCCGGCGGGTACGAAGAAAAATCCGAGGTTTTTTACCAGGAAGTCGGCGACTCCTGCCACGTGGCGCAGGTCGATGACCTTGGCTTGCAGCGCGGCGGTGAGCAGCAGCATGCCTATGATGCTTGAGGGGACTGGGATGCCCGTGAACCATACCACAATCTCTCCTAAGGCGAGAAACGCGAATATCACGGCGCATTGTACGATTACCATTTTCTGTGATTCTTTTTATATTGCGGTGCAAAGTTACTCATAAAACCGGTGGATGTTGCGGTATGGTCGGCTTTTAACTCAAAGGCGGTTAAATAATGTGGATTAAAAGTAACGTAGCCAACTAATTGCGGTGAGGATTGTTCCCATCCATGCACTCCCGGGCGTATGTGTGGCTGTGTGATTATTTAAAAATAATTAATACGGAAAAATTTCTTTAATATGTTGCTTTATTCATAGAAAAAGTCACTACCTTTGCAGTGGATTTATACACGGTGTGGAAGCATACGTGTGCCAGTGTAAGAAAAATAATTACAAACACTTATATAATTAAAAGAAAATGAGCACAATCGATTTATCCCAGTATGGCATCAAGGATGTCAAAGAGGTAATCTACAATCCCTCTTACGATGAGCTTTTCAAAGCAGAAACCGATCCTTCGCTCGAAGGTTTTGAAAAGGGTACTGTGACCGAACTCGGCGCAGTCAACGTAATGACCGGCGTTTACACCGGACGCTCACCTAAAGATAAATTCATCGTACTTGACGACAACAGCCGTGACAAAGTATGGTGGACTACCGAGGAATATCCCAACGACAACAAGCCTGTGACCGAAAAGACTTGGGAAGCTGTAAAGGATCTCGCCGTAAAAGAACTTTCAGGCAAGAAGCTTTATGTAGTGGACCGTTTCTGCGGTGCCAACAAGGATACCCGCATGGCAGTGCGCTTCATCATGGAAGTGGCATGGCAGGCTCACTTCGTGACCAATATGTTCATCGCTCCGACTGAAGAGGAACTGAAGGATTTCAAGCCTGACTTCATCGTGTACAACGCATCGAAGGCTAAGGTTGAAAACTACAAGGAACTCGGCTTGAACTCTGAAACCGCTGTAGTGTTCAACACCACTTCACGCGAGCAGGTAATCATCAACACCTGGTACGGTGGCGAAATGAAGAAGGGTATGTTCTCAATGATGAACTACTACCTTCCCCAGGCAGGTATCGCTTCGATGCACTGCTCTGCCAACACCGACAAGGAAGGCAAAAACACCGCTATCTTCTTCGGCCTGTCCGGTACCGGTAAGACTACCCTCTCTACTGACCCGAAACGTCTGCTCATCGGCGACGACGAACACGGTTGGGATGACAACGGCGTGTTCAACTTCGAAGGTGGTTGCTACGCTAAGGTTATCAACCTCGATAAGGAGAGCGAACCCGATATCTACAACGCTATCCGTCGTGACGCCCTCTTGGAAAACGTTACCGTTGACGCTGAAGGCAAAATCGACTTCAAGGACAAGAGCGTGACTGAAAACACCCGCGTATCTTATCCTATCAACCATATCGAAAGCATCGTAGAGCCTATCTCTGCCGGTCCCGCTGCCAAGAATGTAATCTTCTTGAGCGCTGACGCATTCGGTGTGCTTCCTCCCGTATCTATCCTCACTCCCGAGCAGACCAAGTACTACTTCCTGAGCGGCTTCACCGCCAAGCTCGCCGGTACCGAACGCGGTATCACCGAACCTACTCCCACATTCTCTGCTTGCTTCGGTCAGGCATTCCTCGAACTGCATCCTACCAAGTATGCTGAGGAACTCGTGAAGAAGATGCAGCAGAGCGGTGCCAAGGCTTATTTGGTGAACACCGGCTGGAACGGCACAGGCAAGCGTATCTCCATCAAGGATACCCGCGGTATCATCGACGCTATCCTCGACGGTTCTATCCTTACCGCTCCTACCAAGAAGCTCCCCATCTTCGATTTCGAGATTCCTACCGAACTTCCCGGTGTAGATCCCAAAATCCTTGATCCGCGCGACACTTATGCCAATGCCGAAGACTGGAAGGTTAAGGCTGATGACTTGGCAGCACGCTTCATCAAGAACTTCAAGAAATACGAAAACAACGAAGCCGGTAAAGCACTCGTTGCCGCCGGTCCCCAGCTCTAATCTCCTGAGCTAATCGTATTGATTACCCATAATGTCGGGAGCCGCTTCCATCCGGAATGCGGCTCCCGCTTTGTTTGTCAGATTGTGCGGATGGTGCTGAACTGATTATAGGTGCCGATTGTTTCTTAGCTAAGAAGTTCAATAATAAACAATTATAGCGATATGAATGCTTTAGGGACTGTGGTGCTTGCCGTGGGGCTGTTTCTGGTGATGAGTACGGGGGTGATGACTCGGTTGCTGTCGCATATCGGGGCATTTGCGTTTCTTGCTGACGGGCATAACCGGATGGTGGCACGCGTGGTGCAGTTTGTGGTGGGGATATGCCTTGCGGGACTTGGTGTGTGGCTCATAGGCTGATTTGCGTTGGCGGGTGCTGTGCCGATTGTCTTTGGGACGGAGGGATTCGGCATAAGGTTTTGGCGGGTGGATGATAATTATTAAATTTGCATATCATCAATGCGCCACACGGTTGGTGCGGTAACTGTCAACAGCAATCACGATATGCGACCGATATTTTTAGTAGGATACATGGGCAGCGGCAAGTCGACGTTAGGGCGTGCCTTGGGTGACGCCACGGGCTTGCAGTTCATAGACCTCGACACGTACATAGAACGCAGGTTCCATGCCAATATCCGGGATATATTCGCGGAGCGTGGTGAGGAGGGGTTCCGTGATATCGAGCGCCGTATGGTGCGTGAGGTGTGTGAGTTTGAGGATGTGATAGTTGCCTGCGGGGGCGGTACTCCATGTTTCTTCGATAATATGGATGTGATGAACGCGAGCGGCACCACTGTGTTTCTGCGTGCGTCGACGGAGAAACTGCATGAGCGTCTGAAGCTCGGACGCAGGCGACGTCCGCTGATAGCGGCGATGAATGATGATGAGTTGCTGGATTATATAATGACGGCATTGGAGAAGCGTATGCCCCATTACGGGAAGGCTTCATGTGAGTTCTGCGCGGACTATCTTGATGACGCTGCCATGATACGGCGGTCGGTACGTGAGTTTGCCAAACGTTTCGGGTTGCCGATGAAGGATGGCAACGTGCCGGATGCCAAATGATATATGCCGATTTATTTAATTCAAGCGATATGACCTGAGCTATAGAGCGATAAACGATAGAACAACGAATAACAGTATAACCGATATGCCATGAATGCTTCATCAGAATACACCGCAACGCCTATGGAGGAGCCTGTTGCCGTAAGGTCGGGAAGGCGATTGTTTACCATAGGACTTCCGAAATGCAATGATTCTGCCGAGCGTCGGTTTCCCTTCACGCCGGAGGGTGCGCAGATGCTTGTGGAGCAGGGGTTCACGGTGAGGATGGAGGAGCATGCCGCGGATTCGATACATTATACGGACAACCAATACCGCAGCGCGGGTGTGAAGGTCTGCAGCCGTGATGAGGCGTTCGGGTGCGATATAGTGGTGCATCTGGCGCCGCTGGAGGTGGCTGATATACGGCGGTTGCGCCGCGGGGCGCTGTTGCTGACGCTTTTTTCGCTGTGCCGTCAGTCGGCACCGTCGGTGAGGGCGTTGCTTGACCGCAATGTGATAGCAGTGGCGATAGACCTGATAAAGGATGACCGCGGTTACAGACCGTTTGCGGATATATTGGCTGAGATTGACGGTAGGGCTGCGATGGCGCGTGCTTCGTCGCTGCTTGCCGACGCTACGCATGGCAAGGGTATATTGCTTGGCGGCGTGGCGGGGATAGTGCCGTGTGAGGTGACGATAATAGGGTCGGATATAGCGGCGTGTGCGGCTGCCCGTTCGGCATCGGGCGCGGGCGCGATGGTGCGAATGTTTGACCATGATGTGTACCGTCTGCGCGATGCCACCCGAGAACTCGGACCGTGGGTGGTGACTTCGGCATTGCATCCTCGGGTGTTGCAGAATGCGTTGCGTACGGCTGATGTGGTGGTGTACACGGGGGTGGCTCCGGTGCCTGATTTCGGTAGTGAGGTTGTGTCGCAGATGAAACGCGGTGTGATAATCTTTGACCTGACGCATGATTGCGGTAAGGCTTTCCCGTCGCTGCCGTCGATAGACCTGGCGCTTGCGTCGCCTATGCATATATCGCCTACCGAGCCGTCGCGTGCCTGCTACGTGAATGCGGGGAGCGCTGTGCCGCGTACGGCAGCGATGGCGCTGAGTAACACGTTCATAACGATGCTTGGGCAACTGGTGGACTGCGAGGGCGTGACCAATGCGCTGAAGCTGTTGCCGGGATTGCAGTGCGCCGCCTACACGTTCTTAGGCAAGCCTGTGAACCGCCATATAGCCGCTATAGCGGGAATGCGGCATGTGGATATAAATATTTACCTTACTCTTTCCTGAGAGTGAAAAATAAGTTCCCGCAGGAGTTCAATGGAAGTAAAAAGCTATGGCACATAACCGACGTAAATTCTATGTGGTGTGGGTGGGTCATGACACGGGTGTGTTTGACTCATGGGATGAGTGTAAGTTGCAAATCACCAATTGCCCGGGGGCGAGATATAAGAGTTTTGACTCGCAGGAGGAGGCGATAGCGGCTTACCGTGGAAATCCGGATGATTACATGGGTATATTCAAGGCTATGGCGCAGCGTAGCAATACGGTGGTGAATCATGCGGCTAATCCGGAGATAGTGCCGGGCGCGATAGCTGTGGACGCGGCGTGTAGCCGCAATCCGGGCCCTGTGGAGTACCAGTGTGTGGATATAGCCACAGGGCAACGATTGTTTCATGTGGGGCCGCTTGCCGGGGGGTCGAACAATATGGGTGAGTTCCTGGCGCTGGTTCATGCGCTTGCCATGCTTGACAAGGCGGGACGCGGGGATGTGACGATATACAGCGACAGCCGCACGGCGATGGCGTGGGTGCGTAACCGCAAAGCCAAGACGACGATAGCGGCTACGCCGGAGAATGCCAAGATAAGGGAGCTGGTGGCTCGTGCCGAGGTGTGGTTGCAGACGCACAATCCCACAAACCGTGTCCTGAAGTGGGACACGGAGAGGTGGGGTGAGATTCCTGCGGATTTCGGCAGGAAGTAGGATTACTTGTTTTGATTCTTGAGGATGTCGCGAATCTCGGTGAGCAGCTGCTCCTCTTTGGTTGGCTCGGGTGCGGGTGCCGGAGCTTCCTCTTCTTTTTTCTTGAATTTCATGATGACGCGCAGTGCGACGAATATGCTGAAGGCTATGATGAGGAAGTCGACGATGTTCTGGATGAACATTCCGTAGTTGACGGCGACTTCTTCGACGGCGGCTACACCTTCGGCGGTGGCTTCTTTGCCTTGGACGATGATGTATTTCATGTTTTTCAGTCCGTCGCCGCCGGTGGCTATGGATACGACGGGCATGATTATGTCGTTGACGAGCGAGCTGACGATTTTTCCGAAGGCTCCGCCTACGATAACACCGACTGCCATGTCGATGATGTTGCCGCGCATTGCAAATTCCTTGAAGTCTTTGATGAATGACATAGTTGATATGTTTTTTAGGTTAGTTTACAGGTTGAAAATGATGAATTTGGTAGTCTTGTTCGACAAAACTACGTAAAAAAATGTTTATTGCAAAATTTGGGGGTTGCGGCTGTGGTTATGCTGCGGTGGGTGGTGGGGGATGAAAGTATGTCAATGTTCTCTTGCCAGTTCAATTAGGAATGAGGAGTGAGGAATTAG
>CAJTMM010000032.1:22925-25073 GCA_910577465.1 uncultured Muribaculaceae bacterium | reverse complement strand
GTGCTGATGATCTGCTCAAGTGGACTGACTCTTCTCATGTCCACATCCCTGAGCACATTCCTACCGGGTGACTTTGCCGAACCGGCAACCGCATTGATACTCGATATTGTAAGCATTCTGCTCACATGGGCATTCTTTGCCGGAAGCTACATACTCATACCCAATACCAAAGTAAAACCGCTCAACGCCCTGATTGCAGGAATAATGGTAGGTACCGGATTTCAGGTACTGCAATGGCTATTCGTTTCCGGACAACTTTATGTCGCCAAATACAATGCCATCTACGGCAGCTTCTCATCCCTGCCACTTATGTTGCTGTGGCTACAGCTCACATGGCTCATAACGCTTATAGGAGGGGTATTGTGTTACGCTTCGCAGAACATAGGCGAATTCAATTTCGGCGACAATATAAAGAACATATCCTACGACTACCGCCGACAGGTAGTAATCGTGGTCATGGCGATAATAGCCCGCAGATTCGCGCAGTCCAAACCCTCACTCACCATTAACGAACTATCTTCTCGCTACGACCTCCCGGTCAATCTCGTCACAATGATTGTACTCCGGCTGCGCGACATAGGACTTGTCAACTTCGTTGAAACACCCGACCACGACATATCCAAACACCCCGTGCAACCATCCATCGACGTCTCCACCCTCTCCGTAGGCGAAGTGATACGCCGGCTTCAGGAATCAGGCGACAAAGACTTCATACCACACTTCCAAAGCAACTATGCCGCCATCATCGAAGTGTCACGTAAGATTACCGGAGCCATGGTGCGGGAAGCTGACAATATTCCCATAACATCTCTCCATATAGCATCCAACGACCAGAAATAACGATTATAATATAACCATTTTATTACTTACAGACAATGAAAAAACAGATTTCCACAACCGCCGCCCCGGGTGCTATAGGTCCCTATAGCCAGGCAATAGCCGTGGGCGATTTCATCTTCATCTCAGGTCAGATTCCCGTAAACCCCGCCGACGGTTCCGTACCCGAAGGCATCAAGGCACAGACTGCTCAGTCCATTGCCAATATCAAAGCCATCCTTGCCGAAGCAGGTATGAGCATTGACAATGTCATTAAGACCACCGTTTTCCTTGCCGATATGAACCTTTTCGGCGAAATGAACGAAGTCTACGCCGAAAACTTCACCGCTCCCTTCCCGGCTCGTTCGGCTGTAGCCGTACGCGAACTCCCCAAGCAGGTGTTGGTCGAAATCGAGACAATCGCCGCCAAAGGCTGATTCCTCTTGCAAAAGAGCCAACAGGCGGTCCTACCGATTTATGTATGCCAGAAAATCGGCTACCACAAACGTACTGCCGCCTACATACACCATATCGCCCTTGTCACATTCGGCAAGGGCTTTTTCATACGCATCAGCCACCGTAGCCGATACATCGCCCCACAATCCTTCCTTCGCTGCCTTAGCGGCAAGCTCACACGCCGGCAGGGCGCGGTCTATCGACGGCTGCGTGAAATAGAGTGTCACATCCGGCACCTTGGCTATGGCATTGAGCACACAGCTCACATCCTTATCGCCCACAAATCCTATCACCATACGCTTATGGCAATCCATATCTCCGAGTTGGCGGGCTATTAGCTCCCATCCTCCGGGATTATGCCCTGTATCACATATCGTAAGCGGCTCATCGGCGACCCTCATCCATCGCCCCATAAGTCCTGTCAGCGCACACACATTACCGAATCCCCGGACCACAGATTCAGCATCCACACGCCATCCCATCTTCTTGAGCTGCGCCAAAGCCGTCAATATTGTGGCAGCATTCAACTTCTGACAATCGCCCGTAAGCTCACCGCGTATCTCGCCGAATTCTTTAGTCGCATATACCATAGCGTCATTCTCTCTGGCTATAGAATCTATCGGGCACACCTCTTGGGCAAATATTATCGGAGCCGAAACCTCATCAGCATGTCGTGTGAACACATCCTTCACGCCACCTTCAGCCTCCCCTATCACCACCGGTACACCCGTTTTCATAATACCTGCCTTCTCCCCGGCTATAGCTTCCGGGGTATAGCCTAACAGCGCCGTATGGTCAAGCGATATGTTCGTTATCACACACAGCTCGGGCGCTATGATATTGGTAGTGTCAAGCCGACCGCCGAGCCCCACCTCT
>CAJTMM010000032.1:0-22872 GCA_910577465.1 uncultured Muribaculaceae bacterium | reverse complement strand
AAACGATGGGGCACAATCCAACTTCATTGACCTGAAACGCTCCACAAAATCCACCACTTCTGTCTCGGATATCATCTTGCCGTTCACGCGCATACGCTCACGGAAGTCTATCAGGTGCGGCGACGTGTACAGCCCCACCCTATAACCCGCACTCTGAAGCACGGCAGCTATCGTATGAGCCGTCGACCCCTTGCCATTAGTTCCTCCTACATGTATGGTTTTGAACTCTCGGTAACGGTTTCCGAATGCGTCATCAAGCATTCGCGCCGTATCCAACCCCGGCTTATAGGCAGACGGTCCTTGATGCTGAAATACAGGCAGACTGTTGAACAAAAAATCTATCGTCTCTTTATACGTATCCATCGCTCTTTAAAATATATTTAAGCCCTGCTTACGCTATGGCTCACATACCATTAATAATATATGACAAATCCGGCAATCCCGGCAAGCACTATCACAAGTATCGGGTGCAGTTTCACAAAAAACAACAACACGAACGCCGCCACACAGATAATGATGCTCCACACCACCTCCATGGTTTCAGTACCGAAATTGGCACCGTTCATGAGCAGCAACGCCGCCGATGCGATAAGCCCCACCACTACCGGACGTAATCCCATGAACACCCCTTTCACTATCGCGCTCTCCTTGTGCCGGCTTATGAAGTGACTTGTGTAAAGCGTGAGTATATACGACGGCACCACCACCACCAGCGTACAGAGAAGCGACCCTAATATGCCGTAAATCGGATTGGCAAATATCGGATTCGACACACCCGGAGCCACATACCCTATATACGTAGCCGAATTTATGCCTATCGGACCCGGAGTCATCTGCGATATCGCCACTATATCAGTAAACATCTGCTCGCTGATCCACCCCGAACCCACTATTATGCGCTCTATCAATGACAGCATGGCATAGCCGCCGCCGAACCCGAATAACCCTATCTTCAGATAAGCCCATATAAGTTTTAGATATATCATCGTTCATCCCCCTCCTTTCTGCCATCTGCTTGTTCTGCGGTTTTAAGCTGTGTATGCTTGAAATATATGTACCCGCACACACCGCCGAGCAGTATATACAGTATCGGATTGGACACATACGCCCACTTCGACCATATAAGCAACGCAACCGCTACGGGTATCATCACAGTGTATCTGTTGAGTTTTGCCGACTTCGCTGCCGAAATCACAGGAGCCACTATCAGTGCCACCACAGCCGGACGTATCCCCTTGAATATACTCGTCAGCGTGGCATTATTCTTTATTGTCTCAGGAGTCAGGAATATGGCTATGGCAAGTATCATCAGAAACGACGGCATTATCGTGCCCAACGCCGACACCATGCTGCCCTTCACCCCGCGCAGCTTATCACCCACAGCCACCGATATATTCACTGCCAATATCCCCGGCAGCGACTGAGCCACCGCCAGCAGATCCAGAAACTCCTCACGCTCCAGCCAATGATTCTTGTCCACAATCTCCTTCTCTATAATGGATATCATGGCCCAACCGCCACCGAACGTGAAGGCTCCTATTTTAAAAAACGTAACGAATAGTTTCAACAGCATCTTTTCTATCCTATTTATCAGAACCTATTGCCAAAAGTATGCATCCAATCCGGCATACCTCAATAAACGCCCACAAAATTACTCAATTCCCCCGCCCCAGCCAAACCAATTTTTAATCCCCGCCTAATATTAATTCACTTTATTTTCATACCTTTGCAGCCACTTATCCCTCGGCATTGAATAACGCTGAACAATTTGCCGTGGCAAACCTTATATTATTATAAACGAAACCAAATATTTAAGTATGAAAAATATTTCCATTCTCATGACTGCCGGTGCCGTAATGCTTACGGCTGCTGCCTGTAATTCCAATAAACAAGTGGCAGTCAACAATGCCGGTGTTGTAAAAACAGAGACCCTTAACCAGACTGAAGGCGTGATAAATCAAGTTCTTTTCGGCGAATGGACAGTAGCCGATGTCGGAGGTAAAGCCGTGACAGGCGAAAACCGCCCGTATGTGATATTCGACCGCGAGACATCCAACCCGTTCGAAGTCCGTTGCTATGCCAACGACGGATGCAACTACATCAATGGCGCCTATGCCGTAACTCCCGGCGGAAAGATGCAACGCATCAACGAATTCATCTCCACCATGCGCATGTGCCATGACGCACCTTACGAGATGGGCATAACCCTCGCGCTGAATTCCGTACACAATTACGCCATTGAAAAAGTAGCCCAGGACTATCTCCTTTACTTCAAGAACGAAGCCGGACAGAACACCATGGTACTACGCAAATGCGACATCAGCTTCATCAACGGCGCCTGGAAAGTGGAAACCATCAATGGCAAGGAAGCTAAATCGGCCGATGACCTCCTGTTGGTAATCGACATCCCCGAGCAGAAGATTCATGGCAACGTTGGGTGCAACACCCTCAACGGCTCTATCTCCGTCAATTTCGACAAGCAGAACGCCATGAGCTTCTCCAATCTCGCCACTACCCGTATGACATGCCCCGACATAGCCACCGAGCAGGAACTCCTTGCTGCGTTGGCAAAAGTTGAGACCGTCATCCCCGGCAACAACGCCGACACCGCCCAACTCAAAGACGCCGCCGGACAAACCGTAATCACCCTCTCCAAAATCAACCTCAAATAATCCCACCCTTCCCCATCAAGCGGGGAATCCCCCCACCATGCGCCATCAAGCCCCCCTTGATGGCGCATCTTTTTTTGTTCCAACAATCAATCCAACCAACACATTAATTAACCGTTACCTATTAAAATCATTAAATTGACAATATTTTTGATAAGATATTGTCATAAAACAAATTATTATTAAATTTGCAGCGCAATAGGTGGCCACCATTGCAAAGACATAGAAAAAAAGAAGCGTCTATGCTTATCTTGTAATTGGAAATCTGGAAAATTTACAATTAGACAAAGATGATTGCATAGTAGTTTCCGCGCTATATAGCGTGGTCTACTAACCACATCTGTCTAATAGGTATTCCAGAACCTCCAATTAAGGCGTGGCATAGCAGTCCACGCTTTCTTTTAGTACATATCTGCACAGGGCTGGTGCAACAAAGAAACATTCAATGCAATGAAAAAATTTGTGACAATAGCTTGTGCCATGTTATTAGGAATATCCGTATGCATCGCCAGTGAATCAGCAACTACATCAACTAACAATTCTACAGCTGAATCCTATAGCTCTTCCGTATCTGTCCCTACAGGCACATTTTTCAATGGTTATAATTTCATTAAAATCGAAAGCACATGGTTGAGAATCGTAATCGGCGGGCAGATGAGAGAATACAGTTTCAACGCACAGAAGGATCCGCATGGAAACTATGCTCTAACTTTTGGGGACGGAGAATCCATTACAATCTACCCTAATGGTCGTACTCTTTACTATAACGGGACTACTTATTCAAAGAAGAATTAATTCCTCATATTAAATTTTCGGACTGCATCGTAAAAAGTCTATTACGATGCAGCCCTTAACTTATCCCATATCTCTTCATCTATAAAAATCAATACATGCTTTATCGATTACTTGCCTTATTTGCAATACTAATACCACTCTCCACACAACAAATACATGCTCAGTCTAAGGTTGTATGTCCATCTTGTCATGGCTCACGCAGCAGTATAGAAAATTGCACCTACTGTCATAATGGTGCGATTTTTTGCACAAACTGTAATGGCCGTGGTTCAAAAACATCCCGTTGTTCTGCTTGTAATGGCAGTGGGGTCTCAACAAGACAGGAAAAGACAGTCTGTTCCAATTGTGGAGGGCGCAAATATTTTAGTGAAAACAGACCCACCTCATGTACTTGTCGAGGTGGGAAACGCCCCATGAAGACCCGTGGAGGGAATATACAATATGTTAACTGCAACCGATGCAATGGGAGTGGACAACTCGACAATTATATAAATGTCGCTTGTCGCCAATGCGGTGCATCCGGATATTCCGGAACACATAGTGTTAGCTCTACTTGCACAACGTGCGGTGGAAATGGCAACACGAGTATTTCCTGCACTCAATGCAATGGTTATGGAAGCTATGCATGTAAAAATTGTGGAGGATACGCACGCCTAAAAGTCGATTGTTCAACATGTCGTGGAGAAGGATATGTATACGTTAAAGATTAAAAACAACAATCAATTATGAACCTGAAACAATCAAAAGCCAATACCATTATTGCATTATTTATTGCTATTACTGGGATGATTCTAATTTCGTCGTGTGGTACTACAAGTTCTACAACAAGTCCATATGATAGTTACGAACGTGGTTACCAAATTGGTAGCGGCTTACGACAAATATATGACGCAACGCGCTAAGCACAACATCTAATATTTTTTCATGGATATGCACTCAACATAGTGTACATCCATTAACAGTATCTAATATTTACAGCAACAATAAAAAGTCGTGCAGACAACGGTTTTATCCGCCGTCTGCACGACTTTTTAAGTTATATCCTCGGATATTATTTGGCTGAAGTTTCCACCTCAGGTGCAATCAGCTTATAGCCCTTGCCGTGGATATTGATAATCTCGATTGAGGGGTCTTCACGAAGATGCTTACGCAATTTTGTGATATACACGTCCATACTGCGGGCATTGAAGTAATTATCGTCAATCCAGATAGTCTTGAGCGCAAAGTTACGCTCCAATATCTCATTGACATGAGCGCAAAGCAGACTCAGCAATTCCGATTCCTTGGTGGTAAGTTTGGTTACCTTATCATCCACCATCAGCACCTGCTTCTGGGTATCGAAAGTAAACTTACCTATGCGGTACATGGTAATCTCCTTGCCCTTCTTTCCCTTAACGCGACGCAATATCGCTTCAATACGGAACACCAGCTCCTCCATGGAGAATGGCTTGGTGATATAATCGTCGGCACCGATTTTGAAACCTTCCAGTATATCCTCCTTGATGGACTTTGCCGTAAGGAAAATAATAGGCACTTCGGAATTCACTGTGCGGATTTCCTGTGCAAGGGCGAAACCGTCCTTTTTAGGCATCATCACGTCGAGCACACACAAATCGTATTTGCCCTTGAGGAATGCCTTGTAGCCACTCTCACCGTCTGCGAAGAGGTCGGCATTGAAGCCCTTTGCCTGAAGATATTCCCTCAGCAACATGCCGAGGTTCTCATCGTCTTCGCATAATAGAATACGCAAACGTTCTTCCATAATCGTCTTAATTTTTAGTTAGTGGTAATATTAATATAAAATTTGTTCCTTTATTTACTTCGCTCTCCACGCTTATGGTTCCGTGAAGCTCACGCACCATCTTGTGCACGTAGGCCAGCCCCAATCCGAAACCCTTCACATCATGACGGTTGCCCGTCGATACGCGGAAAAACTTATCGAATATCTTCTTTATATCCTCCTTGCGTATGCCTATGCCATTGTCCTTGATGGATATCTCAAGACGGCTGTCCGACAGATTGCGGGTCGACACCTGCAACCGCAGCGGCTCATCCTCACGGCGGTATTTAACGGCATTATCAAGCAAATTGAATATCACGTTGGTAAAGTGCATCTCATCCACCGTCACCATTGAATCCTCGGCATCAAGGTTCGACGATATCGCACCACCGTATTTCTCAACCTTGAGTTTGAACGTATGCACGATGTTTGCTATCGCCACATTGGCATCCACATCCTGCAGGCGCAGGGTAGCCTTCTGTCTGTCAAACATCGACATCTGCAATACCTTCTCCACTTGAAAACGCAGTCGCTTGGTCTCATCATTGATCACAGTCGATATATGTTCAAGCATCTTCGGCGACTTTCTCACCGAATTGTCATTGAGCATCTGCGCCGCAAGCGATATGGTGGATATCGGAGTCTTGAACTCATGGGTCATGTTATTGATGAAATCATTCTTCATCTCCGTGAGCTTCTTCTGGCGGAATGCAAGTATTATGGTGTAGACAAATACAATCAGCAATATCAGCGTGAACACAAACGAAGGTATCATGAATTTGATGGACTGGAATATATAATCCTTCTTGTCAGGGAAATACACCTTGATATAATTCATGCGGTTCTTGGCGTCACTCGGGAACAATGTCTGCACAAACACACTGTTATGTCCCGTTTTAGCCGGATTGAAGTCCTGCGACTTATACACCACGGCACCGTTACGGTTCACCACCGCGAACTCAAACGGCAGGTTCAATCCATTGTTGGCAAACTCCGTATGCAGCAACGATGCCACTTGAGCCGAATCCGCACGCTCCGTTATCGGGCGGTTGCTCGATTGGCTTATAATATTCAGTATCACCTCATTGAGCAGACTGCGCTGATACAGGTACTGCGTACGCAAAGTTTCCTGAAGCGAACGGTAACGGTCCTGCACCGCCGCCGATGATATCTGAGGTTCCAAAGCGTTGACATTACCCTTCAATGTTATGTCACCTACCACACCACCCGATGTGGTAAATGAATACTTCACCCCACCTATATCTGTTCCGTTCGATGAGTAACTTGGCAATACCGACGATTCTATCTGTGCCACATCCTCCTCAAGAAAATGCTTGGCCTCTTCCTGCTCCAAAGCCGTGGACACCGCATAAAGGCTTCTCTTCACTCCCTCAGAGAACTGGTCATCACGCATACGCACCATATTCTTCATGTACATTATCTGCACATAAAGCAAACCGGCAAACGTCAGAGCCATTATTATCGTCAGAAACCAAATTGTAGACTTTTTCATCTTCTATACCGTACCCGAATCGGGATTTGATTTTTTTAATCTTTATTATGTTAACAATTAAAAAGTATAATTGTTGCGATTTTTTCAAATAAATAAACCGCACAATTAACACTTCGCGTCAAAATTAACATAAAAATGTGAAAATCCAAAGGGATTAACAAAAAATCACTCCAAAAATCTGATTTATAAGAAACTCACACAAAAACCATAAGGGTATATTCCGGATTTTCACCGGAATATACCCTTTAGTAAATATCTCCAACGATATATCCAGCGGCATATTAAGCCGCATATATTTCTTATCATTCTTGTTGCACGACACTCTTTGGCAATACAGCATGCAGTGCTACGAATCCGATGACACCCGCGAGCAACGACCCTGCCACGATACCGAGCTTGGCATGATTGAGCAGATACATACCCTCCGCCCCCATAGCCGAGAACGACAGATTGGCTATGAACAGCGACACCGTAAAGCCGATACCGCCAAGCACGGCTATAGACGCCAACATCTTCCAGTTGCATTGAGCCGGCATAGGAGCAAGATGAAGTTTCACTGTCAACCATGAAAACGCGAATATGCCTATGAATTTTCCACCGATTAGACCGCATATCACGGCGAGACTTATCCCCTCCACTATCGTGGCAGGATTCATATCCAGCAGGAAAATACCGGCATTGGCAAATGCAAACAATGGCACGATGAAGTTATTCACTATCGCATGCAGGGAGTCTTCAAGCTCCTGCAACGGAGAAATCACCTTATCCGATGCCGATTCCACCTCTTTGAGCCAGTTCATCTGATCTTTATCCAGAATGGTACGCCGGTTCAGGGTCTCGTCATCCTCCTGGTTGAAATTGGATATGGCACGACGTATAGTCTTGATATACTTCTTAGGCGCGAACACCGGTGTTGCAGGCACGCAGAAAGCAACGAGAACACCGGCGATAGTAGGATGCACCCCCGAATTGAGGAATAAGAACCACACCGCACCTCCTATGCCAAGGTAAAATATCTTACTTTGTATATGCAGCACCGAGCCAAGCAGAAGCAGGCCCAACAGCACCACAGCATATATCAGCAACATATATTCTATATGGGCTGAATAGAATACAGCTATGACAATAATACCGCCTATATCATCCACCACGGCAAGAGTAGTCAAAAATATCTTCAGGGCAATAGGCACACGCGAGCCGAGCATCGCGAGCACTCCGAGCGAAAACGCTATATCAGTTGCCATCGGGATAGCCGCCCCGCCGGAATAATCCGTACCGTGACTGAACGCGAAGTATATTACCACAGGACATATCATACCGCCTATAGCACCCATTATCGGCAATAGCGCCTGACGGAACGACGACAATTCCCCCACCAATATCTCACGTTTTATCTCCAACCCGATGGAGAAGAAGAATATCGCCATCAGGGCATCGTTGATAAACTCAAGCATGGTCATCGGTTCGCCACCGTGACTGAACACGTTGAAATCACCCACCTGAAGATGGACCGGCTGGTTCCAGAAATCGAAATAAAACGTATTCACCGCCGGTATATTGGCAACAATTAGAGCCAACACAGTCGCGGCAATCAATATATTACCGCCATTGGCATGACGGCGCAACGCCTGACGCGCCGCGTAAAATGGCTCATGGTCATGCGACGGATTCTCCGCCACCGCATGTCTGCTATAATCCTTGTCTGACATAATTTTGGTTATAAGTTATTCTCGTCCCCGTTCTTATCTTACTCACAAGGGACATGACACAAGTTTACACATCCTATATTTTTCCAACAAAACACAGGTATGTTTAGTTCCGTTATATCACACGCTATTTGCTAATCCAGTTTCAGCACGGCAAGGAAAGCCTTCTGCGGCACCTCCACCGAGCCAATCTGCTTCATACGCTTCTTACCCTTCTTCTGTTTTTCGAGCAGTTTACGCTTACGCGATATATCACCGCCATAACATTTTGCAGTCACATCCTTGCGCACAGCCTTTATTGTTTCGCGGGCTATGATTTTGGCTCCGATAGCCGCCTGAATGGCTATGTCAAACTGCTGTCGCGGTATCAGCTCCTTGAGCTTCTCACACATCCTGCGACCGAATGTCACCGAATTGTCCACATGTGTAAGTGTACTCAGCGCATCCACACTCTCGCCATTAAGCAATATGTCGAGCTTCACTAACTTCGACTCACGGAAATCATGCAGATGGTAGTCAAACGACGCATACCCCTTGGAGATACTCTTCAATTTGTCATAGAAATCAATCACGATTTCTCCGAGTGGCATATCGAATATCATCTCCATACGGTTGCCTGATATATACTCCTGCTTCACAAGCTCACCACGCTTACCGAGACACAGCGTCATAATAGGCCCGATGAATTCGGCAGCCGTTATCACCGACGCCCGGATATACGGCTCCTCGATATGGTCTATAAGCGTCGCGTCCGGCAATCCCGATGGATTATGCACCTCGGTCATCTCACCGCGCTTGTCATACACCCGGTACGACACATTAGGCACCGTAGTGATGACATCCATATCAAATTCACGACCAAGACGCTCCTGCACTATCTCCATGTGCAGCAGTCCCAGGAATCCGCAACGGAAACCGAAGCCCAGTGCCATCGACGATTCCGGCTGAAACGTAAGCGACGCATCATTGAGCTGCAATTTCTCGAGCGATGCACGCAGATTTTCGAAATCCTCTGTCTCGATAGGATACACGCCGGCAAACACCATCGGCTTCACCTCTTCAAAACCATCGATAGCTTTCTCGCATGGATTTTCCACATGGGTTATCGTATCACCCACACGCACCTCGCGCGATGTCTTTATACCCGATATTATATAACCTACATTTCCTGCCGAGAGCTCCTGCCGCGGAGCCATATCAAGTTTGAGCACACCTATTTCATCAGCATGATACTCTTTGCCTGTCGACACGAATTTCACGAAATCGTTCTTGCGTATTGTTCCGTTCTCAATCTTGAAATAAGCTATGATACCACGGAACGGATTGAACACCGAGTCAAATATCAACGCCTGCAACGGAGCTTCCGGATCTCCCACCGGTGCCGGTATGCGCTCGATGATAGCCTTCAATATCTCCTCTACGCCAAGTCCCGTTTTACCGCTCGCACGTATTATCGATCCCCGGTCACAACCCAGCAGGTCTACAATCTGGTCCTCCACCTCTTCAGGCTTGGCACTGTCAAGGTCCACCTTATTTATTATGGGGATAATCTCCAGGTCATTGTCTATCGCCATATACAGATTGGATATCGTCTGTGCCTGGATACCCTGAGAGCCGTCCACTATCAGCAGCGCGCCCTCGCACGCCGCTATCGACCTCGACACCTCATACGAAAAATCCACATGTCCCGGAGTATCGATAAGATTAAGCACATAATGCTCGCCATCCAATTCATAATCCATCTGTATGGCATGGCTCTTTATCGTGATACCGCGCTCGCGCTCCAACTCCATATCGTCAAGCACCTGAGCCTGCATATCCTTCCCGCCCACCGTATTGGTATATTCCAGCAATCGGTCAGCAAGCGTACTCTTGCCATGGTCTATATGGGCTATAATGCAGAAATTTCGGATATTCTTCATCTTCTCGGTCATAGTTTTCAGTTTCAAACCACAAAATTACTCATTTTTGCCGATTAATCACAATCGCCCGCCCGATTCAAGCTATAAAAAGCTACCGGCACCGTCTGCCTTGCGGGCGACGGTGCCGGATAATTTATCTTGTCATCATCGGTCTACTGACCGGACTAAGTTTTAGAAGTTCCACTGGCAGGCAACCATTCTCAAGTTCTGGCATCCGATGGTGCGGAAGTCGGTAATCAGGTTGTAACGGCAGTTCACGTAAACCAATGCGTTGTCAAACGATACATCGAGAGTGTTCAACTGGTTGTTGTTGCAAAGCAGACGCTGCAGGAAAGTCTGGTTAGAGAGATTCAGTGTAGTAAGGTCGTTGTACGAGCAGTCTACGAAAGTCAGGTTAGTACAACCCTCTACATCCAGAGTGGTAAGGTCATTGTAGGAGCAAACCAGGTCTATCAAGCGGTTACAGTTGCGTACGCCCAAGGTCACCATATTGTTATCGCTGCATACGAATGTTGAGAGCGAAGGCAATCCTGATACTATCATCGAAGTGATTTCATTGTCATCCACATTGAGGTTGGCAAGATTCTCAACACCGAAGAGGTTAAGGCTGGTCAGCTTATTGTAGCCGCAATAGAGGTTCTTCAAGCCGGTGCAACCGGTCACCATCAGTGATTCCAAGTGGTTACCCTGGCAATTCAATGTTTCGAGGGTAGTCGAATTGGCAACATTTAGTTCCACAAACAAGTTGTTGGAGCAGTTCAGGTTTTTCAGAAGGGGCACATTGTTCAGGGCTATATCGGTCAAGCGGTTCTTGTACACCGAAATCTTAACCAAGCTTGTACATCCTTCGAAATCTGCCGAGCGGAGCACATTGCGCGATGCATTGATTTCTGTAAGTGCCACATCTCCGGCAACTGAAATCGAGTTAAGTTTGTTACGTGACACATCCACTTTCGTAAGTGCTTCGAAGCCCGAGAGGTCAAGGTCACCTGCGAGGTGTTTGTCCTTCCATTCTATCGCGGTCACGTGACCGTTCTCTACTTTCACACCCTCTATCGAGGCGATATCATTGATGTTAGTCACCTTAAGGGCATTGGCATTTGTTCCGTCCTTTTCAGCGGTCTGCGACAAGAATGCTTTGAGTTGTTTCACTTCGTTCTTGTCAATCTTCTGTGCGAAAACCGTCATACATCCAAGCATGAGGGCAATCATTAATAAAGCTTTTTTCATAACTAAATAGTTGGGTTAATGTTGATTTTATACTTCTAACAACATCCACCTGAAAAAGGTTTGTTAACCGCGAAAAAAATGCGCGGATTTTTTTAACCTTTCCGCGCATTTATAGTTAATTCGATATTTTACAGCCCATTAGAACGGTGGTGCTTCATCTGTGGACGTTGGCATAAAATCCGCCGTCCCCCCCTGGAGCGGTGCGCTGCCGAGCGGCGTCAGATGCTGGCCGCCCTCTCCGCTGTTAAGCCGCGACTCCACCACCGAATCCGAATAGCCGCCACTGCCGCCATCCTTCCAGTTCTCAAATCGGGCAAATTCAGCCTTGAACAGCATCTCCACATCATCCACCCTACCGCTACGGTGCTTCGCCACAATAAACTCTGCCAATCCGCGGATATCTCGGTCAGTACCATCGGTCGACGAACGCAGATAATACTCCGGACGGTGTATGAAGCACACTATATCCGCATCCTGCTCTATCGCACCCGACTCGCGCAAGTCCGACAGCTGCGGACGCTTTCCGTCCTTACCCTCTCCACGCGACTCCACACTACGGTTCAACTGCGACAACGCTATGATAGGTATATTCAGCTCCTTCGCCAACTGCTTGAGCGAACGCGATATCATACTCACCTCCTGCTCACGGCTGCCAAACTTCATACCCGAAGCATTCATCAGCTGCAGGTAGTCTATTATTAGTATACGCACATTATGCTCGCGCACAAGTCGTCGTGCCTTCGTTCGCAACTCAAATATCGACAGCGAAGGAGTGTCATCTATATAAAGCGGAGCACCATACAGATGCTTTATACGTGCCATCAGCTGGTCCCACTCTACAGGCGACAACTGACCGCTCTTTATCTTCTCGCTCGGAAGCTCGCACACATTGCTCACCAATCGGTTCACAAGCTGCAGGTTCGACATTTCGAGCGAGAATATCGCTACCGGCGTATTATAGTTCACCGCCATATTCTTTGCCATCGAAAGCACAAACGCCGTCTTACCCATGGCAGGGCGCGCAGCTATGATTATAAG
Source organism: uncultured Muribaculaceae bacterium (assembly GCA_910577465.1). Lineage (GTDB taxonomy): Bacteria > Bacteroidota > Bacteroidia > Bacteroidales > Muribaculaceae > Paramuribaculum. The sequence goes on along the minus strand of CAJTMM010000032.1, from coordinate 10,219 downwards.
GTCCGAGTTCTGCCAGCCCGATGTCAGCTGGTCCAGTTTATGGAAACCTGTCTCCAGACCGCTCAAGCCCGATGTACGGTTCGCCGCAGCCTGAATCTGCTCTATCGCCTGACCTATCACCGGGTCTATCTGCGTCACATCCTTCTTGACATTACGCTGGGATATCTCAAACAGACGCCCCTCGGCCTCCTGCATCAGGTCATCCACATCATTGCTTTCGTCAAATGCCTTCTTCTCTATCTCTGTCGCAAACGTTATCAGCTCACGCGCCAGATACTTCTGGGCAACTATTCGGGCATGGTAGTCAACATGCGCACCCGACGCCACCCTCGACGTCAGCTCCGACACGAATACCGGTCCGCCCACCTCCTCCAGCGTCCCGTTCAGCCTTAGCTGCTCCGTAACAGTGAGCATATCTATAGGCTGCTGCGATGCGCCCAGAGTCTGTATCGCCTCATATATCTTACGGTTCACCGGCTCATAGAAGCTCTCCGCTTTCAGTATGTCACACACCACCGTGTACGCATCCTTCTCGAGCATCAATGCTCCCAGCACAGCCTCCTCCAAATCCTTGTCGCGGGGCAACTGTCGCCCGCCATAGTCATATAGCGGTTGATGTTTCGGGGCATTACGTCGGGAAGTTGGTGTCTTGGCTGAATCCATCTTTATATATTAATAATGTATGTGGTAAATACAGGGTTGTTTCTGCAAATTTACGATTAATTTTGTAACTTCGCTTCCCAAATTTCTCAAAACATCGGTTATCCTCATGGTAGTATTTCCTAACGCCAAAATTAACATCGGATTAAACATTCTCCGTCGCCGACCCGACTCCTACCACGACATCATCTCGGCAATCGTTCCAATACCATGGTGCGACGTTCTCGAAATCGTACCGGCGAAAGGCACCGCCACCACACTCCACACATCCGGGCGCTGCGTCGACTGCCCGCCGGAAAAGAATCTGGTCATGAAGGCATACCGCAGCCTGTCCGAGGTTGCCCCCTTGCCACCCGTCGACATCTACCTACGCAAGATTATTCCCGACGGCGCCGGACTCGGCGGAGGATCTGCCGATGCGGCATTTACGCTCACAGCCCTCAACGACATGTTCGCGCTTGACCTCCCCATGGACACCCTCGCCCGTATCGCGGCATCCATAGGAGCCGACTGCCCGTTTTTTATTTACAATAAGCCCATGCTCGCCACCGGCACAGGCACCACCCTCTCCCCGCTACCGGAGCTATCTCTTTCAGGGCTTACCATTGCTGTCATCAAACCGCAGGTACATGTATCCACAGCCGTGGCATACGCTTCGGTCACACCGCATATTCCCTCAACTCCCCTTACCCAACTACTTCCGTTGCCCATCGGCAGATGGCGCGGCAACATCGTCAACGATTTCGAACCGGGTATATCGGCAATCCACCCCGTCATCGCGGAAATCAAGCAATGGCTTTACGACGCCGGCGCGCTCTACGCATCCATGTCTGGATCCGGCTCAGCCCTCTTCGGTATTTTCGACAATGACATTTTGGCAGACACCCTGCGCGAAGCCTGGAGCGACTGCGACATTTTTTGCGCACGTATCTGACCCTCACACGCTCATTCCCATGGCTTCGGCGGCAAAATGAACGTTATCGCACCATTGTTGTTATCAAATAAAGCCCTGCTGAAAAGTTTGGCAACATTTTTGCTGTATGCAATTAACACAAACATGAATCAATAAACACCATATATATTATGTCAAAAGAACAATACACCGCCCCCGGAAACGACATCAATCCGGAAACCAATGATATCCAAGACGCACAGATAATGGACAACGTCCCCGAAGCAGCCGAAGAAAACGAGACCGCAGAGGACATCGAAAATGCCGAAATGTCACAGATTGACTCTCTCTGCAAGCAGCTCGCCGAGGAGAAAGCTAAAGTCGAGAAGGAAAAGAAGGAATACCTCTTCCTGATGGCAGAATTCGACAATTTCCGCAAGCGCACCATCAAGGAAAAGGGCGACATCATACGCAATGCCGCTGAAAGCGCCATGAAAGGGCTCCTCCCTATCGTCGACGACTTTGAGCGCGGTATCGAAGCCATGAAAAACAGCGACGATGCCGAAGCCGTAAAGGAAGGCATGACCCTCATCTACAACAAGCTTGTAAAATACCTCGAGCAAAACGGTGTTAAACCAATCGAAAGCACCGGCACCGACTTCGACCCCGAGAAACACGAGGCCATAGCTATGGTACCTGTCGACGATGAAAAACTCAAGGGCAAAGTCATCGACACTCCCACCAAGGGTTATACCATCAACGATAAAGTGCTACGCTACGCCAAGGTTGCCGTAGGTCAATAACAATGTTAATTAGCCGAAAATGGAAAAAAGAGATTACTACGAAGTACTTGGGGTCAGTAAGTCGGCCACCCCTGAAGAACTGAAAAAGGCTTATCGAAAACTCGCCATAAAATATCACCCCGACAAGAATCCGGGCGACAAGGAAGCTGAGGAGAAATTCAAGGAAGCCGCTGAAGCCTACGATGTCTTGAGCGATCCCGACAAGAGGTCCAAGTACGACCAGTTCGGGCACAACATGGGTCCCCAGGGATTCCCCGGCGGAGGAGCCTACTCCTATGGTGGCGGAATGTCCATGGACGATATCTTCTCCGCATTCGGCGATATATTCGGCGGACACGCTCACTTCGACATGGGCGGCTTCGGATCCGCGGCAGGTGCGCGGCGTACTCGTCGTCAGCGACGTGGCGACGACCTCCGCATCACGCTCAAGCTTACACTCGAGGACATCGCCAAGGGCGTAACCAAGACACTTAAACTTAAGGCGTTCTGCAAGGACGACCATTGCAACGGCACTGGCGCCAAGGACGGCACTTCGTTCACCACATGCCCCACATGCCATGGCACCGGCACAGTCACCCGCGCCCAGCAGACATTCCTCGGCATTCAGCAGATTCAGGCTGTATGCCCCGATTGTAATGGCGAAGGCAAGATTATCAATGAAAAATGCCATTACTGCAACGGCACAGGCGTTGAACACAAGGAGCAGACCGTATCTTTCAACATCCCCGCTGGCGTTTCCGATGGCATGACCCTCACCATCAAGGGCAAAGGCAATGCCCCGATGCACGGAGGTGTCAACGGCGACCTGCTCGTGGTTATCGAGGAGATAAAGCACCCCGAACTCATTCGCGACGGCAACGATGTTATCTACAATCTTATGCTCGACCTCCCCACCGCTGCATTGGGCGGCTCCGTCGAAGTACCCACCATCGGCGGCCGTGCCCGACTTAAAATAGCCCCCGGAACACAACCCGGCAAGATTCTGCGTCTCCGCGGAAAGGGACTCCCCTCAACCGACGGTTACGGTACCGGCGACGAACTCGTCAACGTTATGGTCTACATTCCCGAAAACCTCACCGACGAGGAGAAGGCGATTATCGAAAAACTGCGCGAATCTCCCAACATTCAGCCATCCGACTCCGTCAAGAACCGCATCTTCAGCAAGCTGCGCCACATTTTCGACTGACGCTTGCACTAAAGATTCTATATACACTGACGAAGAGTGCGCCTTATTACAGGCGCACTCTTCGCTTCATTACACCCGTTAACTTTTTAAAAACTTTTTCACACCACGCGTGTTACTATGGTAATTCAACTATTTTAATTCATCACACATTTTCATCACCTTACAATGAACACGCGCACCCTACTTACCGCAGCAATATTCTTGGCTACGTGCACCGTGGCTCATGCCAAAAGTCTTGTCGACCAACAGCACGACTCGCTCGTGGCATCCCACAAGGTCATACTTCTCGACAACCGCGACCAAAAACCGTCACAAGCCTACTCCGACTCCATACGTAATCTCATCGAGATGTTCTATTTCGACCAATTCCGGCATTTCCAGGACCCCGAAGCTCCCTACTTCCTGTTCCTCAGTAAAGACGCCAAACTCGCCATGGGCATAGGCGGAGCCGTTCGTATGCGCGGATATTTCGACTGGGACGGTGCTATACCGGCTTCCGGATTCGCACCTTACTTAATACCCATGGAACCGGACCCGACTAAAAAACGCAAGTTCGGCACCACTCCTGCCGGAACCTGTCTCTTTTTCCGCGTCATCGGTCAGAACAAACTGCTCGGCAACTACCAGCTGTACATCGAAGCCAATTTCAACGGCTACAATTCCCGCGATCTGCACCTCAAGAAGGCATACGCCACCATCAATGACTTCACCATCGGCTACGCCAACTCTACGTTCAGCGACCCTGCTGCCGTACCTCCCACTGTCGATGCACAGGGACCCAACAATAAACTCTCCAACACTGCCGTCCTCGTCCGTTGGATGCCGAGGGTAAAAAACAATTGGGTATTTGCGATATCCGCCGAAAATCCATCAACATCCATTGCCTTTGACAATGTCGATACCAAGAAGGTCGATGAATGGATTCCCGATGCGGCGGCATTCGTTCAGTATGAATGGGGACGCACCTCCCACGTCCGTCTATCCGGAATTGTACGTTCACTCTCCTACCGCGACATCAAGACAGAAAAAAATCACTACCGCACAGGCTGGGGGCTATTGCTCAGTTCTGTCGCCCACCCCATAGCACCCGTTACCACTTATGCCACCGTCAACTACGGACACGGATACGCCGGTCTCGGTGGCGACCTCCTTATCGGTGCCTATGACATGATTGGCACTCCCGGAAATCCCGGGCATCTCTATGCACCCGCTTCTTTCGGATGGTGTTTGGGCGTGCAGTACAATATCAAGCCTAATCTTTTCATCAGCACTTCGTTCAGCCAGACACGGTTTCTGCCGGCACACAAAGTTGACCCGTCGGAATATAAATACGGACTGTGCGGCAACGTCAACATCTTTTGGAACATGACACCGCGCATGCAGGTAGCAGCCGAATTCGACTATGGCAACCGTACCGACTTCAGCGGACAATCACGCTGGGCAAAACGAATCGGTGCCATGGCTCAATTCTCTTTCTGACCTTACCGTACCAGCCATACACATCGGGCGCTCCACCTGAAAAGTTTTATTCAAACTTTCAGCGGAGCGCTCCCACTTTTCATCATCACCGCAACGGTTTTACCATATATGTTTAACAGTATAACAGCATTTTCATGTCTGAAAAAAATTATTAACTTTGCATTCTAACGGCACCCCATACTGAATATAGCCAAGAAATAGAAATATATAGCTTATTCGCTCTATGATGATTGCCATAGTAGAGAATCAAGAAGTTATAGCCATAACTATTATGCGCAACAAAATTTCGCTGATGACTTAATTTCGGGTATGTTCTACAACTTTTAATCTCGCTATATCATCACAACATAGGAAAAAATGTCATGACTCAGAATAACTCAAAATACATTATTGTTTACTCCACACCCGAAGGAGATGTGAGAGTGAACGCTATTGTCAAGGATGAGACAATTTGGCTTACACAGAAGGGAATTGCTGAACTGTTTGATGTCGGTGTGCCCGCTGTCAGCAAGCATCTGAAAAATATATTTGCGGAGGGGGAACTACAGCAGGAAATGGTTATTTCCAAAATGGAAACAACCTCGCGGCATGGTGCTGTTGATGGACTGACTCAATCACGAGAGACCAATTTCTACAATCTTGATGCGATTATCTCCGTTGGCTACCGTGTCAATTCTGCCAAGGCAACAAAGTTCAGGATATGGGCAACCAATGTGCTGAAAGAGTTTATGCAGAAAGGTTTTGTGCTTGATGATGAGCGGTTGAAACAAGGAAGAACGCTTTTCGGCAAAGATTATTTTGATGAATTACTCGAAAGGGTTCGTTCTATACGTGCAAGCGAACGACGCATCTGGCAGAAGATTACCGACATTTATGCCGAGTGCAGTATAGATTATGATAGGTATGCCCCCACGACCCGTGATTTTTATGCAATGATTCAGAATATGTTCCATTACGCAATTATGGGGCAGACTGCGGCGGAGATTATATATACCAAGGCTGATGTTGAAAAAGAACACATGGGACTAACTACATGGAAGTATGCTCCTAACGGACGCATATTGAAGTCTGATATTGTTATCGCCAAGAACTATCTGCAACAAAACGAGATTCGCCGGCTGGAAAGAGTTATTACCGGTTACTTCGACTACATCGAAGACCTGATAGAGCGTGAAAACACATTTACAATGCAAGAGTTCGCCGCCAGTGTCAATGAGTTTCTCGCTTTCCGTCGCTATCAAATTCTACCGGATAAATCCAAAGGCTCCATTTCTCATGCAGAAGCCGAGACAAAAGCCACGGAAGAATATGAAAAGTTCAAAAAAATACAAAAAATCATCTCCGACTTCGATTTGGATTTTGGTCTTATCGAAGATAAGTAAATCCGATTTCCATACCATTTCTCCAACTTTATCAAAAGTACACTTTTAGCACCTACCACAAAACAAACCACATTCATTATCAATATATTACAAGTCACAAATAGAATTTTTCTACATTTGCAAAAAACGACACTCGACCAACACCTTTTACCATGTTTCCCAAGTATTTGATACCATGCATCATCGCCGTCATAATCGGCTCTATCTCTATTGCTGACCACATCACCGCAACGTCGGCACCTGTCGCCAAGGCAATTCCCGCCGCCACTCCATCATTCCGTCCCGGACAGTTTTATACCATATCTCCGGCAACTCAGTCAGGCACATTGATATCAGCACGCGGAGCTGCATTGACTTCATCTACCACAGATTCCGCCGAAGTCTATTGGTACATAGCCGAACTCTCCGGTGCATGGCGTTTCATAAATCCGTCAAGCGGGCAGGCTCTGCGCATCACAGGTCACGTACTTACCACCGGCGAGGACAATGGCTCCGATGAGGCTCAGCTGTTCATGCTCGAACCCGTCGCTGACAATACCTGGACTATCATACCCGCCAACCGCCCCGACGTGGCTCTCTCCTTCAATGGCAACGCCATCTCCGTCATCGACCGCTCCAAGGCGATTAAAGACAACCATGCGCACTTCCTGATACACCCGGTGGGAAACGCCGCGCCCGATAGCGGTGCTATTAACAATCCCTCCGCCGACCGCCACGTATGGGAGAACGAGACCGTTTTTGCCATCAACAAACTCCCCGGTGTTGCATCATACATGCCTTACGCCGACGAACGCGAGATGCTTGCCGACACCGCATTTTGGAATACTCCTTGGATCTATCCTGCATCTAACCGCCGCATCAACCTCAATGGCTCTTGGCGCTTCAGTCTGGTTAGCGACCCGGCACAACGTCCTCTCGATTTCATGAACCCCGGGTTCGATTACTCCGCATGGGATTCCATCCCTGTCCCGTCCAATTGGGAAATGCTCGGTTACGACACCCCCATTTATTGCAATGTCGAATACCCTCACAGCAACACACCGCCTTTCATACAGGCTCGCCCCGGCTTCAACGACGGTGGCGCGAACTACGGCATAAACCCTGTAGGTTCTTATATCCGTACCTTCAACATTCCGGCGGACTGGCGCAGACGCCGTACCTTGCTCCATTTCAGCGGCATATATTCAGCGGCAAATGTTTGGGTCAACGGTTCTTTCGTTGGCTACACTCAGGGGGCAAACAATGAATCCGAGTTCGATATATCCCCCTACATACATCCGGGCGACAATACTCTCGCCGTACAGGTGTTCCGTTGGAGCGACGGCAGTTACCTCGAGTGTCAGGACATGTTCCGCATGAGCGGCATATTCCGCGATGTATGGCTCACGAGCGTTCCACGCACATCCGTGCGCAACCATGTCATCACCGCATCTTTTAGCCCCGGCTACTCTAAGGCAACTATCGATGTCCGGCTTTCCATGCTCGCCGATTCAGCCGATTCTTCACACAAACGCGTCGTTGTCAAGCTCTATGACCCCGACGGTCGATTCATCGCTTCGCAGCAATCTCTTATCACACCGCAGTCCGATGCTTCAGTTAGCTTCAGCATTCCACAGCCTAAGTTATGGAGCGCTGAGAACCCGCAGCTTTACCGCATATCTGTTTCTCAGTTCGACGACAGGAACCACGATGAGGAGATGGCTTTCTCCACACTATATGGTCTGCGCGATATCAAGATACACAATTCCTTGTTGTTTATCAACGGTAAGCGCGTGCTGCTCAAAGGGGTCAACCGCCACGACACCTCTCCCGTCAATGGACGCGCCGTATCCACCGACGAGATGCTGCGCGATGTCATGCTCATGAAGCGCAACAATATCAATACCATACGCACATCTCACTACCCCAACGACCGTAAGATGTATTCCATGTTCGACATCTTCGGTCTGTATTGTGTCGACGAAGCCGACCTCGAGGACCACGCCAACCAGTCCATATCCGACATGCCTTCTTGGATTCCGGCATTCAACGACCGCATCAGCCGCATGGTCACTCGCGACATAAATCATCCGAGTGTCATTATGTGGAGTCTTGGCAATGAGAGTGGCAATGGTTCCAATTTCGAATTTTGCTACGACACGGCATTACGGCTCGACCCTTCGCGCCCCATACACTACGAGGGCACGCGTATCAACCGTCCTTTCGGCGGCGAACGCTTCAGCGATTTCTACAGCAAGATGTACCCCGGACAGGCTTGGATGGCTGAATATTCTTCCGGTCTCGACAAACCGATGTTCATTTGCGAATACGCTCATGCCATGGGCAATGCCATAGGCAACCTGCGTGAATACTGGGACACTATCGAACAGAGCAATTCCACTATTGGAGGTTGCATCTGGGATTGGGTCGACCAAGCCATATACGACCCGCAGGACCTCAAGCGCGGCATATACCGTATCACTACCGGATACGACTATCCCGGCCCGCATCAGGGCAATTTTTGCAGCAATGGCATCCTCCCGCCCACTCGCGCCGAGAGTGCCAAGTTAGCCGAGGTCAAGCAGGCTCACGCTTTTGTTAAGTTCGACAGCATTACGGTAGCGCCAGATTTCCGGAGTGCCACCGTATGGCTTCGCAATGGGTATGCTTTCACCGATTTGAACCGTTTCGGCTTGCATTATACTGTGTTGTCCGACGGACATACTGTCTATTCCGGAAACACATCCCTACCATCCGTCTCTCCCGGCGATTCCGCTGCACTATCACTCAAATTCCCGGAACGCATAGCCCGGATTTGCCATTCAGGAGCCGAGGTTCTTATTACTCTCAGTGCTGTCAATCCCACTGCCACGCTATACTCCGAAGCCGCACACCCCGTGGCAACACGGCAGTTCGGCATCACTCCACACAAACCGCTCGACACCCTATCCTTATCCGGCACTCCCATTAGCGTTACTGAGAGCAAGGACTCGGTAACTATTAGTGGCAGCGGTCTTCATGCCGCGTTCAGCACAGCTACAGGCACCCTTGAATCGCTTGTTATCGACGGACGTTCCATCATATATCCGGGTCATGGACCGGAATACACCAATCACAGATGGATTGAGAACGACCGGTTTGAAAACACCGCAAACGGACTCGATTCTATAGGCTCCATCAGCTTCACCTCCAACCCCGATGGCAGCATAACCGTCACTACCCTTCGTGATGGCTCATTATGTGGCACAAAATTGATTTATACCTTCTATCCCTGCAATATCATTGATATCGACGCCACATTCATTCCCAAGACCGACCAACTCCGACGTGCCGGCTTAGTCATGGGTATCGACACCACACTGAGCCGCGTCGATTATTATGCGCTTGGTCCATGGGAAAACAGTGCCGACCGTCGCGACGGGGTAACAGCCGGACGCTTTACCTCCACCATCTATAATATGGGCGAAAACTACGTCAAGCCACAGTCTACTGGCGAGCGACAGGACATGCGCGAAGTATCCTTCACCGACCCACGCACCGGATTCACGCTCAATATCAAAGCCGAGGGCTTACCCTCTTTCTCTGCATCCCGCCACACCGATGCCGACCTCATGAACGCCATGCACCAATGGCAATTGACCCCGCGCCCCTACACTGTTCTGCATATCGATGCTGCCACCCGCGGCATTGGCAACGCAAGCTGCGGACACGACGTCGGCACAATGCCCCGATACTGCGTCCCCCGCCACCCCCTCCACTACAAACTCCGCCTATCCACCACCTCCCCCCAATAATCCCCCAATCCCCCATAACTCACAAAATACCCCCACCCACAAAA
>CAJTMM010000031.1 GCA_910577465.1 uncultured Muribaculaceae bacterium | reverse complement strand
AGGGCAGGATGCCCTCGCTCCGGTTTGTTGGTTCTTTTGTTTGGTTGGGGATACGAGGGCAGGCTGCCCTCGCTCCGGTTTGTTGGTTCTTTTTGTTGGTGGGGGATTACGAGGGCAGGATGCCCTCGCTCCGGGGTTGTTGGTTCTTTTGTTGGTGGGAGATACGAGGGCAGGATGCCCTCGCTCCGGTTGGTTGTTGGTTACGGTGGGGTTATTGGTCCCAGGTGAGTTTGGGGACTTCTATGCCGGAGGGCCAGAGTTGGGCGTCGGTTTTGGGGCATGCTGTGGCGTGGGTTGCGTCGGTCCAGTAGGGGATGACGCGTGCGTTGTTGCCACGTCCTGTCTTGTCCTCAATGATGGTGCCGGTGCCTTCGTCGAACTTCCAGTAGGCGCACAAGCCGGGCTGGTTGGCGGGGTCTGGCACGTCGTACATGGTGGCGCGCAATTCGTCCTGCGTGCGTGCCACGCTCCAGATGCGTGCTTCGCAGAGGTCGCCGTCGAACATGCGCGAGCGGTCGTGGCTCTCGCCGTAGGAGCGACCGAAGTAGAAGTTGAAGTCGCCGCCGTTGCCGAACTCATCGTCCGGTGCCTTGTCGCCGAGGTTGATGGCGGTGAGGTCGCTCTTGCCGTGGGCGGTGGATATGCTCTGCAGTTCGCCATCGACGTAGAAGCAGATGGTCTGCGAGGGTATATCCCATGTGAGGGCGACGTGGTACCAGCGTCCGGTCTGCAGGAGTTTCTGCTTGGAAGCTTCGGGGAATTTGCCGAAGGTGGTCTGAGTCTGAAGCTGCTGATTGGGGAAGTTGGCGTCGCCTATGCGCATCATGAAGTATTGCTCGACGCCCATGAGCGAAGATATCTCGCTCTGGAAATTATTGACGCGGATGATGCACTCCATAGTCACGGCTGAAAGATTGTTGACCACATCGGCAGTGGGTGAGCCTTTGTCGAATCCGGGTACAGCGACATAGACATCCTTGAGGTTGATAGCTGTGGTGATAGCCGACGAACGGCGCACGAGCCAGAACATGGTGCGCGAGCCGCCCATGATGTCGATACCCTGCGCTCCGCCTATGGTGAGGGGACAGAGGTAGGTGGCGTCGATATCCAGCTGGTCGAGCCCGGTGAAGTTGATGGTGACCTCCTCGGAGGTGGTGCGCCCGGCGCGTATGGTGACGCCGGATGCGGAGAGTGAGTAGTGGTTGGCGGAGAGTGCCTGATAGTCAGTGCCGTTTTTCGCATTGTAGTCGGCTATGAGCGCGGGGTCGACAGCGAGGTCGACGGTGACGTCATGACCGGCGGGATACGCGAGCTTGACGGTAAAAGTCTTAGCCTGCGAGGTGACCCTGCGGTTGAAGGTGAAGGTCTCGGAGGTCTTGGATGCCGCGATGTCGAGGTATGCCGAGTTGTCGAACGGAGACTTTTCGGAGTAGTCCTCGTTGTCGCACGCAGTGGCGGCAAATATGAGCGCCAGTGCGGCTATGCAGTGATAAAGTCGGTTTCTTTTCATGGCTTAGGCTTATTGGGCGGGGTTGAGAGTCTGTATAGCCCCGCGGGTACGTTTGTATATGATGTCGGCGTCGTAGTAGTCAGCCGAGATGTCGGTGATGGCTATGCCGGCGAGGGCGGGCGATGCCGTCATGGCGGCAACGGCAGCTCCTGCGGGAGCGTTGCGGGAGACACCGCTGTGGTCGGTAATCTGTCCGGAGGGAGCGACGCAGAGCAGCAGTGAAGCCTGGTCGACGGCAAGAGCGGCAAGGCGCACCGCCATGTCGATATCGTAGGCATCCTTAGCAGATGTGGCATCGATTATAAAGTGGCTGAAGAGGGGAACCATCTGACCGGTGAGTACCGATGGCGAGCCCTCGAACATGAGCGTTGCCCCGGAGCCGGCTGCCGTGACGAGAGCGTCGAGCAGAGAAGCGTCAGGCGCGGCGGATGATGCTATGACCACGCCGTCGAACTGACCAGCCTTGACGGCTGCCGCGGTCGCTGTCCACTCATCGGGAGTGGCGGTGGCGCAGTCCAAGCGGTAGAGCACGCGTGTGCCGAAATCGGTGCGCACGAGCTTCATGTCGTCGCGGTCGTATTTGGTGAGCCGTGCGGCATGGCGCATGACCACGAAGTCGAGACTGTCGGGGAGTGAGCGGAGGAAGTCGCGTTCGCTGACCGATACCTCGGGAGCGTTGTCGAACAGCGCCACCGAAATCTGATGGGGAGTCTGCTTCCACCGGCGCAGAGCCGCGGTGTAGTCGGCATAGCCCTGCGGGTCGCGCTCCTTGAAGGAGTTGACCTGCGGCTCACGTGCCTCAGGCTCGTTCCAGTCGCTGCATGCCGTGGCGCCGAGCGTCAGAGCCAAGGCTGTCAGAACTATATATTTCAATTTCATTGAACAGGTAGATTAAAGGTGAATAAATGTGTGAGAGAGGGGAGGTCAACGTGCGACGGCGTCTGCCGAGTGGTCCTTGACATCCCACCACAGGCGGGTGCCGTAGGCGTCGGGACCGCCGAGCATCTGCACTGCCTGCTGTATGTATTTGGGGTTGTCGGCGTATTCGTCGGCGGGATATGGTATGCGCCGTGCGCCGATATTGACATCCACGCTATTGTTGGGGTCCTTGTTCTCGACCGACGGGAAGAGTTTGGGGTAGCCGGTGCGGCGGTGTTCCGCCCAAGCTTCCACTCCGAGGGGGAATATGGCTATCCACTTCTGGGTGATGATGCGCTCGAGATTGCGCTCGAAGTCGCCCTCCTCCCAAGCTATGGTGATGTCGCTCACGGCGGGGTGGCTGTACTTTATGCCATTGCCGTCCATAGGGTTGACATAGTCGGCAGGTACCTTCTCGGCATCGAGTGCGTAGGCGTCGGCACCGGAAGCCCCATACTGCTCAAACGACAGCGCGATGCCGCGCTCGTAGAGCGACTTGGCGTCGCCGCCCATGGACCATCCGCGCAACGCGCCCTCGGCACGGAGGAAAGCCACCTCGGCGGCATTCATCCACATATAGGGGTCGGTGGAGGTGATAATCTGCTTGGAGTAGAGATTGATCATATCGTCCTTCTTCTGGGTGAAGATGCCTATGCGCACACCGTAGAAGTCGCTAATCTGCTGCGCGGCGCCGGTGGCGTCGGTGGTGTTGAATGTGCCCTTGACAAACATCTTGTCGAGACGCGGGTCGTCGTAGCCTTTCATTATGGATACGAGGTCAGCCGAGATGCGGTAGTCGCACCAGTCGTTGAACATGAGCGCGGAGCGGTTTTCAGCCACGTGGAGCATGGCATTGTCGTCGTTGCTCTCGATGACACCCGCTGCCACCGCCTGCTGAGCAATGCGCCGGGCTTCGTCGGGTTTGACATACGCCATGCGCATGGCTATGCGCAGCTGCATGGAGTGCACGAACTTGCGCCATTTGGATATGTTGCCGTAGTAGAGGTCCTCGAGTTTGCGGAAAGCTTCGGCGGAGAGGTGCTCATTGTCGGCGAGCACGGCATCGGCGTCCTCAAGCTCGGCGAGCATGGCGGTGTAAACCTGCTCCTGCGAATCGTAAGGCACGGCAAGGTCCTCGCCGGAGTTTTCGCTGTCCATCATCATGGAGTAGGGGATGGGACCGTACATGTCGGTGACGCGGTGCATGATGCACACGCGGAGTATCTTGCCGAAGGCGAGGGCGACGGGGTCGTCGGTCTTGGCGAGCATGTCGCGGTACTGCGGGTACATGTCCTTGATGGGGTCGGCGAAGGGGGATTTGAGCCATCCCTGCTCGGGGTTGAAGGTGGAGAATTTCATGACCCAGGTGTCGACGATTCCCTCCATGTAGCCGCCGTAGGAACCGCCAGCCATGGCATCCATAAACTGGTAGAGATGCTCGCGGGTAGGGATTACAAGCCCCTGCATGCCCTTGAGCGATGCGCCCACAATGTGGTTCTCGCGCTGCATCTCGTCGGCGTCGGCCTCGTACATGCTGCGGTTGATGTCGTCGTCGAAGCACGCCGTCATCGGGAGCAGGCATATCGCCGCCACCAAAGCCGGGATGCGGTATATTCGTTTCATGTCCATGATATAGTGTTAGAAGTTGATTTTAACGTTGAAACCCATATTGCGGGTGGAAGGCATCATGAAGTAGTCGATGCCCTGGTAGTAATTGTTGGTAGTAGCCACGGCTTCGGGGTCGAAGGGAGCCTTGCAGTATATCATCCAGAGGTTCTTGCCCACGAGCGAGAGGGTGATGTCGCATACACCGCGTAGCCATCGGCGTGGTATGGTGTAGCTGACATGTGCCTCCTGCAGGCGCACGTTGGTGGCGCTGTAGGTATAGTAGGTGGGGAGTCCGCTTTGTGATGCCACCACTTCGTAGAACTTCTGCGGGTCGACCATGGAGCGGCCGTTGACCTTGACGCCACCGGCATCGCGTGCGGCGGCGGAAGCTTCGGACACGCCGTAGAGGTCGAGGTATGCCTGAGTCGCCGAGTAGACTATGCCACCGAGACGGGTGGTGAGGAGGAAGCCTACGTTGAAGCCCTTGTAGGAGAAGTCGTTGTTCCAGGCGAGGTTAGCCTTGGGCAGCACGGAGCCGAGCTTGATGTCACCGGCATTGTCGACGGCGGTCACGTTGCCGTTGTCGTCGAGGAGAATGTTGCCGCCGGCATCGCGCTTGAGGTCGGCATGAGTGTATAGGTCACCGAGAGTGCCGCCCTCCTTGAGGATGAACTTCGCCTTACCGAAGCCGCGTCCCTCGTCGGTCTTGAGTTCGAGACGGTCGATGTTGTAGACTTTGCCTGTCTCGGGGTGCACGTAGTTGCGCACGAGCTCCATAATCTCGTTGCGGTTGGTGGAGAAGGAGAAGCTGCTGTTCCATCCGAACTGACCCCAGTTGTGGGCGTAGGATATGAGCGCTTCGAAACCGTAGTTGCGCACCGAGCCTGTCTGCACGTAGAGCTTGTCGTAGCCCGACGAAACGGGCAGACGCGGGTCGAAGGTCTGATTGTAGGTGGTGGCGTAGTAGAACGAGCCGCTGAGACGGAGGTCGTTGAACAGAGTGGCGTCTACACCCACTTCCCATGAGTCGGTGCGCTCGGGGTAGAGTTTGCCGATGGGATAGTTGGTCTGCGATGTCCAGTCCTGCTTGTTGGCGTCGTAGGAGTAGGTGGGGCATGTGAGGAACTTGGGGTAGGGATTGCCCACGGAGCTGAACGAGCCGCGCACCTTGAGGTAGGGGAGCCATGAGGGTAGCTGCGTCATTTCGTTGATTACCGCCGAAAGTCCCACCGAGGGGTAGAAGTATGAAGTCTGCGGCGAATTGACGAGCTGCGACGCCCAGTCGTTGCGCCCGGTGAGGGTGAGGTAGAGCATGCTGCGCCATCCCACCTCGGCGCTGGCGAAGATGGATGCCGTTGCCTCGTTCCATCCGTACTGTGTGGCACGCTTCTTGGTGATGTCGATGTCGAATACGTTGAAGAGGTTAGGTATGCCTGTCTCGCGTATGGGTCCGGAGTAGCCGAACTCCTTGTCGGTCACTTTGCTATAGCTCGTACCGATGTTTGCCACGATGGAGAAGTCGGATATGCGCTTGTTGATGTTGACGAGGAGGTCGGCATAGGTCTGGTTGTAGTTCTGATGATTGATGGTGTAGTGTCCCTGTGTGCCACCGTCGGTGAGTGTGGTGCTTGAGCTGGCGTAGAGCTTGCCCTCGTATTCGTTGGCGGTGTTGTCGATACGCATACGTCCGCGCACGTTGAGCCAGTCGAGAATCTGATAGCTGAGCGATGCCGACGCCATGTAGCGTTTCTTGCTGTTCTCGCGGAGGTTGCGGTAGGCTATCCAGTAGGGGTTCTGCATACGGAGGTCGCCCTCGCCCTGGGGCCAGAACTGCACGGGAATCTTGCGTGCTTCGTCCCAACGCTCGAAGTTGCGGATTACGGAAAAGTCATCGCCGCGTGGGAAGAGGTATGCCGACACGAGGGGGTTGGAGTACTGACCCTGGTTGGTCATGTTGCGGTCGTTCTGCATGATGTAGCTCGCACTCACGTCGAGTTGCATCTTGTCGTTGAGGAACGATGTGGTGTTGCGGAACGTGAAGTTGTAACGGTTGTAGCGGTTGTTGGGCACGAGACCTTCGGAATTGACCGTGGCTGCCGAGAAGAATGACTGGTTGCGTTCGGTGCCTGTGGAGAGGGTTACGGCGTTGGTGTAGACCGCTCCTGTCTGGAAGAAGTCGGAGGGAGTGTAGCCGGTGTTGGCGGCTGAGTTGAGCCGTTCGCCCCAGCTGTATATGGAGGAGTTGCCAGCCTTGCCGCCGGAGCCAGTGCCGTAGCGGTTCTGGAATTCAGGCATCTTGAACGGTTTGAGCCAATCTATGCCTGTGGAAACGGTCACCGACAGTTTGCCTACCTGTCCTTTCTTGGTGGTGATGACCACGGCACCGTTTGCCGCGTTGCTGCCGTAGAGTGCCGCCGCAGCCGCGCCTGTAAGCACGGATATGCTCTCGATGTCCTCGGGGTTGAGGTCGGCGATGGCTTCGGATGATCCTTTGGAGCCGAACTCGGTGTCGCCACCTCCGCCGAAATTGTACATGGGCACACCGTCGATGACGTAGAGGGCATTGCTGCTCTGCTCTATGGATTTGGTACCGCGCATGACCACGCGGCTGGCACCGCCCACACCGGATGATGATGTGTTGATGACCACGCCTGCCACCTTGCCGTTGAGACTATTGACGAAGTTGGCGTCCTTGATGGTGTTGATATCGTCGGCTTTGACCTGCTGGACGTTGTAGCTCAACGCTTTCTGCTCGCGCTTGATGCCGAGGGCTGTCACCACCACCTCGTCGAGGTCGGTGGATGCGGGAGCCATGTTGAGGTCGGCAACACCGCCTGCGGGCTTCACCTCGATGGGTTTGTAGCCGATGAATGTGGCTGTGACCACGGGGTTGGCACGGTCGGTCGACAGGGTGTATTTGCCGTTGGCGTCGGTCACGGCAATCTCACCGGTGCCCTTGACGCGTACGGTGGCTCCGATCACGGGGTCGCCGTTCTCATCGAGCACCTGTCCGGATATTTTCTGTTTCTTAGCCGCGGGAGCCGGAGCATCAGCCTTGGGCTGGCGCGGAACTATCACTATGTATTTGCCCTCGAGCTGGTAGGTGTACCCTGTATTTTTCAGAATCTCCGCCAGAGAGTTCTCGAGTGTGGCTTTGTCGAGGTCAACGCTGATGGCGGGTGTGTCCTTGAGCCGTGACTCGTTGTAGCCCACCGACAGGTGTGTCTGCTTCTCCACCTCCTTGAGGGCTTCGATTACCGAAATGTTGTTGCGGTGAAGTGTGATGCGCGGGCTATTGGGTTGAGCCATAGCCGATGCTGACAGGAGCAGACAGCAGAAAAAAAGCATTATTGCACGACGCAATGTCGGCTTATTTGCCAAATATTTATAATTTTGCTGCATCTTCTTAATGTTGGTTTATTCAGATATAAAGTTTAAGATTTTTACGGATGCGTCCGTTAGTGTCTGACGCCAATTGCAAGAATGATTTCACATCCGGAGGAAGCTGCTATCTTCTTCCGGATATTTTTTGTCCATAGGCAAGGAGGATTTTTTCATGGTTAACAGGTATTGGAATGTGAATGAAAAGGATCAGTATATGTAGCAACGGTCGCCCTCCAGACGGTAACGTACGTTGCCCATAACGCGCGTTATAATGTCCATGACTTCGGATAGCGATGCGTCGTTGCCGAAGGTGAGGGTGTAGCGGTCGTCTTTCAGGTTGTGTGAGTTGTAGATAAATGTGCAGGGGAATCTCCGTCCGAGACGTGTGAATATCTCGTCGGGTGTGAGCGAGCGCATCACTATGTCGCCGCGCTGCCATGCGGTCACGTCGTCGAGGTCGGGTCGTGTGAGTCCTGCCTGTCGGGTGGACTTGTTCCATGCGAGCTGATGCCCCGGCTCGAGTATGGTGCGGCGCGACAGGGAGTCGTAGTCCACAGCCACGCTACCCGAAAGCAGGGTGGCGCGTATCTCCTCCTCGTCGGGGTAGGCGGCGATGTTGAACTCGGTGCCGAGTGCCGTCACTTGGATGTCGGCAGCCTTGACCACAAAGGGATGTGCGGCGTCGGGCTTGACGCGGAAGTTGGCTTCGCCTATGAGGTAGACGCAACGCTCCTTGCCGGCAAACTCCTGCGGGTAGATGAGTGTGCTCCGGGAGTTGACCATGGCGAGAGTGCCGTCGGGGAGAGTGATGGTGCCGGTCTGAGCCGTGGGGATGTAGGATTGCAGCAGGTCGGGCTGCTGTAGGGGGCGTGTGGTGAGGAACAGTGCCGTAAGTGATACCGCGGCAATCACCACTGCCGCCACGCGCCATAGTATGAGCCTGCGGCTGAGCAGACGCTCGCGGCGGCGCGCGTATATACCGGTGGCGCGGCGCATGTCGCGGAGCGATTGGTCGAATCCGGGTGTGTCGTCGGCTTCGGTGCGCATCCACAGTCTCTGCAACCCGCTCTCTTTTTCGCCGGCATGGGCGGGGTCGGTGAGCCAGTCGCGGAAGTCGCGGTCCACTTCGTCGGTATAGTCGTGGTCAGCGTAGCTGTCGATGACGTCGTTTACGGGATTTTTCACTGTTTTTCTATGATTTTTAGAAACGGTTACTTAAAAATCATTGCTGAAGGTGAAAAACTACGGAAAGATTCTGAGAATTATAACAAACATTAACAGTTTGCGTAATTCCAACAGTGTTTTATAGATGTGGTCCTCGACCGTGCGGATCGGCATTTGCAGCTTCTCGGCAATCTCTTTATTGGAAAGTCCGTCGAACCGGCTCATCTCAAATACCTCGCGTCGGCGTTCGGGGAGCCGGTTGAGCGCCATCTTAATCAGCAGCAGTGTCTCGCGGTAGTATATGTCGCGCAGGGGCGACGCGGCGGGGTCGTCGCACAGCTCTTCCATAAGTCCCGAAGCGCGAGCCTTGTCCTCGTAGTCCTGCTCCACGCGGCGGTGCTTGAACAGGGCGAAAATTTCATTGCGCGTCACCACATGCAGGTAGGCATCCATGGAAGCGTCGTCGGTCCAGAGGTCGGGTCGCATCCACAGTTTCATGAATATGCTTTGGGCTATGTCCTCAGCATCGTGTGGCGATTTGGTGAGCATCATGGCAAAATTCTTGACACGCGGGAAGTGGGCGGCGTAAAACCGCTCGAAAAGCTCATCTATGTCCTCGTCGTGGCGTTTGTTCATGGAGATAGTAGTGCATTGAAGATGTAAAGACGGGGACAAATATACGTATAAGCGGGTGCAAAGTCAAAATTTATTTGAACTTTGACGAGCTGCGGCGTGCGGTACGAGGCATGATATATGGCGGTGCCGGCAACGGAACACCGTAGTGACTAACCTATTAAGTCTCGTTAAAAAAATCAAGCTGCTGCCGTGTGACTGAAGAATTCATTTAAAATTTTTACCGAATGTTAAAAGCAATCTTTTAATCACCTTTTTGGTCTTTTTTTCGGTCGCTTTCTTCAATCTCATAGGTCACGTAGGCGGCTACGCTCCCTCTTCAATTGAAAAAAATGTCTCGAAAAATCATCAAAAATGTGAATAAATAAAAAGTTTAAATGAGTTCAAATTATCAATCGTGTTCGTAATTGGTATTTAATTGTTATCTTTGCCGTTGAATTGTAAAAAACTCAAATTTATTCACTAAAATACTAAAGTCAAATGGTAAGTTACAAGGACTTAGGCTTGGTCAACACCCGTGAGATGTTTGCCAAGGCAATCAAAGGCGGTTATGCCGTTCCCGCTTTCAACTTCAACAATATGGAGCAGCTCCAGGCTATCATCAAGGCAGCCGCTGAAGAAAAATCGCCCGTAATCCTTCAGGTATCGAAGGGTGCCCGCAACTATGCTAACGCTACCCTTCTCCGCTACATGGCTCAGGGTGCTGTGGCTTACGCTAAGGAACTCGGCTGGGAAAATCCCCAGATCTGTCTGCACCTCGACCATGGTGACAGCTTCGAATTGTGCAAGTCTTGCATCGACAATGGTTTCTCATCAGTGATGATCGACGGCTCACACCTTCCCTACGAAGAAAACGTAGCTCTTACAAAGAAGGTAGTGGACTACGCTCACCAGTTTGATGTAACCGTTGAAGGCGAACTCGGCGTGCTCGCAGGTGTTGAGGACGAAGTTTCTTCCGACCACCACACCTACACCGACCCCGAAGAAGTTATAGACTTCGCTACCCGCACCGGCTGCGATAGCCTTGCCATCTCTATCGGTACTTCGCACGGCGCATACAAGTTCACTCCCGAACAGTGCACCCGCAACGCTGAAGGCAAGCTCGTTCCCCCGCCCTTGGCATTTGAAGTTCTCGACGCCGTTATGGAAAAACTTCCCGGTTTCCCCATCGTGCTCCACGGTTCTTCATCAGTTCCCCAGGAATATGTTGACACTATCAACAAATACGGCGGCAAGTTGCCCGACGCTATCGGTATCCCCGAAGAAGAACTCCGCAAGGCTGCAAAGAGCGCCGTTTGCAAAATCAACATCGACTCTGACAGCCGTCTGGCTATGACCGCTGCCGTTCGCGAAGTATTCGCTACCAAACCCGGCGAATTTGACCCCCGCAAATATCTCGGTCCGGCTCGCGACGAAATGGAAAAACTCTACAAGCACAAAATCGTTAACGTACTTGGCAGCAACGGCAAGGCCGAATAATCAAGTTACGCGATATTGTAATAAAAAAGTAAGCGGAATGCCTGTGCGGGCGTTCCGCTTATTTATTATAGTGTGTCGGTGATGCCGGGTCGTCAGATGGATGTGCCTATATGCTTTATGGCTTCGTCGAAGCCGTCGCGGTCTATGGCTCGGGAGCGCAGTTTGTTGCGGTATGTATATATGGTGTTGAGCGACAGCCGCAGGAACCGTGCCACCAATGCCGTGTCCTCGATGCCAAGACGGCTGAAAGCAAGGATACGGAGTTCCATGGTCAGTTGACGTGGAGCGGGTGTGGCTATGCGTTTGTCGGGTTGTAGCAGGCTGTTCACCTCTTCAACGAAGTCGGGTATCAGGTCGATGACGGTATTGTCGAACACGTCGTAGAACAGACGTGTCTGTTCATCAAGTATTTTTGTGGATTTCAGGGTGGTGTGCAGGCTTTCGATTTGTCCTGCCGATAATTTACGCCGGCTCACACGCAATATCTCTTCGGTCTTTTCTGTGCATAGGGCATATAGGTTCAAGAAATTTACCGCATGGGTATGGCGTATCTCCCCCGCATGTCTATACTCGTTTTCCATCCTTATGATCTCTTGGCGTGACTGCCTGAGTTTTTTGCGGATAATGAACCATGCAGCTGTTGCCATTATGCTTGCCAGCAGGATGAATATGGTTATGGCTATGGAGATATTGAGATGTTTGGCATGAACTTCATGGGCGAGCGCACTATACGAAGCGAGTGCGGCAAGAGTGGAGTGCGCTCCTGATGCCACACCATTGTCCATAGCCGCCAGCATTGCTGCATAAGCTTGATTTGATTCTCCGCGAAGCCATAATTCGATGGCGAGTGTGGGTAGTCCGGAGCCTGTGGCTATGCCTCCTTCGAGTTCGGCTATCGCCGATTGATACAGGTATTGGAGTGCTTGGTCGTCGCCATGTCCGTATTGTGCCAGACGCATGTGGGCTAACTGCAAGGCTGCCTCGGAAAGGTCTTTGTTAGTGCATTCAGACGAGTTTATCACGTCGTTGAGGTGTGCTTCTTCCAGATGTGGCTTGTCGATAGCTTTGTAATATAGAGCCGAAGAGATGTTGTGCAATATGGAACCTACCGGGTAGTCCGCCATCAGAGCCTGGCTGTGTGGCTGCACATGGCGTGCGTAATATATACGGGCTGAATCGTCGGTGGCGGTCGTAGATAGATTGTGGTACAGTCTTTCTCCGCATCGATGGTATATGAGCATGTGTTCCGGTGGCAGAGTATCGGCATAGTAGGCGTTGAATCCATCCAATGCCTCGATTCCACGCCCCGCTATTGGCAGGTAGGTATATTTTGTTGCGTTGAGCCTGTCGAATGTATAGCGGTCCTTAGCGTTGTTTATGGCAAGGTCGTAATAGCGGAATGCAGAATCGAGGTTTATTGCAGTATATTTTACCGCTATATTCTCATAGGTGCGGCATTTGTCATGAGATGTCGATGCGGTTTGTTTCAGTGAATCTATGACATTTTTAGCATGTTCAATTTTAGCTTGCCGATTGCTTAAGGCTGTCTGGAAATAATCTCTTATGGTTTTGAGCGATTCTTTATTGGAATCTTTAGCGTCACAAGTGTGTGTAATGAGTACGCACAGCAATATTGCGGTTAAGATTTTGGGCATAAAAGAAACGTAAGTTTTGTGGTAACATGTTAATATTGCAAAGATATTAAAACGGCATAAAATGTCAAAAATGAGACCTGAAATTTTCGCATCAAACCCTATATAAACAGTCTGTATAAATCTATATTTTAAAATAATCATATTGTTGGTTATGAGTGCTTTATTGTTTTGAATTTCTCAATTTTCCTATTGGTCGCGTTTGATGGTATTTTAAAAGACTTGAAGTGCTGTTATTTTTGCGCAAAAATTCATCTATTGAGAAAGAAGTGCATATAATAGTAATGTGATTTATGTTAGGTTTAAAGGTATAAAAACCACACCAAAAAAGTATGGCGCGTCGTTGATGACACGCCATACTTTTTTAGTGTGGGATTTTATTTAGAATATTTTTCTTGTTTATCACAAGCCATTCCTTCAAATAATCCGTGTAGTTTTGTGTATGTGACGGCTCCAGTTGTTTTTTTATGTTTGGTATCCATCAAGCCTAATTGAACCATATCATTGAACAATCTAATTATTGAGCGTCCGATGGCCCATGATAAATTTACGGGTACGGCATTCCCAATTTGTTTATATTGGGCTGATAAGGGGCCACAGAAATTCCAATCGTCGGGGAATGTCTGTATACGGGCGTATTCCCGGATTGTTAATGGCCTTGTCTCATAAGGATGGCATCTTTCAGTTTGTTTTTGAGCCGGTGCACAGGTAAGTGTCAGGCTTGGCTCGTCCATGGCAAGTCGTCGTGCCATTCCTGTTTTCCCACCACCGAGGTTGTAGCTGCCTTTAAGATATTCTCGGGCAATATGCTCTGGTAAATCACGCCAATCCCCTCCCTCAGGGACGAGCTCCATTACTGCTTGTTTTTTGGGTGGGTACACTTGCCCATTGGAAACAGGTACGTCGCATGGGTATAGTGCCCCTTCATAAAAAGCATCACGAAGAGTCCTTATCTCCGGGCAGACGTCTGGCCATGAGAAATGTACCATTGGAGCGATATCGTTTCTAATGGCTAATAATATTAGCCTTTCTCTCTTTTGAGGCACATTGTATTGTATGGCGCGCATAAGTTTTGGTTCAATAAGTGTGTATCCTAAGTCCGAGATTACATTTCCAATTGTTTTTAAAGTTCTACCGTTGTCGTGTTCCAATAATCCTCTGACGTTTTCTCCTAAAAAAACTTTTGGTCTGATTTCCTTTACTGCTCTTGCCAATTCAAAAAAAAGTGTGCCACGAGTTTCCTCAAATCCCAAACGCTTGCCGGCATACGAGAAAGCTTGACATGGGAATCCCCCAGATAAGAAATCTACCTTATCTTTTAATGGTGTGAAGTCGAGTTCATGGATATCTCCTTCCTTGACATTCCATTCTGGACGATTACACCTTAGTGTTTGGCATGCGTTATGGTCGAATTCGTTCAATAGAAGATGTTTAAATCCGGCCTTTTCCATTCCTAATGCGA
This sequence comes from uncultured Muribaculaceae bacterium, assembly GCA_910577465.1. GTDB lineage: Bacteria > Bacteroidota > Bacteroidia > Bacteroidales > Muribaculaceae > Paramuribaculum. The sequence continues at coordinate 14,000 of CAJTMM010000031.1, read as the reverse complement.
GACCTCCGGCGCCAGCGAAAAGTTCCACCGACGTATATTCCTGTAGCGGGATGGTATCCAATTCTTTATCCCAGTTTGTTGTTAGCATGGCTGATATCTCCGGGAAATTTGTTAGCTTATCTATGGAAAAGAATCGATTACCTGATGAATCGGTGTCACAATCGATTTTTCCATTGTTTATCCAAGCGTCTATTGTTGCCCGAGAGACACCAAGAAGTGCCGACAGATTATTGATGGATATATTTTTGGGCATCTCATTGTCGTTTTGTGGTGGTTTCAAATCCTTCGTATGTCGAAAATGCTAAAAGGTAGAGACTCGTAAGCAAATCTGCATGTTCTGCCGTAAGTTCCTCGTATACCGAGTTGGATAATGCCAGTTCTGAATTTTCTGTTATCACATCTTCGATTATGTAAGGTAATTGGATACACAATTTATAAAAAGCCGTGGGGTCATTAAATACTAATGCATAGAATTTGTCTATAGACATGCGTCGTATCTTATTGTGTGCTTTAGATTGTTTGTCTAATGTGATTTTCCATGTTTCATCTTTAGATTTTTTGGAAATGACTTCGACAAGATAGCATGTCGCCTGATCGTCATCCAATAATTTTGATTGCATTTTCATGTATGTTTTCTGTGAAGATGCAGAATTCATAGTATTGTGCTTGTTCTTCAATTCAACATAAATATGCAATGTGTTATTTTCGACATCGAAACCTTGTTTAGGAACTATCCATCCATTGTTGGCGTATTTAAAAATGTTTTGGTGAAAATATCCAATCTTGTTTGAGTTTGACTTGTCAATCTGTCTGAAGCATTCGTTTGAAATAGCTTCTTTAATTGATTTACCATATACTTTCGAGTCAAACGTTAATTTTATTGGGTCGACTATATTTTCATTGAATTGCGATAATGTAATTTCTCTACGATAGGATTTGACGGTTGCCTTTACATGATCATATATGTCTTGGTTCGAGATGAATCCTAAATTGTAATTTCTCATATTTGCTGTCGGTCTTTTTTTCTGTTCTGTTATCTACAAATTTAGTGTTTTTTTAAGAAAATCCTATGTGTGGATACATATTGTTTATCATATATCAGTTGGGCGGTTTTGCGGTAAAGATAAGAAAAGTTTGTTGATATAGAAATAATACACGCAAATCTTCAGTCCGGAACCAGATGTCCTGCCATTTTACGATTATATGTAAACGCAGTTATATGAAAAACGGTGTGCCAAAATTGAATTTGGCACACCGTAGTGATGGTTTTATGTGTCAAGCTGCGTTGGGCAGCTTGGTGTGGGCTTGATTACTTGCCGGAGAGTTTTTCCTTGAGTTCGGCAAGAGCTTCGAGGTCGCCGAGAGTGGCTTTCTCGATGGGCTGGTTTAGCATGGGAGTTTCCTCAGCGCGTTTGGTGGCACGTTTAGCCTTGCGGGCTTCGTTGCGTTCTGCCTTAGCTTCGTCTTCGAAGATGCGGCTGTGCGAGAGGATGATGCGCTTGCTGTCCTTGTTGAATTCGATAACCTTGAAGTTGAGCTTTTCGTCAACTTGAGCCTGGCTGCCGTCTTCCTTAACGAGGTGCTTGGGAGTAGCGAAGCCTTCAACACCGTAGGGGAGTGCGATTACAGCGCCTTTTTCAACCATTTCAACGATAGTCCCTTCGTGGATGCTGCCGTTGGTGAATACGGTTTCAAATACGTCCCAGGGATTTTCTTCGAGCTGCTTGTGACCGAGTGAGAGACGACGGTTGTCCTTGTCGATTTCAAGAACCTGAACGTCGATATCGGCACCAATCTGGGTGAATTCGCTGGGGTGTTTGATTTTTTTGGTCCAGCTGAGGTCGCTGATGTGGATGAGACCGTCAACGCCTTCTTCGATTTCCACGAATACACCGAAGTTAGTGAAGTTGCGTACTTTTGCAGTGTGCTTGCTTCCAACGGGGTATTTGGTTTCGATGTTTTCCCAAGGATCGTTCTTGAGCTGCTTGATACCAAGGCTCATCTTGCGTTCGTCGCGGTCGAGGGTGAGGATAACGGCTTCGATTTCGTCGCCTACCTTCATGAAGTCCTGAGCGCTGCGGAGGTGCTGGCTCCAAGACATCTCGCTTACGTGGATAAGACCTTCAACACCGGGTGCGATTTCGATGAATGCACCGTAGTCTGCCATAACCACTACGCGGCCCTTGACTTTGTCACCAACCTTGAGGTCGGGGTTGAGGGCATCCCAAGGATGGGGCATGAGCTGCTTCAAACCGAGGGCGATGCGCTTCTTCTCGTCGTCGAAGTCGAGGATAACCACGTTGAGCTTCTGATCGAGCTGGAGCACTTCTTCGGGGTGGCTTACGCGTCCCCAAGAGAGGTCGGTGATGTGGATAAGACCGTCCACGCCGCCGAGGTCGATGAACACACCGTAGCTGGTGATGTTCTTGACAGTACCTTCGAGTACCTGACCCTTTTCGAGCTTGGCGATGATTTCGCGCTTCTGCTGTTCAAGTTCGGCTTCGATGAGTGCTTTATGCGATACGACAACGTTCTTGAACTCCTGGTTGATTTTCACAACCTTGAATTCCATGGTCTTGCCCACGAACATGTCGTAGTCGCGGATGGGGCGTACGTCGATCTGTGATCCGGGAAGGAATGCTTCGATACCGAATACATCGACAATCATGCCACCTTTTGTGCGGCATTTGATGAAGCCCTTGATGATTTCGTCTTTTTCCAAAGCTTCGTTGACGCGTTCCCATGAGCGGGCTGCGCGAGCTTTGCGGTGTGAGAGGATGAGCTGACCTTTCTTATCCTCCTGATTTTCGATGAATACCTCTACGGTGTCGCCCACTTTGATGTCGGGGTTGTAGCGGAATTCATTCATGGGGATGATACCGTCGCTCTTGTAGCCGATGTTAACCACAGCCTCGCGCTTGTTGAGGGCAATGATGGTACCTTCGATTACTTCTTTGTCCTTGACGGTGTTGAGTGACTCGTCGTAAGTTTTGGTTAATTCTTCGCGAGACTTTTCGCCTTGAGCATCTCCTTTCTCATAGGCTTCCCAGTCGAAATCTTCGATGGGCGAATTTTTTAATTCTTCAGTCATTTAAATAAGTTAATAAATAAGGTTAATTGTATACCAATGACTTACTGCCGCTTGGAGACGGCTTCTGTCATTGCGGTGCAAAGGTAGTGATAATTTTCTATTCCACAATTGTTTCGGTTGTCTTTTTCATTGCATTGGATGTCAAAAGTGCCGGATATGGCACAGGCTGCGCCGTGGATATGTGCGCAGCCTGTGATTGATGTGCATATTGTGGCTTACCACGAGATGGTTATGTCATCTACGGCATAATATGCGGGAAGGGAGTATCCGTAGCCGTTGTCGGCACCTCCTGCCTGATTGAGCCGGAGCTCTACGATCGGGCCGAGTTCGGAGAGGTTGTCCCATTTTATCCATTTGTCAGGGACATATTCGGTGGTGGCGAAAGTCATGGTCACCGTGCCGAGTTCGTTGCCATCAGCATCGAATCCGGTGGCATAATATGTGACATCATCGTAAAGAGCCGGACTTAACGGGTTGCCGGCAACTGCCACGGAATAGAAATAGCATGTCGAGGTTACATACAGACTTTCTACAGTACGTGCTTTCCCGTCGGCAAACTTGAAGATTGGTCTGCCGTCACCGTAAGGATAGGCAAGGTCAAGATAACCGAATGTGGTCAGGAAGTTGTCGGAGCCATTATTGCCACCGCCTGTGGTACTTTCGCCTGTGATATTGGGATTGTAGACGTAGAGGTCGTATGTGTAATATCCATAGGAGTCCTGGTCGAGGGAGTTGGCATTGTATGAACTTACAAACCAGGGATATCCCCAGCCGCCCATGAATCCATCGGGTTCTACGGTTGTGAGCTGCGTGGTCTGGTCGACCCACATGTATCCGCTGTTCATAAGTGATGTCGTGGATGTTGTGCCCGGAGCGTAGTTGTGGATTGAGAGGGCATCCCATTCGGCACCCTCGAATGTGATGGTGTGTATGTGCATTGCCTTGACTTCGATTTCAGTCATGGTCGATAGGTTGCCTTTCATGCCTATGATGGCTATGGTTCCGGAGGTCTCAGCGTAAGTGTTGGCTTCGACAGGGGCGGTTATTGAGAGTTGGGTCCCGTCCAGAGCCACCCGCCATCCGTCAGGTTTGGTGAATGTGATTTTATCGACATCGTTGATTGTGAGTTGGTATGTCTTGGTCTCGCCAAAATTGAATCTGGCTTCAGGTCCGTTGATGGTTATAGATAGCTGCTGGTTTTTCGGCAGTTGTAATACGCTCCCGTCGGCGAGTGTGAATTCGACGTAATCGGTATGGGTGTTGTCGATGCCGGCGAATATCGAGTCTCCGTCTTGACCTTCAGCGGTGATTCCGGTGTCGGACCAAGCGGTTCCTCCGTCGGTGGATATTTCCCAATGATGGGTGGTGTCGTTGATGCGGACTTTCGGGGCTACGGCATCACGACCGTCGACGGCGTTGGCTTTGATCATCTGTCCGTCCGAGGTCATAAATTCATTGTCGAGAGTCCAGTACCAATTGCCGTCGGTGTGTTGTCTGACAGATATGGCGGGGGCGTTTGTGCCGTCTACGCCATTGCGTATCTCGGCGTTTGTACCGTTGGAAAATGTAATCTTGTATCCGTCGGTTGTGTTGGTGACATCTGTTACATAAACGTTGTTTTGCAGCGCATCGACGAGTTGTTGCAGTGTCGTGATGTTGGCGTTGGCATTGTTTACTGCCTGTTCGAGTGCTGTAAGGCGTGTGTCGAGTTCGTCGACTTTATCCCAAATGTCGTCATCGTCGTAGCATGCAGTGACTCCGGTGGCAAGAACGGCTGCTACAAAAAGTCTTGTGAAAATCTTGATTGGTTTTTTCATTTCGTTGTTATTTATTGGTGAATAAAATCCTTCATGTGCGACCTTACGCGCCAACTGAAGAATACAACGAAAATGCAAAGCCGGGAATACTGGACAGAGTGCCACGGAGATGATGCCGGACGCGCAATCTCCCGGTTTTGATTCTCACCCGTACACCCGCAGGCGGCAAATCACATGTGGCAAAAGGCAGGTCTTCTGGCTTGTCCTGACGCTTGCTGCCTTCCCGGATTGATGGTGTCCAGTGGCTTAAATAGCAAGTGCCGTCCGGTATATCGGACATTGCGGACTTACAGCAACGGGTATTGCCGCAGATTTGCACTGCGTTCCCTTTTAAGACCGGTATTCCCGGTCACCGTTTGCGCTGCAAAAATACGTAAGATATTTCGTATGTGCAATTTTAGAGCCAATGTCGAGTGGAATGAGTATGACGGGGGCGATTTGGTCATGATGCCAATAATGTGTATTTTTGTGAAAATACAATAAGATATGATGTGTAACTCTTGTCCTGGGATACCGGCGCGTGTGGGCTGGGTGGATGCGCTCAGGGTGTTGGCGTGTTTCATGGTGGTGATGAGCCATTGCTGCGACGGTTTTGTGGCTCAGTTCGATGCCGACTGCGGGGCGTTTCTGACCGGATGTATGCTCGGGAGCGCGTTGCGTCCGTGCGTGCCGTTGTTTGTGATGATGACCGGAGTGTTGTTGCTGCCGTTGCCGGAAACGGTTACGTTGGGCGGATTCTACCGTAAGCGTGTGGGGCGTATCATTCCTCCGCTGGTGTTTTGGTCGCTGGCGTTGCCGCCTTTGGCTTATTGTTATTTTACCGGATTCGGCTCGGAGAGTGTCAATCCGTCGGTGGATATGTCGGCTTACACTCCTGATGGGCTTACCAACCGCTTGTGGAGCTGGGTGCTGAATTTTAATTTCGATACCACTCCGCTTTGGTATCTGTATATGTTGCTGGGATTGTATCTCGTCATGCCTGTGGTGGGTGCATGGCTTGCATCGGCATCGCGCCGCGATGTGCTCACATTTCTGAAAGTGTGGGGTGTGACTCTGTTGCTGCCTTATGTGCGGTTGTTCGCCCCTTCGGTAGGTTATCTTGGCAATTATGGTAATATGGATATATTGGGCGGGTGTGACTGGAATGCGTTCTCCACATTCTACTATGTGTCGGGATTCATAGGATATATAGTGCTGGCGTATTATCTGAAACGATATCCGTTGAGATGGTCGGCAGCTAAAGCTGCTGTTGCGTTGATACCTATGTTTGTGGTGGGATATGCCATTACCGCCGGCGGATATATATGGCTTCAGGGCAGGTATCCCGGTGACTATGCCTATCTGGAGATAGTGTGGTATTTTACAGGAGTGAATGTGTTTATGATGACGCTTCCTATCTTCATTGCCATACAGCGGTGGGCGCCTGCCGGAAGTGCATGGCTGAACCGAATGGCGTCTCTGACGTTTGGTATTTATCTGTGTCATTTTATATTTGTGATGGTGGCATACGATGTGTTTGATGTGGCGTGGCTGCCCTATATTGCGCGTATCGTGTGTATGGCCGTGTCGGTATTTGCCGTATCGGCGGGCGTGACATGGCTGTTGGGTCGCAACCGGTACACAAGTGTGTTGGTGAAGTGACAGTGTTGTGTCACCCGGTTGGCAATTGCCGATGAATTTAATAGATTTGCATTCATGAAACAACGAATTATTATAGTAACTAAATTCTATTATCGCCGTGGTGGCGATTGTGTGTGCGCGTTAAATCTTGAAAAACTATTGCGTGAGCGCGGTCATGAAGTGGCTGTGTTTGCTATGCGTTATCCTGAAAATCTACCGTCGGAGTGGGAGTCTTATTGGCCCGAGGAGGTTGATTTTGGAGGACCGCTGAAAAGTAAGCTCGCTGCGCTGAAGCGGACCATGGGGTTGGGTGATGTGGCAGATAAGTTCAAGAGACTGCTCAAGGATTTTCGTCCGGATGTTGTACATCTCCATAACATACACTCTTACCTGTCGCCTGTGGTTGCGAAACTTGCAAAAAAATATGGTGCGCGCGTGGTGTGGACGCTTCATGACTACAAACTGTTGTGTCCATCCTATTCGTGTCTGCGAAACGGCGAGGTGTGTGAACTTTGTTTCAATGATAAGAAAAAGGTGCTGAGCACCAGATGTATGAAGGGTTCGCTCGCGGCGAGTGCGTTGGCATATATGGAGGCACTCAGATGGAATGCCAAACGGTTGCAGAGTTATACTGATTTGTTTATATGCCCCAGTGAGTTCATGGCATCGAAGATGAAGCAGGGTGGTTTCGCTCCCGGAAAGCTTGCGGTATTGTGCAACTTCATAGCTCCTGAAATGTTGGAAAAACGCTCTGTGGTATCGGAAGATGCGCGTGGGGATTATTATTGCTATATAGGGCGGTTGTCGGAAGAGAAGGGTGTGCGCGCATTGCTGGAAGCGGCATCGCGCTTGCCCATGACTTTGAAAGTTGCCGGAAGTGGTCCGCTCGATGCGGAACTGCGTGGCACCTATGCCGGAAAAACCAATATAGAGTTTCTTGGTCAGCTCAGTTCCGATGGTGTTCGTGATTTGTTGGCGCATGCAAAGTTTTCGGTGATGCCGTCGGAATGTTATGAAAATAATCCGCTAGGGGTCATTGAGTCACTTTGTATGGGTACGCCCGTGGTAGGTGCTGAGATTGGGGGCATTCCTGAACTGATTGATAATCCGGGAAGCGGTGCTGAATTTAAAAGTGGCAGTGTGGATGATTTGGTGTCGAAGATATCGGAAATGTGGTCCGGAAAATTTGATTATGCCACAATAGCTGATAACTCATGTGCGGTATTCGGAGCTGATAGATATTACATCTCTCTTTTAGATAAAATTAACATTTTAGGGGGGGGTAAATAGCTCGCTTGTATTCGTTAAATATGGACTTGTCGAATCCGATAAAGGTGACTATTATTGTTATATAGGCAGATTGTCGGAGGAGAAGGGAATAGATACTTTGCTTGATGTCGCATCCCGTTTGCCAATGAAGCTGATGGTCGCGGGAGGTGGGCCAATGTCCGAGTCTTTGAAAATGAAATATGGCTCAAGTGCCAATGTCGAATTTTTGGGCATGATTCATGGAGATGCGGTAGGTGAATTGTTGGCGGGCGCGCGTTTTTCGGTATTACCTTCTGAATGGTATGAGAATAATCCCATGGGGGTGATAGAGTCGTTGTGTGCGGGTACGCCGGTGTTAGGGGCGGCAATTGGTGGAATACCGGAGCTGATTGACGATGAGAGTGGGATGACGTTTGAAAGCGGTGATAAGCAGTCGCTGCAGGACGCGGTGAGGGCTATGTGGGACAAGGAATTTGATAGACCGGCCATTCAGTCCCGGTCGATAGTCGCTTTTTCTCCGGATGCTTATTATTCGCGTCTGATGGATATTTACGGAAGAGTGTAATTCGCCCGTCGGGACATCAATTGGCGGAGAACGTGGGTGATGAGGTATTGGCGGTCACCGATACGTCGTGTTACGAGTCTTTTGTTCCATTGAGCTTTGCGGTATGCGGGAGCTTGCAGGTCTTCACGGTTTAGAGCCAGGTCGTCCGGCAAATTGTGGAGTGATGCGGGGATGGCGTAAGAGGTAGGTGGCCAACCGAGCATTGCCCACATTCTGTAATTGTCAGGAGTGTCCGCCGACTCGATTACCACCGCCGCTTCTGATGTGGTACGTGGTATAAGGTGCTCGTCGAGCAGAATCATACTGTCGGAGAGGAAATTGCGGTCGGATGGCGCGTGATAGAATGAGCGCGACAGTATTTCGGTGAATACCTGTGGGGTGATGGAGTGTGTGTCGGCGTAAGGAGCCAACAGTGTCTCGGCTGTGCGCTTGCGGTCGAATCCGGTTCCGCCCGATGCCGATTGCGACAATGAGTGATTGGTGCGCACGATGAATCCTTGAGGGGAATCGGCGAGATTATATTCCACGTATGCTGAATCATGGGTCTCGAAATACGCTCCGTTGCCGTGCGCGTCTATGACGCCGAAATTGGCACGCACCCCCATCGGGCGTGTGAGGGTGTCGAGCAGATGGCGGAAGTCCGATATGTCGTGGCATCTCTGTAATGCCAAGGTCATAACGAAGCCTTCGCGGTCCTCCGGTGCTCCGTGTGTGCGCGGCATATTGTGCGATGCTGTGTTCATGATGGCGAATCCGGCATCGTTGTAGCCTATCCACGCTTCACGGCGCAGGGAGTCGGAGCCGTTGAACAAGGCTATGTAAGCCATGGATTCACCATCGGACGGAATCGTGTCGACAAAATTGCATGGCGACGATGTGTCGCGAAGTTTCCATAGCATGGCTTTGCCTGTGGCGCTCGCCCTGCCGCTGACTATGGCGGAGGTGCATGCGTGTGCGCGCGGTGCAATGGCGGTTATTATCGCTGCGATGGCGGCTATGGTTATGATGTGCGGTATCTTCTTAGCCATGATTTGGTCTTGTCTATTCCTGCTTTTCCTAATATTAGCAATGCCGAGTACTGGGCTGTCTTTGCCATGCCGAAGAATACTATCCACAGTGTAGCCTTGGCAGCCGCTGATATCGGCAATAGGAACTGGGCGAACGATATTGCGTAAAATATCAGGCAAGCTATGCCTACTGTCACTCCGGTGCGGAATGAGAGTGAGCTTAGCCATTGACGTAGTCGGTCGATGCGTGGTCGGTTCATGTGTGCGTGTGCGGGATTGCTGCCGTATGGGTGTTAAATGCCGTTGCTAAGTTACGGTTATTTTGTCAAATATCATTATAAATAAGGTGGTGTCGGAGATTTTAGTTAAATTTGCGGAATAATCAGGTTTTTAAGATAAAAAATATATTCGCATGGCAACCAACTTACTTGAACTTAGCGAACAGGAAATAGTGCGCCGTGGCAGCCTCGATGAAATGCGCCGCCGTGGTATAGATCCCTATCCCGCAGCCGAATTTACGGTAACGGGTCATACGGCAGAGATAAAATCGACATTTTCCGACGATGCTCCCCGTCGCGAGGTGAGCATTGCAGGCCGTATCATGAGCCGCCGCATCATGGGCAAGGCTTCATTTCTGGAACTGCAGGATGCCGACGGACGCATACAGGTGTATGTGAGCCGCGACGATCTCTGTCCCGGAGAGGATAAGGACCAATATAATGTGGTACTGAAAAAGCTTCTTGACATCGGTGACTTCATAGGTGTGAAGGGCTATGTGTTCCGCACACAGATGGGCGAGATTACGGTTCATGCCGAGGAGCTGACCGTGCTGTCCAAGTCATTGCGCCCGCTGCCTATAGTAAAGGTCAAGGATGGTGTGACTTACGATGCGTTTGATGACCCGGAACTCCGTTACCGCCGCCGCTATGTGGATTTGGTGGTCAATGACGGCGTGAAGGATATATTCATCAAGCGTACTAAGGTGTACAACTCCATGCGCGAGTTCTTCAATGCCGCCGGTTACATGGAGGTGGAGACTCCGATACTGCAATCCATCCCCGGCGGAGCGTCGGCCCGTCCATTTATCACGCACCACAACGCACTCGATATTCCGCTGTACATGCGTATAGCCAATGAGTTGTATCTAAAGCGTCTTATCGTGGGCGGTTTTGATGGTGTGTATGAGTTCTCCAAGAATTTCCGCAATGAAGGTATGGACCGCACCCACAATCCGGAATTTACCTGCATGGAAATCTATGTGGCGTACAAGGATTATAACTGGATGATGGACTTCACCGAGCGCATGCTTGAGAAGATATGCCTGGATGTCAACGGTACCACCGAAGTGAAAGTGGGTGATAACGTAATCTCATTCAAGGCACCGTTCAAGCGCGTGACCATGATTGACGCCATAAAGGAATTTACCGGAATAGATATCACCGGTATGGACGAGGAGCAGTTGCGTGACGTGTGCCGCCAGCTCGACATAGAGGTTGATCCGGCTCTCGGCAAGGGTAAGCTCATAGATGAGATATTCGGAGAGAAGTGCGAGGGCAACTATATACAGCCTACATTCATCATAGACTATCCTATAGAGATGTCGCCGCTTACCAAACGTCACAGAAGCAATCCCGAACTGACGGAACGTTTTGAACTGATGGTCAACGGCAAGGAACTGGCTAACGCTTATTCGGAGCTGAATGACCCGATAGACCAGTACGAGCGTTTCGTGGAGCAGATGCGTCTTGGCGAAAAGGGCGATGACGAAGCGATGATCATAGACAAGGATTTCATACGCGCACTCGAATACGGTATGCCCCCCACATCGGGTATGGGTATAGGTATGGACCGTCTGGTTATGCTCATGACCGGTCAAACCACTATTCAGGAGGTGCTGTTCTTCCCGCAGATGCGTCCTGAAAAGGTGCAGAAACGCGACGGTGCCGAGGTGTTTGCCACCGTAGGCGTGCCTGAAGAGTGGGTTGCTCCCTTGCATAAGCTCGGAGTGCTCACCGTGCAGCAGCTCGGTAGTACCTCTTCAGCCGGAAAACTCCAGCAGGATTTGTGCGGGCTCAACAAGAAATTCAAACTCGAATTGCAAAATCCCGATATAGAACAGGTGAAATCGTGGGTTGCCGCCGCAGCGCAAGACTGAGGTATGAACCCATGGCTAAATGCCAATGTTGTTTTAATGTAAAACATTAATAATATGAATTTCCCCGGAACAGTAGCAGTGATGGGCGGTGGGAGCTGGGCTACGGCTCTTGCCAAGCTTCTGCTCAACAACTGTGAATCTATAATGTGGTATATGCGACGCGACGACCGCATAGAGGATTTCAAGCGTCTGCGTCATAATCCGGCTTATCTGAGCGATGTGGAATTTGATATCCAGCGCATAGAATTTTCGTCGGATATCAATTATGTGTGCGAGCATGCCGATACGTTGCTGCTCGTGATGCCTTCGCCTTACTTCAAGAGTCACATGGAGAAGCTGACTACCGATATCAGCGATAAATTCGTGGTGTCGGCGGTGAAGGGTATCGTGCCGGATGAAAATGAGATAATATCCGATTACATGCAGCGTGTGTACGGGGTGAAACCTGAGCGTATGCTGGTGGTGAGCGGTCCGTGCCATGCCGAAGAGGTGGCGTTGGGCCGTCAGAGTTATCTCACCGTAGGGTGCAATGACATATTCCATGCCGAGCAGTTTGCCAATGCTCTCAGCGGCAATGCGCTGCGCACCATCACATCGTCGGATGTGACCGGAATAGAGTATGCGGCGGTGCTGAAAAATGTCTATTCAATAGCTTCGGGTATAGTACACGGGCTAAAGATGGGCGATAATTTCCAGGCTATGCTCGTGTCCAATGCCATACGCGAGATGGAGCGGTTTGTGGATACGGTGTATCCGCGTCCGCGCCAGATTTGCGACTCGGTGTATCTTGGTGACCTGTTGGTGACCTCCTACTCCCGATTCAGCCGCAACCATAATTTCGGCTCGATGATAGGCAACGGCTATTCGGTGCAGACCGCCCGCATGGAGATGGTGCAGACCGCCGAGGGCTACTACGGGACCAAGTGTGTGCACGAAATCAACCGCAAGCACAATGTGACCATGCCGATACTCAACGGCGTGTATGATATCCTGTACCGTAATATAAAGCCGGCAAAGGCAATACGTGCCATGGCTGAGACATTTATCTGATGCGGGACGGAAAGTTAATTATCCTGATAACAATTAAATTATAATACCATAATGGAAAAATTGAAGATAGACATTAAGAACGCCCTCGGGACGGTTACTGCCGGGGATGTTGACGCATTGCTTCCCGAAGCAGGCGAAGCTCTTGCAAAAGTGGATAACGGCACAGGTGCCGGCAATGATTTTCTCGGATGGACCGACCTGCCCACACGTCTGTCGGAGTCGCTGCTCGATGATATAAATGCTACTGCAAACTCACTTCAGGATGAATGTGAGGTGGTGGTGGCAATAGGCATAGGCGGTTCGTATCTCGGTGCCAAGGCTGTAATCGAAGCTCTTTCGGACAGTTTTGCAGCATACCGTCATGAACCTAAGTCGACCAAGGTGGTTTTTGCCGGACAGAATATCGGTGAAGATTATCTGTTTGAGCTTATGGACTATCTGTCGGACAAGAAATTCGGTATCATAGTTATATCCAAATCGGGTACCACCACCGAGCCGGCAATAGCATTCCGCTTGCTCAAGGAGATGCTCGAACGCAAAGAGGGTAAGGCTAAAGCCGCCAAACGCATAGTGGCTATTACCGACGCTCATCGCGGTGCACTACGTCAGCTCGCTACCGAAGAGGGCTACAAGACATACGTGATTGACGATAATGTGGGTGGCCGTTTCTCGGTGCTCACTCCTGTGGGCTTGCTGCCCATAGCTGTCGCCGGTTACGATATCAAGGCATTGGTGGGCGGAGCTGCCGCTATGGAAGCCGATACCAAGTCCGCTTCGTATGATTCCAATATGGCACTGCTATACGCTGCCGTGCGCAACGCTCTTTACCGCAGCGGCAAGAAGATAGAGATATTGGTGAACTATAACCCCAAGCTCCACTATTTCGGAGAATGGTGGAAGCAGCTCTACGGCGAGAGTGAGGGCAAGGACCACAAGGGTATATTCCCCGCAGCCGTTGACAATTCCACAGACCTGCACTCGATGGGTCAATGGATTCAGGATGGTGAACGCACCATATTCGAGACAGTGCTGTCGGTTGAAGCTCCCGAGCATGAAACGCTCATACCCACCGATAATGACAATCTCGATGGACTGAACTATATAGCCGGCAAGCGTGTGGATCAGGTGAACAAGATGGCTGAGCTGGGTACCCGTATAGCTCACGTCGACGGCGGTGTGCCCAATCTGCGTATCACTATCCCCGCCTTGCGCGAAGGGTATCTTGGTCAGCTCATATATTTCTTCGAAAAAGCCTGTGGTATCTCCGGTTATATGCTGGGTGTGAACCCGTTCAATCAGCCCGGTGTGGAGGATTACAAGCGCAACATGTTCGCCCTGCTTGAAAAGCCGGGTTATGAAGCTGAGACGGCAGCCATCAAGGCAAAACTGTAAGTGTTTTTTTAAATTTAATAAATAATATTAAAAG
>CAJTMM010000030.1:13542-28601 GCA_910577465.1 uncultured Muribaculaceae bacterium | reverse complement strand
GGGGTGACCGGGCTCGCTGGGAGGTTATTTTGACTAATCAGAGTGACTAATCGATAGCCGATGTGTATTAGTCGGCGAGTTTTGCTTTAGCAAATTCGCGGTTGAGACGTGCGATGTTGCTCAGGGGAACGTTCTTGGGACATTCGGCGGCACATGCACCGGTGTTGGTACAGTTACCGAATCCGAGTTCGTCCATGCGGCGTACCATGGCGCGTGCACGGCGAGCGCGTTCAACCTGACCCTGGGGCAGAAGAGCGAACTGGCTAACCTTGGCTGAAACGAAGAGCATGGCGGAGCCGTTCTTACAAGCGGCCACACAAGCACCGCAACCGATACATGTAGCGGAGTCCATGGCAACGTCGGCTACTTCCTTGGAGATGGGGGTAGCATTAGCGTCGGGAGCACCGCCGCAGTTGAACGATACGTAACCGCCTGCCTGCTGAATCTTATCGAAAGCATTGCGGTCGACCATGAGGTCGCGGATAACAGGGAATGCAGCAGAACGCCAGGGTTCGATGGTGATGGTGTCGCCGTCGTTGAACTTACGCATGTGCAACTGGCAAGTGGTGATGCCCTGCACGGGACCGTGGGGGTGACCGTTGATGTACAGAGAGCACATACCGCATATACCTTCGCGGCAGTCGCTGTCGAAGACTACGGGTTCCTCACCTTTCTCAACGAGCTGCTGGTTGAGCATGTCGAGCATTTCGAGGAATGAGCTTCCGGTGGACACATTGTCGAGGTGATAATTGACGAACTGGCCTTTTTCCTTAGGACCACGCTGACGCCAAATTTTCAAGTTTACGCTTATTGTTGTTTCCATTGAAGTCTTTGTTAATAGTTATTCAGGTGGTGAAAAGGATTATGACTTGTAGTTACGTGTCTGTACCTTTATGGCCTCGTATTTGAGGGGCTCCTTGAGGAGTACGGGCTTTTCGTTGTCGCCGGTGTACTTCCAGCAGCTTACATACATGTAGTGCTCGTCGTCGCGTGCGGCTTCGCCGTCGGCAGTCTGGTATTCCTCACGGAAGTGAGCACCGCAGGATTCGTTGCGATGGAGCGCGTCGATAGCCATCATCTTAGCCATAACGAGGAAGTCTTCGAGACGGAGAGCCTTTTCAAGCTCGGTATTGAGGTCGTCGGCAGAGCCTACGATGCGAAGGTCGGTGTAGAATTCCTTCTTCACGTCCTCGAGTTCGTCGAGAGCTTTCACAAGACTCTGGAGGGTACGGCCCATACCAACGAGGTTCCACATCACGTGTCCGAGACGCTTGTGTATCTCGTCGGGACTCTTGGTACCCTTGATGTTCATGAGCTTCTCGATACGTGCGCGAACGTCTTTTTCAGCCTTGTCGAATTCGGGTGTATCGGTAGTGAAGTGAGGCACCTTAATCTGATCGCTGAGGTAGTTCTGCATGGTGTACGGGAGCACGAAGTAACCGTCGGCCAAACCTTGCATGAGCGCGGAAGCACCGAGACGGTTAGCACCGTGGTCGGAGAAGTTACATTCACCGATAGCAAACAGACCGGGTATAGATGTCTGGAGTTCGTAGTCGACCCAGATACCACCCATGGTGTAGTGCGAAGCGGGGAATATCATCATCGGAGTCTCGTAGGGGTTGTCGTCGGAAATCATCTGATACATATCGAAGAGGTTTCCGTAACGGTCGCGTACCACGTCGGCACCGAGACGCTGTATGGCGTACTTGAAGTCGAGGTAAACGGCGTTGCCGGTACCTACACCGAAGCCGGCGTCGCAACGTTCCTTGGCAGCGCGGCTGGCGATGTCGCGGGGACAGAGGTTACCGAATGCGGGGTAACGGCGTTCCAAGTAGAAGTCGCGGTCTTCGTCGGGTATATCGGTAGGTTTCTTCTTGCCGGCACGGATGGCTTCGGCATCTTCTTTCTTTTTGGGAACCCAAATACGACCGTCGTTACGGAGCGACTCGCTCATGAGTGTGAGCTTGGACTGGTCTTCGCCGTGAACAGGGATACAGGTGGGGTGAATCTGAGTGAAAGCGAGGTTGGAGAGGTATGCGCCTTTCTTGAAAGCCTGGATGGCGGCAGAGCCGTTGCAACCCATAGCGTTGGTAGAAAGGAAGAATGTACGTCCATAACCGCCGGTGGCGAGAACTACAGCGTGAGCTGCGTAGCGTTCGAGCTCGCCGGTAACGAGGTTGCGGACGATGATACCGCGGCAGCGGCCGTCGACCATAACGAGGTCGAGCATCTCGCGACGGTTGAATGAACGAACCTGACCTTTCTCAATCTGACGGTTGAGCGATGCGTATGCACCGAGGAGGAGCTGCTGTCCGGTCTGTCCTTTAGCGTAGAATGTACGTGACACCTGAGCGCCACCGAAAGAACGGTTGGCGAGGAGACCGCCGTATTCGCGAGCGAAAGGCACACCCTGCTGCACGCACTGGTCGATGATATTGTTGGACACTTCGGCAAGGCGGTAAACGTTGGCTTCGCGAGAACGGAAGTCACCACCCTTGACGGTGTCGTAGAAAAGACGATAAACGGAGTCGCCGTCGTTCTGATAGTCCTTGGCGGCGTTGATACCACCCTGGGCAGCGATAGAGTGAGCGCGACGGGGAGAGTCCTGGATGCAGAAGTTCCAAACGTTGAAGCCGAGTTCGGCAAGAGTGGAAGCTGCAGAAGCACCCGCGAGACCTGTACCTACGACGATGATGTCGAGGTTGCGCTTGTTAGCGGGGTTGACGAGTTTCTGATGAGCCTTGTAGTTAGTCCACTTTTCAGCGATGGGACCTTCGGGTATCTTTGAATCAATCTGATATTCGGGAAGCTTAGCCGATTCGATGTCGGCATAGTCCTTCATGATGGGGGTAGAGTCAATCATACCCTCCAGATTCTTAATATCTGCCATATCTGTGTATGTGTGTTATAAAATGAAGGAATTATGCACAACAGCAGTTTAAGATACCGTTGGCACGCAGAGTGAACACAATCGCCTCAAGGATAAAGAGAGCCACCACGATGGTAGTCCACCAGTTGCCGATGCATTTGAGACGGGGAAGCCAGGTGTCATTGTCCCAACCGGCAGACTGGAACATGGACCAGAAGCCGTGAGTCATGTGGAACCAAAGAGCAACGAAGCCGATGATGTAGACCACGGGGGTAATCCAGCAAGAGAATGCAAGATTGATGAAGTACATACCGTTGGCAGGGTCGGGAGTGTGTATGCCCATGATTTCAGCGAGCTGCATCTTAGCCCAGAACTGAATCATGTGGAGCACAAGGAATGCCACAATGACGATACCGAGCACGAGCATGTTCTGCGAAGCCCATTCAACCTGCGGGGGCTTGGAAACGACGTTGTAACGGTCGTTGCCACGCGCCTTACGGTTCTGAAGCGTCAACCATACGGCGTAGATGATGTGAATGATGAAAAGAGCGGCAAGGCCCATGGAAGCGACCAGCGCATACCAGTTGGCACCGAGGAACGCACAGATGGCGTTATAGCCAGCGGGCGAGAAGATAGCCACACCATTCATCAACGCATGGAAAGTTACGAATAGGAGCAAGCAGGCACCGGTAATAGCCATGACGAGCTTACGTCCTATAGATGAATTTGTTAACCACATAGCAGTTAGGAATTTAATATAATTTGAACTAAAAAAAATTGGCAAGTACAGATTAGTTTAGCGCAAAATTAATGTAAATTAACCATCTTGGCAACAATTAAGGAGTTTTTTTGAGGTAATGTTTGGGGCAATGCCAATAACATGATTGGTAATTAAGACTCAATTTATTATTTTTGCAAACGACAAACACCATAAGCGAGTATTCGTCCAATCAGCGAAATATAATAAACCACGATATGAAAAGATATTTTAGATTCCTTGCCGCATGTGCGGCGGTGGCATGTGCCACGTCGGCAATAGGCGGCACCAACGGCGGTCTGACGCCTGAGTTGATAGCCAACCTGCGTGCCAACTGGACCAACACCCCTACCGACCGCGCGCTGCGCAATGCCATAAGCCAAAGCGATATATCGACACTGGCACGCAATGCCGAGAATGCCGGCGCCGTGGACCAGACATTCAGCGACCGGGTGAACAGCAAGGGTGTGACAAACCAACGCTCGTCGGGCCGGTGCTGGCTGTTTACAGGACTCAACGTGCTGCGTGCCCGCATGATGGAGCGCCACAACCTGCCCAAGCTGGAACTGTCGCAGAACTATAATTTCTTCTACGACCAGCTCGAAAAGGCAAATCTGTTTCTCCAGACCATCATAGATACATCGAACAAACCGATGGATGACAAGACTGTGGAGTGGCTGTTCAAGAATCCGCTGAGCGACGGCGGGCAATACACAGGCTTTTCGGAGAATGTGATGAAATACGGCGTGGTACCTGCCGAGGTATGGCCCGAGACTTACAGCAGCAACAACACATCACAGATGCGCAGGCTTCTGTCGCTGAAACTGCGCGAGGACGGGCTGGAGTTGCGCCGCATGGCATCGGAAGGCGCCAAGGGCAAGGCCATGGAGCAACGCAAGGAAGCGATGCTCGGCGAGATATACCGTATGCTCGCCCTGACGCTCGGTGTGCCCCCGACGGAGTTTGAGTGGACACGCAAGGATGCATCGGGCAAGGTGATAGAGCGCAAGCGTTACACCCCGCAGGAATTCTATGCGGAGTATTGCGGCGATGACCTGCGCGGCAATTACGTGATGCTGATGAACGACCCTACCCGCCCCTACTACAAGGTGTATGAGATAGACCTGGACCGCCATACGTATGACGGCGACAACTGGACATATCTCAATGTGCCTGTGGAGGATATCAAGGCTGCCGCCATAAAATCGATCAAGGATTCGGTGATGATGTATTTCTCGTGTGACGTGGGTCAGAGCCTTGACCGCACCCGCGGATTGCTGGACCCAGAGAACTTCAGCTACGGTGACTTGTTCGGCACCACATTCGGCATGGACAAGGCCGACAGGATAAGGACATTTGCCAGCGCGTCGTCGCACGCCATGACCCTTATGGCGGTGGATCTGGACAAGGATGGCAAGCCTACACGCTGGATGGTGGAAAACAGCTGGGGACCGGGAGCCAATGACGGACATCTGGTGATGACGGACAAGTGGTTTGACGAATATATGTTCCGCTTGGTGGTGAACAAGAAGTACATTCCCGAGAATCTGCTCAAGCTCATGGACCAGAAGCCGGTGATGCTTCCGGCATGGGACCCGATGTTCAGCGACGAGGAGTAACCTGCCGATGCGGAAGTGGCTTACAATAACCCTGACGGCTGGCGCCTGCGCTGCCACTGCGGCGCAAGCGGAAATCCCGGAGCGCGAGGATGACGACACTTACGAGGTGTGGGAACTGGTGTATCCGGGGGGTACCTGCCTCGAGCCGGCGGCGGTGGAAAAAGCGCCAATCACCGCTGAGGGTGTGACGCCGGAGATACTGGGCCGGCACACGGTGGATGCGCGCACGCTGTGGCTCTTCGTGAAGGAACGCAATGAGGATTTCCCGCTTGAGATAGCGGAAGCCTACATAAGCGTGGGCGCCAAATATGGCATACGCGGTGATATGGCGCTGTGCCAGGCCATAATAGAGACGGGGTGGTTCAAGTTTGCCGACGGAACGGCGGTGACCCCCGACCAATACAATTATTGCGGATTAGGCGTGACGCGACGCGGTCTGAAAGGGCATTCGTTCGGCAGCATAAAAGAGGGTGTGACGGCACAGTTGCAGCATCTGTACGCCTACGCGACGACTACCCCCCTGCCCCGTGGCGAAAAGGTGGTGGACCCCCGGTTTGGTCTGGTGAGCCGCGGTTGCGCGCCTACGTGGCACGCTCTGAGCAACCGCTGGGCAGCCAACAGCAATTACGGAAAGCAGATAATGACGATGTATGCCCGGCTGCTGGAATATGCGGGGGCGGAGGTAGCCAATAAGTAAACTTATGCTTATTTTTGCATCCGAAAAACAATAACGAAACATATATGAGAGCTGATGATGAGCTGCAGGGTGTGACCCTGCTTGGCAATACGGGTGTGAAGTATCCTACGGAGTATGCACCTGAGATACTGGAGACGTTCAAGAACAAACATCCGGAGAATGAGTATCTGGTCACGTTCACCTGCCCGGAATTTACGTCGCTTTGCCCCAAGACGGGTCAGCCGGATTTCGCCAAGATAATCATAAACTACATACCGCGTGAGGATATGGTGGAGAGCAAGAGCCTGAAGCTGTATCTGTTCAGTTTCCGCAACCATGGCGATTTTCATGAGGATTGCGTGAACATAATAATGAAGGATCTGAAGCGTCTGATGAATCCCCGCTACATAGAGGTGATAGGGCTGTTCACTCCGAGAGGGGGGATATCGATATACCCGTTTGCCAATTACGGTGACGAGGAACATAAGGAGATGGCTCGCGCCCGTATGATGGCCGCGATGCGTAATGATTTCTAAATACGGATTTTTATGGAAAAGGATGCACTGATAGTGTTGTCGGGTGGAATGGACTCGACATCGATGTTGTATGAGTATAAGGATTCGATAGCCTTGGCGGTGAACTTCAATTACGGAGCGAACCATAATGCGCGTGAAGCGGCGTGCGCCCGCGAGAATTGCCGCCGGCTGGGAATAGAGCTGGTGGAGATAGATCTGGCTTTCATGGGGCGATATTTCGAAAGCTCGCTGCTGAGCGGTGCCGATGCGATACCTGAGGGGCATTATGAGGATGAGAACATGCGCTCGACGGTGGTGCCGTTCCGCAACGGCATAATGCTGTCGGTGGCGGCAGGGCTTGCCGAGAGCCGCGGACTGAAGGCTGTGATGATAGCCAACCATGGCGGCGACCATGCCATATATCCCGACTGCCGGGGTGAGTTCGTGGACGCCATGGGTGCCGCGATAAGCGCGGGGACGTATGAGCATATTGAATTGCGGGCGCCGTACACGAATATCACCAAGGTGGATATAGCACGGCGGGGACTCGCTGCGGGTGTGGATTTTGACCTGACGTATTCGTGCTACAAGGGCGGCGAGAAGCATTGCGGGAAGTGCGGGACATGTGTGGAGCGGATGGAGGCGCTTAGGGAATTAGGAATTAGGAATTAGGTTATCGTCCATAGGACGCTTGCGGAGCAAGAATTATTGGTTGATGGGGATTTTTTTGTGGGTATTTTTTTGCACGAGGGCAGGATGCCCTCGCCCCTTGTTTGAGACGATGGTCGGAGAGAGGGCATCTTGCCCTCTTTGATGGGCGTAGATGTGTGACGGTGGCAGGGGTAGGAGTTTAAGGATTTTAAGGTCTTTAAGGTCGTGGGGGATGCACGAGGGCAGGATGCCCTCGCTCCTTGTTTGAGACGGTGGTCGGAGAGAGGGCATCTTGTCCTCTTTGATGGGTGTAGATGTGTGGGAGGGTTTGTTGGGGAGTGAACTGGGGATGGGGGTGGGTTGTTGTAAACGGTAGATGTTTCATAAAATCTACCATATTATGTCGAAGAAAGAATCGAAGAAGGGCTTGCTGGAACGTGTGCTTGCCCGCGAGGAGGTGAATTTCACAGAGTACACCATCAAGGAGATAGAACAGGTGATAAAGGAGCTGGTGGAGCTGCGCCTGGAGCGCGTTCGCTCGGAGGAGGCTCTGCGGCTGCTTGATGCGATAGCGCTCGCCGTGGACAAGGTGCGTTCGGTGCTGCGCGAGAATGCGGACTAACGCGGGATGTGAAATGTGTACCGCAGTGATGGCGTGAAGCCGAGACTTTCCTTGAAGAAAGCGAGACCGAGGTCGGGGATGCCATGTAGGGATGCCGGACCGAGGTCGAGTACGGAGTATCGGCGCGCGGCATAGAACCGTGCTATCTCGAAGCATAGACGGTGCATGGTGCGGTGGTCGTGGAGCGATACGTTGTCGCCCCAAAGGATGGGTTGCGCCACAGAGGGAAGCGTGGTGAACACGATTGCCGCTGCGGCATCGGTGCCGTCGGGGGTGGTGAGGAAGAATGTGTCGGCGTTCATCATCGCTGCGGTGCGTAGCATGTCGTCGGGTGTCATACGAACAGGGTAACCACGCTGAGTGTGATTGTCCTTGACTATGTCGTAGGCACGTTGGACGAGGTGGGGTGATGCGTCGCCTACGGTGAATGTGAACTGCCGTGCGAGCGCCTGCCGCAATGCCCCGCGCGCCCGTGCTACGGAATGGGGCAGCGGATCTGCCGAATCGCCAAGGGGCATGTGGTAGCATACGTCGATGACGGGTGCGGCTCCGGGCAGTATCGAGAGGGCACTGACGCACTGCGAGAGGGTGCCCGGGTTGTGCCACATCGGCGGGAGGGTAATACGGAGGTCCTTGGACAATGAGTGTGCGTAGTCATTGAGGGTGCGGAAGATGGCACAGATGGTGGTGAGGTGCTGGTGCCGCGTGAAGGTAGGACCGCCAAAGGGTGCGGAGAATGGCGAGGATAGCGCGGTGTCGGTTTCGCCGAGGATGAATCCGGCGCGCAGACGCGTGTCGGATATGAGCAGATAGTGTATCTGCCAGCATTTCCAGGCATTGAGTTCGGAGAATGCCACAGTGTTGAACACGTGTGGGTATTCAGCGAATGCGCGGGAATATTCCCCGGGGGTGACGCGACGTATATCCATCAGAGTGCAAGGCGATAGATTTCAGCGGTATCGGCGGGGGTGAGACGGTAGTAGCCACCGATTTCGGGACCTTTGTTTTCGTGGAGCTTGGCTACGAGCAGCGGTATGTCGGGGTGGTCGATGCCGAGTTGGGCGAATGTGACAGGCAGACCGATGCTGCGGTAGAAGGCTTTGAGACAGGCTATGCCCTGGAGGGCGGCGAGGGTGTCGTCGGGTTCGTCGACGGCAAACACACGCCGTGCCAATTGCGCTCCGCGCTGCGGTGCGTGGTGTGCCATGAATGTCATCCATGCAGGTTGTATGACGGCAAGTCCGGAACCGTGTGTTACGCCGTAAACTGCCGAGATTTCATGTTCCATGAAGTGGCTCACCCAATCTTCGCGGCGTCCGGTGCCGCAGATACCATTGTGGGCGAGTGTACCGCTCCACATGATGTTGGCGCGTGCCTGATAGTCGGTGGGGGCTGCCATTACTTTAGCCGCCTGGTCGATGATTGCCATGAGCAAGCCTTCGGATATGCGGTCGGTGACTTCGACGTCGGGGGTGGTGGTGAAATAGCGTTCGAATATGTGTGCCATCATGTCGGCAATGCCGGCGGCAGTCTGCTCCGGGGGGAGAGTGAATGTAAGCTCAGGGTTCATGAGGGCGAACTTGGGGCGCAGCGCGAAGTCGGTGCGCAGGCTTATCTTGTGCATCCCGTCGAGAAGGGTAATGACGGAGTTGCCCGAACCTTCGCTTCCGGCTGCCGGGATGGTGAGCACCACGCCAACCGGAAGTGCTTCGGTAACGGTGGCTTTTCCTGCCCAGAAGTCCCAGAAATCGCCATCGTACGGCACGCCTGCGGCTATGGCTTTGGCGGTATCGATGACGGATCCGCCGCCTACGGCGAGGATTCCCTGGATAGCGGTGCGGCGGCAGAGGTCGATACCTTCGCGAACCTTAGGGTCGGTGGGGTTGGGCTGTATGCCGCCGAGCTCTACGAACGTGATGCCGGATTGGGCAAGGGATGTCTCGACGCGTTCGAGCAGACCGCTGCGCACAACGGAACCACCGCCGTAGCACACAAGTACGTTATTGATGCCGAGGGCGGCGAGCTGAGTGCCTGCCTGCAGTTCGGCGTCACTGCCGAAGATGTATTTGGTGGGGGTACAGTATGTGAAATTGTCCATGGAGGGTAACGTTTACGGTTTTACTTGTGCAAACATAGTGAATAATCGGGAATTTGGGGCAGAATCGGTTAAATAATTGCCCGGTGCGGATAAAAGGGAGCGGCGAACCGTGCATGGGTCCGCCGCCTGAGGGGTTGATGTAAAGGGATGGGGATTATTCGATTTTGCCTTTTTTCTTCTTCAGGCGGAGATAGTAGCCTGAGAAGTCGTTTTTCTTATTTGCCTTTAGCTTGGTGTAGCCGAGTTCCTGCGCGGCTTTCATCTTGGCGGCTTCCTTGTCGTCGGCGAGGGCTATGATATCGTCTGCACCGGCGGTGTTGAACCAGATGTGGTCCTTGACTACCTTGGCAGAGCCTACCGATTTGTATTTGATTCTGCCGGCTTCGTCTTCCGACATTTCAAGGATTTCGTATTCATCATCAGGGTTCAATCCTTCCTTGGAGCCTATCTTGGCATAAACAAAGCCATCCTCGCATTTGGAAACAGGGACCTTGGTGCGGAACACCTCGTTTTCGACCTGTAATTTAGCGATTGCCTTGTCGATGGCGCGTACGGTAGCTACGCCTGCAAGTTCGTCGAGGGACTTATTGTCGTTGTTCTTCACACCGGAGGATGCCTTGCACTGCCCTACGTAGTCGAGGGAGCAGACACCGAGACGTAGGAGATCGTCCATGGTGGCGCCTTCCTTATAGAGTACGTTGTCACCGAGCAGGTCGCGTATGGAGTCGTTCCACTGTAGTTTGTAGAGGTGGGTCATGGCAGTCACGGAGTAGCTGTCTTTCATCTTGCCTGATGCAAGTTTGGTGCCGAGTTTGGCAGCACCGCCGATGAGTTTGCCCCAACCGCCACCACCGAACTGGTCGGCAACGGCACCAACGGTTCCGGCAGCTTCACCGGCCTCCTTTACTACAGCCTTGTTGTTGCGGAAGCGGAGGTTTACGGCTACGACATAGGTATTGTTGATTAGCTCATAGCCTTGTCCTGCGAGCATTATCTTGGCATTGTCATCGGCCGATGCCTTGGCGATATCGGCAGCCGACGCGTTCTGCAAGCCACGGTCCTGTATGAGGTAGTCGTTGAATTGCGCGGTCTCAGCGGGATTATAGTTGAACCATTTTGCCACAAGGCTGTCCGCCACGTGATTTTCGCGGAAGTAGCGTTGCATCACGGCGTGCATATATTCGTCGACCTCCTCGACACGGAGTATAGAAGATTCGTTCTTTCCGGCACCGCCGCCGAGCATGGCACCGCCGAATGACTTGAACGCTTTTCCGGCACCGCCACCTTTGGGACGTGCCGCCTTGGCTTCGTCGGGGGTAACGGATTCCTTGAGAAGGTCGTAGTTGACGATGCGCAGCCCAAGGTTGTGATCGTTGAACTGCACGGGAATGCCGATGTGCGGGAATGTAGTGGCGGGAACTGATGACAACAGGCGGCTGTCGCCATATTTCTCAATCATCTGCTGGTAGCCTTTGGAGTCTACCTCCTTGGCTTCGTTTTCAAGACGTTCGTTCTGCTTGTCGCTGTTTACGAGAATCGTGTAGATGGAGCTGCGCATGAACGTGGGCTCGTCGGCGGCCGAAGCCGTGGCGGGCACTGCCATTAAAGCAGCTAATGCACCGCAAAGGATGGAATTGGATAGTTTCATGATAATGAATTGAATATTGTGTGTGTTTGTGTTTTCATAATTGGCGGAATCAGTACACCCAGTTTATCTCATAGGTGTGCTGCGGCTGGTTTTTGCCCCATTCCACACCAATCTGGCGTGCGGCTTCGATACGCTGGCGCTCAAGTGCGACGGCATCCTTGTATTTTTCCTTGTTCTCGAAGTCCCAGTTGGCTTTTACAACCTTGGCAATCTCATTACCGAATGCGGTGGCTGCGGGATAGCAGGATGCCGACGGGTCAATCTGCGCGAGATAGCCGTGGGCTTCAGCAGCGCCGTCGGCAGTAGGGTCGGCAGCCCATGCACCTTTTGCCTGAGCCAGAAGCATCTGTCCCTGATAGTTGATGAAATCGGTGAAGATGGTCATGGTGAGAGCATTTGCCTGCTCATAGCCCACGCAGCATTCGGGCACTTGGGTGGCGAAATATAGGGCTTCCTCGTAGCTGCGGTTCTTGAGTGCGGTACGGGCTTTATTGAGGTAGGTGTTGTAATTTTTGTTGAAGTAGTCGATTACCTTAGCTTTACCGGACTCGACGAAATCGACAAATTCGCGGTTTTCGGCGCTGAGTGAGGAGAGAGCGCGCATGTAGGCAAGCTGCTGGGTTTTGCCTACACCCTTGAGGTCGAACTGGCGCGATGCGTAGGTACGCTTGTTTTCAGCGTCACCGATATAGAGCGAGAGGGTGGTCTTGATCAGATATTGTCCCCCTACACCACCGGCTTTTTCCTCGTAGGCATTGTCAAACTTGCCGGTTACAAAGAACTGACAGTCATAGTCGCCTGCCACGACGCCGACTTGCGACATGGCGGTGCGCAACCGCGACTGTAACCGTTCGGCAACAGCCTGGGGCACATCAGGATTGTCCTGTATGGGGGCTATTGAGATGCTGAGTTCACACTCGGATGCCGATGCGGAATATGCACAGGCTAACGCTGCAAGTGAGAGCAGGGATTTATATATGTAACGTATCATGATAATGTCGTTATAGCTTGATTAAAATATTTATGACGCGTATTATTTTTCACCGAGATACAACCTGCCACGACCCAATCCGGTGGAGCGGTCCTCTGCCTTAATCTTATATGGCGCTGCCTTGAGGTAACGCTGGAGCTGCTTGACGAACTGCGAAACCTGCATGGGACGACCCGAGGGGTCGAACATAGGTATGCGCACCTGGTCGTAGCGTAGGAGTGTGCGGCCGGCAGAGCGTTCGGAGAATTGATGATTGACCGTGTTGTCGGACATCCATTCGTAGATTACCTCAGACAGTTCCTTATCGCCGAAATCCTTGGAGAAGCTCAAACCGGCACCGTTGTCGACTATGCGAATGTCGACCATCACCTCGCGGCCGTTGTCCTGGAGGTCGTTGAAGTGCGCTTGCAGCTTGGCGAGGAAATCGTCCATATTGTTTGACGCAGTTTTCTTGATAGCAGCCGACAATGGCACGGAGCGGGGGACAAGACCTGTCTGACCTGCTACGGATGCAACGGCTTTGTTGGAATATGAGTCGATGGCTTCTATGCGGTAGTCGGCAGAGTAGTTCATACCTGCAGGATTTACATTCCATCCCACCTTGAGCGTTATGTCCGGCTTGTTGCGTTTGAGCAGTTCATCGTAAGCGTTGGTCTTGACGCCCGAACCGGTTTCGGCACCTTCAAATGCCTCATCAAACATTTCATCCTCATCGTCGCTTTCATTCTGAGCAGCGGCATCGACCAACGGGAAATTGTTTTCCTGCATTATGCCATGTATCGCGGTCTTGACATTGACGAAATCATTGTCGTAAAGAGCCTCATCGAAATTCTCATCCTTCACGGTCTTTCCGTTGCGAGTGCTTTCGGTAATATAACCTTTGGATATGCACCATGATTTATCGGGCAGAAGCATGAGTTTAGGGGGTGCTGCCACAGCCATTACTGAAGATGAGAGCACAGCGGTAGCGGCAAGATATTTAAGTATATTTTTCATTGCTTATCTATTTAAATGATTTGAGATGTAATCAATGGGTTGTTCCGGGACGTATCACACCGTCCTTTTCAAGTTGCTGACGCAGTCCCTCGCGATCCACGGTAACGATTATACCATAGGCGGTCTGCGATGATGCCTTAGATTCGATACGCGATTTCTCGCCAGACTTCTCTTCCTTGACAAACTTCATATACTCGCCTCCGTCGCTGAAAAACGGGTTGAAGTAATTGGCATAGCGTTCACGGGCATTCACTTCGCCGACAAGCGGACGACGCGCACATTCCCCATTGCCTGATATGCCCTTGAACAGCACATCGTACACGGCATTTTTCTTAGCCTGTTCTATAGCATCTGCCTTGTTGTTGCCTTTACCCCAAGCACGCAGTGTCTGTGAACCATCATGTTCGACACCCATGCAAGTGGTTTCAAATGTGGTGTAGGCATAAGCCGAAGGTACTTCAGTCTTTTTGGAGCCGCAGGCAGCCATTACGGCAATCAACACCACGGCTAAAATGATATTAAGTTTCTTCATATCTGTTGTAGGAATTTTGTATGACATCAGAACTCGTAGCCAAGACGCAACGCTATGAAATTGGTGTATTTGGAGCACTTGCCACCTTCAGAATCGTAAGTGGCAAGATTCTGTCCCATATAGCTCAACGCCAACACGAAAGCTTCGCGCGGCTCACCGATACGCACACCTATGGATGGACGCAGCATAAAACCGTCGCGTACGGAACCGCCGACCTCAACGGAGTAGAACGGCACGGCGTGACGGTACTCACCCGGCATAAGATTGCCACGGACGGCAAGGAAAATGGGCATACCCCATTTGATGGAACCGCGACGGAGTTCTTCCTGCTTTATGTAGTAACGAGCACCCAAGCCCACACCCGCACGCAGGTACTGGCTGAAACGGTAGCCGGCGGTGAAGTCCACTTCAGTGAAACCGAGGTTGTGTCCCTTGAGATGGCATGAGATACCGCCCATAGCTTCAGCGGCAAACCAGAAACCACGGTTGAATGTAGTATATTGCTGCTGGTTGGGGTCGTAACCCTTGGAGGGTATGCGTTTAACCTGATTGTCCTGTGCTGACACCGCAAATGCAGTCGCCAGCAATGTAATAATCAATAATATTTTTTTCATGACTCGATTTTATAAATAATTACCAACCGGAGCGTAATCCCTTGATAACACCATCTTTCTGCAACTTGGCTTTGAGAGCCGAGGTGTTGACAGTCACTGTCTGGCTTACCTTATATACCTTACCTGACTTCACCACTTTGCGCGTATCAGGCAATATGGTCACATAGCTCATAGGAGCGTTGGATTCGAAGAAAGCTTTGAAATAATCGGCATGCTGCACTTCGGCATCGGCACTACCGGCAACAGCCGGATGTTTAGTTGCGCTGTCAATGTAGGCATCACCTGCCTTGTCGGTCCAACCGGTAAACAGCACACCGCGCACGGCAGCCCGGGCTATATCCGCATCGGTCACCTTATCGGCTTTCTTTGCTGAACATGTAGCTGTAACTATAGCGGCACTGCCATTGCCGATGCCTTCGCCCACTATGCCCAAATCGGTCACTTCCGGAGCTTTCTCTTTGGCTCCACCTA
>CAJTMM010000030.1:0-13508 GCA_910577465.1 uncultured Muribaculaceae bacterium | reverse complement strand
AAGCCAGCAGGCAAGCCAATGCAAACAATACTTTTTTCATGATTGGGAGATTATTTTATTGGTTATTCATAGCTGATGGGATTGCAAAAAAACAGTGTGTTTTTCCATTAATAATTTCACAAAAATAAATATAAAAGAGGAAAATACCCCCCCCCAATTTATTAAAGTACGTTAAAACAACATAGAATAATCCTCCCACGGGAGCAATCCCAGCACCCTAAAATACACGACTTTGCCCATGGGAAGCGGGATTCAAAGCATTTCCATGAAAAGTTAAAATGCAAGGCAGCCGGCACGACAAACGACCGGATTACCCATACGAACGAATACAATCAATTTTTGCAGGTGTATGAATGCAGGTTAGGAATAAAAATTGTAGATTTGCATAATTGTTGAAACCTCAAAATCTGTACCATGTCTATACAAGAGAAGAAATTTTATCCGTGGGTAGTGGTGGCACTGCTGTGGGTGGTGGCACTATTGAATTATATGGACCGCCAGATGCTATCGACCATGCAAAGCAACATAGCCCTGGACATACCCGCGCTACGCAATGCCGAAGCATTCGGCGCGCTCATGGCAATATTTCTGTGGGTCTATGGCATAGCAAGCCCCTTCTCAGGAGCCGTAGCCGACCGCATAAGCCGCAAATGGCTCATAGTAGGTTCTTTAGGCGTATGGTCAGGCGTTACATTTGCCATGGGCTACTGCGACAGTTTCAATGAACTGATGTGGCTTCGCGGCATAATGGGCGTAAGCGAGGCACTGTACATACCCTCAGCGTTATCCCTCATAGCCGATTTCTTTACCGGCAAAAGCCGCTCACTGGCAATAGGTCTGCACATGACCGGTCTTTACTGCGGTCAGGCACTCGGTGGATTCGGTGCGATGGTAGCGGGGACATGGTCATGGCAAGCCACATTCCATTGGTTTGGCATAATAGGTGTGGCGTATGCCGTGCTGCTCATATTCCTGCTATACGAGAAAGAGGGTCACACCGCGCAGAAAACCACCCAAGGCAAAACATCGGAGAAGAAACGCAATTCCGAATCCGTGGTCAGGTCACTTACATTCGTATTCGGCACCATGGCATTCTGGGTAATATTGTTCTTCTTCGCATCCAGCTCGGTACCGGGATGGGCTACAAAGAACTGGCTACCGACACTGTTCCACGACAACCTCAACATGAGCATGGAATGGGCAGGCCCGATGGCAACACTCACCATAGCCGTATCGAGCTTCATAGGAGTGATGACCGGCGGTCCCATAAGCGACCGGTGGGTAAAACGCAATGTACGCGGCCGCATATATACCAGCGCCATAGGGCTTGCCATGATGATACCGGCGCTTGTATTCATAGGTCTTGCCCACAACGCATGGCTCTCGATACTTGCCGGACTGTTTTTCGGCATAGGGTTCGGCATGTTCGATGCCAACAATATGCCTATCCTGTGCCAGTTCGTATCATCACGCCAACGCGCCATGGCATACGGCTTCATGAACTCCGTAGGAGTGATAATGGGAGCTATCACCACCCAACTTCTCGGCGGACTTGCCGAGTCGGTAGGTCTGGGTATGTGCTTTGCATTCATGGGCGGGTTACTTGTGGTGGCACTTGCGCTCCAGCTCATAGTGCTCCGTCCGAAATATGACGACAAGGATATGGAAGCCGTAAGCACGGACAATCTCACTGCCGAAAACATGGAGATGTAATCAACAAACATAAACATAACCATACAAAAACGATTGAGAATATGAAATTTGAAAAGATAGAGGGACTTATCGACGCCCCCTTCACACCTATGCACGCCAATGGCGATGTGAATTACGAACCGATACCCGCGTATGCAGCCATGCTGAAGAAGAATGGACTGAAAGGAGTGTTCATCAACGGCTCGTCGGGCGAAGGCTACATGCTCACCGACGAAGAGCGCAAACGCCTTACCGAAACGTGGGTCAAGGCAGCCCCCGAGGATTTCAAGGTGATAGTACACGTGGGCAGCTGCTGCGCACGTTCGAGCCGCGAACTCGCACGCCACGCCGCCGAATGCGGAGCCTGGGGCATAGGAGCGATGGCTCCCCCATTTCCCAAAATAGGACGTGTGGAGGAACTTGTGAAATATATCGAAGAGATCGCCGCCGGCGCACCCGAACTGCCATTCTACTACTACCACATACCGGCATTCAACGGCGCATATCTGCCAATGACCGAACTGCTTGCAGCCGTAGACGGCCGTGTACCCAACTTCGCCGGCATAAAGTACACGTTTGAAAGCATGTACGAATACAACCAATGCCGACTGTATGCCGGAGGAAAATTCGACATGCTCCACGGACAGGACGAGACGATACTCCCCTGCCTTGCCATGGGGGGCGCCCGCGGCGGCATAGGCGGCACCACCAACTACAACGGCCGTGAGCTCACAGCCATAATCGAAGCCTGGGACCGCGGTGACATAGAAGCCGCCCGCGACCACCAGAACTTCTCGCAGGAGGTGATAAACGTGATATGCCGTTACCGTGGCAACATCGTAGGCGGCAAACGCATAATGAAACTCATAGGTCTGGACCTGGGTCCCAACCGCACACCCTTCCGCAACCTCACCGCCGAGGAGGAGACTGCCATGAAGGCAGAGCTTGAGTCAATTAACTTCTTCGAACGCTGCAACAAATTATAAACCGCCATGTGGAGAACCGACACACAAGAGTATCTGAAGAGCTGCCGTGAACGTTACCGTACCGACCTCACGGACAACATTCTGCCATTCTGGCTCAAGCATGGCCGCGATGAAGTGAACGGCGGCGTATACACATGCGTGGACCGCAAAGGCAACCTGATGGACAGCACCAAATCGGTGTGGTTCCAAGGCCGTTGCGGCTACGTCTACGCCTTTGCCTACAACAATATCGACAAACGTCCGGAATACCTGGAGATGTCACGCAGCTGCCTTGACTTCATAGAGAAATATTGCTTTGACACGGACGGACGCATGTACTTCGAGGTCACAGCCGACGGCAAGCCCCTGCGCAAACGCCGCTACGTGTTCTCGGAATGCTTCGCCGCCATAGCCATGAGCGAGTACGCCATAGCCACCGGCGACAGAAGCTATGCCGAAAAGGCACTCGAGCTGTTCAAAAACATACGCCGCTTCATCAACACCCCCGGGGTGCTCGAGCCTAAATATCTCCCGACCCAGCCGGCACGCGGCCACTCGATAACCATGATACTCATCAACACCGCCGCCTGCATACGCCACGCCATATCCGACCCGGTGCTTGACGCCCAGATTGATGAGTCAATCGACGCACTGCGCCGCTACTTCATCCACCCCGAGTTCAAGGCGCTGCTGGAGATGGTGGGACCCGACGGCGAGCTGATAGACACACTCAACGGCCGCGTAATCAACCCCGGACACTGCATAGAGACCGCATGGTTCCTGCTCGAGGAATCGAAATACCGGGGATGGGACGAAAACATCAAAAACATGGCACTGCAGATTCTCGACTGGTCGTGGGAATGGGGCTGGGACAATGAGTTCGGCGGAATAATCAATTTCCGCGACTGCAAGGGTTTCCCGGCACAGGACTATTCACAAGACATGAAATTCTGGTGGCCGCAGACCGAAGCGGTGATAGCGACCCTATATGCCTACGAGGCCACCGGCGACCCGAAATATCTGGAGATGCACGCGCTTGCCAACGACTGGACCTACGAGCATCTGCCCGACCCCGTGTACGGCGAATGGTTCGGATACCTGCACCGCGACGGCAGCGTGGCTCAACCCGCCAAGGGCAATCTCTTCAAAGGCCCGTTCCACATCCCCCGTATGCTCATAAAGGGCTCGATGATTATCGACGAGATTCTATAACCACACCCACACCGCATGAAACGACTGCTCGCCCTGACCGTGGGCATACTTGCCCTGCTCACTTACGCCCACGACAGCAAAATCAAGGTGGCATGCATGGGCAACAGCATAACCTACGGCTATCTGCTCCCCGACCGCGACCGGGAATGCTATCCGGCACAGCTGCAACAGATGCTGGGCGATGGCTACGAGGTGGGCAATTTCGGACTGTCGGGAGCCACGCTGCTACGCCGGGGGCACCGCCCCTACACGCAGCAGCGTGAGTTCAAGGCTGCACTCGCATTCCGCCCCGACATAGCAGTGATACACCTCGGCGTCAACGATACCGACCCGCGCGACTATCCGGAATATGGCGATGACTTTGTGAGCGACTACAGCGCAATCATAGACTCACTGCGCGAGGTCAATCCACAGACACGCATACTCATAGCACTTCTCACGCCACTCAAGGCAACACACTACCGGTTTAAATCGGGCACACGTGACTGGCGGCTGAAACTTCAGAGGGCTATAGCCGATGTGGCACGAGCCAAAGGCGTGGAGCTGATAGACTTCAACGAACCGCTGCGCGACCGTCAGGACCTGCTTCACGACGGCATACATCCCGATGCCGAAGGTGCCCGTCTGCTCGCATTGGAAGCATACTGCGGCATCACCGGCAACTACGGCGGGCTGCAACTGCCCATGACCTATCAGAGCGGCATGGTGCTCCAACGCGACACCCCGCTGCGAATCAACGGCATATCCAACGCCGGAAGCAAAATAACCGTGAGCATAGGCGGGGCAAGGTACACTACCACTGCCGACAACCGCGGCAGGTGGCAAACGGTAACAGCCCCGTTGGTGACCGGACCGGTATATGAACTTACCGTAACCGACGGGACCGACACGCTGCGGCTCACGGACATCCTTGCCGGAGAACTGTGGGTGGCAAGCGGTCAGAGCAACATGGAATTTCCACTGTCGGCAAGTACCGGAGGGAGGGAGACCGTGGCAAATATAAACGACCCATGGCTGCGTGTACTGGATATGCGGGCAATAGCACGCACCAACGACGTGACATGGGACAGCGCCACAGTCGCCGCCATAAACCGGCTCGACCATTTCAAGCCGGCACGCTGGCAGCAGCTCACGCCGGACAACGCCGGAGAATTCTCAGCCGTAGCCTACCATTTCGCACGTAACCTGCGCGACAGTCTCAACGTGCCGGTAGGCATAATCAGCAATGCCGTGGGTGGAGCACCATGCGAATCGTGGATTGACGTAAACACCCTCGAAGCCGGAATACCTGAGATACTTATCGACTGGCGCGGCAACGACTACGTACAGAAATGGGCACAGGGCCGCGCCCGCAAGAACAACCCCGACGGCCGCCACCCCTACGAACCGAGCTACCTGTTCTCGGCAGGCATACGCCCGCTCGGACAGCCCGACATAGCCGGCGTGATATGGTACCAGGGAGAATCTAACGCACACAACACAGAGGTGCACGAACGATTGTTTCCCATGCTTGCCGACAGTTGGCGGCGCTATTTCCGCAATCCGTCACTGCCTATATATTACGCACAGCTTAGCAGCATAGACCGCCCGTCGTGGCAGGTGTTCCGCGACAGCCAGCGGCGCATGGCACTATCGATACCCGATGTGCACATGTCCGTGACCTCCGATTCAGGCGACTCGCTCGACGTGCATCCCACGCGCAAACGCGAGGTGGGAGAGCGCATGGCTCGACAGGCATTGTTCCACACCTACGGAATGACCGATGTGACACCAAGCGGCCCTGAAATACGCAGTGCCGTAGCCAAAAACGGCGCGGTGTACCTCACATTCTCGTGCGACAAGAACCTGAAGAGCAGCGACGGTATGCCGCTACGCACATTTGAAGTAGCGGAAACCGACGGGCTTTACCTACCCGCCACCGCCGAGATTTTAGACAATAATGTAATAAAACTGACCAATATGGATATCAAGAAACCGCGTTTCGTGCGCTACGGCTGGCAGCCGTTCACACGCGCCAACCTTGTCAACGGCGAGGGACTGCCCGCATCGACATTCAAGACTGAAGTGGACAACGCCGCCGACTTCGATATGGAACCGGGACTGGAATACGGCATATCGGCACCCTTCGCCGGAATGCTCGACGGTAAACTCGTGATTGCCGGCGGATGCAATTTTCCAACCGCCACCCCATTTGCCGCCGGAGCCCAAAAGAAATTCTACAAAGGTATATATACCGCCGACCCTGCCACCATGCAATGGCAACGCGCAGGTAGCCTGCCCGAAGCCATGGCATACGGAGCCACCGCCATGCTGCCTGAAGCCATGGTGATGATTGGCGGCACCACCGACTCCCGCTCTCTCAACACGGTAATGAAACTAACATTCGAGAATGGGAATCCGGTCATAGCACCCCTGCCCTCATTGCCCGTGACCATCGACAATCTCGCAGCCACAACCATAGGCAACACCATATATGTCGCCGGTGGAAACGTTGACGGCACCCCATCGACGCAACTGTGGAGCATGGACCTCGACAGTCAGGAACCCAAATGGCGCAAACTGCGCTCCATGCCGGGCAATCCTCGTGTGCAACCCGTGATGACCGCGGCAAGCAAAGGCGCCGACGGCGAAGGCTGCCTGTACCTATGGGGCGGTTTCGCGCCCAAGCACAGCGGCAAGGAAGCCACACTGGAGGTGGACGGGCTATGCTACACCCCGTCGGAAAACAAATGGCGCACCCTCCCTGCCCCCACCGACAGCACAGGCGAGAGCATATCGCTCGGCGGCGGCAGTATCTGCACCCTCTCCGACGGCACCATAGCAGCCACAGGCGGCGTGAACAAGGATATATTCCTCGACGCCCTGCGCAATCAGGCGCCCGATTATCTGGCACATCCTATAGAATGGTACCGGTTCAACCCCAATGTGCTTGTATATGATCCGGTGCAACAGTCGTGGCATACCGCCCTCACCGACCCCGCCACAGCCCGTGCCGGTGCCGCTATGATCACCGGTAGCGACCGCGACTGCTACCTGACCGGGGGCGAGCTGAAACCGCGCGTACGCACACCCGAGACACTGCATCTGCAATTTTAAAATCCCCCCCCACAGATTGTGAACCTATGCATAAAGATATAGACCTATCGGTAAGCAACTACGGAACCACCCGCGACATCGACTACCGTATAGCCATATTGCCATGGGGCGCCACCGAACCCCATAACCTGCATCTGCCCTATCTCACGGATGCCATACTGAGCCACGACATAGCTGTGGACGCAGCGGTGATAGCGCGCGAACGCTACGGACTCAACGCCATGGTGATGCCACCTGTCACCCTGGGGTCGCAGAATCCTGGACAACGCGAACTGAAATTCTGCGTGCACGCACGCTACGAGACCCAGCGTGCCATATTGACCGACATTGCCGAATCGCTCTACGGACAAGGCATACGCCGGCTGCTCATAATCAACGGACACGGCGGCAACACATTCAAAAACATGATACGCGACCTCGCCCTGGCGATGCCCGACATGCTTATAGCCACAAGCGAGTGGTTTAAGGTGCGCCCTGCCCGTGAGTATTTCGACACCCCTGGCGACCACGCCGATGAGCTGGAAACGTCGGTGATGATGCACTACCACCCCGAATTGGTGAACCTTGCCGAAGCCGGCGACGGCAAGTCTGGCGGTTTTGCACCCGACACCCTGCGTCGCGGTATAGCTTGGCTGCCACGCAACTGGGGCATGGTGAGCCGTGACACCGGCATAGGCTCGCCGGCAGCTGCCACGGCTGAGAAGGGAGCACGGTTTGCACGCGACATAGCATCGGACTATGCCGACCTGCTGCACGACCTGTGCCGGCCCAACCTATACCGGGATTTTTAAATAGCCCCGCCACAATACACAAGAAACGGCAAGGTCCACAACACACGCGACCTTGCCGTTTTTTATCATCATATCCTGCCTATTAATACGTGGGGTCAGATGATGGCTGCTACCTCCTTGAAGGCGTAGCGGCGGAGGGTGCCCTCGGTGTCGCGGAGGGTGATGTGGCCGGTTAGGGCTACATCATGGATGGTGGCGGTGAACCGGTTGCCGGTGGCGGTGTCGAGGTAGGGGTACATGCCGGTGCGCCGCCACAGCATGGAAGTGTACAGGCGGTGGAGCCCTTCGTGGTCGGCAGTGGCTATATAGCGTTCATACAGCTCGAGGATATCGCGGCGCACACTATCCAATATCCCGTCGAGGGGAAACTCACGTCCTGCAATCTGGAACATCGACACGGGATTTGGCGCATCGGATAGGAACTGCCGCTGGTTGACATTAAGCCCTATGCCTGCTATGCTGCGGGCTATGGAGCTGCCCGCCAAAACATTTTCAATCAGTATGCCGCATATCTTGCGATCATGGACATATATGTCGTTGGGCCATTTGACGCACACACCGGCATCGTCGCCGAGATACCGGCGTAATGTCAGAGCCACCCCCGCCGCCACCGCTTCCGACACAAGAAACTGCTCACGCGCCGACACCTCCTTAGGGTGCAGCATCATGGACATGGTCACGTTCATGCCGGGTTGCGACTCCCACGTGTTGCCACGCTGCCCGCGTCCTGCTATCTGGCTATGGGCGGCAACTACACTGCCGTGTGTCATATCGGCGGCATGCGCTGCCATGTAGGTATTTGTCGAGGTAACTTCCTGAAGATATGTGATGTATGGAGCTGTAGGCATGATTCAAAGGGACTTGGAAGAATGATTCGGTGGCACAAAGTTAATCTTTTTTTGTATCAAGTGTGACAAATTCGCATGGTACACCCCCTGTCACGACCTTAACTTTGCAGCGTAGCAATTCAACAATACTAAAAACTATCTGAACTATGAACGAAAACACACAACAACCGACCGATGACACTCCCGTCATCGCAACACAGTCCGAGAATCAGGCACTGACATCTCCCGATGACGCTCCTCAACCCGATGCAACACCGACCGCGACTGCACAGCAACCGGAGCCTGCAGCTCCCGACAATGCCGAGTTGCAAAGGCTTCTCGCCGAAGCCGAGCAGCGGGGGTACATGCGCGGACGCAACGAAGCGATAGAGAACCTGATGCAGGCTCCGGCACTGTTTGAAAGCACGGCAGCACCGACCACTGACAGCACAGCGAATCCCGCCGACGGTTTTCTGTCGGGATTGCGCCCCGGAGTGTGGGATTGAATCGAATTTCTTACTAACCCTATTTTAAATTCTTATTATTATGGAAAACAACACAACGATTAAAAGCACAGCAATTATTGCCGGCAATGCCGGCGGAAGCCATGTGGTGGACGGACCCCTTACCACCGCTGCCATGCGCGAGGGATCCCCTTCGCTTGTACTCAACGAGATAGACCGCCGCATAGTGCGGGTACGGCCTATGTCAACGCCTGTCGACCAGATATCGCGCATGATAGGAGCGCGTCAGGCATCATCGATGGTGGTCGACTATTACTCTGTCGACACCAAACCGGTCCAAAGCACCATCACGGCGGCACCCACGGCTGTAAAGGGCTCGACCTACAGCGGACGCCCCGTGTTCCTGCTCCGCACCGACAACGACAGTATGTTTGCCGCTACCGAAACACTACTCGTGCCCGAAGCTCTCGGCAGCGACGACGAAGCTAAACCCGACTCATATCTGGTGCTATACGTGGTGGAGGGTGCCGCGGGAGGAACCGGATTGAAGGTGATAGCGCTTAACCACGGCGGTGACAACGCCACTGCCATCCCCGCCATTGATGAAGGCTCGACACTGGTGCGCATGGGACGCGCGGCAAGCGAGCTGGATGTGCAGACACCGCAGTTCGAGGCTCTTCCTGTGAAATCAAGCAACTACTGCCAGATATTCAAGGCTCAGGTGGAGCAATCGGCATTTGCCAAACTATCAGCCAAGGAGGTGGGCTGGAGTTTCTCGGACCAGGAAGAGGTGGCGATAATGGACATGCGCATGGGTATGGAGAAGAATTTCCTGTTTGGGGTAAAAGCCCGGCTTACCGACCCCAAGAATTTCGATGAGGTACTATTTACCCAAGGTATATGGCATCAGGCAGAGACGGAGCTTGCCGTGACGCTCACAGGCTTCAATCAGGATGCCCTGCTGTCCATGATGCGGAGCGCGTTTACGGGCGATTGCGCAGGTTCGTCGCGCAAGATTCTCGTTGCGGGGTCCGACCTTATACAGGCAATCAACGCCATGGACTACACCAAGATGATAACGGCGAGCGACACCGTGACCCGATGGGGCATAGACTTCAATGAGGTACGCTCGAAGTTCGGCGCGCTCTATGTGATACACAGCGAGATATTCGACCAATGCGGGCACAGTGCCGACGGCATGATCATAGACCCGCAGTATCTCACCAAATACACCCACGTGCCCTTCAAGGTGGAGCATCTTGACCTCAAGAAATCGGGCGTGCGCAATACCGACGCCATCGTAGCAACCGAAGCGAGCTGTCTGGTGCTCCGTCATCCCAAGGCTCACGTACGCATCACTGGCTCATGGTAACCGTCATCCCCTACACCGAAGCCCGTCTGCTTGAGGAGTGGAAGCTGCGGAGCCGTTTGGAACCGCTGCGCACCGACTGTGTGATAACACGCACCGACGGCATAGACATGGACACTTACCTGCTGCGCGAGCTCAGGGCATGGTACATGCGTGAACTCGCCACCGCTCCCGTCGACACTCTGCCGCTCACCGACATAGCTCACGGACTGACCATGACCCGCGCCCCCGATGGCGCGGGTATGGTCAAGCTGCCGGCAGGATGCCTGCGCGTGGTATCGGTGGAGATGGAGGGATGGCACCGCCCGGCAGTGATAGTGGCAGACCATGAGTGTGCCGAAGCCGTGGCTCAGACATCGCCCTACAGCCGTGGAGGAGTGTGCCGTCCGGTGGCGGTGATATACCCCGACCGTATGATGCTGTACACTCCGCCCGTGGATGCCAAAGGACCGTCGAGAGTGCTCGCCGTAACCGAACCACCCGAAGGCACGTACCTGCTTACCGAACAGATGCTGGCAGATATGCCACTGAATCTCGACTGATCATATTCCTTCTCACCTTACTTTTTACAAACTATGGACAACATACTTAATCTCGCGCTTGAAGCCTGGCGCGGTGGAGCGGAACTGCGCCGACGGCGCCTGCGCTACAAGCAGTACACCTACGGCAACCAATGGGCCGACATAATCACCACGCCCCACGGCAAGGTGATGAGCGAGGGCGACTATGCCCGGAAGAGCGGAATGCGTCCGCTCACCAACAATATGATACGCCAGCTCGTGAAGTGCGTGATAGGCAATTTCCGCTCGTCGCTGCGCGACGATGCTGACACGGCGGCGGCATTATGTGCCGTAGACACGGAGATAGCCACACGCAACAATCTTACCGAGCTGGACTGCCGCATGCTCGAGGAGTTTCTGATATCGGGGTGCGCCATACAGCGTGTGGTGTCGGAACGGCGCATGGCGGGCGCCGGCACGTGGATTGACAATATCAGCCCCGACCGTTTCTTCATCAACCGCTTCTGCGACCCGCGCGGTCTGGACATCGAACTCACCGGTATGCTGCACGACCTGAGTCTCCGCGAGATGCTGCTCCGCTTCGGCGGTGGCGACAAGGCACGTACCGACCGCATAGCGGCAATCTACGCCGAGATAGCGTCACGGGGCACAGACACCCCTATCGGCGACGGTGTGGCAACCGAATTTTTCACGGCTCCCGACGGACGTTGCCGCGTGATAGAAATCTGGACGCTCGAAAGCCGCAACATAGTGAAATGCCATGACCCCGAAACGGCTGAATACTACATACTGCCTGCCGACAGCATCACCGCCGTGACAACCGCCAACCAAAGCCGCGCTACCGCCGGTAAACGCGCCATAACCACCCGTCCGCGCACCACCATGCGCTGGCACTGCCGGTTCATGACACCCACCGGCGAGGTGCTGCAGGAGTATGATTCGCCTTATCCCCACGGTATGCACCCGTTTGTGATAAAATTTTACCCGCTGACCGATGGCGAGGTACACTCCTTCGTGGAGGATATCATAGACCAGCAACGCTACATCAACCGGCTCATAACGCTCATCGACCATATCATGAGCGTATCGGCAAAGGGCGTGCTGCTATTCCCCATCGACCAGAAGCCCGACTGCTATACCTGGGAGGAGATAGGCCGTCTGTGGGCACACTGCAACAGCATAATACCTTACGAACGCGGCAGATGCGACGGCGAGCCAAAGCAGGTGATAGCATCGGGCGAGAGTGCGGGTGCATATCAGTTGCTCAACCTGCAGATGCAGCTGTTTCAACAGATTTCGGGCGTGAGCGGCGCACTGCAGGGACATCTGTCGAGCAACAACACCTCTGCAGCGCTATACGATTCGCAGGTACGTACATCGGCAATAGCCATACTCGATATTCTGGACAGCTACAACGCCTTCCGGCTACAGCGCAACAGATTGGTCAATTACACTCAGTCCCCTGCAGCCACACCATATCCCTAAATATTTTTTACATTGGTTGTGTTGGTATTTTGCACACCCATGGTTGTAATTTTGCCAATGCAAACCAATTTAATTGTAGTCAAGAGATGAGATATTCCAGATTCCTCACAGACACACGCAACCGTCACTTCATGGACGCATGCCGCACCGTGATAGCTACTGCCACCGGACCGGTCACATCGGGTTACATAGCACGTAAAGCCGCCGCTATGCCCGCACCGGGCTACTATGTGTCATTCGATTACGCTCTGCGCGTGCTGCGCTACATGCGGCGCAGCGGCTTCATACCTCGCGAAGGCAAAGGCGCCGGAGCACTTTGGCGCGAATTGTACGGCAAGGTGACCGCATTGCAGCAACGCCACCGCATACCCGACAGCGAAGCCTTGAGCCGCGTGCTCGCCGACGGCAAGGCATCGAGCTTCTTTATCCGGCCCGCCACGGCACTGCGTCTGTATCACCGTTTGAAACACACACGTAGCATCACGGCAACGGCTGAATAACGCCAACAATCCTCTTACCCTTCTCACATTATAATAAATCCCATACCATGACATTCTCACTATCCATCAACGTGATTCTCACTCAGGTGCTTGCCGAAGCCGCATTGCGCCACCATCTGAAAACCGACCGTCCCGCACTGCTTACCCTCGACCACCGTGAAGCACTCGCCACACTCGCCCGGGGAGCCTTCGGCATGATATGCCTTGCCCTGATACCCGCCATAACCGGCTGCTCGCTCGGCACCGATGATGCATCCCCGGTGACCGGACACGACCTGCTACAGGCTGACATAGACATACCGCCCGGCACCAGTCCCGTAGCACTGCGCCTATTGCTCGAACACGCCATGGCATCGCACATCCTTGCCGAGGCATACTCCGGCACCGACCCACACCTGAGCGACACCTTCAGGCAGGAATACGACACCGCCCTACGGAGCGCACGGTCGGCACTGACACTACCGGCTGCCACCGATGCCACCATACAGCCCGCATGGCTATAAAGCCCCCACACAAGGTCACTACTCTGAAAAACGCACAAAACCCCAAGACACACAAAAGCCACGGCGGTGTGTCGAACCTGATC
>CAJTMM010000029.1 GCA_910577465.1 uncultured Muribaculaceae bacterium | reverse complement strand
ATAACCTACACGACGACCCCGTCAAGGGTCGAATATCCCACCCCCACCACAAAACCGCCGCCCCCGCCGCAAAAATTCCTAATTCTTGCTCCGCAAGCGTCCTACGGACGATGACCTCATTCCTAATTCCAATGTACGGAATCGGACACACAACCATCACACAACCACCTGATAATCAACCACACTTGACATCACCTCAAAAATATACTTATTTTGTAGCATGGACAAAGTTATCGACAAATCAGTATTGCGCCGCCAAATGCGGACACGTATCATCAAGATTGCAGCCATAGTGCTCGGCTTGATAGCCATCGGGGCATTCGTAATATTCTCGCTTGAAAAAAGCGTAGACATGCGCGACATCACACTCTCCACAGCCGACTCCGGGGAACTCGAAACCACCATCCCCGCGTCCGGACGTGTGATTCCTGCTTTCGAGGAAATCGTCAACGCACCCGTCACCACACGCATCACCGAGATATACGCCCAACCCGGCGACAGCGTCAAGGCTGGAATGCCGTTGCTCGCACTCGACCTTGAAGAGGAACAGACCAACTACGACAAGATGGTCGACCGCCACCGCATAAGCCAACAGGAAAGCCGACAGCTACAACTCGCATCGCAGACACAGCTCAGCGAACTCGCCATGCAGATTGAAGTAAAAGAGATGCAGGTGAGCCGCCTGAAGATAGATGTGGAAAACGAACGCAAGCTCGACAGCCTCGGCTCCGGCACCGGTGAACGCGTCCGTCAAGCAGAGACAGCCTACGCCGCCGGACAGCTCGAACTCCGGCAGATGCGACAGCGCCTCGCCAACGAACGTCAGCGCGACCAGGCGGCACAGCAGGTACAGGAACTAAACGTCAGCAGCATCCGCAAAGACCTCGAGCTCATGCAACGCACACTGCATCGCGGACAGGTACCCGCCCCTCACGACGGAGTCCTCACCTACATAGTCTCCGAGATAGGCTCGCAGGTAAGCGCCGGAACCAAGGTGGCAGTCGTATCCAATCTGTCCGAATTCAAAATCATGGGCGAGATACCCGAAGGAAGCAG
Organism: uncultured Muribaculaceae bacterium; assembly: GCA_910577465.1. Classification (GTDB taxonomy): domain Bacteria; phylum Bacteroidota; class Bacteroidia; order Bacteroidales; family Muribaculaceae; genus Paramuribaculum. The sequence continues at coordinate 29,222 of CAJTMM010000029.1, read as the reverse complement.
CGACCGTATCAACATCGGGTCAAAAGTCACAGCTCGCATAGGCGGCACCGAATTGGCGGGCACCGTAACCAACATCACCCCGCAGGCAAAGGGCGGACTCGTATCATTCGTCGTCAACCTCGAGAATCCCCGCCACGCGAGACTCCGCTCCGGACTGCGCACCGAACTGTATATCAATTATGGATATAAAGACAATGTGGTGCGCATCCCCAACGGACCCTACTTCAAAGGCTCCGGACCTTACGAGATGTTTGTGCTCGACGGCTCCGACCGGCTCGTCAAGCGCGATGTCCGTCTCGGCGACAGCAACCGCTCATTCGTCGAGGTCATTTCAGGGCTCAAACCCGGCGACAGGGTTGCCACCAACGACATGGAACAGTACAGCAGTAAAAAGAAACTCAAAATCAGACAATAAACTCATTTAAACGCTACAAATCCTAAAACCATCCATACAGTTATGTCTATCATCGAATTAAGCGGCATCAGCAAAGTCTACCGCACAAAAGAGATCGAGACTACCGCGCTCGAGAACGTCAATCTCCAAGTCAACAAAGGCGAATTTGTCAGCATCATGGGACCGAGCGGATGCGGCAAATCCACCCTCCTCAACATAATAGGGCTTCTCGACAAAGCCACCACCGGGACCGTGACACTGCTCGGCAATCAGCCCCAAGGATGGAGCGACGCCGCACTGTCTCACTTCCGCAATGAGAACCTCGGATTCGTATTCCAAAGCTTCCACCTCATCCCGTCGCTCAACGTCGCCGCCAACGTGGAGCTGCCGCTCACCTACCGCAGCGGCATGACCGCAGCGCAACGCCGCCAACGTGTCGAGCAGGTACTCGAACGCCTTGAAATGTCTCACCGTCTCAAGCACCTCCCCACACAGCTTTCCGGCGGACAGTGCCAGCGAGTGGCAATAGCCCGTGCCATTGTCGGGGCACCCTCCATAATCCTCGCCGACGAACCCACCGGCAACCTCGACAGTAAGATGGGCGCCGAGGTCATGGCTCTGCTACACCGTCTCAACGAGGAGGATGGCACGACCATAGTGATGGTTACGCACAACGAAGCTCAGGCTCAGGAAACAGACCGCATAATCCGGTTCTTCGACGGACGCATCATATCCTAATATTATCATCATGAAAACCAAACTCATACAGATACTTTACGACATGCGTCATCAACCGGTGATTGCATGGGTCACATTCATTGCCACCGCACTGTCTATATTCCTGATCATGGTAGTGGTCATGATGCAGCAGGTAGGCATCACCCCGTTTGCTCCTGAAAGCTGCCGCGACAGATTGCTACTCGGGGCATACCTCCACCTTACCGATATCGGCGACAACCAAGGCGACTCTTCGGCAGGGCTCACATTCCACTCCGCACGGATACTCTACAGCGACCTCGAAGGCGTGGAACGCGTTTCCTATTTCTGCATCTACAAGGACGATTCCGACGTGAAAGGGCAGCAATCCGATGCCTTTGCGGTACAAAGCCGCAAAGTCGACGCTGAATTCTTCAACATCTTCGACCACCCGTTGGTAGCCGGCAGGTACTTTACGCCCGATGAAGCCAATTCCCTACTGCCGGTAGCCGTAATAACCGAAAGCACAGCACGCCGCGCGCTCGGCGACACCGAATGGGCGGGTGCCAAAATCCTCATCGACCAGAAGGACTACACCGTAGTGGGCGTGGTCAACGACAATTCCACCCTCGCCACCACAGCTTCGGGCGATGTCTTCCTGCCTATAGCCGATTCCGACCCGTCTGTCCAATGGGACGAATATCTCGGGGCAATATCAGCAGCCCTGCTGGTCAAAGAGGGCGTCGACTTCCAGTCGGTACGCGACCAGGTGAAAGCCCGATACGCCACTCTCGACACCGAACTGGCGCCAAAAGGACAAAAGACAGTCTACCACGAGGCTCCGTTCGACCAGGAGACTATCGCTTCCGGACTCCACGGCAGCAACACCACTCCCGACAAAAACAGTGGCCGCAACATGCGTCTGGCGATATACGCCATACTCCTTATCGTGCCGGCAATCAACCTGAGCAGCATGCTGCACAGCCGTATGCACCGGCGCATCAGCGAGATTGGTGTGCGACGTGCCTTCGGATGCACACGCTCACGCATCATAGCCGACATCATCTCTGAGAACTTCATAGTGACCCTCATCGGTGGCATCGTAGGCGTGACACTCGGCGTAATCTTCGCATCCACCTACAGCGGGCTGTATGAGAACATGGACAACTTCGGTCGCGGCGACACCCCGGCTATCAATGCCATAGTCAACTGGACCACAATCCTCACCGCCATCGGCATCTGCTTCCTGCTCAACATCATCAGCGCGTCCATTCCCGCTTGGCAGGCATCGCGTCTCAATCCTGTCAACGCCATTAACAGCAAATAACCCCCACTCCCGATATGAAACGACACTTATTATCTCAAATGCGCAACGAATGGCGCAGCAATCTGTGGATGATTATAGAACTCACCATCATAAGCATCATATTATGGTTTCTGTTCAGCTGTCTGCTCGGACTGGCATACGTCCGCATGCGTCACTACGGATATGACATGACCGACATCTATTCAGCCGATGTGCGGGCAATCAAAAAGGACTCCCCGCTATATCAGGAATACGACAGCGTACACTCACGCTTCACCGACCTGCAGCTCCTTCTCGCCGGACTGCGCGCCAACCCGTATGTGGAACTCGTGGGTACAGGCAGCAACGCCCTGCCCTACAACTACAATTACAGCGGCGCAAGGCTCAACCTCATTGAACCCGACTCCACCTACAGCTACTACGGCAACCAACGCACCGTATCCCCCGAAGTGATAAAGATTATCCGGCTTGAAGGGCTTAATGGCGAATCCACCGACGAACTTGCCGCACAGATTGAACAGGGCAACTATATAATCTCCGACATTGACCCCGAATACATTGGCAACCGCACCGACCCACAATATTTCCGTGGCAAGGAGATGATATTTGGAGCCGACACATCGCAGGTGGTAAAAGTCGGGGCACTGGCATACGGTATGCGCCGCAGCGACTACGAACCCCTCTATTCCGGTGTTATTTACGGCCCCATTCCGGAGAATTTTCTGCCGCCGCAGATGGTTATCCGCGTAAAACCCGGTATGGGACATAAGTTCATCGAATCGCTCACTCCCGCCGACAAGCAGGTGGGCAACGTTTACATCTCGGCACTGAAATCCACCGACAGCATGCGCGATGTGGCACATCTCGACATCAACATACTCATACGCAACTTCGTGATATGCGCCGTATTCCTCCTCATAGTGATATTCCTGAGCTTCCTCGGCACATTCTGGTTCCGGACACAGCAGCGCGTAGGTGAGATTGCCGTCCGCAAGGTCAACGGTGCCACCCGCGGCAACATCCTCAGCCGCTTCTTCGGTGAAGGATTGGCTCTGCTCTGCGTAGCTTCCATCATAGCTGTCGCCTTGGATTTTGCCCTGATTTCTCTGATTGAGGAATATGTATTCCAGGCACTCGGAGTAGGCACTTCTATTCTCCACATAGGCATAGCGGTTACATTTGCGGTGATGGCTCTGCTCATCATAGCCGGTATATGGCTGCCGGCACGCAAAGCCATGAATGTCAATCCCGCCTTAGCACTCAAAGACCAATGAGACGCTTTTTCATACTTTCAGCACTGCTCTGTGCGCTCCCTCTGGTGGGGGGCGCACGTGAGCTGGCGCTTTCGCTCGACGATGCCATTGCCATGGCGCGTACACGCAGCGTGGATGCCGCGGTTGCCCTCGACGAGCTAAAAGCGGCATACTGGGAATGGCGCTCATACCGTGCCGACCGTCTGCCGGAAATCGGCTTCTCTGCAACCGCGCCATCCTACGCCAATCAGTACTCCCCCTATATGAATGCCGATGGTGAATACAGTTTTGTCCGTAACCGCTATCTCGATGCCAAGGCACAGCTCAATGTCACCCAGAACATTACCCTCACCGGAGGTCAGATCAGCCTTGTGTCATCACTCGATTTCATGCACCAGTACGGCAACGATGGGGGCAACCGTTTCATGACCATCCCCGTGGCATTGACTCTTAACCAACCCATCCTGGGCGTTAACACATTGAAATGGAACAGCCGCATCGAACCCGTGCGCTACGCCGAAGCCAAAGCGGCTTTTCTCAGCGCCACCGAGGACATAGCCCTCGCCACGGTCAACCACTATTTCTCGCTGATACTGAGCCGGGAGAATCTCACCACGGCACGCCAAAATCTTGAGATTGCCCAAAAGCTCCATACCGTAGCCATTGAGAAGCGCAAGATGGGACAGATTAGCCAGAACGACCTGCTGCAGATGGAGCTCAACCTCCTCGAAGCCCAGGCAGAACTTACCGACTGCGAAAGCACATTGAAAAGCAACATGTTCAGCCTGCGTTCATTCCTGAGTCTCGACGAGGATGTCGACATCATACCCATCGTACCCGAATCCATTCCCGTGGCTGAAATCAACTACACCGATGCCCTCGACCGCGCTCTCACCAACAACAAGTTCGCCCGCAACATGCGCCGCCGCCAACTCGAAGCCGACTACGAGGTAGCCAAAGCCAAAGGCGACATGCGCCAGATCAATCTCTTTGCCCAGATAGGCTATACCGGCACCGACTCCCGCGCCGGCGATGCATACTCGCGCCTTAAAGGCAATCAGCTTGTGGAAGTGGGATTCTCCATTCCGCTGGTGGATTGGGGCAAACGGCGTGGTAAAGTAAAAGTGGCGGAAAGCAGCCGGCGTGTCACGCAAAGCCGCCTGCGGCAGGAAGCCATGGATTTCAACCAGGAGCTGTTTGTATTGGTGGAGCGTTTCTGCAATCAGCAGCAGCAGCTCACGCTCGCCACCCGCTCCAATGAGATAGCCCGCCGTCGCTACGACACCAATGTGCAGACCTACCTCATTGGCAAGATATCCACTCTCGACCTCAACGACTCGCAGGTCAAGAAGGATGAGACCATGCGCAAGTACATCAACGAACTGTACAAATTCTGGAGCTACTGGTATCAGATACGCTCCCTCACGCTGTATGACTTCGAGCACCACGACAATATCAATGCCGACATAGCGCGTCTCGTAAAAAATTGACATCCTCTAACCTGCTGTGTCAAGTATAATTACTATTTTTGCGACATGATACTTATAGCCGATGACGACAATGCCGTGAGAATGTCCATCAGCCTTGCATTGGAAAGGGCGGGATACCAATGCGTGGCTGTGTCCAACGAACGCGATGCCATGGACGCCGTACGCCGACACGATGTGCGCCTTGCAGTTCTCGACATGAACCTCACCCTCTCCACCACAGGACAACAGGGTATAGAGATGCTGCGGAAATTCAAGGTACTCCGGCCGGAGATGCCTGTGATACTGCTCACCTCATGGGGTACGATTCCTCTTGCCGTTGAAGGTTTGAAACACGGAGCCGTCGATTTCATGACCAAACCATGGAGCAACCGCGACCTTATTGCGAAAATCAAGAAGGCTATTGACGCAGCCGACCGCCAATCGGCTCAGAGCAATGAACTCGACACCCTCGACGACATGGAGCGCGAAGCCATTGTCAAGGCATTGCGCATCTGCGACGGCAATATGAGCACGGCGGCACAGAAACTCGGCATAACCCGTCAGGCGCTTTATCGAAGAATAGAAAAATACGGCTTATGAGATTCCGGATATTCACAATATCTTCACTGGTACTGGCGATTGCACTGACCGCAATGGCAATATTACATATCTCCGTGATATGGATTACCGTCACCGCCATTCTGCTCATTGCATCCCTGCTTTTGTGCTATCACGCCGTAGCCCGGCCGCTCAACGCTGTTCAGAACGGCATATACCTCATCAAATCGCAGGATTTCGGCAGTCGATTGCGCCTTACCGGACAGCACGACGCCGACAATGTCATCTCTCTCTTCAACAGTCTCATGGACACTCTCAAGAGTGAACGTCTGAAAAGCATGGAACAGAACCATTTCCTCGCACGCCTGCTGGAAGTATCGCCCATGGGGGTGGCGATATGCGACTTCGACGGCAACATCATAGAGACCAACCCGGCATACCGCCGTATGGCAACGCCACAGCTCCAACAAGCCTTGGAATCACTCTCCATGGGGCAGGTGGATACACTGCGTCTCGGCACTGCACAGATATACCGGTGCTCGCGGTTATGGTTCATGGACTCGGGATTCCGGCGGCCATTTCTGCTCATCGAGCAGCTCACCGACGAAATAGCCCGGGCTGAAAAGGAGATATTCAAGAAGATAGTACGCACCATTGGTCACGAGGTCAACAACACTCTGGGTAGCGTATCGTCCGTTCTTGAAACCATGGAGGATATACATGAAGGTGAACCATCGGTGACGGCGGCTCTCGGCAGCAGTCGCGAAAGCTGCGCCAACCTCGTGGCTTTTGTCCGTGGATATGCCGATGTGGTCAAGCTACCCGAGCCTGCACTCGCTCCCACCGACCTCGCCGCCGAGCTACAGCGTCTCATGCCTACACTTCGCAGCATGGCACACTCCGGCATCCGCATATCCACGGAAATAACCGGACCCGCCGAAACGCTTAATATCGACATGATGCTCATAACCCGCGTCATTGTCAACATTGTGAAGAACGCCGTGGAGAGCATAGGCGATAGAACTGACGGGGAAATCAGTCTGCACCTCGATCGCAACCACCTGCGCATTACCGACAACGGCTCAGGCATAACTCAGGAAAAGGCACGGCGGTTGTTCACTCCGTTCTTCTCCACCAAGCATCCCGACCGCGGATTGGGGCTGATGCTCGTAACGGATATCCTGCGCGCTCACCACGCCACATTCACCCTCGGCACCGACCCTGACACCCGTCTCACCACCTTCGCCATCACCTTCCCCCGTTGATTCACACTGTATCAGCGGGTGGCTTTGAGGATTTTTACGGGTATTTCAGTATTGTTCATCACTGTGCCGAACAGCTCCGAGCCTTTGCCTATGGCAAATACCGGTACCGGATTGGCACTATGGCTGCGGGTTGTAAAGTGGGTGCCTATGCGATGGTTCATCACATCAAACACTTTGTTGACAAATTCATCAAACGAATTGTAAAGGCCTTTCTCATCCTTACCCTCGCGGGCTACGAATGTCTTTTCAAAAGCCTTCTCAAGCATCTCATTCTGGGCATCATTTACCTTTACCGAAGTCCAGAATCCAAGTTTCGCTTTAAGGAAATCTTTCATCTCAGCCCAGCTTACCGGAGTACCGTTCTTAATCATTTCACGGAAATAATCCGACATCGCATCCTTACTCATACGCTGATAGTCAGCCATACCGAGATTTACTTTTCCATTTAGAGCCATACCTCCGGTATCATGGTCGGCAGTCACCACTATCAAAGTCTCGTCGGGGTGCGAGAGATAAAAATCATACGCCACCTTTATGGCATCCTGGAAAGCCACAATCTCCTTTATCACCGTACCGCCGTCATTGGCATGCGCGGCGTGGTCTATATTTCCACCCTCAACCATCAGGAAGAAACGGTCGGGCGATTTCCGGCTTACCTGCTTCAGTGCCATCTTGGTCATATCCGGCAGGTTCAGGGCACCGGGTATCGAATCTATGGTGTAGCCGATATCAGATTTGCCCTGCGGGCTGAGAAGCACCAGCTTGTCGGCACTATCCGCCGCCGAGTTATCCGTATCATACACTACGGTGAAACCATTGGACGTCAGACGCTTCATCACATCGTTATCATCCTTCATGCCACTGAGATTGGCTCCGCCTATAAAATCATAACCGGACTCGGCAGCCTCGCAATCTATCTCATAACGCATTCCGCGTTTGGGCTGATGTGCATAGAAGGCAGCCGGTGTGGCATCATCGGCAGAAACAGAGGTGAGCACACCCACGCCCCATCCTCTATCTTTCAGCTCACGGGCTACCGAACGGTAAGCCGTGATGGTATCGGGCGACAATCCCACCATGCCGTTGTTGGTCTTGTTACCGGTGGCAAGGGCTGTACCGGCTGCCGCGGAATCAGTCACAGGCGAGGATGCCGAGTATGTATATAGCGAACCGGCAACAGGAAAGCGCATCATCAGCAAGGGCTCATCAGCCCCACGCACCATCCGGTTATAATATTGCGCGGCATTGACATGTCCCCAGCCCATACCGTCGCCGATAAAGTAAAACACATACTTGGCTTGTGAAGAAGCGGCAAGCGAGCACACCGCCAAAACACTAAGCAGAATCAGTCGTCTGAATGTAGTCATGATTTTATATTGTTTTTTTAATTATTTCTCATACTGTTACCTGAATGGCATCAATAGACACAAATATAGCATCAATTTTCGGTATCGGCACACAGAATTGAAATATTTCGCATAACTTTACGCACAGTAATCACATCCATATTTTCTATGAACCCCCATCTGAAAACGATATTAGCATGCGCCACGATGCTCGGCACCCTGATTGCATCGGCACAGACACCTTGGCAGATTGAATCATATTTCCTCAACTATCTTCAGGGCAACCATACCCCCTTTGTATCCACACGCACCATCTCCCCTGACGCGATAGCATCGACCGAGCACACCGTATGGCAATCATGGCTGAAAGCCAACAATCTTTTCATAGAAGAGAAACTTCCGGCATTGGCACCACTCACTGCCGACAAATCTTGGCGATGGAACCTGCCCGACACGCTTGAACCCTCAGCCTCTATGCCCTTCTATTGGGGTATAAAGGGCGATTCGAAACCGGAGGATGGTTATCCGTTTTTTCTATATCTCCACGGTTCGGGACCCAAAGACCATGAATGGGCAAACGGCATAAAGCTCGGTCAGCGGTTCAATGATGCCCCATCCATATATTTCATCCCTCAGATACCCAATGAAGGCGAATATTACCGTTGGTGGCAGCGGGCTAAGCAATTCGCATGGGACAAACTCCTGCGTCAGGTTCTCGCTTCAGGTCAGGTCGACCCTAATAAGATTTATATGTTCGGCATATCTGAAGGTGGCTACGGCAGTCAGCGGTTGGGTTCCTTCTATGCCGATTATCTGGCAGGTGCAGGACCGATGGCAGGTGGCGAACCGCTCAAGAACGCTCCTGCCGAGAATCTGCGCAACACCGCTTTCTCTTTGCGCACCGGCGATCAGGACTTCGGCTTCTACCGCGAGCAGCTCACACGATATACCAAGCGGGCACTCGACAGCCTACAGCGGTTGCACCCCGACGGATACACTCACCAAGTGGAACTGATACCCGGCTACGGACACGCCATAGACTACGACCCTACCACCCCATGGCTACGGCAGCACACCCGCAATCCCTACCCCAAGCACGTCACTTGGGAAAACTTCGAGATGGACGGTCTGTACCGCGACGGATTCTACAACCTTTATGTCGACCAACGTTCCAACTCCGACACCTCAACACGCACCCTATATGAGATGGATATCAATGGCAACGACATCAACCTCTGCGTGTCGCTCGTCGAATACACAACTACCGAAACCGACCCGCGGTGGGGCATAGCCCTTGACTTCGCCAAATATTACACACGCGCAGCCACCGGCGTAGTTACAGTCTACCTCAACAATCAACTCGTCGACCTTGCAAAACCCGTAACCCTTACTGTCAACGGCAATGTGGCATACCATGGACTCCTGACCCCCACCCTCGAAAACATGGTCAACAGCTGCGCACGCTTCTTCGACCCTGCACGCATCTACCCCGCCGCCATCACCGTCGACCTCTCCCGACTATAGCCCACCGCATCTCCTGCATTAGCCATATTTTGAAACGATAATGCTCTCGCAATGACTGATAAAGAAATTGAAGCAGTTATTCTGCTTGATCCGGAGAAAAGATATGAGTATACAATAAAACGAATTGCAGATAATGAAAGTCTATATTCTGCGAAATTTACTACTGGAGATTATGCTATAATTCCTTACAATAAAACGTATCTTTTTCCGATTTGGCCGGCATGCCAGTATTGCGATATGGTTATTTACGGAACATCCATGCAATGTGTAAAGATAAGTCTTGATCAATTTGTAAATGAGATTAAAGACTTGATTAGTAGCAATGGATGGAAAATATCAACATTTTATCTCCCGAATGGAGATTATGGTAAAATTACCACCCTCAACGAATTTTGTAATAGTCTAAAATATGCTTTGGAGGACTATGAATAATATAGGGTACTCCCCATGCTCACGCACAGGGAAGCTTGCCATAAAAATTAGCTGACTCTGCTCTTTTATGCACCCATTTTATTGATTGCGAAGGCTCTTACTCTCAATGTGTAAAGTTGAAGAAACTGAACTTTAAATTGTGAATTTTCAGCATTTTGGAGTAACTTTGCTTTATGACAAACGAATCTTTTAAACATATTGAGATGTTGCCTGACGAGGTGGAGTTTGTATCTGACCTCAAGGCGATTGTATATACGGCTAAGGCTAAAGCCTATCAAGCGGTTGACCTCTACAACGTGGCAGGCAATTGGCTTGTGGGCAGACGCATCGTTGAACAAGAGCAGCATGGAAAGGCGCGTGCCCAATATGGAAAGCACGTGATTGAGGTAGCATCACTTGCCCTTACCGGGGAGTTCGGTAAAGGTTATAGCAAAACACAGATAATCAATTTTCGCAAATTTTATCTGACATTCAAATATTTACCAATCCATCAGACAATGTCTGATGAATTGTGGTCAAAGCATCAGACGCTGTCTGATTTATTGCCGACAAAAGGGCAGACACCGTCTGTCCTTTCTGAGTCTGTGATTCAGCGTACATCGTCCGCTGAATTGGAATTGGCGCAGATTCTCCCGGCTAATTTGTCTTGGTCGCATTATGAGCGTCTGATGCGAATCGCAGATGAGGATGAGCGGGATTGGTATATGCGCGAAGCTGCATTGGAGGGTTGGAGCGTCCGCACATTAGACCGGAATATCGGTTCTCAATATTACTATCGCTTGCTCCAAACTCCGGAATCGAAGAAGGGAGAGGTCATTGATGAGATGAAGAAACTGACTGCCGATTATCAGAAAGACCGTCATAAATTCATGCGCAACCCTGTGGTTGCAGAGTTTTTAGGCTTCTCGACAGAATCGGCATACTCGAAAACGAATTTGGAGACAGCGATAATTGACCATCTTCAGAGTAAGCGATGAAACAGATTCTAACTGACTATCTTGAAATCTGTAATAAATTCAGAGCGGAGGGACTGAGCAAAGTTGAAAGAAAACATCGCCATTCCATGCTTCAAGAGTGGGCGAAAAAGGAATATGGCAAGGGAATTGTGTCGATAGCTGAGATTCAAGATTTTTGGCATAATCACGATACGATATGTTGGAATCAACTGTTCATACAAAAAGTTATATGCCCGGCGGTAGCCACTGACTTGGCAAACGGCGGACATGAAGGCTTGATATTCCTTTTTCAGTGCTTCCGAGGTCACGAAAGCTCATACATATACTCCGATAGTCCTCTTGCTATTTTTTGCCAATACTGTGGCTACAAGTATGAGCCGTTAGAACTGGCAAATCTTCTTCTTGAACATGATTCAGAAAATATCGATGCCTTGAATTACAAATATCATACGCTCAAAGAGTATCTTACTTTTTCTATCCATGAGATTCCCTCCGGCATTTTGAATGGAATGAATGGAGCAAGTGTTTCAGACATCCCGGCAATGTTGGATGACTTGGATGAGTTTGAAATGATTTCTAAAAGGCTGGATAAGATTGATTCCAATCTGATTGCGGATTGCCGAAAATATTATAATGCCTACATGGACTATCTGCAAAATCTAAATGAATATAAGAATTTTGATGACTATCTAAATTCCCGTTGCATATCATATCAGCCATACACAAAACGTTATGACTATGATTAGTCCGATAGCACAACACATATAATGGAAGAAATTATGCAGTCAATAATCAGTGCGATAGCACTGCATATCGGAGCCGGCATGCGGTATTTCTTTCTGCGGATAGTTTGCCGCAGAAAAGATGTGTCGTATAAAAAGCTATACAACAGCGATAAAAAAGACCCTCTTGCATATAACGATAATGCTTTTGCCAATGGCTGTTTGGGAATGATTGTTATTGCTGTCTTAATTCTATTGATGGTGAAATATTTATAATTAAGCATGATGCCATGAAGTCCGACAGCAAATTATATCGTTTCTTTCTCGGAGAGCGAGGAACAAGAGGTTTGCCAACTGTGGCTATCCTTATAGTTCTTGTGCCGTTTTTAGTTTTCGGATTCTTTTTCAATAATAAACGAGAGAATTTGGCGCATAATCCGGTTTCGACAAGAGTGGCAATCGAAGACATTTCAAGTGTCGGCAATTCATGGTCTATATACTACCATCTGAATATTGATGGGATTAGTTATAAAGGTAGTGGAAGACGATTAAAAGGGTTGACCGTTGGTGACACTATTGGAGTCATGTATCAAAAGGATAATCCAGCCAATAATATGACTGTATATGATTACTACGACCACAGCGACGATAAATGGCTTATTGTCATAATTCTTTTGGGTGCCGTTTTAGGTGTATATCGTTGGTCAAAAGTTGGAAAAACCAATAACACGATTGAAGTACCACAAGATAGAAATGCCAAATGTCAAATATACCGAACTTCAAAGCAATACATCTTCCTGACGGTTTATTATAGTATCGCAAGTAAACCAATCTATTTTCTATCACATGATTGCACTGATTCAGAATTTGAGAAAACCATGCTTGATTGTCTCGAAACAAGTGTCAAGCGCAGATATGAGGATATGAAACCGTCTGAATTGATAAAAGCGATGAAGCAACAGTCGTGGCGGCAACTGAATCTGAACTCCACCATGTGCCTTGTAGAATATAGCAGCAAAGAATATCTTGGCGATAAATTGTCAATCGAAGTTGGAAAGAGACGTAAAGATGGTCAAGGTTTTGATTGGGACAGCAGCCGTTCCCAGTCATTCGATATGAAAAAGACTGACTGGCAACAAACAATAGAAACTATCCGAAACATTTTAGACCCGACAATCAATGAAACTGACTGATAAACGTTTTTGGTACGGTACAAAAACGACCTATTATACCTCTTTCATATTTGCATTAAAAGATGCCATCCTGTTCTCTATATCATGGGTGTTGGCAATTTGTATAATGTTATTTTCAATCTGCCTATTTATTCAAATGAATAATGGAGATACAATATCCGGTCAGGTCATTATATTCGGATTACTCTTCATTCTCATTATATTTGTTGTTACAAACGGTATGTTTCTATATGACAATTGGCTTAAGCAATGTTACGTTATACGAAAGACAAAGAAACTTCTACCAGATAGTTGTGTTATTTTGAATACAACGTATGACGATATAAACAAGCAATATCAGATAATGCTGGATTACTCAGGAAAGCAGTTTGTGGCAACTGTAAATTTCCCGTTCTTTTATATAAGAGAAAAAGGAACGCGTGCTCTTGGAGCATTGAATATTAATTCACGTAAATTTTTTGCAAAGAATAAGTCGGCAATCGTGAATTATATGTCTTAATGAAATATTATATGGTACACTACGATAACCGATTTTGGCTATTATGGATTATCGGAGCAATTATGGCTGTTTCAGTATGCTTATGCTCATCATGGAGTGAAGATACATTGCTCCTTGCTGTGGCGTTTGCACTGTCGCTGATTGCCATAGCCATTATTCGTAAGTTCAGATACCGAACAGCATTATGCAATATTATATTTTGGTTGGGATATAATTCCCTGTTGAGTTACGGACTATTGTTCAAGAGCGAAGGTGGCGCGGGACTCACATGGTGGTTCTATCTGTTATGCCTTAATGTTTTGCAGTTTATAATCGTAGCAGCATATTCCATTATCTCGATTATCAGAAGGAATAATCAATCAGCCACATAATCGAATTTACCACATATTGAATTTCCGGATATTTCCATGCCCTTTTTTTCATGCCGGAGATGAAAATAAATTTGGGACTGCGCTCACTTATCCGTATTTTTGACTTCATCTTAAATACTTTCGTTCGGCAATGCCCAAATAAATTTGGCATTGCGCTCGCTTATCCGTATTTTTGTATCTGATATGTATCTGGAGCGACTTTCACTTACCAATTTCAAGAACATTGCGGAGGCCTCATTGGAGTTCTCCCCGAAAATCAATTGTTTTTTGGGCAATAACGGCATGGGCAAGAGCAACCTGCTCGATGCCATATTTTACTTGAGTTTCTGCAAGAGTTTTTCAGGGATGACCGATACCATGCTGTTGCGCCGTGGCGAGGATTTCGCCATGGCAAAAGCCCGGTACATCCGCCGTGACACCCCCGAGGAGCTATCGCTGGGCATGGTACGCGGCAAGCGCAAAAGCCTGAAACGCGGTGGTAAGGAATACAGCCGTTTGAGCGAACACATAGGCACATTCCCACTTGTAATGGCAGCTCCGCAGGATATAGACCTGATACGCGGCTCGGGCGAGGAACGCCGCCGATGGATGGACATGGTGATATCGCAAAGCGACAAACGATACCTCGACGCACTGATCCGTTACAATGCCGGCGTGGAGCAGCGCAACCGTCTCCTTCGTGCCGGAATAGTCGACCACACACTTTACGAAGCCATAGAAACTGCCATGGACATGGCAGCAAGATACATACATGCCATACGGCAGAGCTGGGTCGACAAACTCACCGGACTGTTCCATCGTTACTACCGGGCGATAGCCGGAGAGGACAGCGAACCTGTTAGCCTGGCATTCAAAGGGTCGTTGGACGCAAGCCCCGATGGTTCCCTGACCGCACTGCTTGATGCCGCCAGACGCCACGACGAGATAGTGAAGTACACATCCGTAGGTCCGCACCGCGACGACATAGAGATGCTGATAGAGGATATGCCCATGCGGCGCACCGGTTCGCAAGGTCAATGCAAGACATTCACCATAGCACTGCGGCTCGCACAGTACGATTTCCTGCACACAGCCACCGGTATGCGCCCGATGCTCCTGCTTGATGACATATTCGACAAACTCGACCGCGACCGCGTGGAGCGCATTATGGCTTTGGTCACAGCCGATGAATTCGGACAGATATTCGTAACCGACACCAACCGCAAGCATCTCGATGACATTATGGAACGTACCGGCGGTCATTACCGGATGTGGACCGTACAGGGAGGCCGGTTCACTCTCGCCACCTCATCGCAACAGCAATGAAACGAACCGAACCGAAATCAATAGCTGAAATCATAGACGAGTCCATGGCTCAGGCAGGACTGACCGACGCCATGGCGCAACAACGCGCATGCTATCTATGGCCTGAAATTGTAGGCCCGGGAGTCAACCGGTACACATTCAAACGTTACGTGCACCACGGCAAACTACATGTACATATAACTTCAGCCGCGTTAAAAAACGAGCTCGCATTCCACCGCTCACGGCTCGTCGAACAGATCAACCGGGCTGTAGGCTCCAACGCCATCACCGACATCATATTCCACTAACCCACCACAACATGACCATACCGACATACCTACCATCCGACAATCCACACGTGGCTCCTGCAAAAGTTCCGTTCAGACACCACCTGCAGGTACAGACACGATTTACCGACATAGACATGCTCGGCCACATCAACAACAACGTGTACCTGTCGTTTATGGACCTCGCCAAACTCGATTATTTCACCACCATATCCAACGGCCGTTTGAGCATCAAGGACATCCGCATGGTAGTGGTACATATCGACTGCGACTTCGCGGCACCATCATATTTCGGAGAGCAATTGCAGGTATGGACCACTATAGTACATGTGGGCGAACGGAGTGTGACTCTGGAACAGCGGGTGGTCAATGAAGCCACCGGACAGACAAAATGTGTGGGACGCACCGTAATGGCGGGGTTTGACCCGGCTACAGCAAGCGGGGCACCCATTGATACAGCATGGCTCGAAGCCGCATCTGCCTACGAGCAACGCCCCTTATAAGAGTACACTTTTGTCCCACATCATATACCCTCAACAACATTTATTAACTTTAAACTTGCATAATGACACGGATTGTTGTAATTTTGTAAGTTGAAAATTAGTAACACGTGTCATTTCTATATATAGTAAGATGAACATTGCCGACTCCATGCGTAGCATCATAGCTGCCGAAAGTCAAGCCATTGCATCCATCCCCTACACGCCCGATTACGATAAAGCCGTGGAGCTGATAATCGAGCACGTGCACAAGCGGGGTGGAAAGCTCGTAACATCCGGCATGGGTAAAGCCGGACATATAGCCTTGAATATTGCCACTACCTTTTCTTCAACAGGCACACCGGCCGTGAACATGCATCCGGCTGAGGCTCAACACGGTGACCTTGGCGTTCTGCAACCTAACGACGTATTGCTCCTGGTATCCAACTCAGGCTATACCCGTGAAATCATCGACCTTATCGAATTAGCCGAAAAACTATATCCCGGTATCCCCACCATAGTCATCACAGGTGACCCCGAAAGCGAACTTGCCAAGCTTGCCACCGCTACCCTCACCACCGGCAATGCCCCTGAGGTATGCCCTCACGGCCTTACCCCCACCACTTCCATAACCATGATGACTGTGATCTGCGACATCCTTGTAGTCAACGTAATGCGGCTTACCGGATTTACCAAAGACCAATACGCGCTGCGCCACCATGGCGGATCGCTCGGTTCGAAATTGTGTTGCTGCTGACAACTTACCATGTCATCGCCCAAAATCATAGTCTGCGGAACTTGCGCAATTGACATCACATTTCCCGCCGATGCAACCACATTGCCGCTGCAAGCCAATGTAAGCGCTGCTGGCACGTTGTTGAACACAGCCATATTACTCGGAATAGATGGTCACGACGTAACTATGGTAGGTGAGGTGGCTCGCGATACTTTAGGTGGCATTCTGCTTCGGCACCTGCAGGACAATGGGGTCAATATCACATCCATCGACCGCTTTTCCGACGGAGGGACAACACCCATACAACTGCGTCACACTTCCGGTGGCGACATAGTGGACTACGGCAGGTACCCCGACCAGAAATTCGATACCGTATGGCCGCGTATCGACCCGGACGACATTGTAGTATTCGGCTCCGGATTTGCGTTAGACCCACGCGTGCGCCCTCAGCTTGTAGAGTTGCTCGACAACGCAACGCAGCGCAATGCCACCATACTATACGTACCCGACATAGCATCATCACTCACCCGAGGAGTGACTCGTCTTATGCCAGCCATACTCGAGAACCTCGAGACATCACATGTCGTATTCACGCACAAATCCGACATCGCAAGCATATTCGGCGCAGTAGATGCCCGGCAATGCTACCGCGACAAAATAAACTTCTATTGTCCTACAGCCGTAAACTGCGACACTGCCAACGGAAATCTGGAATTGATGCACCCAGGAGGATACTCCTCAAAGGAGATATCGGGCATATCCACCGATTCAGTCTCGACACAAGCAGCGCTACTCGCCGGATTTATAAGTTCAATGGCTCGGCTCGGGCTAACACGACGCGACATCGCCGGACTGCACAATACCACTGCCGACGAACTAATCACCCGCACGCTATCAGCAGTAACCAACCATTAACCCCTGGCACGCATGAAAGATATTTCATTAGAACCCATTTTCATACCCGCCACGGAAACCACCGGAGTAGAGACCGCTCTATCTGAGGGCAGTCTCAACATCACCGCGCTACGTCATGCCATAAGCGAACTGCCGTTCAACGCCGCATACGATTTCGTGCGCAGCGCAGCCAATATACTGGTAAGTCAAGGCCGTATCGACGAAGCTATCGACGGCATAAAGGAATTCGACACTATAGTAGCACGAATGGGTGAGGAAAGCGGCACTCTGCTCGATATTCACGCAGCATTGATGCAGATTCTCACCTCTCTTTACATACACGCCGGACTCACGGACGAGGCTTTGGCAAATGCCGCTACCGTACTGAACCTGCTCTCACAGGAGTCCAAGCGCAAGGACGAACCGTTTCTAACCATACTCGCATCGCTTCTATACGATATAGCCGTAATACACAACTCACGCGATGAGCACAAGCAGGCGGAACGAGAGATTGAAAAATCGATGAAACTCTTCGAACGCCTTGCCAAAATAAATCCATTACGCTATGGCTCAGCCCACATAATGGCAATGAACGCATCAACCGGTGTGTACCAGTCACGGGTAAAGCAGGCAAACGCACTTGCCCAATACCAGGAAGCCACCAACCGCTACCTGCGGATGAGCAATGAAGGTATCGAAGGTGCCGGTATGCGCCTGATAGAATCGCTCACCACAGAGGGTCGCACACTCATGAAGATGAACCGTCAACGCGAGGCGGTACAGTACTTCTCACGTGCATTGAAAACGCTTACCAAACTCGACCCTGAATTCACCCGTCAGCACCTACAGCTCTCCATAGACCTCGGCGAGGCACTCCTTGCCGTAAAAGCGTCACGCGACAAAGGCATACATCTCCTCAACACTATGCTCTACAAGGCAAATAAAATCAATGCCGACGCCGAACACCGGCGTATAGTAGACATACTGCTCAATGCCAAGAACCCTAACCTCGACATTTTCGGCTTCTGGCACAAATTATTCCCAAGATAAAAATCACACCCACATAGACATGTCAACAAACACCCCAACACTTACACTCCCAAAACTTGAAAATGCACGAGTAGCCATAGCTGTGGCACAATGGAACGGACACATCACTTCCGAGCTGTGCCGTGGCGCCGTAGACACTTTACTTGCCAACGGATTCACCAACGACGACATAGATATATATCCCGTGCCCGGCGCCGTGGAGTTGACATTCGCAGCATCACAGATTATAGAGGCATCATGCCACGATGCCGTAATAGTATTCGGATGTGTGGTGCGTGGCGACACCCCGCACTTCGACTATGTATGCCAAAGCGTGACCCAAGGCATAACCGCGCTAAATGCCGACTGCGACACGCCCGTAATTTTCGGACTGCTCACCGTCAACGACGAGCAGCAGGCACTCGACCGCATAGGCGGCACACATGGACATAAGGGCTGCGAAGCCGCCGAAGCCGCCATATCCATGATAGCATTCGCCCGCTCCATATAAAGCAAACCGACAATACCCCATACATGGCAGACTACGCATTTTAGCTTTGCGTATTCTAAAAACTGTCGTATATTTGTATATGACAATCTTTTGACATGCCATGAATAAAGAATACGACATTTTCATATCCTACCGGAGGGACACAGGAGTCACTTCGGCGCAGATACTGAAATCAGAACTCACACGCTTAGGCTACAAAGTATTTCTCGACACCGACGACCTGCCGCACGTGGGAGTTTTCGACAATCGTATCTATGAAGCCATAGCATCAGCACCGGTATTTTTATTCGTTTACTCAAAGGGGTGCCTGGACCGCTGCGTGAACGCCGATGACTGGATAGCTCTCGAAATTACACGGGCGGTCGAACTCAACAGAATCATAATACCTCTCAACGAAGATTCAGCACTTAAATACTACCCTTTTCCGCCCAAAGGACTCAGCTTACCGGAAAAAATACGCAACGGACTCGGACAGCACCAGTTCCTCGACTTCTTCACGGGACAATTCAAACGCCACTCCATAGCAGACCTCAAAGCCGGTATCGAATCACTTCAGGACCGCATAAACAACCTGCGAAAAACAAGCACCGCACCTGTAGCGGCAACAACCCTGCAATCATCGCCCGACGTATGCTGCATTAAGATACGTGCCAACGAAGAGTGCATGATGCTTGTCGATAGTGACTTCTTTGCAGATATAACCCCGAATGTGGTCCACAAATTCGACATACCTTACGGCTCATACTTTGTAGAATTCACCAGTGCCATGGGGACATCACTCGGAATCGAGGAGTACACATTTGAAACACCCACACGCACTATCTCCGTAACATTTCCCAACGAGCCAAAGCCCCAACCTATCCAATATACTCAACCCAACGGAACCGCAAAACGGCTGGTTCTTCTATCAGCCGGTCCTGCAAAGCTACAGGTTGTGAAATGCGTCAAGGAACTTTTGGGCATAGGCTTGAAGGAAGCCAAGGAATTCGTCGATGGAACTCCCTCTATATTTCCGGTATATGATATCGGAACCTACGAATACATCAAACGCCAGCTTGAAGACTGCGGTGCCACGCTCACCTATCGATAACTGTCAACACACACATCTATGGAACGGCTCATGCAATATATCTGGCAGCACAGGCTGTGGCTTCAGAGCGACATGCGCACTGTCGACGGACAGGTTGTACAGGTTATTGACCCCGGACGCCTGAACACCGATGCCGGTCCTGATTTCTTCAACGCCAAGATACAGATTGACGGACGCATGTGGGCGGGCGACGTGGAAATACACGTAAAGGCAAGCGACTGGCACAGACATGGCCATGATGGCGACCAAGCCTACGATTCGGTAGTATTGCATGTGGTGGACCGTGACGATACCGTGATACGCCGCTCCAACGGTGAACCTATACCCCAGTTACGTATGCCATGCGCTCCACAGTTTCATCTCAGCTACGAATCATTAGTGAACCGTGCCGACCGCGACCTGCCCTGCGCAGCCAAGATTGCAGAGATGAAACCACTGTATCTGAGAGATTGGCTCGACACCTTGGCGTATGAAAGAATATACGACAAGAGCGACCGCATACATCAGTTACTCCAACGGTATTCAGGAGACTGGGAGAGCACATGCTACGCCACTGTGGCACGGTGCCTTGGGTTCGGAGTGAATGGCGAACCGTTTGAACGTCTCGCATTAAGCCTGCCACTCATATTTTTAGGTAAGCACAGCGACTCTATCACAGCCATCGAAGCCCTGCTGTTCGGTCAGAGCGGACTGCTCGACACCGCCAGCCATAATGATGATTACGTACAGCGACTACGCAACGAATACACGTTTCTTGCCCACAAGTTCGGACTGCGGGCACCGCAATCGCTCGGATGGAAGATGTCCCGCATGAGACCGGGTAATTTTCCGCACCGTCGCATAGCCACCCTCGCCGCCATGCTGCACGGAGGTTTCCGCATGCTTGCGCGGATACTCAAAGTAACGGATTTGACCGAAGCCGAATCACTATTCACACCCACCCTCACCGGCTATTGGGCAAACCATTATAATTTCGGCACACCATCACCCAATACCCCATCAGCACTAAGCTGCACATCCATACAGGGACTTGTAATCAACGCTGTGGTGCCGCTGCAGTTTGCCTATGGAATGACACATGACGACAGTGAACTGACCGACCGTGCCATAACGCTGTTGCAATATATACCAGCCGAACGCAATTCCATAGTGGAATTATTCACTCGCAACGGCATAAAAATATCAGATGCCTTCTCATCACAAGCACTCATACAACTACGCCGTCAATACTGCGAGACACGCAAATGTCTATATTGCCGTATAGGACACCGCATGCTCGCCGCCCAAGCCCGACGCAGGGACTAATCCCAATAAAAACGATTGGCTCCCAACGGAAGCCGATGGAAGCCAACACATTTATCAATAACCGAATCAACGCTTCAATAAGCGCAACGTTTTCACAATATTATCATCGGCGACCACTCGCACCATATATATTCCCGAAGGAAGCGAAGCTACCGTAAATGTCATGGAATCATTCCCGTCACCTGCCATCCGCATTACCTGAGCACCAGAGATAGAGTAAACCGATACCACTTGAATAGCCGAACAGGAAGTTATGCAAACCATATCGTATGCGGGATTAGGCGAAAGTGTGACTTCGATATCCGACACAATGTCATCGACCGCCGATGTACCTGAAGCCCGGAAATACATGGGATTACCCAATTGACCGTAATCATCCGCCCACGGTACGAATATATATGTATGCCCAACCTCAAGATCCGACAAATCCTCCTGGAACGACACGGTAGTATTCTGCCCCGACTTAATGCCGACGAATGTACCGTCGAAAGTTTTCACTCCTTGATTGGCGGCATAATAAATATATCCCTTGATATTATGGGCAAAATATCCTGCGGTACAATTCAATGTCACCTCTGCTTTAAAATCGGCAAGCGATATTTCCGCCGGTTCCGACTCCACCAGACCTTGACCGGTAGCACCCACAAACATTGATGATGCAGTAACAGCCGCTGTCTCCGTCGGAGCGGTTTCTACCGTAACCGGAATACCTTCGCTCATTCCTTTACCGGAGGAATCCACAAGATGAAGCACATACTCACCGGTGGCAAGGGATGACGGAAAAGTACCTACCCATACGAATTCTTTAGAATCATCCGCCATAAGTTCCACTGCTATAGGCGTACCTTGAGCTATCTCTTCATCATCCTTGAGCAGAACAGGTTCCACGGTTTCATAGTACTCCACACCGCCTACATTGGTAAGCACAGCAGTTATCTTAAATTCTTTTCCGGGATAAAGCGGTGTATCAAGCGTGAAATCTGTGACCTTGATGGCAGGTTCGGCTGTAGCGGAAAACTTCAGTTCCGACGCCGATGCATCAAGCGCGAGCGAACGTACATTGGACATCTTCACACAGGCATCAGTCCACACACCGCTACTCTTCACCGCCGGTGTCACCACATATTTACCCGACTGCGGAAAGTCGGCAGCCGGTACACTATAACGCCGTATTGCCTGACCTGCAAGCAAGTCCATGGACTCTGTAGCCGGAACATAAGTCACAGCTCCCGACTCATCGGTAAGTTTTACACCAAATGTCATATCGACCTTACCAACCGACTGATTGAATATTCCTCGTGGATCGTAGAATGTGACATCTTGAATTGCCGCACGGTCGTAAGTAGGTGATTGAACTGAAAAATCACTCACAAATTCCACTACCGGAATTATTTCCGAACCTTCAACCGGTGGTTGAAGTCCTATTACCATAGTCTGGCCGATATTGAATCCACCCGAACTACCACCTACACCCTGTTCCTCAGGATTCAGAGCCGTGATGAGGAAATACCCGTTACTGGTACCACCCCAGCCCCAATTGATATGAAAATAATCGCCTTCCCGGTAACCGTCGCACACAAAGGCATGACCGCCTAAGGTACTGGTACCACCGTAAAGCACAGGTCTGCCGGCATCCAATTCAGCATAAATCATATCAATCCACTCGTCGAGTTCGAAATAATCGCGCCCCAGACAGCGTAATGACTTATCGTAATTGAAATTATCGACCAGCACGCGCGATGCCGTAATATAGTTGCCACCGCTGCTGTTCGGGTGATAATTCATACTTATGGCAACACCGCAGCTGTACATCAATGTCGCCACAGCCGCCTTGGATTCTTCGGAACTCGATGACGTGTACACATCTTCCATCTTGTCCCATTCATACGTTGTGGCAGAGAAATCAACCGAAAGTGTCGTACCGACATCAACCGGTTTATAGGAATGTGACCCTATCCCTCGTTCAGGCCACTGAAACACATTCATAGCCTGTGCCATGGCTGTGGCAACACATCCGGTAGGGCAGCGCACACCATCCACCACAGGACATAAGTCATTGTACGGCGCCTCCTGATTCCACAAAGTCTTAACAATAGGCTCTATATCAGCCCGGGCAACAGATGACTCGCGCACACCGGCACGTTGGGATTCACCACCATTGTTTACCATCGCGGCAATCTCCTCGCTATATTGCATAAGCCACCATTGCAGGTTCTCGGGAATATTGACGGAATCAAAGGTACCGTTATCGGAATAGCCTAAAAGAGTCCTGTCTACAACATCGTCGGCAGGCACCACAAGGAATCCGCCATCGGTTCCGCAACTAAACACATACAACGTATTGATATCGTCTTCGCTCAACGTATATTTTAGCTTCGGCTCCGACTTCGAAGACACAGCCAAAGGTTTCATACTCGGCGTCTGCAATTCCACCCGGCTCATGGCTTCAGCGGGCGACAGCTGGCGTGCAGCACCTATCAACGTGCCCGCAAACACCACGGACAAGGTCAGGAGATGTCTTCTCATAATAGAAAATAGTTGTACGTTACAAAAAATATAGTGTCAGAACTTACATCGCTCTGACACTATAACACTTAGACCGTACTGTTTGGTTCTGTAGGAATCAACGACGCATCACTTTTTCCGTCTTAGTGCTGCCGTCGGCCATGGTATGGCGCAGTACATACATGCCCGGTTGCAGATTTGCTTCTTGGGCGTTTTCATAGGTTAGTACAAATTGTCCGTTTATATTGAACACTTCAGTTTTAACAATCTCAGCATTGTCATCGACATTCAGGTCTTCAATACCCGCTGTAGGCAATTCCACTTCAAGTGTAAGCTCATTGCTCACCTGCTTACCATAGCGATTGATGATGGCAACCTGATAGGTACCTGCATCCACGCTATTCTGTAGATAAGTGCGCCAGTCTACTGTCTGTGTGCTGTTTCCTGCAACATCGAATGTCAAATCCGAACCGGTGGCTACAATCTGATTGTCGCGTTTAAGTACGGGAGTGAAGATTTTGGTACATTCCTTTTCTGAAAGATTATTTACCACAGCCTTGATTTCCATACCGTATGTATAAGTCATCTTGGTGGGCAGTTCGAATTCAGCCACAGTAACACCATCGCGGTCCACTAAATCATTTTTCTTAACCTCTGAAAGTGGGGTGAATTTCAGTTCCGACTCAGTGGCATCAAGCACATAGGCATATTCCATATCGCGTTTTATAAAGCAATCATACCACACACCTGACTCAGTTTTCACGGCAGGAATCACAGTCCAGCGTCCTTCGGTGGGGAATTGGCTCATAGGCACCGTGTAAGTTCTGAATGCCTGACCGGCAAGAAGTTTCAATGAACTTTTTGACTCTACAAAGCGCTCGTTGCCGTCAGCATCAACCAGACGTGCTCCGAAAACAAACGTGGCTGCTCCCACACTCTGATTGAATATTCCACGTGCATCTTTAAAGGTAACGGAACCATTAGCTGTACGGGTATAAGAAGCAGCATCGAATGTAAGCTCCGAGACAAATTGCACTACAGGACGAACCTCTGAATTTTCCCGCGCAGGCTGTATACCCACTATGATGCTTTCATTATAAGCAAAACCTGCATTATTTCCTTTGGGGTCGAGTACCGAAAGCAGGAAATAGCCATTGTAAGTACCGTCCCAACCCCAGTTGACATGAAAATAGTTGTCACCATCGTACCCGTCGCATATAAATGCATGTCCACCCTCTGCAGGACTTGAACCGGAATACATCACGGGGCGACCCTCTGCAAGCTCATTATATACTATATCCGACCACTCATCAGCGGTGAAAAAATCACGACTCAGACATGCCATACCATTGTCATAACCGAAATATTTCACCATGGCACGTGAAGCAGTAAGGTAATTGCTGCTGCTGGCAGAGGGAGTATATCTCATACCGGTCGCTATTCCACATGCATACATCAGATTGGATATAGCGTCGGAACTGCTTGATGTATTGGCACGTCCGGCAGCGGCGTCTATGGCATCCCAATCAAACACAACCTCGTCGAAGTTCAATGTATATTTAGTACCTGACAATGACACTGTATTTTTACCGGTTCCGGAAACAGGATATTTAAAATTGTACATCACCTGAGCCATAGCTGTTGCAACGCATCCGGTAGGACACTGGTAACCGTCAACAACTGGGGTATACAGGTTATAGGGATAAGTCTGACCCCATTTTGTTGTTATAATAGGCTCTATCTGCTTACGATTTCGCGCAACATCATATTGGCTCAACTCTTGGTCGTCATCCGATGCAGCCACATTCTCCATAGATGCGGCATGAGCCACCTGCTTACCGTATTGATTCAACACCCACTCCACATTTCCGGGAATATTATCGGCATCGAATACACCGGTATCAGTATAACCGAGCAAACTGTTGGAAACAGCGTCATTTGCAGCCACGATCCAATAGCCACCCTTCTTTTGCGTGAACACATATACCGTAGGTGTGTCATCGGTTTCCACCGTATAAGATAGCGTGGGCTGACTTGCGGTCATCACGCTCGACATTGTGCGAATAGCCGCCTTGGGGGCTTTCATGGAATATTGCAACATTGCATTATCAAAAGCCTCTTCAGCAGTTAACTGACGTGCCACAACATTTTGGCAGAACATAGCTACACACAACATGATGAATGAAAATCGACGCATAATATGATGTTTTAGGTATTTGTAAATAAATAGTTCGTTGTCGTTGACGATGCAAAGTTACGTAGTTTTTAATTATCCAAATTATTTACAAATTAAAATATGTTAATATGATTACAAGTTTGTTACAATATAACACACAGCATTATTAATCAATACATTATATCCATACAATATCTTGTTACAATTTCGCAACATAATGTTGCGAAACGCACACAGCAACAGCATTTGTAACAACTTCAAGCCATAATGTAACACTTATGTCACACAATAGAGACAAAAAAGCAACTGCACGCTGACTCAAATCAGACATGCAGTTGCAAAATACCAATCGCTGAATCCTCAGCGTATGCGTCAATCTTCCTCTATAGAAAAATCATCAGGTAAATCATCGTCAAAATCCAGATCATCAAGGTCGGCTTCCGGTTTTGCTACCGGTTCATCATCTTCATTCTTGGCAGAATTCTTATCCTTGCCTTTTCCTTTACCCTTACCGGCTTTCTTCTTAGACTCGGGATTATTCATGGCTTCCATGATTTTAGCTTCGAGTTCTTCGGCAAGCTCAGGATTGTCTTGAATCACCCTCTTGGCGGCATCACGTCCTTGTGCAAGTTTAGTACCATTGTAGCTGAACCACGAACCGCTCTTGTTAATGATATCGTAATCCACACCGAGGTCTATAATTTCACTGCTACGCGAGATACCCTCACCAAACATAATATCAAATTCCGCACGCTTGAAAGGTGGAGCCACCTTATTCTTTACCACCTTCACTTTCGTGTGACGGCCATATACATCATCGCCATCCTTGATCGAGGAGCTTGAACGTATATCTATACGGACCGAAGCATAGAACTTCAACGCATTACCGCCCGTGGTCGTTTCCGACGGTCCAAACATCACACCAATCTTTTCACGAAGCTGATTGATGAATATACAGGTTGTATTGGTGCGTGAAATGGCACCTGTAAGTTTACGCATAGCCTGCGACATCAAACGCGCCTGCAGACCCACATTACGGTCACCCATATCACCCTCAATCTCATTCTTGGGCGTAAGTGCGGCAACAGAGTCCACCACTATAAGATCAACGGCAGCCGAGCGGATAAGCTGTTCCGCAATCTCAAGAGCCTGCTCACCGTTGTCAGGTTGAGAAATCAGAAGATTGTTCACATCTACACCGAGCTTTTCGGCATAGAAACGGTCAAATGCATGCTCAGCATCAATCATGGCAGCTATACCACCTGCTTTTTGGGCTTCGGCAATAGCGTGAATGGCAAGTGTGGTCTTACCGGACGATTCAGGACCGAAAATCTCAATGATACGGCCACGCGGAAATCCTCCTACACCCAACGCCCAGTTGAGCCCGATCGATCCGGTAGGAATCACTTCCACATCCTCTACATTTTCATCACCAAGCTTCATTATGGCACCCTTACCATAATTCTTTTCAATGCGTGCCATTGCCTCGCCAAGCGCGCTGAGCTTAGCTTTCTTAGGATCTATCTCAACCCCCTTCTTAGTTGTTTCTTTTTTTGCCATATATATTTTATTCAATTTATTCTTATTTATAACACAAAGGTACATGACTTTAGTGCCAAAACCATGCACACCATCCTTAATTACCACTAAACTCCGCCGTGGTTATCATTTACAAATATAACCATTTTTGATAATGGCACATACACATGTCACATCAAATAAAGAATATGGTCTGGTTAATCAAAGTTAAAAACAGCATACACCGGAACATTTATGTCCCTACGATGTTTTACTAGTACATAGCAAAATTACTTTTTCCATTGCAAGAAATGTGATAATGATTGGTTTATTATCTAAGCGAGGAGACGTTGTGACAACGACCCCTCGTTTGGTTTTATATATACCCGCAATATGGGCTGCTAAATATTATCTATTATTATCACATATCCCGCAGCAAATTCAGCACCGGGATCAATACTATTCACGTACTCACGCTCGCTGAAATCGCCCGCGAAACCCACTCTGTCGCATCGCCCCCACCAAGGCTCTATACACACAAAAGGCGCATTGCCGGCAGGAGGTGACCACAATCCCACAACAGGCGAACTAAACAACAAAGTAAGATAAGGAGCCTTATTTTTATCAAGCATAGAAACCCTGCGCACCTGCCCTTCAGCAAATATCAATGCATCATCTGAAAATGTATGTGCATTCAATGGCATGATACCATCTTCATCAAGCTTCACTACCCTTTCTACCGCACCGACACACCCCTTAGTCTCTATGAATTGCGCTTTAAGTTCTCTACCATCGATATTGAAATATCCATGAACGGAATCAGCAGATGAATAATCGGGATAATTAAACGCCGGATGAGCACCAATCTGAAAACACAAATCCTTATCTCCAATATTGCGCACGCGCCACATCACACTCAAACGCTCACCCTGCAAGGCATAACCTATTTCGAGACGGAATTGTCCGGGAAACATAGTAAGAGTATGCTCCGACGATTCAAGCGCAAACCAAGCTTCATTTTCAGCCACATCCTGCATGACCTCAAATTCGCTATCACGTGCAAAACCGTGCTGCCCCATTGGATATTCTTGTCCGTTCATCCTGAACACGCCATTCCACACAGCTCCTACTATAGGAAACAGCACCGGTGAACGACGTCCCCAAAACGCCTTATCACCCTGCCATAAATATTCCTGACGCGTACGGTTATTCATTATACTCTGCAACTCCGCACCGTGCGAATCTATCACTACCGTCAATACATCATTAGACAATGTTACCTTCATAGCAAATTAATTTTTTCACAAATTTACTAATAACATCCAAAACATAGGATAGCTGAAGCACAATCTCGGAAGATAATACAGGGTGGCGTGTACGGGTACAAAAAAAGGGAGCCGCGGGCGGGACTGTTCGTCCTTGCT
>CAJTMM010000028.1 GCA_910577465.1 uncultured Muribaculaceae bacterium | reverse complement strand
CCCCCGCCACCCCCATTCCTAATTCCTAATTACACATTCCTAATTTACCCCATTGCGGCAGCCGCCCCCGCGCTCCTAAAAAGACAAAACGGCGGCAAGAGCACATTGACATACTTCCATAAACCCACCGCAGCATACCCCCCACACCATAAAACGCGACACGGTGAGGTCATCTTGACCTCACCGTGTCTAAATCATTTATTAATTCTCTGATTCTTCTTACTTGCTTTCGCTCACCTTATTGTAGCGGGCGTTAAGACCTTCGATTACCTCGTTGGTTATGTCAAGAGCTGGATTGAAATAAACACCTGCTGCCTTGAACAAGATAGCATCATAGCCCTTCTTGGCATTGTATTCCTTGATGAAAGATGTGAGTGAATCCTGAAGTTGAGCCTGCTGCTGCGCAAGTTCCTGTTCGGTATTACGCTGAAGGTTGGCAAGATAATTCTGGGCATCTTGCTGCATTTTCTGGAACTTGGCAACATCTGCATTATAGCTTGCCTCCGAGAGATAGCCGTTAGAGCGCATCTTCTCTTCAATCTGGGCACCGAAACGCTGGATTTCTGCACCTCGCGACTGCTGGGCGCTTTCCAACTTGCTGAATGCTCGTATCGATGCTTCCTTAAAATCCTTGGCAAGGTTATAGTTGGCGCTTATAGAGTCTTCGTCAATATAACGTATATTGATATTTGCAGCAGATGCGACGGCTGTACTGTCTGATGTATTTGCGGACTGAACGGGAGCCCCGGCTTCATTGTTAGAGCATGCTGTTAATGACGCAGCAAGTATGATACCCAACGACAGTGTAGCAAAATGTAATTTTTTCATTGTAGATTCTTTTACGGTATATTTCGTTCTTAATTATTATTCATCATGTGCGGCGCATCCTATATTCTTTTTTCTCAATTGAGGTACATCCTTCACGTGACCCGAGGGAAATTTACCTCCTTTAACAAAGAATACTTTTACCCCGAGCAATAGCACGGCAAGTGCAAGCAATCCCAATGTCAGAAAAAACAATTTCATTGCATAAATGCGCTTTTGCAGTGCAAATATAGGAAACGAATCAGAATTTTTTGCTATAAGTCAATTTTATTTTGTAACTTGTGGTGCCCTAAGCGGGATTTTTAACATTATTTTCCATTAGCGCATATTTAATACAACAACATCTAATAATTATACAGTTAATTACAAAGATTCATGAAAGTATCAGAATTAAAACCCACCGAAGTATTTTCCATCTTCGACCAGATCACTAAGATTCCCCGTCCTTCGAAAAAGGAGGATAAGATACGTGCCTTCCTGCTTGATTTCGCTAAAGAACATAATCTGGCGGTAAGAACCGATGCTGTAGGCAACGTAGTTATATCCAAACCCGCAACCCCCGGTCATGAAAATGCACCTGCCGTCATACTTCAGGGACACATGGACATGGTATGCGAAGCCAACGACAAATCGTTCAACTTCGAAACCACACCCATCACCACTATTATTGATGGCGAATGGGTACGTGCCGACGGAACAACACTCGGTGCCGACAACGGTATCGGTGTAGCTGCCGCTCTTGCTGTGCTGACCGATGACAAACTTGTACACGGTCCGCTCGAAGCCCTCTTCACCATGGACGAAGAGACCGGAATGACAGGCGCGTTCAACATCGGCGAAGGCATGATCAACGGCGACATCCTCATCAACCTCGACTCTGAGGACGATGCCGAGTTGTTCATTGGATGTGCCGGTGGAGTTGACACCGTGTGCACTTTCAACTACAACCGTTCATTCGCACCCAAGGATTTCCACTATTTCAAAGTGGCAATCAGCAAAGGTCAGGGCGGACATTCCGGCGGCGACATCCATCTTGGTCGTGCCAACGCCAACAAGCTCCTTGCACGTTTCCTGTTTGACCTCTCTAAGGAATACGAACTCGTCCTCTCGGAGATTGATGGCGGCAACCTGCGCAATGCCATCCCCCGTGCAGCACATGCCATCGTAGGTGTACACACCTCCAACAAGGAAAAAGTGCGCGTGGCTCTCAACAAATTCATCGCCGACGTGGAAACCGAATACAAGGATCTCGAACCCACTCTTGAAATAGAGATGGAAAGTGTCGATATGCCCGACTTCTGCGTTGACTCTGAAACATCTCTCGCACTGATTCGTTCCATCTACTCCGCTCCTCACGGTGTAGTTTCCATGAGCCGCGAGCTCAAAGGACTGGTAGAGACATCCACCAACCTCGCATCTGTAAAGATGGCTGCCGACAACACTATCGTAGTGACCACAAGCCAGCGCTCATCTGTCAACTCTCGCAAATGGGACATAGCCAATCAGGTTGAAGCCCTCTTCACTATGGCAGGCGCAAAGGTTGTTCATGGCGAAGGATACCCCGGATGGCAGCCCAACATGCAATCACCCATCATGGAGATAGCAAGCGAAGCTTACCGCGAACTTTATGGCATCACGCCTAAGATTACTGCCATCCATGCCGGATTGGAATGCGGATTGTTCTTGGAAAAATACCCGCACCTCGACATGGTTTCGTTCGGACCCACATTGCGCGACGTACACTCTCCTTCAGAACGCATGCACATCCCCGCAGTAGAACGTTTCTACGAACAGCTCAAGCTCACTCTCACCAAAGTGGCTGACCTGAAAAAATAACATCACCACATCTTATAGTCAATCCGTGGCACACACCTGAGTCTTATGTCAAGTCCACGGATTGACTTTTTATTACCCATGAGAACTATCTTAGCCGCAATATTGATATCGCTACCGTACCTCACCGCCATGGCTCTGAACACCGACCCGGCGGTCGTTGATTCGCTTACCGCACTCGAACAGATTACAGATACCCTGCCGGAGATACGTACCGACACTATCATCCGGCTTACCGATGACGACTATCGCGAAGTGGCTGAGCATTTAGGCGTCGAAACAGCCGCTATAAAAGCTGTGGTCGATATTGAAGCCGGACGTGCCCACCAAGGATTTTTCGCTCCGGGGAAACCGATAATCAATTTCGACCTCACCATGTTCCGCCGATTCGCCCGCAAACACGGCATCAACCTGTCGCGTTACAACGGCAGCCACGCCATTGTCTTTTCGCGTCCCAACGCCAGACGGCATGGTTCCACCCAAGCTGCCCAACACGCCCGACTGAATGCGGCGAGGGGCATCGACGATGTTACGGCTATCGAAGGTACATTCTGGGGAATGTTCCAGATTGGAGGATTCAATTGGAAACTATGTGGATGCGATGACATTCATGATTTCGTAAACAAAATGAGCACAAGCGAGCGTGCCCAACTTGATCTTTTTGCCGAATTCATACGCCGTCAAGGTCTTGACAAATATTTGCGCAATAAGAACTGGGCGGCATTCGCCTCTCGCTACAATGGTCCGTCTTACGCATCACGCGGTTACCACACCCGCATGGCATCAGCATACGCACGTCATAAAAAACTGGAAGCCGCCACTGCAAAATCCACTACTGCGAAATCCGCCACTGCTGAAGCTGCACCCGTGGAATAATTCCGCATCAGGATAAACTCCATACCCCTGCGGCGTATGCCAGTCCCACCACTGCACAAACAGTAGCTACCGCAACAAGCACCGGAACCGCAACACGGGCATGAATACCGTAACGTTTTCGCAGCACGCCCCATACTATCAAAGCATATAAAGCATACCATACACTGAACGCAAACCCCACACCGGGCAACCCGTACAAGCTATACCCCGCAATATTAAGGACAAGACACATGATGCCGCTTGTCAACTCCGTAAGCAGATACACGCGGCCATCACCTTTGGCTATTATGACGAATGCCATAGTCCACGATACTCCCCTCAACACCAACCCCGGGGAAGCCAGAACCACCATAGGTACTACCGCCATGAAATCTCCGCTGTAAAGCAACCGCACTATCCACGGGGCAGCCACCGCCATACAGCACGCCAATAAAGTCACCACCCACAATACCACACGCGACTGATGCCGCAACATGACCGTCAATCGCTTAACACCCGATTGCGCCACTGACGATATCCGTGGAAAATATTCCATACCGAGTGCCGTGAACACTATACCGGCATAACGTACCGATAGCGTGAATCCCGACTGATAATACCCCATCTCACTCTCCCCTCCGGCATGGTTGATATACGACATTATTATATAGCTCACAGCCCATGTCACAAATCCCGATATGGTCAGGAACGCGCCGAGTTTGATTAGCCCCTTGGCTTTTTCCCATGTCTGACGGTATGTCAATTCACTATCATCGGTCACACCCCTCTCCCTAACCAACGCATAGACAGTTGCCGTTACCGCCGAATAGACTATTATCACAGGCACCACACCATTGATTCGTAAGAAATAGATTATAGGCAACGAGACAATCAGCGACACCGTCACCGAATATACCGACGCTCGTGCTATCACTTTAAGTCTACCAAGCCCTTGCAATACCGCACCCTCACCGGCTACAAGACAATTCAATGCCACCACTGTTGCCAATGCCATGAAAGCCCACATATAATCCAACGAACCGAATGTCACGCGGCTGAGAATCGGGGAAAGCACCACAGTCAACACGGCACCCGCAAGCGCCATCCACCGTGCGCATCTGCGCACCACCCGTATAATCAGGCTACGCTCAGCACCGCTCGCCGAAGCAATATCTTTGACAGAACTCGTACGCAACCCCAATTGCGAAAGGGTACACATCATCTCTATCGCGGCATTGAACAGTCCGAACAATCCCACTCCCGCTGCTCCTATCCATATAGCCACCAACTTAGTGCGCACTACCGAGCACAATAGGTTCAGCACCTCAACGCCACCGAACACCCCCATCATCCCCAGAACCTTACGTGTTAGGGTATGCATGTGTAATGTAGGTTTGGTTAAGGGCATAATTCAGAGGAATAATTTATTCAGAGGAATAGTTTATTAGCGTACCCAAAGCATTGGATTTAACTTTGCACGCTCCTTGCGTAACTCGAAATGCAGTACCGGACGATTGCCATTGGACGGATCTGCATATATGGAGCCGATATCCTGATTGGCTTTTACTGAATCCCCCACCTTCACATACACCGACGAAAGGTTTGCATAAATGGATATATAACTTCCATGGCGTACCATCACCACTATATTATATCCGTCCTGACGGAATACACCGCTCACCTTTCCGGAGAATATGGTGCGTGCCTTGGCTCCGGCAGATGTGGCGATATCGATTCCGGGATTGTCTGTTTCAACATGCTCCAGCTCGGGATGCTTCTGCCTGCCGAATCCACGCACCACCGTGTACTGCCCCCTCACGGGAAACAATAGTTTACCACGGTTACTTTCAAAGCTACCGTTCATCGCACGGTCGGCATCAGCTATTCCCACCACCGATGATTGTGTGGAACCTCCCTTATTTGATTTTCCACCTGCACCTGTAGACTTACCTTTCTGCTGCTGTTTCTTAGCCTCAGCACGGCGTGCCTGCTCCTGACGTCGCTGCTCCTCAGCTATCAACCGGTCCAGATCACGGTCGAGCTGACGTAGGCGTTGCTCGTTCTTTTTAAGAACCGCTTTAAGCGTACCACCCTCTTTTTTCAGTTTCGTTACCAAGCGGTCGGTTTCAGCCCGTTTGGTCTCAAGCCGTGACTGAGCGGTATTAAGTTGCGCGAGCGATTGTTTCCGCTCACGGTTCAGTTCCCCGAGATGCGACTTTTGTCTCGACACATCTTGAGCCGTGCGTTCTATCTCATCACATTTACGTTTGCACCATCGTGAGAATTCCTGCATATATCGTATGCGTGCATAAGCCTTAGAGAACGATTCCGACGAAAACACAAACCCGAGCACATCCGTAGCTCCACCTGTTCCCTGCATACTACGCAACGCATCATTGTACGACCTACGCAGTTCTTCGAGCCTGTTATTAAGTAAAGTCACAGAATCACTTGCACTACGAATCCTGGAATCAAGCGAATCTATACCGGCTTTCATTGCCGTTATCTCCTTGTTTTTTGTTGTTATCTCACCCGACAGTTGATTAAGCTTCGTAAGGTTCTGTTGTGTACGCTTTGTATTTTCGTCAAGCTTTCTGGAAGCCTCCTTGATTTGTTTTTTTGCCGCCTGCTGCTCTTTTTTCACCTTATTGATGTCACGTGGCTTTGCCGCCGTGCCTATGTTACAGCACAACGCCACGAGCAATACCGTAGTTAGCAATCGCCACATCTTCATCAATCTACTTCTCCCTACTGCTTGAATCACTTTTATATCAGAACGCTTTCAGCATCTTCACCACATCGGACGATTCTATTTTCTGATATCCGGCAGGAACAGTTACCGCACGCAAATCCACATCATCATTCCAACGCACTTTCGACACATTCCATTCAATGGACGCATCTATATCGGTCTTTCCTGCGGTTGCCTTGACTCCAACGGCTGTTGCCAATGGGCCGAATTCCGTAGCCACAGGTTTATCATAGGTGCACATCACCGGATTATGAGCTCCATCTTTAATAATCAATGCCAGTAATTCACATGGCGATGCGAACGTAAAACCATAATCCAATCCCTTGACATTGGATGATGGCACATACATCCATCCAGCATTACCATCGACCATATCGAAATCCAATTCACGCATATCAGCCATATCCGGTTCTGACTTTCCGAGCATGAAAGCACGTCCTATAAGCAAATCCTGAACATTCGACAATGTTACCGGAATCCCGCCAAGAAAGCTATCCAACCGCTCACTCACATATCGCTTATTGTATTTGTCCATGACCAATATGGAATCAGGAGTAAGATAGAGTACGCCAATCTCCATGCCGAAAAAACGCAATGACAGCAACACGCTCTTATCACGTTCCATAGTCATGGTTCCGCTTATGGATATTTTTTTAGGCGATTGCAATCTTATGGTCATAGGCAACCGCATTTTTTGCCATTTAGCATTGTCCCGAGACATAGCCACGAGCTGCGCACGCGCATCCGCCGCCGAACTCACATTTTGTGTAACCGGTGTAACGACTGCCGACGCAGACTGCTTATGTGAGTGGCATCCGCCAAATGCAATAGCCATGGCGGCAAACGCAGCCACAGCCATGTTCAATGATTTATTCAATCGTTTCAATATCATTTATAGAAAAATGTTTTGTGCTTCACTTTTTTCTTAAGGAGCATATTGTCAGGGTCCAATGCCAATGCCTTTTTCCAGAAATCAAGAGCTTCCTCTGGTTGCCCGTTCATAAAATATATATCGCCGGCATGCTCATATATTTCTCCGGTAGGCTCATCGGTATTAGTCAACGCTCCGTCAATCATCTCCTTCGCCTCAGTATATTCCTTACGTTTAAACAGCACCCAGGCGTAGGTATCGAGCGATGTATTATCCTCCGGCTTTGCCTCAACCACATGCTTTATCATACTCAAGGCACGGTCAAGGTCCATATCCTCACATGCGAGATAGTAAGCACAGTTATTCAAAGCCAACAGATTTTCCGGATTCAAGGTCAATGCCGCCTCATAATACACAAAAGCGCTGTCCTTTTGTTCAGCTTGATAATACACATCGCCTATCGACGACACCACATTGGACATCTCCTCTACATTTGTGCTGTCAACCGCAGCTTTCGCACGTCTCAGGCTTGCTATCGCCTTATCGTAATCTTTCTTATTACTGTAACCTGTGGCAAGCATCTGATACAGCAACACATTATCCGGGAAATATCTCAAGGCATTTTCCGACGTGGCTATCATCTTGTCATAATCGCCCAGTTCGAGGTACAGACTCGAAAGCATCTGCCACAGTTGAGTGTCCGACGGATCGGCATCCACCGCATAGCTTACCTGTTCCGCCGCTCCTGCATAATCCTTCACGGCTATAAGATAATCACCGTACAATTTGCGCACATCCACCTCATGCGGATACTGCTCTATCAACGACTGAAACATAGCCGTTATGCGGTCGTGTTGCGTGGAATCACTGTATAGATCACGTACATAATCCTGCAGTATCCCAAGCTTGGGCATCATATCAAGATCAGGTTGCCGGATGGCGTTAAACACCTCCCTGTCATAAGCCGCACTATCCCCCACCGTTTTATAATAATTGGCACGGTTATAATATGCAAGTCCACTCGACGGGTCCAATTCAAGCGCACGGTTGTAGTAGACCAATGCTGAATCATGCTTGCCGAACTCTGAATACAGATTGCCCATAAGCAGTGTGTATTGAACCGACTGCGGTGAGGTAGCCAACAGGGATGCCCCCTCATTCAACACAGCCGCCGTATCGCGCAGTGCATTGTACAATTGAATCTTACGTGCCGAGATATTGACACTCGAACCCTCGCGTCCCTCTATCGTATCATAGAGTTCTATAGCATGCCGGATATCATCGGGTGCACCCGACGATGCAAGCTGGTCGGCATACATTGCCGCCACTTCCGGTCTATTTGCATTATGGCGGTAAAGGGAAGCCCAGGTAGCCATGGCATCACTGTCTCGTCCGGTCTGTGATGCTATGGAAGCATACAACACATTATTGTAGAAATCCCCGGGATTATTTACAGCATAATCCCGAACCATTTTTAAAGCCCGGTCCAATTCGGCACTGTCGCCGTCCGATTCAAGTATAAGCTTGACGCCATATTCCTTGGCAAGATAATCATCGGCAGGATTCAGCTCGTAAGCGCGCGCCACCATATCGTAATAGGCATCGCTTTTGCCTTGGGCACGATAACGCAATCCCTCCAGATATATATAGTCGGCCTTACGGGCATCACGCTCGGCTTCAGCCGCCACCGGCTTGGCGCCCCACACAAATTGGGTAACGGAAAGTGTGGCTACAGCCAACAAAGCTAAAACGGATTTTCGGTTATGTATCTTCACTCCTGTCAGTTTTTATGATTAATCAGTCAACGGCACGAGAACGCACTGAATGGCTCAGCTATTTCACACCGGTGTGTCCGAAGCCACCTTCGCCACGGTCTGTATCATCCAACTGTTCCACAGCATCCCATTCCACTTGTGAGTGCTGCGTCACAACCATTTGACAGATACGTTCTCCATCATTAATAACAAAGGGTTCTGCCGAAAGGTTGATTAGAATCACCCCTATCTCACCACGGTAATCTGCATCAACAGTTCCGGGGGTATTCACAAGAGTGATACCATGCTTTATAGCCAACCCGCTTCTGGGGCGCAGCTGACATTCGTATCCGGCAGGAAGCTCTATGCGCAATCCCGTAGGTATGATAGCACGCTGCAATGGTGCGAGTGTTACGGGAGATTCCAAATTTGCGCGGACATCCATTCCTGCCGCCAAAGGAGTTGAATATCGTGGCATATCATGCCGCGATGAATTTATAATTTTGACTTTTACCTTATCCATATAATTTTTCAGAAACTAATACCAATACGCACGCAAGCCATGCTCAATCCGTTGATATCATAACGTTCGCCATCCTTTGCAAACGATGACAAACCATTATAAACGTAACTTACGGTAATGTATGATGTGAACGAGCGTCCGCGCGCAAGATTGATACCTACACCAGGCGATAAATACAGCCGTGTCTGTTGTGTATTATTATTTATATTATTGAAAACACATCCGCCTCTCAAATCCATGAATAGCAATGTTGGGGTCTTTTTGAATCCGGTACGGAACATCGCATAAACCGGAAACGACCGTACACTATTGCTCACCATCATATTAACTGACGCACCGATACCCAAAGCATTGATCCATGAGTTCTTATATCCGAAAAAAGCGTCGAGGTTAATGGTCGACATATCGTTACTGGTCATATCTATGGCACCTCCCGCTTCGGCACCCCATACAAAATGATTCCAAGCAGTAGCTTCGGACTGTTCCTGGGCATACGATACCATGCAACAAATCAATGCCAATAACAACGATGTCAATCTATTTTTCATCTGTTCTATAATTTGAAGTAATTCTGCAAATTTACTAATTTTTCCAAACAAAAGGGCTACGCTACAGTCAGTTCTTGACCAACCTCACACATGCCCACTGCTGACGGGTGGTGTATCCAACCATGGACAAACCATACTTCTCGGCTTCAGCCACCACCAGTGGCACATCCTGTTCATAAAATCCGCTCAACAACATCGTACCCCCTACATTCATTGAGAGTGCGTAATCATGAAGGTCCGATGTGATGACATTACGGTTGATATTGGCAAGAAACAAATCGGCATTGTAACCCACCTCTGACAACTTTGCGGCATCACCAAGCAGCATCACCACCTCGGGATGCGAATTGAGCACACGGTTTTCCAAAGCGTTCACATAAGCCGCTTCATCAATCTCTATTCCTGTTACTCTCGCAGCTCCACGCATAGCCGCCAATATGGCAAGTATGCCTGTGCCGGTACCCATATCTATCACATTTTTACCCTTGATATCCATATCTACCAATTGGGATATTATGAGCCATGTGGTTGAATGGTGACCGGTTCCGAAAGCCATCTTCGGATCAATCACTATATCATATTCACATTTCGGAAAATCGGTGTGAAACGAACTGTGTATCACACAACGGTCAGCCACTACTATTGGTTTGAAATAATTCTGCTCCCATTCCTTGTTCCAATCTTTGCCCTCAATCACCTTGGAGCTCCACTCCATGCGGCACACAAATGGGAAATCATCAAGCACATTACGTTTATCATCAGAATATTCGCCGGAGCGTATATAAGCTGTCAGACCATTTTCATCAGCCACAAAACTCTCAAAACCGACATCGGCAAGCATAGCTGCCGCCACGTCGGTGATATCCTCACAGCAGGGGTTGAGGTCAATCCTCACCTCCACATAATCATTCATATTATTTATCTGTATATAATTGGTTTATTATCTTTATCTAATCTCATCGGCGGTGCCGCGTGAGCTTAAACAGCTTTGAGCCTATGCGGAATGCTATCAAGGCATAGTCAAGATAATTGAGACTGCCAAGAATCTTTCCCATGATACCATGCGAAGCACCGGAAAGCGGCAAGCCCTGCTTGGCTTCGCCCATAGCCCTCATCATCTGGTCTTTGGAAAGTTCACAACGCGCCAAAAGATATGCACGTCTGTACCGCAATTCATCTATCGTGAAGCCTTTCCATTCCGCATTTTCACTTTCGGTATTATGAGGTGGTAATAATCGCTGCATAACATTCTATAGTTTAAGAGTTCAAGACAATATTAATCGTGAAATGAAACGAGCCACCGGATTGACAAACAATGCCTTGCGGAATACAACCACCACAACCATAAGCACAAGGTAAAATCCGCCTATGATAGCATAGCTCCACGCGGTACCGATAGCCTGCGCCATCCACTGTGCCAGGGAGATAGAAAGGAATAGCAATGCTCCCATCCCAAGGAGCAACAGCACCAATGCCACGGCAACCATGGCAAACAATACCGACAGTTTTTCGGCAGTAGTCAGTTTTGCATACTCTAATTTGAGCGTCAGGAACTCTTTACCTTGCGCCCAAAGCCTATTGAAGGAACTCTCTTTATCGTTCATAACGGCATTAAATAGTTAAACGTAAGCAGCCACATGATACTATAAAATCCGTTCGCCGTCGATTAGCCACCGCAACGGCAACCAATCAACGTCCGAACGGCATTTTATCATCATATTGCCAATGGACACCTATCAAGGTGCATGCAGGTAAGCGTGCGGTCAGTCTGCAATATCGGCAGTAAGCTGCTCAACCAAAGCATCAATCTCGCTTTCGGTGCACAGGATTCCTTTTTTCTGAAGCGTTTCCTTGATTCTGCGGCGCAAATCAGCACCTTTCTGAGGAGCATACAGCACAGCGATACCGGCACCGACTATGGCACCTCCCAGGAACGCATACAAAAGACCTTGATTACTCATACGGCATTATAATTTAAATAGTGCATTTACTGTTTTTATTTTATTTCTCCAACTGCTCGGCGATTTCGTCAGCGAGTTCTTCCATCTTGTCCTTCTTAAGATTAATACCCTTAGACTTGAGGAACTTCACAATATCATTACGGGTATTCTCACCTTTGTCAGGAGCAAAAAGCAGACCTACGGCAGCACCGGCGATAGCACCGCCCACAACAGCTAAGATAATATTTAACGGTTTCATATTACAATTAATTTTTAAAGTTTTACTCCTATATAACAACCCGCATAGGAAAAAGATTAGTCTCAAAGCGAAAAAAAATCACACTGATGCAGGATGTTCATGGTGCTAAATTAACATTTTCACATTAACATTCCAAATTAATCGCCTTTTTTATAGAATATTTGAGTCAATGGTATTTATATTACCACATTAATAATGTAACTTTGTAGACACTATACAGATAATTCAATTTTTATCAATAACCCTAATAACCATTTTTTCCATGAAAAAAATCCTCGCCCTTGTTTTGGCGGCAGGTTGCTTGGCAACATCGTGTTCCAAGAAAATCCAGCAGGAAGCCAACTATCAAGTAATTCCTCTGCCTCAAGAAATAATCGTCGATGAATCAGCACCCGGCTTCCTATTGTCAGACGCCACGGTAATCAGCTACCCGGCTGAAAACGACACTTTGCGCCGTAACGCCGAATTGCTCGCCGAATATCTCAAGACGCTTACCGGAAATACGCTGCAAATCACCGATCAGGCCCCCGAAAGCAACGTAATCAGACTTACCGACGGGCTTACCAACGAAAACACAGAAGCCTACAGACTCTCTGTCAATGAAAATGCAATAGACATCCAGGGCGCATCGGCAGCAGGTAATTTCTATGGCATACAGACTCTCCGCAAGTCCATACCTTCAGCAGCCAAACAAACGGTGATATTCCCGGCTGTAACCATAAACGACGCACCGAGATTCCCCTATAGAGGTGCCATGTTTGACACTTCACGTCATTTCTTCCCTGTGGATTCGGTAAAAGTATTCATCGATATGCTCGCACTCCATAACATCAACCGCTTCCATTGGCACTTGACCGACGACCAGGGATGGCGTCTTGAAATCAAAAAATATCCTCTGCTCACTGAAGTAGGCTCAAAACGTTCCGGCACATGCGTTGGCAAAGACTTCGAGTCTTCCGACAGCATACCCTACGGTGGATTCTACACACAGGACGAAGCTAAGGAGATAGTAAAATACGCAGCCGACCGTCACATAACCGTCATCCCCGAAATCGACCTCCCCGGACACATGCTTGCCGCTTTGACTGCTTACCCCGAATTAGGTTGCACCGGTGGTCCTTACGAAGTATGGCGCCGCTGGGGTGTGGCAGATGACGTACTTTGCGCCGGCAATGACACCACTATGGCATTCATCAACGACGTACTCACCGAGGTCACCGAGATATTCCCATCTGAATACATACACATCGGCGGTGACGAATGTCCTAAGGTACGTTGGGAAGCATGCCCCAAATGCCAGGCACGCATCAAAGCTCTCGGACTGAAATCCGACTCACACAGCACAGCTGAACAGAAACTACAAAGCTACGTAATGGAAAGTGCCGCAAAAGCACTCGCCGGACTTGGCAGAAAGATGATTGGATGGGATGAAATCATCGAAGGCGGATTATTCCCCGGTGCCACAGTAATGTCATGGCGAGGTGAAGAAGGCGCCCAGCAAGCCGCGCAACAAGGCCATGACGCGATACTCACCCCCACCAATTTCTGCTATTTCGACTATCTGCAATCTCAGGACACCGACCTGGAACCGTTCGGAATCGGAGGATATGTTCCTGTAAGCAAAGTTTACAGCCTTGAACCGGTAAGCCCGAACCTCACTCCTGAACAAGCCAAGCATATATTAGGCGCTCAAGCCAATCTTTGGACTGAATACATACCCAACCTAAGCCATGTTCAGTACATGGAACTTCCTCGCTTGGCAGCAATGAGCGAAGTACAGTGGACAGCTCCCGAAAAGAAAGACTTCAACGACTTCACCAAACGCCTGCCACGTATGATTGCTCAATACGATGCACAAGGCTACAATTACGCCAAGCACATATTCGACATCCAAGGCGGACTCGTTTCCGTTCCTGAGGAACATGTGATAAAGGCTGAATTCCGCACCATCGATGATGCTCCCATATATTATACTCTTGACGGAACCGAACCTACAGAAAAATCCACACTGTACAGCGAGCCGGTAGTACTTGACAAGACGTCAACCATCAAGGCTATTGCAATACGCCCCACAGGAGCGAGCCGCATGTTTGTCGACAGCGTATCTTTCCACAAGGCCGCGTCAAGCGAGGTGACTCTTGGCACAGAACCCCATTCACGCTACCGCACCACCGGCGGCAGCGTACTCACCGACGGACGTTTCGGCACATCAAGCTTCAACACAGGCGAATGGCTTGGATTTAACGGAACACCGCTTGTAGCCACCATTGACCTCGGCTCCGTACAGGAAATCTCTTCCGTAACAGTACGCACATTAATCGATACCCCAAACTGGATTTTCGATACCCGCGGTATAACCATCGAAGTATCCTCTGACGGAAAAGAATTCTCAAAAGTAGCCGAACGCAAATATCCACAAATGACCGGACACAAATCCGATATAATATCACACACCATAATGTTTGAGAAAGTATCGGCACAATACGTCAAGGTAACCGCCGAATGCGAAATGGACATTCCCCAGTGGCACGGTGCCGGCATAGGTAAAGTTGCATTCATCTTCGTTGATGAAATCGTAATAGACTAAACGATACCGTAAATAATATTCTCAGGCGGTGTTCCGAATTATTTGGAACACCGCTATTTTTTATCGGCATCCAACAATAACACTCACCATACGGAGCCACATAAATGGAGTGCCAAAAAAGACGATGGGATACGCTATATGGCATATCCCATCGAATGTATTTTCCCGGCACCCGCAGGTATCGGCATTAAAGTTCGGAATTACTGTCCGAGATACGGTTTGAGCAAACGGCTCTTCTGACCCTTCAGTCGGCGGATCGCCTTCTCCTTGATCTGACGCACACGTTCACGTGTAAGGTCAAACTTGGCTCCGATTTCCTCAAGAGTCATCTCTTGACAACCGATACCGAAGAACATCTTCAGAATCTCGCGCTCGCGTTCGTGAAGCTGGCGTAAAGCACGGTCCACTTCCTTTGATAGCGATTCCTGTGTAAGCGTGGAGTCTGCCATTGGCGAATCATCGTTGGTCAAAACGTCGAGCAGACTATTGTCCTCACCCTCTACGAAAGGTGCATCAACGGAAATGTGACGTCCTGATACCTTAAGTGTATCGGCGATTTTATCGACAGGCACATCCAGACGTTCAGCAAGCTCCTCTGCGGAGGGACGACGTTCATGATCCTGTTCGAATTTCGACAATGCCTTGCTGATTTTATTCAGCGAGCCCACCTGGTTCAACGGCAAGCGCACTATACGCGATTGCTCGGCAAGAGCCTGTAAAATAGATTGACGAATCCACCAAACCGCATAGGAGATAAATTTAAAGCCTCGAGTTTCGTCAAATTTCTGTGCCGCTTTTATCAAGCCGAGATTGCCTTCATTAATCAAGTCAGGTAAGCTTAACCC
This sequence comes from uncultured Muribaculaceae bacterium, assembly GCA_910577465.1. Classification (GTDB taxonomy): domain Bacteria; phylum Bacteroidota; class Bacteroidia; order Bacteroidales; family Muribaculaceae; genus Paramuribaculum. Next base: position 16,683 of record CAJTMM010000028.1, on the reverse strand, counting down.
TTGGTTTTGGTACTGCTTGGCAACTGACACTACGAAGCGAAGATTGGCACGAGTGAGCTTGTCGAGTGCTCTCTGATCCCCTTGGCGAATACGCTGCGCCAGCTCTACCTCCTCCTCTACTGAGATGAGTTCTTCACGACCTATCTCCTGAAGATATTTGTCGAGCGACGCGCTTTCGCGGTTAGTGATTGATTTAGTGATTTTTAGTTGTCTCATCTTTTCTATGTGACATTAAGCGTGCGAAATTACTAAAAATATTTGACATTCCATGCACCTTAATCAGCCTTTTTGTTTACATGTTGATATAAAAACATATAAAAAACAAGCACGCCATGACTTTAGTCGCCGACGTGCCTGCTTTTTTAACTATCGCCAACGTTATTTATATCGTGCCCATCTGATAAGTTCTTTTATAGTAGGCTTCTTACCGTACATGAATATGCCCACCCTGTAAATCTTGGCGGCGAGCCACACGAGTAAGAAAAACGACAGGTACAATATTATCAATGACACTACAATCTCCCATGCCGGAATGCCGAATGGAATACGCGCCATCATAACCATGGGCGAAGTGAACGGAATCATTGATGTCCACACCGATAGTGAGGATGTCGGATCTGATGCAGCCGTCATACCGAACACCATGCCTATTATTATAGGGAATATCACTATAGACTGCAACTGACCGGCATCCTGAATATTATCCACAGCCGAACCTATAGCTGCATACACAGCCGAATAGAGCATGAATCCTCCTATCAGGAACAACAGCAACAATCCGAACATTTGCAATATGTAACCGACATTGCCCATCAATGACAACGCCTGAAGCAGCTCGACATCAGTGCTCAGCGACGAGACTTCGACCGTACCCGAATTCAATGCCGTCATATCAGCCGCCATATCCGCCGGTACCAAAGCCGGCAGCAGGAATGCCGACATGGAAGCTATCAGTACACCCCATATCACTATCTGCGTTACAGCCACCAGCCCTATTCCACAAATCTTGCCGAGCATGAGCTGAGTGGGCTTGACCGACGACACTATTATCTCCAATACGCGGTTGTTCTTTTCTTCAATAATACTTGTCATCACCATCTGCCCGTAAAGCAGCATGCACATATACAGAAGCAATGTCAGCACAATACCCAGCGAATAACTTAGTATGGTGGAGGCTTCCTGTTCACCCTGCTCCTTGTCATTGCGGAAACTTTGCAACGACACATCGCTATGCACAGCCGCCACTATCTTATCCAAGTCCGAGATATTGTAGCTTTCCAACCGCTTGGCTTCAATTATATCATTGACCTGTCCGGTGATAGCACCTTCAAGACTTATCGACGAAGCACTATTGGTGTACAACCGAAGTGTTTTTTGTCCCACGGTTATATCAGACGGAATTACAAGTACAGCGTCAACATCCTCACGTGCCAATGCTGAATCGAGACTTACAGGCGACACTGCAAATGATACCGTATTAGTATTTTCCAACTTGGGAGCTATGATTCCCGATTCGTCCACTACGAGTACATTCCGGTTGTCTCCTTCCGAGAACATGGCTATCAATGCCGGAACCGTCATGAGCGCGAGCATTATCACCGGCATGAGGAGAGTGGTGATTATAAAACTTTTCTTAGTGACGCGCTCCATAAACTCGCGCCGTATTATTATACCTATTTTCGATGTCATAATAAAATCTTTTTGATTGATTATTACCGTGCGTTAGAAGCTTCCACCGCTTTGATGAATATATCGTTCATTGACGCGAGAGCCTCGTTTATTGATGCAATCTCCACGGTATCATTGGCACAAGCTATTATATCGCGCAATGCAGTTCCTTCAGCAAGATGCATATCAAGACATAGTCTACCTGCCGTCCCGGGCACCAGAGAATATTCCTTGAGCATCGGTGAAAGAGCATTGGACAGTTTTGCAGCATCGCCGGTAAATGTGAGTGAATACCTACCGCGCGTAAACTCACGGCGTATCTCCTCCACATTGCCGGTCAGTATATTATGACCGGCATTTATAAGGGTGATATTATCACATATCTCCTCTACCGACGACATGTTGTGCGTACTGAATATCACGGTCGCCCCCTCATCTTTAAGACGCAATATCTCATCGCGCAACAGATTGGCGTTTATAGGGTCGAAGCCGGAAAACGGTTCGTCGAATATCAACAGCTTAGGACGGTGCAACACCGTGACTATGAATTGCACCTTCTGTGCCATACCTTTGGACAGCTCCTCAACCTTGCGGTTCCACCAATCGGATATACCGAACCGTTCGAACCACACCTTCAGTTCACGTATGGCATCGGCGCGGGACAATCCCTTCAGCCGGGCAAAGAATACAGCCTGCTCGCCCACCTTCATCTTTTTATAAAGCCCGCGTTCTTCAGGCAAATAACCTATATATGCTACATCGTCCTGCGTAAGCTGATGTCCGTCGAATATCACTTGCCCATTGTCAGGAGCCGTGATATGATTGATAATTCTTATAAGAGTTGTCTTACCCGCTCCGTTAGGACCGAGCAACCCGTAAACCGAACCTTGCGGCACGGTCAACGACACATCGTCGAGTGCCGCATGCGTCCCATAAGTCTTGGACACATTTTGCACCTGCAATAAATCCATAATCAATTTATGTTATTTGTTTTTTTACTGTTTACGCTCTTATCAGACGCGGAAAATCTGAAATAGTTACACCGCCGTCACATTTTTTTATTTCCATAAAAACGGTCAACTATTGCCGCCAATGCGCCATCGCCGGTCACATTGCAGGCTGTACCGAAACTATCCATGGATATGTACAGCGCTATCATCAGAGCATTTTGGGCATCGCTGAACCCGAGTATAGATGACAGCAATCCTAACGAAGCCATAATGGCTCCGCCCGGGATACCGGGGGCAGCTATAATAGTGACCCCAAGCATGGCTATGAAATGACAGAACATACCTCCGTCATAAGGCAATCCCTGCATAATCATCAGTGCGAGCGCACACGCCACTATCTTCAGCGTGCTGCCGGACATGTGTATGGTTGCGCACAACGGCACCACAAATCCGGCAACATCCTCACTCACGCCCATCCTCACTGCCTGCCGCAAAGTCACGGGAATAGTAGCCGCCGATGACTGTGTACCCAACGCCGTAAAATAAGCAGGCATCATCTCCCATAACATCTTGAACGGATTTTTTCGTGCAAAGCAAGCCGCCACACAATATTGGACAACTAATATCAACACATGCAACACAAAAATCACCACTATTATCTTGATAAACGCCATGAGAATAGTCGTCACTTGCCCAGCAACGGTCATGTTAAGGAATATTCCGAAGATATAGACCGGAAGCAACGGGATTATGGCTTTGTTGATAGTCATGGCTACTATTGAGCGGAATTCATTTATACCGCGACGCAATGCTGACCCTTTCACATAAGCCGCCCCTAAACCAAGCATAAACGCAAACACCAGTGCCGTCATCACAGGCATCAGCGCAGGAATATCCATAGAAAAGTATGGTGTGATTTCCACCGCAGCATCAGCAACCGCGGCAGGCATTGCTTCCGGTGAAATCATAGATGGGAACAACCATGCCCCGGTGAAATACGATGACACCCCCGCGATAAACGTAGCCGCATAAGCGAGTGCGGCGGTAAACAAAAGCATCCCCCCTGCCCGCTTGCCTAAATCAGCAATCGCAGGAGCAACGAATCCCACGATAATGAGTGGAATCAGGAATCCAAGAAATTGACCGAACACGGCATTGAACGTCGCACATATACGCGCCACCCACATCGGAGCCACATACCCGACACCTATTCCTACAGCAATACCTATTATAATACGTGGCAACAAGCCTATTTTCACCATTCCGTTCATGGATAAATCGTTCAATCAGTCGTTAATTTTCACAAAGATAATTATTTTTTCGCGCTACTGTAACTTTTTGGAAAGTTGCTACGTCTATATTTACAAACAGCATTATATACACCATTTATACCTACGATATGAATTTTAAATCTACCATCGGACTGCTCGCATTGAGCGCCACACTAATCAGTTCTGTTTCATGCCGACGCATCATATCTGCATTTGATGAGTATGAATGCAACTCCACCGGTCCAATCATCACCCGCACCACTACCCTTCCGGAGATATCAGGTCTTCGTTCCTCATCCGGCCTTCAGGTAACATACATACAGTGCGACACTGCATCGGTAACAGTATCAGCTCCTGACGATGTTATGGAACTCATAGAGACAATCGTTTCCGACAGCACCCTCTCATGCCAAAGTACAAAGAATCTTGGCAGCTGCGCCAAAAAGGTAACTATCGTAGTAAAATCACCCTTGATTACAAGGCTATCCGCATCGTCGGGGTCCACACTCAACATATCCGGAAAATACAACGCCGACGGCCGCGATATATCCGCTAAAGCGTCAAGCGGTGCGACTTTGGTCATTAATAGTGTTACAGCAGCCAATGGCATCACCACAAAATCATCAAGCGGGGCATCGATATTCATATCCGATATTTCGGCATCATCCATCACATCGGAGGCTTCAAGCGGCTCATCAACCGACCTCAACGGCAAGTGCGAAAATGTGGATCTTCATGCATCAAGCGGCGCGTCAGTTTCTGCATCATCTCTTGAATCAGCCACCGGTTCGGCAAGCGCATCAAGCGGCGGGTCAATAAGCTGTGACATAAAGAATCCGGTAGGAATAGGCTCAAGCTCCGGCGGTTCCGTACACAACCGTCGCTAATGCCCGATACATAACAAAAGCTTCAGCTTCATACTTAAAAGATAATTACAGACGACAGCAGGGGCCGGCAACTGATTGTGCCGGCCCCTGCCTATCTTTATGAACTACAGAGCCTGTGTTTATATCACGCCTTGACCCATCATGGCATTTGCCACTTTCATGAATCCGGCGATATTGGCGCCCTTCATATAGTTGAGGTAGCCATCGGGTTCAGTACCGTATTTGACACACTGTTCGTGGATGTCGCGCATAATCACATGCAATTTTGCATCAACCTCGTCGGCGCTCCACTGCAGGTGCATTGCATTCTGGCTCATCTCCAAACCTGATGTTGCCACACCGCCTGCATTCACAGCCTTACCGGGAGCATAAGTCACACGGCTGTTGATGAACGTATCGATAGCCTCGGGGGTACATCCCATATTAGATACTTCAGCGACCATGAGCACACCGTTGTCCACCAACTGCTTGGCATCGTCACCGTTAAGCTCATTTTGGGTAGCGCAAGGCAATGCTATATCCACTTTCTGTTCCCACGGTTTCTTGCCGGCGAAGAATTTTGCTTCAGGATATTTTTCGGCATAGGGAGCCACGATATCATCACCTGTAGCACGGAGATAAAGCATATAGTCAATCTTGTCACCGGATATACCTTCGGGATCGTAGATATATCCGTCAGGACCGGAGATAGTCACCACTTTCGCACCAAGTTCGGTAGCCTTGAGGGCTGCGCCCCATGCCACATTACCGAATCCGGAGATAGCCACAGTTTTGCCCTTGATATCATCATTCTTGGCAGCGAGCATGCTTTGAACAAAGTAGAGTGCACCGAATCCGGTAGCCTCGGGACGTATGCGCGATCCACCGAACGACATTGCCTTACCGGTCATTGAGCCATCGCATTCGTTGCATAATTTCTTATACATGCCGTACATGTATCCTACCTCACGGCCGCCAACACCTATATCGCCGGCGGGAACGTCACGGTCAGGACCTATGTTTTTCCACAACTCAAGCATGAATGCCTGGCAGAAACGCATGATTTCAGCATCGCTCTTGCCACGGGGAGAGAAATCGCTACCACCTTTGGCACCCCCCATCGGGAGTGTGGTCAACGCATTCTTGAAGGTTTGTTCAAATCCGAGGAATTTGAGGATGGAGAGGTTTACCGATGCATGGAAACGTATGCCACCCTTGTACGGGCCAATGGCATTATTGAACTGCACGCGGTAACCGATATTGGTCTGTACTTCGCCACGGTCGTCGGTCCAGGTAACACGGAATGTCACTATACGGTCCGGCTCAACCATGCGCTCTACTATACGGGCTTTTTCGAATTCAGGGTGCTGATTGTACACCTCTTCCACACACATGAGCACCTCTTTTACGGCTTGCAGATACTCCTTTTCACCGGGATGCTTCATCTCGAGTGAAGACATTATTCTATTTATATCCATAATTTATGTATTAATGGTATTCATATAGGTTAATACCGCAAATTTAACGAATATAATCTGACAATGGCAAAAAGAAAACGCCTTAATTTTAGTTAAAATTAAGGCGTTCACTATCATTTTGCAATAATCTTATTCATTAGCGGCGTCTTTTCTTGCTTGAGCGCTTCTTAGTGCCACTTTTTTTCGAGGTTGATTTCTTGCCGGAAACAGCCGAATTTCTTGACTTTGCTGTTGATTTTGAGGACACTCCCGAACCGGCTGCCGGAATTTTAATTTTCTGTCCTACGTTGATTCGCGTAGTTCCTTTGCTCATTCCATTAGCAGCCTGAATATCGGCTACCGACACGCCGTGACGTTTAGCTATCTTCTCAAGATTGTCTCCACTCTTCACGGTATAGTTTGTTACCGACGGTTTTTTAGCCTTTCCGCTCTTAGTATCACGGTTCGTCGACTTGGTTGATTTTGATGTTGACGTTTGAGGACCCTCAACGCGTTTTGTCACAGTACTCGGTGTAGTAGGACGCACATCGGCTTGAGCCACCGTTCTTTCATAAACCTCTATCGTAAGTTCATCGCCCTCTTTCACTTTTCCACGGCGCAGATTGTTCCATCGCTTCACATCCGTGGCACTCACGCCATATTTCTTGGCTATATCACGCAAATTTTCGCCACGTCCCACTATATGTGTTTTTTTCACCACATTGGCGGTAACAGCCTGCGCTATCTCTTTATTATCTCCGGCATTCTGCGTCTGTGCGGCCGCAAGCTCATCGTTAGTAGCACCATTCTCCACCCGCGCCACTCCCGGCTCCACATATGTACGACGCTCATACATCTCGGAATCATGACTCAGAATAGCATCCTCGCTTATAATATAGCTGAGACATTGCTGCGACGGGAGTACAAGCGAATACGGATGATTGTCACCGGGTATTATATCCTTGCGGAACTGCGGATTGAGCATGCGTATCTCTTCCACGGGAATATTCAGCACATCAGCTATCTGGCGGAAATGGACACGGTTAGCTACCTCTACGGTATCGGTAACCAACTGCTGCTTTACAAGAGTCGGACGTATGCCGTACCGGTCATGATAGTTCATCACAAAATTAGCAGCAATAAAAGCAGGTACATATCCACGTGTTTCAGATGGAAGGTAATTGTATATTTCCCAAAAATCCTTTTTACCGCCACCGGCACGGCGCAATGCTTTATTCACATTACCGGGACCGCAATTATAAGCTGCGATAGCCAAGGACCAGTCACCATATATATTATACAACTGCTTCAGATATTTTGCGGCATAACGCGATGAGACCCTCGGGTCGCGACGCTGATCCACCAACGAGTTCACCTCCATGCCAAGTCCTGTGGCAGTAGCCGGCATAAACTGCCATAGACCGCCGGCTCCCATACGCGACACCGCATTGGGGTTAATAGCCGATTCTATCACCGGAAGATATTGAAGCTCCAGAGGTACCTTCTCCTTTATAAGCTCTTCTATGAATATCTTCCCATAATAATTATGCAACGCGAGCATGTCGGCAACCAAACCGCGACGTTTTCCAAGATACATCTCTATCAGACGTCCGACTACAGGGTTGTAGGGCATCTCTATTTCAGTGGGCAGACGGCTCAACAGCTGCTCATACTCCTCGGGATTACCCATCTTCACCTGCCCCTGCTCCACAGGATGCGCGGTATACTTCTTGAGATAGAAATTCTCTTCCAGTTCACGTGTCTTGGTTTCAAAACTCTCTGGCGGTATAACATTATCGTCAGTAATCGAATGCTTGATATCCAATATCGACGGTCCGGCGGAAACCACAAAGGCTACCGCACCGAACATCATTGTAATATATATTTTCCGTAGTGTCATAATAGTCATCTACTGTTCTTGTTCTTCTAAAAATTAACTGCCATCTGCACCCCGAGTACCGGAAACGGACTGCCTACATCCTGCATCATAACCGGAGCCACCTGCATGGACAGATCGGGCGATATATCAAAATTGGACAACGATGCATCGACATACGCATCAACCATTGCCAATAGATACACACCTATCATACTTATCACACACAAGTCACGGTTACGACGGTAATAATCCTTGCGTGATTTCAAGGTGCGTTCGAGCCATGATTTATTCAGAGTCGACTCATCAGTGTTCGGGGGGAAGAAATCCATGTAGCTATTGGTCGACGGATCATTGTCCATTATATCGGTGTAGGCACGTGTGTAATCGCGGAGCATCATATTATTCCACGACGCACCGTAGCCCAAACCCATAAAACCGCCTATAACCAACGGAAGTTTCCAATATCGTCTATTGTAAATCTGTCCAAGTCCGGGGAACAATGCCGACAACCACACCGCACGGGTGGGATTAGGGGTAAACACCTTTCCATAATTCTCACGAGGACCGTCGACGAGAGTACTGTCGGAAAACAGCTTCATCTCGGGAGAGTCTACAATAGGTATAGTATCCATCGGAGCCAACATTATGGTATCGCCTTCCAATGTAAAAGCATCCTCCACTACCGCGGCAGGTGTGGATACCGGAGCTGACAATGGAATTGAATCGGGGAGCGTGGAAACGGACTTCTCCACAACCGGTTTATCAGCACGGCGCGCGGGACGAACCGGCTTGTTAGGGTTTGCTGAAAAAATGTTAAACGGAGTTGCCAGCATGAATAAAACCATGCCGATTACGCATTTTGCGACAAAATCCTTTTTAATATCTACAAGCTGCACTGTTATCAATAATAAACATATCTTACGCATCATCAGCACATTACAAACAAGTACCGACTTTGCGCAAAACACATCCGTCAATTATGTTGCGGTTTCAGTTCGTCAAAGATAGTAATTAATCTTTCAAGTTCACCCTCGTTTTTAAAAGTAAATGTTATTTTCCCCTTACCTGATTTGTCGCAACTAAATTGCACCGGAGTACTGAAACGCCGCGACAAATGGTCACGTAGTATGTCAAAATCATGATTCGGCTGAGGTTTTGAATGTGATTTTTTCTCTGATTCAACCGGCTCTCCGGCATTATCACGATAAGCCTTTGCCAATTCCTCGACCTTACGTACCGACAGCCCCTCCTTCACTATCTGATTATACAATTTCAATTGCACCGAAGGGTCATCAATCGACAGAAGCGCACGTGCATGTCCCATATCCACACGCTTATCCCGCAATCCCAATTGTACCTCAGCAGGCAAACGCAACAGACGCAGAAAATTAGCTATCGTGGCACGTTTCTTGCCGATACGTTCGCTCAAACGCTCCTGAGTCAACGAATATTGGTCTATAAGCTTCTTGAATGTCAATGCTATTTCAATGGCATTCAAATCCTCACGCTGGATATTCTCTATAAGAGCCATCTCAGTCAACTCAGCCTCGTTAGCCGTACGTATATACGCAGGCACCGAAGAAAGTCCGGCAAGTTTGGCGGCACGGTAACGTCGTTCACCCGCTATAATCTGGTACGAGTCAGGCGCTACCTTACGCAGCGACAATGGCTGGATTATACCCAATTCACGTATGGAAGCCGCAAGTTCCTCGAGTGCATCTTCATCAAATGTAGTTCGGGGTTGGTCGGGATTTGGTGCAATCTGTTCGAGGTCTATATCATTGATAGCCGATGACCCGCGTGCGGGTACATCGTCCATGGATATCAGCGAATCAAGTCCTCGCCCTAAGGCGTTACGTCGTGGAGCCATATAGTATTCTTATCCTGTTTATTAAATTCAACCGAAATTACTTATTCTTAGCCTGACGCTTGTGCTTGGCTATTATTTCACGGGCAAGTGCCGTATGGGAGGTAGCACCGCGGCTTTCAGGATCGTAAAGCAACGCCGGAAGCCCATGGGACGGAGCCTCGCTCAATCTTATATTGCGAGGTATCACGGTAGTGAACACCATATCGCCGAAATGGCTCTTCAACTCCTCATAAATCTGATTGGCAAGGCGCAATCTGGCATCGTACATCGTAAGCAGAAACCCTTCAATCTCCAAGCCCGGATTAAGCTTAGGCTTGATTATGCGTATGGTGTTGATAAGTTTCGTGATACCCTCCAATGCAAAATATTCGGCCTGCACAGGTATTATTACCGAGTTGGCGGCAGTAAGCGCATTGACCGTAATCAATCCGAGCGACGGTGAGCAGTCTATCAATATATAATCATATTGGTCGGCAATACCGGCGAGCAACCGGGCGAGAACCTTCTCCCTGTTTGGACGGCTTATCAATTCCAGTTCCGCACCGGCGAGGTCAATACGGGAGCCTATCAAATCAAGCCCCTTCATACAGGTGGGCACTTGCGAACCTGCCAACGGATAATCGTCGACAAGACATTCATAGATGGACGACGCCATCTCTTCCGGTTTTATACCGTAGCCTGATGTGGCATTTGCCTGAGGGTCGGCATCGATTATCAACACCTTCTTACCCTCAGCGGCAAGCGATGCCGCCAAATTGATAGTGGTGGTGGTCTTACCCACGCCACCCTTCTGGTTGGCTATTGCTATGATTTTACCCATAGGAAAATATCTGATTTTATGGATGCAAAGTAATCACATTTTGCCCACAAGTAAAAACGGAGTGTGCTCAAATTGAGTTAAATGTTTATAAAAGCCCCCGATTGTTAATAAGTCGTGGAACATAGCGTCGCCAATGTTTCACAGAAGCAACTGGGCGTCACCGTAACTCAGGAAACGAAAATCATTTTCAAGCGCGAAATCATACATACGGCGCCAGTGCCCACCTGTAAATGCCGACACAAGCAGCAGCAACGTGGACTGGGGCTGGTGGAAATTGGTAACCATACCCCGAACCACCTTAAATTTATATCCGGGAGCTATTATTATGCGCGTGGAAGCCACCAATCGCTCCATACCTTTTCCACGCAGATATCGCGCCAAAGCACCAAGCGCATCCTTCGTCGAAAGCTCCGGATGCCCGCTGCTGTATGGATACCATTGGGGCACCTCATCAGGTTCCTTCCCCTTATCCACCATACACCCTAAATGATACAGGCTTTCAAGCGTGCGCACAGATGTAGTACCCACCGCTATCACCCTGGCGTCACACCGGGCAAGTTCTTCAATCAGCGGAAGACCCACGGATATAAATTCGCTATGCATGGGATGCTCCCCTATGGTAGCGCTCTTCACCGGCTGGAAAGTCCCCGCTCCCACATGCAGCGTCAATTCCCTGCGGCATATACCGCGCCGCTCTATAGCATTGAGCACTTCAGGAGTGAAATGCAGCCCGGCGGTAGGAGCCGCCACCGAACCCTCCACTTTATTAAATACAGTCTGGTAATCCGACCGGTCCGAATCTTCTGTCCCCCGGTTCAGATACGGAGGGATTGGAATCTCCCCTGCCGCTTCAATGATTTGCGAGAATGAGACATTGGCATTATCCCAGGCGAAGCGCACTTCCGAACCGTTATCATTCTTTGACACACGCTCGGCAGTTAGCACGACCTGTTCACCGGCTATCGTAAGCGGCATCTCCAGCAAGCCCGACTTCCATCGTTTGGAGTTGCCAACAAAGCACATCCATACGCAATGTTCATTGGAAGCAAACGACATAGCGTAATCGCCGGGCGCTACCGGTTCAAGGCAAAACACCTCTATAGCCGCCCCGCTCGCCTTACGGAAACGCAACCGCGCATTAATCACACGCGTATTATTGTACACCAGCAACGAATCTTCAGGCAAAAGACCCGGAAGCTCTGCAAACCGGTGTTCATGCATACTGCCATCGGCATCGCGCACGAGTAATTTACACGCCGCCCTATCTGAAAGGGGATGCTTGGCTATACGTTCATCAGGCAACGGGTAATCAAACTCCGCTATATCTATCGCTTTTATATCCATATCCATATTATTTTCACTGCAAATTTAAACATTACCACACATAAACACACGCGACACACGATTTTATTATCATTTTAGCATCAGGATAATTGCATGATTCAACCAAAAGATGTAACTTTGCGGGCGATTTCGTAATCTCTGACAGGACATGCAGCCTGTGTATATTGCGATTAGTGTTAACATTTTTAATTTCGAAAAGAAAAATGGATTTAATCAAAGTTGTCGAAGAAGCATTCGCTACCGGCAAAACACATCCCGAATTCGGCCCCGGTGACACTATCACAGTTGCTTACCGCATCAAAGAAGGTAACAAGGAACGTATCCAGCAGTACCGCGGTGTTGTCATCAAGATTTCGGGCGAAGGAGACAAAAAGCGCTTTACTGTTCGCAAAATGAGCGACAACATCGGCGTAGAACGTATCTTCCCTATCGAATCACCGTTCATTGACTCCATCACCGTAAACAAATACGGTAAAGTACGTCGTGCAAAACTTTATTACCTCCGCAAACTCACCGGTAAGAAAGCACGCATCAAAGAACGTCGCGTCATCAAGAAATAATACGCGGCTTCCAACGACTGACAAAATAAAAATCCCCGCAGCTTTTGAAGCTTGGGGATTTTTATTTTGCTTTTATACGGGATGGGATTATTGTCGCCATCACACGCCGTTCCCACCCGAATTCCGTTTACGCATCAGCATATTCAGCAACCATAGCAGCAAAGCACAACCGACCATTGAAGTAAGCATCGAAATATACTCGTTACGCTCACCGCCACCCGACAATGCCACATAGCCCCATCCGGCAGCCATTCCGCCAATCACACCCACCACTATGGAGAGTATGGTATAACAACTGCTTACACTGCTTAGCCTACCGTACCAATATCCGCCGATACAGCCAATTATCAGCCATATAGACCATATTGGAAACCATTTAGGTCCTGCCCACGCGCCGCCCAAAAGCTCTATCAGCGACATCAAACCCATAACCATTTGATTAGGTCAGTCTTGGGCACTATCAGATTAGCCGACACATCGGTATCGCCCCACAAATCGGCTATCGTAAGCCATAATATCAACAATATTATCAATATAGCTACACCAATCGATATCCACACGTTGGTTTTAACTCTCTTTCTTTTCTTATCGTCCATAACCTAAATCTTATTAAATTACATCTTTATCCTACAACACCCCATTATGTAAAATTGTTTGGCTTTTTCAACATTCATACAACTATACCGTGCATATTTTTTACAACTTTTGCATTCGTATTTCCATCAATAAAAACTAAATTTGCATCGCAGTTACACACTGCCCGTAACCATACATAAAAATTCATAATCATATATCAAGAAGTCATGACTCTCTTTGAAAAGCTAACCGCCAATGCCAAAAGCATGCCACAGCGCATCGTATTGCCTGAAGGCACGGAACCTCGTACACTCACTGCTGCCGACAGAATAATTGCCGACGGAATTGCCGACATAACGCTAATCGGAGATCCTGCCGACATTCACGCCATGGCACGTGAATTAAAACTCAACAATATCGACAAGGCAACGATTGTGAACCCCGCCGACGAAAAAGTAATAGACCGCTACGCACCGCTGTTCTTCGAACTCCGCAAGAAAAAGGGCATCACCATGGAAGAGGCACGTCTCACAGCTGCCAATCCATTATATCTGGGATGCCTGATGGTCAAAGCCGGAGATGCCGACGGACAGGTAGCCGGCGCCCTCAATACCACAGGCAATGTGCTCCGCGCAGCATTCCAAGTCATCAAGACACAACCCGGAATCGATGTCGTATCGGGAGCATTCCTTATGCTCTTGCCTGAGGGAATGCCATTCGGCACCGATGGAATATTGGTATTTGCCGATTGCGCTGTAGTACCGGATCCCGACGCACGTCAATTGGCTCAGATAGCAGTTTCGGCTGCGCAGACAGCCCGTGATATCGCAGGCATAGAACCGCGCGTGGCTCTGTTGAGCTTCTCCACCAAGGGCAGTGCCAAGCACGAACGCGTCGATAAAGTAATCGAGGCCACCAAGATAGCCAAAGAGATGATGCCTTCTCTCATAATAGATGGTGAGCTCCAGTCCGATGCCGCCATCGTGCCGGGCGTAGCACAGACCAAGAGTCCCAACAGCCCCCTTAACGGTCGCGCCAACGTACTCGTGTTCCCGTCGCTTGAAGTAGGCAACATTGCCTACAAACTCGTTCAGCGCCTTGGCAACGTTCAGGCTGTAGGCCCGGTACTCCAGGGACTCGCCGCTCCGGTCAACGACCTATCACGCGGATGCTTCCCCGAAGATATCTACAAAACCATCATCATGACCTGCAATCAGGCAATCGGATTAAAGAAACAATAAAACTAAAACCATTATGAAAATACTCGTGCTCAACTGCGGAAGCAGCTCTGTGAAATACAAACTCATCGACACTGTTGCCGATAACACTCTCGCCGAAGGTGGCGTGGAAAAGATAGGTCTCGACGACGGATTCCTGAAATACAAACAGCCCGACGGCACCAAAGCAATAAAAGAACTCGGACACATCGACCACAAACAGGCAGTAGAAGCGATACTCAACACCCTCACCGACCCCAAAGATGGTTGCATAAAGAGTTACGACGAAATTGACGCTGTAGGTCATCGCGTAGTGCATGGCGCTGAAAAATTCAGCTCAAGCGTGCTCATCACCGACGAAGTCATACAGCAGGTAAAGGACTGTTATGACCTCGCCCCTCTCCACAATCCCGCCAACATCACCGGCATAGAAGCCATCACATCGCTCATGCCGAATACACCTCAGGTAGGTGTGTTTGACACCGCATTTCACCAGACCATGCCGGCAAAAAGTTTCATGTATGCACTCCCCTACAAATATTACACCGAAGATGGAGTACGCCGATACGGTTTCCATGGCACCAGCCATCGCTATGTGAGCATGCGTGCTGCCGAATTTTTGGGATTGAACCCCGACGACTGCAAGATGGTGACATGCCATGTAGGCAACGGCGGTTCCATAACTGCAGTACTCAACGGCAAGAGTGTAGACACCTCCATGGGGCTCACCCCCACTGAAGGTCTGATGATGGGAACACGCGTAGGCGATGTCGACCCCGGCGCGCTCACATATCTCATGACCAAGCACAATCTGTCGGTAGCTCAACTCCAGAACATAATCAATAAAGAAAGTGGTGTGGCAGGTGTATCAGGACTTTCCAACGACATGCGCGAAATCGAAGCCGCCGACAAGGAGGGTAACGAACGTGCGCAACTGGCTCTTGACATGTATGAGCAACGCATCATTAAATACATCGGCGCATACGCAGCCGAAATGGGCGGACTTGATGTGATTGTTTTCACAGGCGGCGTAGGCGAGAACCAGACCGGTGTGCGTGAAAACGTATGTGCACCCTTGAAATTCATGGGTGTGGAAATAGATACTGAACTCAATGCCCGCACCCGTGGCACCGAGACACTGATTTCTCTCCCCTCTTCGAAAGTAAAAGTCGTGGTCATACCCACCGACGAGGAACTGATGATAGCCCGCGACACCGAAGAGATTGTCAACTCATTACGATAACACAATATATAATATGAATAAAATCAAAGCAGCTATAGTTGGCTACGGCAATATCGGACACTTCGTACTCGAAGCGCTTCAGGAAGCCCCCGACTTCGAAATAGCCGGAGTGGTACGACGCAACATATCCAACATTCCGGCAGAACTTACACCTTACAAGGTTACAACTGACATCAAAGACCTTGGCAAAGTGGATGTGGCAATACTCTGCACTCCGACACGCGAAGTTGAAAAATATGCTGAAGTTTACCTTGCACAAGGTATAAACACTGTCGACAGTTACGATATACACTCTTCCATCGCCGACCTCCGCAACAACCTCAATGCCGTGGCTCAGAAACATGGCACTGTAGCCATAATATCAGCCGGATGGGATCCGGGTAGCGACTCGGTAGTGCGCACATTGCTACAGGCAGCCGCTCCTAAAGGTCTTACATACACCAACTTCGGTCCCGGCATGAGCATGGGACACACCGTATGCGTCAAATCCAAGCCCGGAGTAAAGAATGCCCTGTCAATGACCATACCGCTCGGAACCGGCATACATCGCCGCATGGTGTACGTGGAACTTGAGGAGGGAGCTAAATTGGAGGATGTCACAAAAGCTGTAAAGGAAGACCCATATTTCGCATCCGACGAGACACACGTCATAGCCGTGAACTCTGTCGACGAAGTCAAAGACATGGGGCATGGAGTGAATATGGTACGTAAAGGCGTAAGCGGTAAAACACAGAACCAGCGCTTTGAATTCAACATGTCCATCAACAATCCGGCACTGACAGCACAGATTCTCGTTGGCGTAGCCCGTGCATCCATGCTACAGAAACCGGGGGCTTATACCATGATTGAAATCCCCGTGATTGACCTCCTGCCGGGAGACCGCGAGGAACTCATCCGCCATTTGGTGTAATCTGAAGTTAACAAAATCCATCCTATAAAGCGGTGCGCCGATTTGAAATCGG
>CAJTMM010000027.1 GCA_910577465.1 uncultured Muribaculaceae bacterium | reverse complement strand
ACCCACCAACAAACCCCTTCCCACGCCCCTAAAGTCCCTACCGACCTTAAAGTCCCTAAAGTCCTTAACCTCCCGCCCTCCTCACCCACCCACACCCATCAAAAAGAGGGCAAGATGCCCTCTCTCCACCCCCCGCAGCAAGAGCATCCCGGGGCGAGGGCATCCTGCCCTCGTATCACTCACCAACAAACCGGAGCGAGGGCATCTTGCCCTCGTACACCCTCGCACCCCCACGACCCTACCCTCCTTAAAGACCTTAAAATCCTTAAACTCCTACCCCCACCACCTCAATCCACAAGAGGGCAAGATGCCCTCTCTCCATCCCATCAACAAAATAATTCCTAATTCCTAATTTCTCATTCCTAATTCCCAAATCCCTTCCCCAACAAATCCAAATTAATAAAAACTTTGTTGTATCTTTGTAAGATTAGCCATTTTGGCACCAAACCAACACAAGTATATATGACATTTGAAGAACTGGGCGTGAACGAACCGTTGCAACGCGCCATCGTAGAACTCGGGTTTGAGAACCCTATGCCCGTACAAGAAAAAGTGATACCCCATCTGCTGCACAACGATGGCGATGTGGTGGCACTCGCTCAAACCGGTACCGGCAAAACCGCCGCATTCGGCCTACCGCTGCTGCAACGCATCGACCCCGATATACATCAGCCACAGGCGCTGATACTCTCACCTACACGCGAGCTATGCCTGCAGATAGGCAGCGACCTTGCCGACTTTTCCAAATACATGCCGGCGGTGAAAGTGCTGCCGGTCTACGGCGGCTCGAGCATCGAGAGCCAGATACGCACCCTGCGCAAAGGCGGTGTGCAGATTATAGTCGCCACACCCGGCAGACTGATTGACCTTATCGACCGCGGAGTGGTGAAGCTCGACGAGGTACACACCGTGGTGCTCGACGAAGCCGACGAGATGCTCAACATGGGCTTCCTTGAATCCATCGACGCCATACTGTCGCATATCCCCGACGACCGCAAGATGCTGATGTTCTCAGCCACCATGCCGCCGGAGATAGCCAAGATAGCCAAGAAATACATGCACGACCCCGTGGAATTTGTGGTGGGCAAGCGCAACGAAGGCGCCACCAACGTGCGCCACATATACTACATGGTCAACGCACGCGACAAATACCTCGCCCTCAAACGCATAGCCGACGACACTCCCAACATCTACGGCATAATATTCTGTCGCACCCGACGCGACACCCAGGAGATAGCCGATAAGCTGATAGCCGACGGCTACAATGCCGATTCGCTCCACGGCGACCTCTCGCAGCAGCAGCGCGACCTGGTCATGCGCAAGTTCCGCGACCGCGTCATAACACTGCTCGTGGCAACCGACGTGGCGGCACGCGGGCTCGACGTCGACGACCTGACGCATGTGATCAACTACGGTCTGCCCGACGACACCGCCGTCTACACCCACCGCTCGGGACGTACCGGACGCGCCGGCAAGACAGGTGTGTCCATAGCCATAATACACTCACGCGAGAAGGGCAAACTGCGCGAGATAGAAAAGAAGATAGGCAAGACGTTCGAACGCAAGGAGGTGCCCACACCGCAACACATCATCGAGAAGCAACTCTACAACCTCGCCGACCGCATAGAGCGCGTGAAGGTCGACGAAGAGGAGATAGCCAAATATCTGCCCGGTGTGAGCCGCAAACTCGACTGGCTCACCGGTGAGGACCTGCTCAAACGTGTCCTGTCGCTCGAATTCAACCGTCTGCTCGACTATTACCGCGACGCCCCCACCATCGACTTCATCGACGAAAAGCCGCGCAAGGACAAGAAAGACCGCCAGCCGCGTACCGACAAGGAGAAGGACCGCCGCACAGCCGAAAAGGGGATGGAGCGCGTCTACATAAGTCTCGGCAAAAACGACGGTTTCTATGCCGGCAACCTCATAGACATGCTCAACCACACGGTCGAGGGCAAACGTGTCGACGTGGGCCGCATCGACCTCATGCCAGGCTATTCGCTGTTCGACGTGCCCAAGGCTGAAGCCCGACGCGTGGTCGATGCCCTGCGTGCCGCGCAGTGGCTCGGACACCGCGTGTACAGCGAGATAGCCGAAGCCGACAAGGACTATGCCCGCGCATCGTCACGCCGCCGGCGGGGAGCCGCATCGGGCGAGGAGATGCCTGAAGAAACCACCTTCGAATATTTTATGAAAAAAAGTCGCGGAGGTGCTAAAAAGCCCGCCAAAAAGTCAAAAAAACGCTAACTTTGCATAGAACTGATTCAACAAAACCCATCAGCGCACCTAAGCTATGACTCTTCTACGCAACATATTACTCGCCGTCACGGCAGCAACGGCAATCGCCGTTGCTCCATGCGCGCAGGCGCAGCTCACCGCCACCGGAGCTTTCACCAAGGCTCCGCGGCAGGTGTTTCCGATGCTTGACAACAATGCCCGTCTGGACATGGTGGACTATTTCAACAGCGGCATGACCACCCCGTCGACCAACGCCCTTAAAGGCAAGTCGCGGATCACCGCTCTCGCACCGCTATCCATGACCATAAGCATGACCGAAGCGTCGGACTATCAGCTCTCGCTGCTCCCCGCAGGCTCCGACACCATAATAGCCGTGATAACCACCGTGGCGACACCCGCGCCCGACAGCAAAATGGCTCTGTACTCCAAGGACTGGACGGCAAATGTCACCGCTAAGACGTTCAACAAACCGTTGCTGCGCGACTGGCTCACTGCCGATGGACGCAAAAACAGCGATGATGTGGAATCGTTGGTTCCCTTCCTCCTCATCAGCTACAGCTACGACCCCGGCACGGCGACACTCACCCTCACCAACAACACCGGCAGCTTCCTGTCGGAGGAAATCTACGAAACCGTCCGCCCCTATCTGTTCAGTTCACTGAGCTACCGCTGGGACGGAAAGAAATTCGCCCCCGTAAAATAATGCTCCCATGGCTTCGGCACTGACCTTGCAGCAACTCAACCGCCGCGTGGCACAGACCCTTGCCACACCCGCCTTGCAGAATGTGTGGGTGGTGGCGGAACTCTCTGACCTGCGAGTCAACCACGGTCACTGCTACATGGAGCTGATAGAGAAAGACCCCGACACGGGCGCGGTCAACGCCCGCATGCGCGCCGCCATCTGGGCAAACATGTTTGCCCGTATCAACGCCGAATTTTACGCCGCCACCAACCAACGTCTCGAAAGCGGGCTGAAAGTGATGGTATGCGGCTCGGTCAACTTCCACAGCGCATTCGGCATGTCGTTTATCATATCGGCAATAAACCCGGCTTTCACCATGGGCGAGGCCGAACGCCGCCGGCGCGAGATTCTGCAACGGCTGCAACGCGAGGGGGTGCTCGACCTCAACCGCAGTCTCGAATGGACTGACACGCCCAACCGCATTGCCGTGATATCGGCACCCGGGGCTGCCGGTTACGGCGATTTCATACATCAGCTGTTCACCAACAGCCAGCGGCTCAGGTTTTCCATACGTCTGTTCCCCGCCATGATGCAGGGTGCCAACACCGTACCGTCGGTAATAGCCGCCCTCGATGCCATAGCCGCCGAATCGCACCTATGGGACGGAGTGGTGATAATACGCGGCGGCGGCGCCACAAGCGAACTCGCGGCTTTTGACGACTACAACCTGGCGGCAAACGTGGCACAGTTCCCTCTGCCTGTGATTGTGGGCATAGGCCACGAGCGCGACGTGACGGTGCTCGACTATGTGGCAAACATGCGCGTAAAGACACCCACTGCCGCCGCCGAATGGCTCATAGCACGCGGCACGGCGGCGCTTGACTACCTGCGCCGGACCTGCGCCGAGATTCTACAGTGCGCCACCGACCGCATAGCGTCGTCGCACACACAGCTCGCATACATGCAGAGCACCCTCGACGTGGCACCGCAGGCAGCCATCACACGGGCGCAACACCATCTGCAACAGGCTACTCTCACTCTCGCGGCAAGCCGCACCGGTCGCATAGCTCCGGAGCTGACCCGTCTCAACGCCACCATACAGGCAATAGGCACGGCGGCACACAACGCCACCACACGCGCCGCCGAGCGTCTCAGCTCACGCCATTCGCTGCTCAAGGCACTATCCCCCGAAGCCACACTGAGCCGCGGTTATTCCATAACCACCTATCAGGGACGCGCCGTCACCGACCCCGCCGCCCTGCCCGCCGGTGCCGAATTGACCACCACTGTGGCACACGGCTCATTCACATCCACACTCACCGACACAAAAGCATAGCACCAACACATGGAAACAAACCAACCCAAGTTCACACCCGTAGCCGAACTGTCGTACAACCAAGCCGTGGCAGAGCTCGACGCCATATTGCGCAACATGCAGTCCGACGCCTGCGACATAGACGCCCTCACCGCCTACACCCGCCGTGCCACCGAGCTGCTGCGCGAATGCCGCGCGCGTCTCACCGCCACCGACCAGGAGTTGCGCACCATCCTCGCCGACCTCGAGAAATAGACCTTCCGGCACATTTCCCGCGCACACCGTTTTTTCATACACCGGGAGTGCAACTATTCCGCATATTCCGCGTCATATATGGCATGAGACGCACCCTTTTCACCATAATAGCCGTAGTGGCGACAATCATGGCAGCCACGGCGCAATCACCCTTTGCCGGATGGTGGCGCGGACAGTTGGCAATGCTGCCCATAGTGTTCCATATCGAGGAGACCGCACCCGGCAACCTTTCCGGCAACCTCTACAGCCCCGCGCAGACCGCCGAGCCGATACCGCTCTTGCCGCTCACCACGGTACGCGCGCACACCGACACCCTCACCGTCGAAGTCGCCGGTATAGGGCTGCGCTACACCGGCACCATATCCGGTACCCCGCGTAAAATCGACGGCACGCTCACACAAGGCGGCAACAAATTCAGCATAGCGCTGCTCCCCGCCACGGAGGACGATGCTAAAGTCTACCGCCCGCAGACACCCCAACCCCCGTTTCTATACAACAGCGACGACATAACCTTCCGCAACGGCACCCTCACACTCGCCGGTACCCTCACCTATCCATGGTCGGGCACACCCGCCGGAGCTGTAGTGCTGGTGAGCGGTTCCGGCGCACATAACCGCGATGAAGAGATCATGGGTCATAAGCCGTTTGCCGTGATAGCCGATTTCCTCACACACTGCGGATGGGCAGTGCTGCGCTACGCCCGCGGATGCGGCGGCTCCGATGCCGGCTCGCCCCACGATACCACCCTCGACTTCGCCACCGACGCTCTCGCGGCACTGCGCTACCTGCGCGGTCTCGACATGCTGCGCCACCGCCCCATAGGCATACTCGGACACAGCGAAGGGGGAGCCATAGCCATGATTGATGCCGCCACGCACCCGGCGGAAGTCGACTTCATAATATCCCTTGCCGGACCCGCCCTCAAAGGCTCCGACATAATGGTACGCCAGAACGAGATGATAGCCGAACTCAGCGGCACTCCCGTCACCCCCGCACACCGCGATTCCCTCCGGCAGGCATTCACCCTGTTGGCTGATACCACCATATCCACACAGCAGCTCGAGCCACGGCTCATGTCGTTGCTGAGCGACATCGTCACCGACCCCGACCATCGGTTGGCATCCATACAGCAGACATCCACACCATGGTACCGCGCATTCATGGCATACGACCCCGCGCCCTACCTCAAGGAGATACGCTGTCCCATGCTGGCACTCAACGGACTGTGGGACGTGCAGGTCGACGCCGAGCCTAACCTCAACGCCATCCATCAAGCCGTGCCGCATGCCAAGGTCATAGCCTACCCCGCGCTCAACCATTTGTTCCAGGAATCTGCATCGCGCCGGCAGTCATTCCAATACGGCTCCATATCACAGACCATCTCCCCCACCGTACTCAACGACATAGCCGACTTCCTCCTCACCATACCCGCCCCCACCCGCTGACACCCTCACACCATACAACAATAACAGCGGCGGCCATATATCACATATAACCGCCGCCCTCTTTTCGACAGAAAAGAACTATTTACACAAAATAATATCTCATCGTTTAATCAACTTGGCAGTGCGCACCGACATACCATCATTTACGCGCACCACATAAGTACCGCATGGAAGCATGGCTACATTCACCATCCCGCCATGCGCCACAGATGTCTTTATCACACGCGCTCCCGACAATGCATATACCTCCACTACAGCATCACCCTCACAGTCGATTGTGATATATTCCGTAGCCGGATTGGGATACACACGCACCGTATTGTATGCGACATCATCGATACCCGACGTCGCTGAAATATTCACCGGTATCACCGTTGAGAACGTCTTAGGCAGATACGACGCATTCGACGTATGGGCTATCGTACGGTTCACCTTTATATCACCTGTTGCCGAAGTGCCGGCAGGAGCCTTTATGGAAAGGGTGTCGCCATTCAGAGACACATCCACTGAGGTCGGCAGTGTATGGCCCACCAACTCTCCGGTACACTTATACGTGCGTTGCACTGTGGCAGTACCTTGGTTAACAAAAACCTCCGAAAGATTTACCTTATGTTCGAAATCCGTCTCGGCAGTTCCCTCCACACGATAATCCACAATCAGCGGTTTGTAAAGTCGGGGCATAATCTTATACGGTATGGCTGTCATGACCGAAGCTCCCGCATGGTCTATGCATTCCACCGGAAGATACACCAGCGAATCGGCATCGACCGTAACCATAGGCTTCACTCCAAGACGAAGATTGCCATTGTCAAGACGTTCCGCCGTCTGCAACCAATCCGACATCTCATCCGTAACTCTCGGATACACATCATAGCTACCCTCCTGGTCGGTACAGAACCCCGTCTTGGTGCGTGTCGATGTCGACACTGTGGTTGTATACTCATACACGGTAGTGGGATTGAGTGCCTTTAGAACCGGTGCCACATTATTACCTACCGAATCCATCAGGCACATCACTTCCGGATTTATCTCCACGGTATTAATCAGCGCTCCGTCAAAATCAAGCACATACAGCTTGTCGGAAGCGGCATAAACACGTCCGTCGGCAGCATCCGATGTCGCATGCACAGGTACCGGCACCGAAGCACGCGCACACGCATCCACCGGTTCCGTCCATGTACCTGCCGACACATCATACCAGTGTAACAGACCATTGGAGTCCCACACGCCCACACGTCCCGACCGGGCATCAAGGACAGCGACTCCCGAAGAGACAGCTCCCGCACACACACTCCCCGATGCCTTACCATCGGACACAATGGTCAATGCCAGGTCCTCGCCCTTGGCAGCCGGCAGATACAGCGCGGCATCGAAACACAGCACTTCATCTGACAAGGAAGCAGCATCAAACTCCACCGAAGAAACCGCAACCATACGGTCAATGTCTATACACTCGACACCATTGCCGGTCAGCACCCAGGCTCGGTCATCATCCACAGCCAACGCCCGCACATCATATCCTGCCACATACTCGCCACACGGCTCGAGGTCAGTCTTGTAATACCGGCGCACACGTTTACCGTCAGTAGCCAGCAAGCGGTCGGCGTACAGAGCTATCTTATGGCCGCCGGCGGCAGTCAAAGACCTTTCCGCGACAGTAGTTCCCAATGCCACATTATAGCGTGCGAGCGATGCACCTTTTGCCACCCACACATACGCCCCTTGCGCAACCATATCGCAGGCATCACCTGATGCAAGCACCGCATCATAATCACTTACCGCAGCCGATTCCGTTGCCACGCCCTTCAAACTTCCCGCACATACAGCCAGCAGCTGACGCGAAGTCGCATGATTGTCGGCATAATACTCAAATGAGGTATCAAAAGCCTTGTCCACTCCGTATGTACGCGTATCGAAATGCACCGGATACACACCGAATTCAATCGACGAGAAATCCACATCCAGTACATTGTTATTCAGCAGCATATTAGATTCGACAGGCGATTGCAACGACAGCATATTCACACGCGCGTTATTTCCGGTAGTAAACAGTTTGTCGTTGGTGTACGATGCCTTGGCGGCATGATAAGGGACTCTTATCGGATTGTTTATCAATTCCGGTTCAGGAATTTCCAGTACAGTCACTTTAATAGCATCGCTCAACGACCCGTCTACGCCTGAATACACCGTCAGCAACGTTTCTCCCGGCGTCAATGCCTTGAACGTCCCGTTGTCTATTGTACCCACCTCAGGATTGGTATTGGTCCATGTATAATTATCGTATATATAACGGTTGGACGAAGTACCATTGAGCTGGGACTTGTTCTGAGTGAGCGATTCCACATTGATATATATCGTCTCGCCCTGCACGCACGCTATGGAATCATTGGACACAGTCGAGGCATTGCCCTCTATATCAATCATGACACCTGTCATCGCCACAACTTCCACATCAAACTCATCGGCGGGAGCATCTGCATATTGCTGGAAATGAATTACCGTACTACCTATTGCCTTGCCGGTGAACAGTCCGGTATTGTCAATTGTACCTATCGACTCATCGTCGACCCACCACCGGGGTTCTCCCTCACGGATAGGCCTACCGTTCTTGAACGCCAGACCCTCATACTGACACTGCGCACCCACCGGCACCTGCAATTGTGTAATGCCGGCATAATTGATATAGTAATCCTGCGGCACATACGCAGGGTCGGGATTGGATATACCGACACCGGTGACCTCGGTCGACCATTCTCCGAGCCATCCGGCATTGACAGCTCCGGCGGTATAAATCTTCACAAAGTCCACACGGTCCAGATCCACATAATTACCATTCTTATCAACCGCCCAACTTATATCAAATCCGTCGGTCGATTTTCCCTTCTCATCATCATAATAAGGGTTATAAGCCGTGGTCAAATCGCCATTCTGCTTTGTCTTGTTATCGCAATAGCCGAAAGCGGGACACCGGTAAAACTCTATATACGAAGGCACACGCTTGTCAAGCGACGAACGTATCAACGTACCGTTATATGTAAGTTTGCCATCCTTGATTTTATCAGCGGCAACAGGATATATCGCCGGATCGGGGAAATATGGCTGTTCATGAAACTGGTTGGTGAGAAGAGCGCCGTCAAGTCCGTTGTCAGTTGTCCAAGGCACAGTGTAACGGCCATTATAGGCAGGATCGGTATATGTCATTGCTATATTACGATGCGTGGTACTGAACCAATAGTCACTGCCGGCAAGCTCATACCATTCATCGTCAGCCACTCCGTTGCCATTATCATCACGGCTCACCATCACGGCTCCCGGTTCGGTCCATACACCTTTGTAATCGGCTACGAACGAATTACCGCCTATGGTGAAGTCCACGCCATAGGGATGCTGAGGATCATTATATATCGGTTGGTCGAAACCCACTATCACATAACCGCCGAATCCACCGAGCGAGACAAGACCGTCGGTTTGCGGTACCGAGCTGGTGCCTGTGCCGCTGCCGGTACCTATCAGGCATGAAGCATCACGGAACGAAGCCTCATTGGTGAACTGTCCGGGAGCCGGCAAAAATTCTATTATCCGCGATACCAGGGCATTCTTACGCACCAGCACCTCCACCGTACCCTCGGCATAATTGCCGCTGGCAAGCGTCAGACGGAAACGGAATCGGTCCTTGGTATAATTGTCCAATCCCTCATGAGGAGTATACAGTGCCGCCGGACGGTAATATGCCGTATTGAATCGGTCGTAATGTATGGTATCCTGTTTAAGTGTGCCATACTCCGGCATCTCAACAAACTCAAGCTTGACAGTGCTTTCACCATTCGCCTTGGTCACATTCTGCTGGCTGCCGGTAACACGCACATACGTAGGGTCAAGGATGTCAAGACGGCAGGGATTGTCGGTCGATGCATATTTTGACTGGTCGGTGACCAATATCTCAAAATATTCGTGTGGAATCACAGTAGACACCGTATCTCCGTTATAGGCGAGCGTAACGGTTATATTAGCCGTTCCCGCAACATTTTTATATCGGGTCAATGTCACACGGTTATATTTCAGATAAGTATAATACGTGTAACTTTTGAACGCCATCATAGACTCATTGTCCGACGTCACCGTAACAGTGACTCCATGGTTGTCGAGATTATCCGTCAATGGTATGTCGTCGGGATATTCAAATAAATCCTGAATCTTGTAGTCCATAGTCTTGTCTATAGTTTCTACAAGACCGGAAACCTTCTCCATAGGTTTAGGCACAAAACTGTCACCTGCATGCAGCGTTAACGCACACACAGCACATAACAGTGCCATAATGATTGTTTTTCTCATCTTACATTCTATAATTTGGTTTATATTATTACCGTACAAATACTTTCGTCCTTTTACCGTTGACTGACACTATGTACATTCCTGACGGAAGACCGGCAACGGCATCACAACGCATCCCCCGGAAATGCCGCACCTCGGTTCCGGTGAGGGTAAACACGCGTACATCGCCCTCGATATCATCCGGTACAACATCATTTATACCCGACACCGTAGCATTGACACCTATGACATGATCCACCGTCTTGCCATTGGAATCGAACCTTACAGTCACCATCGATTCACCCGGGCTGAGCGACGTGAGCACAAGATTGCCATGCTCTATCCGCGCATCCACACTCGATGGATTGGTATTGTCCGCTACGCGCTTCACTATCGACACTTGCGGCGTGTCGGCATCCACTACCTTGTCGGCAAGTTCTATGGTCACAGGACTGTCCCCTACCGTCACCGAAGCAGGCATTCCCGACACCTCCGGAGCGGCATTATCAGGAAATATGAACATCGCCGGATACCAATAGTTGCTTATCAGTTTCCACTCGGCATTAGGTGTTATCGAGCTACCGTCGTCGGTATAACGGCGGTAAATCCAGTTCTTATTGGCTATGTTGCTCCCATAATAGAAATGGCAGTACAGTTGGTCGTCGACAGGACTCACGCGCAATGACGAACTGTAAAACCACAAATCACCGTCGATGGAAGAGTTATATATCAGATTCGTATAATCACGGTCTATATCATAACGGTACAGCATACAGTCAGAAAACCACACTGCCTGTCCTGCCGACGGATCGGCATAGGTGAAATACAGCACATTGCGTTTTGCCGAAGCTGTGAGTTTACCGGCAGTCCACGCATACCACGATTGCGGCACACCGCCTATATACAGTTTGCGTGTCTCGGTCTCGAGCGTGTATGGGTCAATACGCAAAAGCCCGCTTCCGTCCCATGCGCTACCGTTGTTGCCATAGGGATAGTGATCCAACGGCACTCCATATTCATTCACCTCGTTAGGGTCAGCGAGATTCATACCCGCCCATAAGGAACCATCGGCAGCCTGCACCATGGTACTGTAGCAACCTTTTATGACATGCACTATTCTATCGGTTTCGGGATCTATTACCAAAACTCCCTCATCCTGTTTTATGGCAAACACATAATCTTGCGTGCGTATCATTGAACCAATCTGATTCTGATACAATGGTCCCTGTCCGTCTATATTATTTTCATCGCCGGTCATCAGTTCATTTTCGGTACCGGGAATCCTGCCTACGACAGTAAGCGTGGATGTGTCAAGTATGTATATTCCGTTGGAAGTACCGAGATACACTTTTTCAGGTGTCACCCCGCAACAGGCACGTCCATCGCCCAAGGCAGCCCCGCTTATCACGCCGGTCTGCGTATTGCCGTCATCGCTCGCGCTTCCATCGGGATTTATCACCGGAAGCTGCGCGAGACAACGCATGGTACGTGCGTCCACCACCGTGAGACGGCCGCCGGCAACACTCGCCCCGGGGTCCTTATGCTGCTTCGCCATAATATAAATCCGGTCGCCGAACACCTGTCCATACTGTGCCGTACATCCGAGTTCCAACCCGTTTACGGCTTGAAACACACGATAAAACACCTGGTTGTAAGGGTCATCCTCATTGTCGGGATACCACATGTTGATTGTGGAATTCTGATGTCCGTACCAATCCTCATTGAGCACGAACACTCCCGATGCGAAGTCATCCTCGTCAAATGCATACACATTACTGTAGCATACGCACACAAACGCAAATAGCAGTAATACTCTCTTCATAGCAAATTCCTTTTTCATTATGTATTTGTGATTACAGATTAGGCAATGGGGTGCCATCCGGTATATGCAGGTCCTCGGCACGCGATATCTCGGTTGACGTTTCTCCAAGCCAGCCGCACTGCTGGTTCACACCCGTATATACCCTTATGAAATCCACACCGTTGAGATGCACCGGATATCCGTTGGAATCCACTTCCCAGTCAATCTTAAAACATGACAGGTCTCCCTCGGTATTGGGGTGATTGTCCACATATCCCCACGGATAGCAGTACAGTACGTAATAGTTGCCTTGATGACTCTCATCCACACCATTGTTGGCAAGACGTGTACCGGTGAAACTCATCACATCAGTATCAATCCACCGCGGCCAATAGTCTTGGGAATGATACACATTCTTCTCCACATAACCCACACCTCCGTCACTGCCTTCATACCGTATATACTCAGCATCAACGATACTCCCGTTGAGCTTCACCGGTTCATGCTCCGGAGCCGGACGGAAATAAGTCACATTGTAATTATGATATGTCAACGGACTGGAATACTCGCTGCCGGCAAGTTCATACCATGGGTCGTCGGGCAAACCGTTGCCGTTGCAGTCCACTGATACCATCACGATACCCGGTTCCGCGCTCCCGCCGGGTCCCGGAGCGTCAGGATTGGGATTGGATGCGGAATAAAACGAGTTGCCATCTATACGGAAATCATACTCACCGGGAATATTGACTACCGTATGGTCAAATGCAAATGTCACATAGCCGCCATAATTGCCCAACGACACCAGTACATCATTCTTGCCGCCGATGCATTCAAGTACTTTCCGGCACATATCGGCTTCGGTATCGCCCTCATCATACTTAGGCAATTCATTTATAAACTGACCCGGAGCCGGACGGTATTCCAGCACATCGGCTATGTACCGGCTATAGGATACATCCTCATCCCACACACGTATAAGCGTGGTATGCTCCACCGGATCGCTCGTTGATGCTATTCGCAATTTCAGGGTGTAATCACCGGCTGCGGGGGCACAGAAATAATAATCCCTGTCAGTACACACTACCGAATCAGCCCCTGATGCATCGGGCATAGTCCACAGATAACCGTCGCCGGGATATTCGGGATGCAGCCGGAGGGTGCGCATACGGTACACACTGTACACATCATCTATGCCGAGGTTCACCATTGGAACATCG
This sequence comes from uncultured Muribaculaceae bacterium, assembly GCA_910577465.1. Classification (GTDB taxonomy): domain Bacteria; phylum Bacteroidota; class Bacteroidia; order Bacteroidales; family Muribaculaceae; genus Paramuribaculum. Next base: position 19,464 of record CAJTMM010000027.1, on the reverse strand, counting down.
GACTGACATCCTACCGCCAATGCTATTATCAGCATCGCCACAACATATCTGACCAACCATCTCATGATTTTACTCTTTTAAATTCATTCATACAAAAACACCATGTGAGCCGGAATGTCACCGGTGCGTACACTCCATTTACGTCTGCCGTCCCGACTGTAACAATGCAGCGCGCCGCTCGATACATAATTCTTGGCATCCGTCACATAGATGTCGCCATTTGCGGGATTTATATTTATGCCGTAGGGTATCTCGATATCCGTTTCGGTTCCGTCGGTAATGAACGAGTTTGACACCAGCTCCTTGGTACGTACATCTATTATCCCGTAAGTCACTATATTGCGTTCAAGGGCATAACTCCATTCTGTGGAATAGAAATAAAGCGAGTCGCCATAAATGCACATCTCCGTACATGGTATCTTCAATGTATCGGTAACCACCATATTGCTCGACCACTTGCTTTCGCGCTCAAGCACAAATATCTTGGAATGAATGCCATTATAGTCTCCGCGCGACGTTACCCACAGCTTGCCATAGCGGTCGGCACGGATACGATGCAGATTTATACCCACAGGTATCTTCTGCACCTGCTTCATGCCGTAACGTTCCACCACCGACACCGTGCGGTCATAATTGGGCACACGGTAACCGCCGGAATTAGCCACATATATATACTCACCCATTATCTCAAGTTCGTCGGGTTGATAACCCACCGTGCATTTGCCGGTTATCTCAAGTGACGCGGTATCCACACGGTACACGGCGCCGAGTTGCGCATCGGGATCTATCTGCACGGGACCCACATAAGAGGTCACATAGGCACAGTTGCGGCTGAACTTTATATACCTGCAATTGGGTATGTCCACCTGACCGATACGGCGGAGAGTACGCGCGTCCATCACCTCTACCTTGTGTGAGCAGTTGATTACGGCATATATCCTGGAGCCGTAAATCTGGATATCGTTACCCACATCGCCAAGTTCCTTCACCACCGACGGATTACGCTCGGCATACAGATTGCGGGCATAATAACCGTTGCGGAAATCCACAAAATCTATCGAAGCCTTATTGGACCCCATATTGCCCTCATTCAGCAGATACATCCCTATAGGGGAGGCATCGGCATCGGGGCCGCCGGGCAACAGGTCATATTCCGTAGGCACAACCAGTTCATCCTCGCGGCATGCAGCCATCACAGCCATGCATGCAATCAGAAAATATATAAGTCTACGCATAATTCATCGTTGTCATATCTCTACCGTAACGCCAAACCGGTAATTGCGCTTAGGCATTGGATAATTGAGTATCACATCATAATCCTGTGCAAACAGATTATTCACCTCCATCGTGGCACGCATACGCACCTTACCCACACTGAATGTCTTCATCAGCGATATGTCGCTTGTGTACCATGGCTGCGTATAATTATAGCGGATATTCTCCTGTTGGTTATATCGGTAACCGGTATAGATATAGGAATAATTAAATGTCCAGCCCCGCCAGCCACCCATCACTATCACAGAAAAACTGTTCCATGGAATATACGGTATCTGATGACGGTAATAATTATCGGCTGGATTAGTCACATCGATGGCTTCCTGATAGGTGTACTGGAATTTGCCGGTGAGATCTATGTCCGACGGCAAGCGGAACGTAAGGGTAGTCTGGGCATCGATACCGCGTATGCGCACTTTCCCGAGGTTAAGCATGGTCCACCTGAACTGCTGTCCTTTCGGGTAGGCTACAATCTTATCGCGCACTTCATTGTAATAAGCATCAACACCGATACTGAAAAAACGGAACAATCCTGCGGTACGCGAGATGTCGTACAGCACACCGGCATTATATTGGATGGCGAGCTCAGGCTTGAGATAAGCATTGCCCATATCGGTATAGTACAGGTCATTGAACGTGGGCATGCGGTAACTGCGTTTGTAGAACGCACGTAACACCAGATTAGGGCGGCGGAACGGTTTGTATGAAACGAACACTCCGGGGGTAAATTTGAATTTGTCAGGAGCATTATCCCGGTCACGCTTCTCCTCGTTGACCATAGTCATGAGCGCACTCGCCTGCATTTTGAAGCAATTGCCCAGCGAGAATGCCGTGGCAGTCGACAGCCAGTGGGTGGTACGACGCACCGACATGTACTCACTCAGACCGTTCCACTGGAAATCATAAGCCGCCGACCATTCCCAGTTGGGGAATATCGTAACGCGGTTTGCCCATGACAAGTACACCTCCTTTTGCTTATAGGTATTATCTACGTGTATCAGTTTGTCGTCATTATTTACATAGCGGGTATAATCGTAGGCATATTTTGCATTGACTTTCACCGCCCAGCGCGATGTTACGTCGTATTCCCACATCGCCTGTGCGAATGAATTGCGGTCCCACAGACGTTCACCGCGACGCCACACGTTGTTCACTATGGCACCCGGGACACCGCGCTCCGAATTATAATGGTACACAAACGCTTTCCATCGGCCTTTTGGCAGAAACCCGTGCAATCCCGCTTCGAAACGGACCGCGTCGATGTCGCCATTCTGCCGCACAGCCGTGGTGTCATAGGCAAGCTCGCCGGATGGCGTGACACGCCGGTACCGGAACTTGTACTTACCCGATGCATTGAGCCACTCGCCGTTGAAACTGAAACTGACTGTGTTGCTGAGTTTATAATCAAACGTAATTGCGGCATTGAACAAATCAAACGAACCTGCACGCAAGCCCACTTTAAGACGCGATTTCTCCCCTTCGGCAAACTGCGGGAAGCGGGTGGTCAGATATATCGACCCGGCGGATCCAAACTCGCGTGCCGACTGGAATATCTCACTTTTCTGACCGTTATACAGGCTCACAGCCTCTATATTGTCAAGCGAGTATTTTCCGAGGTCCACCTGGCCGTTCTGGGCATTGCCGAGCTCTATTCCATTGTAGTACACTCCCATGTGATTGGTGCCCATGGAGCGTATATTCACCGTCTTGATTCCGCCCACACCTCCGTAGTCCTTGAGCTGCACGCCCGAAAAGTAACGCAATGCATCGGCAACGCTGTGCGACCGGAGTCCATCAAGCTCCTTGCCTTTAAGTGTCTGGGCAGGAATCACATCCTTGTAACTTTGAGCCGTCACCGTCACCTCGTCCAGACGGCGTATGCTGTCGGGCGGAGTCGTGGCTCCACACAACATCCCTGTAAATGTAAGAGAAATAATAAGATTGGTTCGCAGGTTCATCTGTCTACACATATTGACTGTAACTTTTTCCAATAGCTACCAGTCAATAGCATGTCGAATACGAGTCCTCCGATTGCGCCATACCACCGACAGATAATTGTGCCTGTACATTCGGTCGGTAAGCAGCGGTACACGCTACACGGACAGATGGAATCCTTTTCGCCAGTGGCTCGTCCTCGCAAGCCATCAACCGATAGCGCTCCGGCAGGTCTTCTGACTCGTTTCCATCTTCTCCGATTGCCTTCCCGGCCCATGAATGACCAGTGACATGCCCTTGTTCAGAGCTCGTATCGGTGATGTTGCTGAAACTCACAGCAGCGGGACTGTCCGGGATTCTCACCCGGTTCCCTTTTAAGCCGCTACCGCCATCATGGCGGATTACAGCACCGTTGCATCGGCAAAGGTAAATACTTTTCAGCTACAAACCAAAAAATTAACACATTCCGCACACCGTTAAAATATATCGCGGACTTTCACGTTCATCAATTGTGAATATATATGATATCCGACGTTACGGCACTGCTCTGTTCCTGCTTATATCCATAGCGGTGGTGACTCTGTTTCTATATTTTTCCAATTCGCTCGTGGGCGACCTTGCCGAACAGGAGCGCGCGCGCATGCAAATCTGGGCGGACGCCACCAAAGAGATTGTCAACATCAATTCCGGCTCGTCCGACGCCGAAAGCGCCAACATAGATTTCCTGCTCAATATCATCGAGGGCAACACCAACATACCCGTGCTGCTCACCGACGATGACGGCAATATAATAATGCACCGCAATTTCCGGCTGCCCGAGCCGGTCGACTCGCTCAATCCGCTTTACATCAGCGACGCCAACGCTCTGTTTCTCAACCGCAAGCTGTCGCAACTCCAACGCTCGCCCAATGTCATACACATAGCCATCGAACCCGGCACCGTACAGCATCTCTACTACGAGGACTCCACGCTGCTGCGCAACCTCAGCCGTTACCCCTATGTGCAACTCATCGTCATGGCAGCTTTCGTGTTTGTGGTGTACTTCGCGGTATCATCCACCAAGAAAGCCGAGCAGAACAAGGTGTGGGTGGGGCTATCCAAGGAAACGGCGCATCAGCTCGGCACTCCTATATCATCGCTCATGGCTTGGGTGGAACTGATGCGCGACATGGATGTGGACCCGGAGATGGTGACCGAGATGGACAAGGATGTCAAACGTCTATCCACCATAGCATCGCGATTCTCCAAAATCGGCTCACAGCCGCAGATGGAGCGTGCCGACCTCAATTCGGTGGTCGACAAATCGGCAACATACATGTCCACCCGCATCTCATCGCGCATCTCCCTCACCGTTCACCAATCGCCGCAGCCGCTCATGGTCAGCATGTCGGCTCCGCTCATCGAATGGGTCATGGAAAACCTCATAAAAAATGCAGTTGATGCCATGGAGGGGCGCGGGTCCATTACCGTGACCACACTGCACGAGCACGACAAGGCAGTGGTTCTGGTCAAGGACACAGGCAAAGGCATGAGCCGCAAGATGCGCAAAACCGTATTCAACCCAGGATTCACCACCAAGAAACGCGGATGGGGACTCGGGCTTACACTCGCACGACGCATCGTGGAGCAATACCACGGCGGACGCATATTCGTGAGCGATTCCGAACCCGGGCTCGGCACCACATTCCGCATAGAATTGCCCCTCAACACCTGACCATCCATCCCATTCACGTCTCGTCACCCACACCCATGTCACAGCTATTCATATCCGACCTCGACGGCACCCTGCTCAACCCCGACAGCCGCATATCCGATTTCACGGCGCAGACCATCTCGCAGCTCACCGACCGCGGCGCGCTCATAAGCGTGGCAACCGCACGCACACCCGCCACCGTCGACATCCTGCTCCGCCACACGCGCACATCCATCCCCGCCATAGTCATGACCGGAGCCGCGCTATGGCACCGCGACACGCGCAACTATACCGACGTGCATCACATCGACCCGCACACGGCTGCCATCATCACCGACACCATGCGGCGCAACGGCATCACACCATTCATATACACCATAGCACCCGACGGCATAATCCACACATATTACAACGGCGCGCACACACCCACCTCCAAGGAACAGAAATTCATAGACCAACGCAGCCACCTGCCGCTGAAACGCATGCACATCAACGAACCCGTGCCGCCGCTTGCCACCGACAGCCCCGTACTCATATTCGCCCTCGGTGACAAAAAACGCATCTACGACACCGCCGAGACATTACGCGCCACGGCACAATGCTCCGTCTCGAACTACCTCGACATATTCAACACCGACATAGCCTATATAGAGGTATTCGCCCCGGGAGTATCGAAAGCCGAAGCGGTGACCCGGCTCAAGGAGTCCACGCGCGCACACACACTCACAGTATTCGGCGACAATCTCAACGATCTCCCCATGATGGCTGTAGCCGACGTTGCCGTAGCCGTGGGCAACGCCCTGCCGCAGGTACGCGAAGTCGCCGACGTAGTCATAGACACCAACGCCACCGACGCCGTAGCGCGATATATAGCAGAAAATTTCAAGGAATAGCCGGCGGGGCACCGCCACCGCGGCTTCAGAACAGCACGCGCAGCACATCCAGGGACTTCAGCGACCCCAAAGCCGAATAGTGCAGCGAATAATACCTCAGAATACCGTCAAGCACCGCATTGCGTTCCTGTCGCGACATCTTGAACAGATGCATATTGGCATAATCCATCCTCGCCATCGCCGCCACCACCGCACTCTCGGCAGGCGGCAGATAATTACGGTGCATCGGAGGTGAAAGACGATAGCAGCCATCCTGCATATCAAACACCATCCCCTCACGATAATTGTCCGTATAGGGTTCTATCCCCAGGAATCGCCCCAATCCATACAGAAAACACAGGTGGAAATTAGCCACACGCGACGGTACCACCCCGTCGAGTTCAATCACCGAATAACGGATATAAGCAAACAACGCCTCATCCGGCGGACCCTCGCGCAACACTATACCCAGCAACTCCGCCACAAACAGCGCTATGGCACTCTTCACCGGATGGGCATGGATGCCATGCAGCGGCACCAACGCACGCACATCGCGCATAGTGTGCACCTCGCGACCGGCAGTGATATCAGCCACACACTCCACAAGCCCCAAGGGCATGAGCAACGCACGGCGGCGCGAAGCCTCACGCCCCGCACCCGCAGGTACCGCAAATGCCACGCGCCCGCACTCCGGCGAGTATGCCGTAAGTATCGAGTGCTTCTCGCTATGACGTATAGTACGCAACGCCACTATGTTCAATACACGTTTCACACCTCAAAAATACGTATAAGTGAGAGCAATGCCAAATTTATTTGAGCATTGCCGAACGAGAGTATTTAAGACGCAGTCAAAAATACGCATAAGTGAGAGCAACGCCAAATTTATTTGAGCATTGTCGAACGAGAGTATTTAAGACGCAGTCAAAAATACGTATAAGTGAGAGCAATGCCAAATTTATTTGAGCATTGTCGAACGAGAGTATTTAAGACGAAGTCACAAATACGCATAAGTGAGAGCAGCGCCCAATTTATTTGAAACTTTGCGTTTTCGGGCATTCCATACGGCGTTTCTCCGCAGATATGTATATAATACGGCTACAAAAACTGCAAAAATCGCATTATTTTTCTCAAATATTTGCGCAATTAAAAAATACTCTCTATATTTGCACTCGCTTTTGAGCGCTGTGCGCTGCTTATGGCCCATTCGTCTATCGGTTAGGACGCAAGATTTTCATTCTTGAAAGAGGAGTTCGATTCTCCTATGGGCTACAAATAAAACAAAACATTAAACAAGATACAAAAAGCAATGGCAAACCATAAATCATCGCTTAAGAGAATCCGTCAGACAGCATCACGTCGTCTTCGTAACCGTTATTATGCAAAGACCGTACGCAACGCCGTACGCAACCTTCGCAAAATGACCGACAAAGCTGAAGCTCAAGCAGCTTTGGTAAAGGTTTCTTCGATGCTCGACCGCTTGGCTGCTAAGAACACAATCTCAAAGAATAAGGCATCAAACCTTAAGAGCAAGCTTGCCCTTTACACCAATAAGATTGGTGCCTAAGCTTTTTTCCGAGGCCCATTCGTCTATCGGTTAGGACGCAAGATTTTCATTCTTGAAAGAGGAGTTCGATTCTCCTATGGGCTACACAACCTACAGCACCGCATTTCCGGTGCTGTTTTTTCATATACACCAATATCAATTTCAAACTAATCCATGGACCTGAAGCTCCTCCTCGACACCGAAGCAGCGCGCATCAATCATCCCGACTTCATAGCAGCCGACCCCGTCCAGTTTCCGCGCCGCTACACTTCACTCCCCGACATAGAGATAGCCGCCCTGCTGTGTTCATCCATAGCGTGGGGAAACCGCAAGATGATATGCCGCGACTGCGACCGTATGCTCGCACTCATGGGACATGACCCCTACAATTACGTAATGGACCAAGCCTATGAGGAGCTGCCCGACCAAAACATACACCGCACATTCTTCGCCGCCAACCTGCGCCACTTCCTGCGCGGGCTACACCGCATATACTCACGCTACGGCACACTCAACGACTTCGCCAACGCCCACCATATCGGAGCCGACGAAGCCCCGTCGTGGAAACTGGTGGAGCTGATCAATGCCGAACTCGCCGAAGCCAACGGCGGATGCGGCGATTCGCGATGCCTGCCGCTCAATATGCGCACCACCGCACTCAAGCGAGTGAACATGGCGCTGCGTTGGCTTGTTCGTAATGATGGTATCGTGGACATGGGCGTATGGAACGCCATAAAACCATCGCAACTCTACATTCCGCTCGACGTACACGTGGGCAACACCGCACGCGAACTCGGACTTGTAACCCGCAAAGCCAACGACCGCCGCACCACCGTGGAACTCACCGAAACCCTGCGTGCCATGCGCCCCGACGACCCTGTATTCTACGACTACGCCCTATTCGGCATAGGCATAGGTATAGAGAAAGCGATTCAAAATTCCTGATTATTCATTATCTTTGGAAACGATATTCATAAACACCGACACAATACAGACATGAAACGCATACTCTTCACCCTGATTATGGCGATAGCCACATCCATGGCTATAATCGCAGCCGACAAGGCAGAGATAACATTCGACACCGTAAAACACGACTTCGGCACCATACACGCCGGCGGCGGTACCGTCACAGCCACATACCGCTTCACCAACACCGGCACAGCCCCGTTGGTGATAATCAAAGTCACCAACGGCGGATGCGGATGCACCACACCCTCATACCCGAAAGCTCCTATAGCCCCCGGCAAATCAGGCGAGATAAAAATCACATTCAACCCCTCGGGCCGACAGGGCGAATTCAACCGCGAGGTAAAAGTCACAGCCAACACCAAGAAGAAGCGCACCTCCCTCTACTTCTCCGGCACAATAATACCCTGACCAACGATACTCTCACCGCACCATTATGGCACTCAAGCAAATACTTCTACACGCCGCGCTCGCATGCAGCATGGCAGCATCGGCGACTCCGGTACTCAACTGGCTTCAACCGACACATGACTTCGGCGCATTCCGCGAAGAGATGGGTCCCGTCACATGCACATTCCAAGCCGTGAACACCGGCGACGAACCCGTAGTGGTGCTCGATGCGCGCGCCAACTGCGGCTGCACACGCCCCACCTACACCAAAGCACCCGTAGCGCCCGGCGACACGCTGAAAGTAAGCGTATCCTACGACCCCAAGGGACGCCCCGGACGCTTCCACAAGCAGGTGCGCGTATCCACCAACTCCCCCGCAGGCGCATCCATACTCAACATTCGCGGCACCGTTATCGGCGCATCCAACACCCTACGCTCACGCTATCCCATAGAAGTGGGCAACGCCCGTCTGAGCAACGATGTCACCCCGTTCGGCGAGACACGCAAAGGCCGCGTCGTGGCAGCAGCTGTCAACATCTACAACCCCACCGACAGCGCCATTACCCCATCCGTGGCAAACATCCCCGCATACATCAACGGCATATTCCGCCCGCTTACCATACCTTCAGGCGAACAAGGCATTCTATCCCTGACCGCCTACACCGACCGCTGTCCGCAATGGGGCGTAGTCACCGACTCGCTTACGCTCATCCCCGACTCGCGCCATCCCGAACTTCAGGCGCAGATAGCCACTGTAATCATCATCAACGAAGACTTCTCCGGTCTCACGCCCGAGCAGATGGAAAAAGCCCCAGTGGCACAATACTCCACCGAGTTACTCGACTTCGACCGGATAAACCCGGCAGACGGCAACATAAAGCGCACATTCACCATCACCAACACCGGACAGACACCTCTGCTCATACGCCGCGCCTATACACCCGATGCAGCAGTCACCGTCACCACTGGCTCCACCAAAATCAAACCTGGACATAAAACCACGGTAACAGCCACCGTCAATCCCGCCATGATACCGGCAGACACTCCACTCAACGCCCGCATCACCATCATCACCAACTCCCCCTCCAACCCCACCGCCATAATCCGCGCCGTAGGCACCGTTACTAATTAATTAGTAATGAGGAATTCTTTTTACCACACAAATGAAAGGCGACAATATCATTTACATCAAAAGCCGGGCTTTTGCCATTCGCAGTGGCAAAATGTACCAGCACCTCACTGCCGAACACAAAGAGAACATCCTCTCGAAACAGTTTCTAAGAGCAGCGACATCCATCGGTGCAAACGTAATTGAAGCCATCCATTCAATAAGCCAAAAAGAATTCCTTGCGAAAAGCTACATCGCCTACAAAGAATGTGCCGAAACAAGCTACTGGATTGATATACTCCATGAACTGGGCTACATTACAGATTCCGAAGCCACCTCAATGGACAACGATTGCACAGAACTGCTCAAGCTCCTCTCCTCCATAACAAAAACCACCCGCGAAAAACTCTCCGACAAAAAATAATTCCTAATTCCTCATTCCTAATTCCTCATTCCTAATTCCTCATTCCTAATTATCATGCTTCATCCCGAAAACGACCCCAACTACATAGGACTCAACGTCAACTCCGGCGTAGAACAGCCACCCATAGTCAATCCATACCTCACACGCCGCCGGCGCCGCTCGCTCCCCTCAGCCGCCGAACTCGTCGAAGGCATACTCAAGGGCGACATCACCATGCTCAGCCGCGCGGTGACACTGGTCGAGAGCCTGTCGGCAGACCATCAGGCTATAGCACAGGAGGTAATAGAGAAATGCCTGCCGCACTCCGGACAGTCACGACGCATCGGCATCACAGGCGTACCCGGAGCCGGCAAGTCCACATCCATCGACACCTTCGGACTACACGTATTGCGCGACGGAGGCAAACTCGCCGTCCTCGCCATCGACCCATCGAGCGAACGCACCAAAGGCAGTATCCTCGGCGACAAGACCCGCATGGAACGTCTCGCCGTCCACCCTGCGGCATTCGTCCGCCCCAGCCCGTCGGCAGGATCACTCGGTGGCGTGGCACGCAAAACACGTGAAACCATAGTACTCTGCGAAGCCGCCGGGTTCAACAACATATTCGTCGAAACCGTAGGCGTAGGTCAGAGCGAGACCGCCGTACACTCAATGGTCGACTTCTTCCTGCTGCTGCAACTCGCCGGCACCGGCGACGAACTGCAAGGCATAAAACGCGGCATCATGGAGATGGCAGACGGCATAGTCATCAACAAAGCCGACGGCGACAATATACCCCGCGCCGAACTCGCTCAGGCTCAATTCCGCAGCGCGCTTCACCTCTTCCCCCCTACAGCTTCCGGATGGCAGCCCGAAGTCCTCACATACTCCGGCTATTACGAACTGGGCATACCCGAAGTATGGGACATGATCGACCGATACTTTGCATTCGTCACCGAAAACGGCTACTTCGAGCAGAAACGCCTGCAACAGGCACGCTACTGGATGTACGAGACCATCGACGAGCAACTCCGCCGCCACTTCTACGACGACCCCGAGATAGCCACCCTCCTCGCCGACAAGGAATCGCGCGTACTCGCCAACCGCCAAAGCTCGTTCACCGCTGCCCGCGACGTCCTCGCAGCCTACTTCGACCGACAATAACCGCCGCTCACCACCACCGGGAAATTTCCCCTCTGTAACACCGACGTAACCGCACCGTTGCGCCGCCAATCGTCGTGCATGGTACTCTAATTGTTAAATATCCATGAAATCTGTGTAAAAATATTACATATTCATTTTTAAATACTTACCTTTGTACTTAATAAACCAATTAAACAATTTCTATATGAGGAAACTTCTACTTCTATTTCTTTCTTTAATGGTTTGCTTCGGCTACTCTTATGCAGAAACCGTAACAATAACCATGAAAGGTCTCACATCTGACAAAAATGTCACATTCGGGACTACCACATTATCAAACATAGGTTCGTTCCAAAGTGACGGATTCAAATTTGAACCCGGGAAATCCAGCGGCACCGACGCCGGATACAACAAAGCAGGAGATGTCCGCATCTATGCAGGCACATGGCTAACAATTACCGCACCTGCCGGAGCCAACATTACTGCTATCGCATTTAATCTTTCAACGCAAGGGAAGAGTGTCCAACCGGAAGTAACAGTTGACAATGGCACTATAGCCACTCAATCAAAAGGTGCAAGCACCATTGACTGGAGTGGGGCAAGCAACTCCATCAAGTTTACGGTAGCGTCCGGGGCTAACAAGTACGGTACCGGAAGCGGCAACGGTCAACTCGCATTTAATTCGGTAACTATAACATATACACTATCGGATAGCAATGTTGCAGCTCCAACCATTTCATTGGGCGATAACAATATGGTTTCCATCAGCCAGGAAGACGGCGCTGACATATACTACACCACTAACGGAGACACTCCTTCAGCCGCATCTACCCCCTACAATGTCCCCTTTGCCATCAGCGGCAAAACCACTGTCAAAGCAATAGCATACGTAGATGGTGAAGCAAGCCCCGTTACCTCAAAGGCCCTAACTCCCAACACAGTGGCAAATATCGCCGAGTTCATAAACCTCGAACCCACCGAAGCCACTAAAATCAACGCTCCCGTCACCGCCATCTATCAAAACGGCAAAAACCTATACATCAAGGACGCCGATGATAACTTCATTTTAGTATTCGGCACCGTCAGCGGTGCTACCGACGTACAGAATGGTGACGTATTCAGCTTCATCACCGGAACATATTCACCGTTCCGCGGATTGCCCGAACTCGTACCCACCGCAATCGGAACAAAATCAGCAGGCACCGAAGTAGACCCCTATGAGGTAAACCTCACTGACATCGACGGCTCGATGCTTAACCAATATGTTGTATTATCAGACGTAGCCATAACCTATACCGGAACCGACAACAAGTCATACACCATAGCAGATGCCGACGGTAACACACTCGCCCTCTACAACAACTTCTACGATGGCAACACATCAGGCTATACCGTAGTAGAGATTCCCGAAGGCGAAGGATTCACAGTATATGGTTTCGTAAGCACAAACAACGGCACCCCTCAACTTCAACCTATACTGGTAGAAGGCGGCGTGGAAATGGAAACAGTAGCCACTCCCGTTATCAATCCCGAAGGTGGCGACCTCACAATCGGTGACAAAATCACCATAACCTGCGCCACCGAAGGTGCATCGATATACTATACCACCGAGGACGAGACCCCCGATGCCACCTCGATTCCCTACACCGGCGAAATCACATTCTCCGAAGCTATGACCATACGCGCCATAGCCATCAAGGACGGCATGCTCCCCTCCGACGTTGCCACCGCCACCTTCACAGTCTACGACCCCAACAAACTCGAAGCCACTTTCGACTTCTCTAATGCCACAACCCTAACACAGCAGACAACCAACATAGAGGCACCTGCCGAAGTAAGCACTGGCACTGAAATTGGTGGAAAAACATTTACCGAAGGCTACATATCAATGACCGTCACAAACCCTGAAAGCGGTTCATCTGCAAAATGGTTCTATGGCTTAAAGAGCGGCTACTCAGCCCTACAATGCCGACTGTATTCCGGATGCAACATTACCGTTTCCGCTATTGACAACTACACCATCAAATCAATTGTATTTACTCAGGACGACAAACTGACTAATGATTGGCCTACATCAACAAAGCTGACCGTAACTACCAATATTGATGGTCAGAGCGGCACATGGTCCGGCAAAGAATGGACTGCACCAGAAAGCGAGAACGTAACAACGGTATCATTTACTCCTACCGCAAAAATGTTCTTCTCCACTATGACTGTGACTTACGGACCTTCAAGCCTGGGTGCCATCGACGACATCTTCGGTGACGCCGATGCCAACGCCCCCGTGGAATACTACAACCTCCAGGGCATACGCGTAGCCGCCGACAACCTCACCCCCGGTTTCTACGTAGTGCGCCAAGGCTCCAAAACCGCCAAGGTACTCATCCGCAAGTAACCCCTACTGATAAATACCGGCAATCTACCGCCGATACATAGCACAATAGGCTGCACGATTCGTGCAGCCTATTGTCATTAGAACCACGACACGCCATTTCCCGTTAATAATATAGAAATAGCTGCCGGATTTTTGAAAACATTTGCTATTTATGAAATTATACCATAAATTTGCAATGAACTATAAAGCAAACTAATATGACTCGAAACATCACCATAGCCAATCCCTCCCCGAAGATGATTCAAGTCTTTAACGCTTTGAGGGAAAAGAAACAGCAACAGATTAAGATGTTGGATAATAAAAAGCAATGTACATTTACCATTGTTGTGTAAATGGATTTATCATTTGACATAAAGAACACAGAGGGCGATCAAATAATGGTCGCCCTTTCGTATTACGATGCTGAGACAATACGCATGTTTTCAACCGACCCGAAGACATTGACTTTAATATTCTATGACGTAACCTTAGTCCGAAAGAAAGGCGATGGATATGTAGGGCATAAAATGCTGTATGCCATATCGGATACACTGGCAAAATTCCTGAATGAAAATGAAGATGCAGTCCTTTGTTTTTATTGCGATTCAGGCACCGACATCAAGCGTAGCCACAGTAACCTCCTGCCGCAGGAATATCGGAGCGCATTATTTTCACGGATGTTCGAATGGTACACAAAATCACATTCAATCTCCGGTTTTATTAATCACCGGGTAAAAATCGAGGACCGCGAAAGGGCTGAAAACACACAGTTCGCCCACTTCATTTGTAGAGAATGCCATCAGGATGCAGTCAATGCCATTGGACACCTTTTGATGGAAAAATAATCTCCGGTAACGTTTTCTATCGAGAATCATCCCGAGATGCCTTTGAAGAGCCAATGCCAATTTTTTTTGGCTTTGCACACAACTTATCCGTATCTTTGTACCGGTATAATAAATCAAAAACTAAAAAACGAAACGAAATATGGCAAATTGGTTTGAATGCAAAGTGCGCTACGACAAGATGATGGAAAACGGAGTTCCCAAGAAGGTCAACGAACCCTACTTGGTCGATGCCCTGTCGTTTACCGAAGCCGAAGCCCGCATCATCGAGGAACAGACACCCTTCATATCCGGCGACTTCTCTATCAACGCCGTGAAGCGCACCAAGATATCCGAAATATTCTGGGACGACACCGCCGACAAATGGTACATGGCTAAAGTAGCCTTCATAACCATCGACGAAAAGACAGCCGTAGAAAAGAAGACCACCACACTTATCCTCGTGGCAGGAAGCGACTTCAAGGGAGCTTACGACAATTTCATGGACGGCATGAAAGGCACCATGGCTGACTTCGAGCTCGTGTCGCTCGCCGAGACCCCCATCATGGACGTGTACAAGGCTAACCTCAGCGGCAACGCATCTACAGCCGACAAAGCCGAGTGATGAGCAGCATAGCCGCCAACATCAGTCGCATCAACGCCACCCTGCCGCAGGGAGTCACACTCACCGCCGTATCCAAATTCCACCCCGTGGAAGCGCTCATGGAAGCCTATGGCGCGGGGCAACGCGTGTTTGGCGAGAGCCGCGTGCAGGAGCTGGTGCAGAAAGTGCCCGCCATGCCGGAGGATGTGCGCTGGCACTTCATAGGCCATCTGCAGACCAACAAGGTGCGCCGGCTCATAGGATTGGTCGACATGATAGAGAGCGTCGACTCCGAGCGGCTGCTGGCTATGATTGACGCCGAGTCGGAACGCGCCGGTGTGGTAACACGCGTGCTCATGCAGCTGCACGTGGCAGCCGAGGAGACCAAATTCGGCTTCACGCCCGACGAACTCACCGACTATTTCCGCCGCCGCGCATTCGAATCGCTCAAAGCCACACATATATGCGGGGTGATGGGCATGGCAACCAACACCGACGATGCCGCACGCATACGCACCGACTTCACACTCATAGCCGACACCTTCCGCACCATACGCACCGACATCGCCCCCGACCTGCGGGGCTTCGACACCGTGAGCATGGGCATGAGCCACGACTACCCCATAGCCGTGCAGTGCGGCTCCACCATGGTGAGGGTGGGCACCGAAATATTCGGTGAACGGGAATATTAGACACGGTCACCGCCGTATAATGAAAAAACAGACGCAAAAAATTCATTATTCATTTAAAATCACTAATTTTATAGCCTGAAAAGAATTAAACTAACTATAAACTAATCTTATTATCATGAGCAACAAATCAAAACAATGGGGCGCCATTATCATTATGATAGCCCTGTTCGCGATGATTGCCTTTGTGACCAACCTCTGCTCACCCATGGCGGTTATCGTTAAGAATCAGTTCGGTGCATCGAACCTCGAAGCCCAAATCGGTAACTATGGCAACTTCATTGCCTATCTTATAATGGGTATCCCCTCCGGTATGCTCATAAAGAAATTCGGTTACAAAGCCACAGCCCTCATGGCACTCGTGGTTGGTATCATCGGTATCTTCGTTCAGTGGATGAGCGGATGGGAAAGCATGCAGAATGCGGCATTTGCCGTGTACCTCGTAGGCGCATTCATCGCCGGTTTCTGCATGTGTATGCTCAATACCGTGGTCAATCCTATGCTCAACATCCTTGGTGGCGGTGGCAACAAAGGCAACCAGCTCATCCAGATTGGCGGTGTGTTCAATAGCGCCGCTGCCGTAGCCGTCTACATCCTCATGGGTGCCCTCATCGGCGACGCAGCCAAAGCTCACGTTGCCGACGCCACACCCGCACTGTTCATCGCCGGCAGCATCTTCATCGTGGCATTCGTGGTTATACTCTTCTCCAAGATTGAGGAGCCCAGCAAACCCGCCACTGTCAAGAAAGCCGTTAAACGCGACAAATACAGTGCATTCTCATTCCGCCACTTCAACCTCGGCATCCTTGCCATATTCCTTTACATGGGTCTTGAAGTAGGCACACCCACTTACATCCTCCAGTACCTCACAGGCGAAGCCGGTGCCGCAACTCCCGGCTTGGGCATGGACGCCACTATCGTCGGACAGATTGTTGCCGTTTACTGGCTCATGATGCTCGTAGGTCGCTTCGTTGGCGGTGCCATCGGTGGCAAAGTATCCTCACGCGCCATGATTACAGTTGCCGCAGGCGCAGCTGTGGTGCTCACCGCATTCGGCATGTTTGCGCCCGCTACATGGACCGTCAACATCCCCGGCATCGACTGGGCTAACGTGAGCATGCTCTGGGCGGAAGTACCCGTAGGCATCTTCGCATTCATCCTCATCGGTCTCTGCACATCAGTGATGTGGGGCGGCATCTTCAACATGGCAGTTGAAGGTCTCGGCAAATACACCGCCATCGCATCAGGTGCGTTCATGACCATGGTATGCGGATGCGCCGTGATGGTAGCCCTCCAGGGATGGGTAGCCGACTTCACCGGATCGTACCTCACCAGCTATTGGGTGGTACTCGGTTGCGCAGCCTACATCCTCTTCTACGCCCTCATCGGCTCGAAGAATGTCAACACCGACATCCCCGTGGATGAAAAAGAGGAAGCCGAGGAGATACTCGACGCCATCTGATAACACGCCACATACTGTAAAAAACTATAACCCGAGGAGGGATGCACCACAATGGCGCATCCCTCCTCTCGTTTACATCAGCTTCATCTCAACAATTCCTGATTCTTGATTCCAAATTCCTAATTATTTCATTACTTTTGCAAAAGATAAACAAATGGCGGCATTGCGCCCGCGTAACCCTATAACCAAATGGACAAAAAGATACTTGACTCGGCAGCCGACAACATTCGTGTACTGGCAGCCTCGATGGTTGAAAAAGCCAAATCCGGTCATCCCGGCGGTGCCATGGGCGGCGCCGATTTCATCAACGTGCTCTATTCCCGATTCCTCGTCACCGACCCCGACGATCCTATGTGGATAGCCCGCGACCGGTTCTTCCTTGACCCCGGACACATGTCGCCCATGCTCTACAGCGCATTGGCTCTATGCGGTTACTACACACTCGATGAGCTGCAGCAGTTCCGCCAATGGGGTAGCGTGACTCCCGGACACCCCGAAGTCGACCCGCGACGCGGTGTCGAGAACACCTCCGGTCCCCTCGGACAAGGTCATACCATGGCGGTAGGTGCGGCTATTGCCGAACGCTTCATTGCCGCTCGTTTCGGTGAAGAATGGGCGCACAAGACCTACGCTTTCATCTCCGACGGCGGTATTCAGGAAGAAATCTCGCAAGGCGCAGGACGTATCGCCGGCTATCTCGGTTTGAGCAACCTCATCATGTTCTACGACAGCAACAAGGTACAGCTCTCAACCGATGTCGACGCCGTGGACACCGAAGATTACGCAGCCAAATACCGCGCATGGCACTGGAACGTGATTGAAATCGACGGTACCGACCCCGAAGCCATAGCCGGAGCTCTCGAGCAGGCTCGTCAGGAGACCGCCCGCCCCACACTCATCATCGGCAACACCATCATGGGCCGCGGTGCCGTGACTGCTACCGGCGAGAACTTCGAAGGAAAATGCAGCACACACGGACAGCCATTGAGCAAATCAGGCGCCGACTACGCCATGACCATAAAGAATCTCGGCGGCAACCCCGACAACCCATGGGTGATACGCGACGAAGTGAAGCAGCTCTATGCACAGCGCCGCGAGCAGTTGCGCGGCATAGTGGCACAGCGCCGCGCCGCACAGAAAGCCTGGGCTGACGCCAACCCCGACCTTGCCGTCACACTCAAGAACTACATTGACGGCGTGCTGCCGGAAATCGATTACCGTGCCATAACCCACAAAGCCAATATAGCCACACGCAGCGCTTCGGCAGACGTACTCGCCGAACTGGCACTCAAGGTTAAAAATATGATTGTGTCGAGTGCCGACCTCGCCAACAGCGACAAGACCGACGCATTCCTCAAAAACACGCACGCACTCACCCACGGTGACTTCTCCGGCGCATTCCTTCATGCCGGTGTATCCGAGCTCACCATGGCAGCCATCATGAACGGCATAGTACTGCACGGAGGTATGATAGCCGCATGCGGCACATTCTTCGTGTTCAGCGACTACATGAAACCCGCCGTACGCATGGCGGCTCTCATGGAGCTCCCTGTCAAATACATCTGGACTCACGACGCATTCCGCGTAGGCGAGGACGGACCCACACACGAACCGGTGGAACAGGAAGCACAGATACGTCTCATGGAGCAACTGCGCAATCTTTCGGGCAAACGTTCCGTATTGGTTCTACGCCCTGCCGATAGCGCCGAAACCACCATCGCATGGCAGATGGCTATGGAAAACAAGGAAACACCCACCGCGCTTATCCTAAGCCGTCAGGATGTGGTGGATCTGCCATCAGTGACAGGCAACCGCTATGACGAGGCCGAAGGCATGCGCCGCGGTGCCTACGTGGTGATGGACGCCCCCAATCCTCAGGTTACGCTGGTAGCCAACGGTTCGGAGGTATCCTTGCTTTGCGACGTGGCAGTGCTGCTTGAAGCCGAAGGCATAGCCGCACGCGTGGTTTCCGTTCCCTCCCTCGGACTGTTTGAGGATCAGGACCCGGAATACCGCAACAGTGTGATACCCGAATGGACACCCGTATTCGGACTTACAGCCGGACTCCCATCTACCCTGATGCCTGTAGTCGGTCCGCGCGGACGCGTATTCGGACTCGACCACTTCGGAGCATCCGCCCCAAGGCTGGCCCGGCCAAGGTGACGGCGATCAGCAAGGGAGCA
>CAJTMM010000026.1 GCA_910577465.1 uncultured Muribaculaceae bacterium | reverse complement strand
TCAGTCAATATTTTAAAAACATGTTATAAAACATATTTTTAACTTACGTTAACTATTGGAATTTCAAAACAGTCCTCCAAAACAAAAACAAACATCAAAAACCGCCATAAGGTATCGACATAAAAAACAGACTACCGACCGAGCTTTTTTAAAATAGTTTCATGACCATATAATATATTATTATGTATATTTGCGAAAAAGGAAAATCAAAATCACAGCAAAATGGAACAGAAAGAAAACATGGGCATGCAAACACCTCCGCCACTCGGAGGCATGCCACCCGCACCACCACAGTTCAGACCTAAGCAACCCGGCAACAAATCACAATCGCTCACATTGAAGATTATATTCATAGTAGGATTGTCGCTATTGCTCCTAATTCCCGACATGATCATATATTCGCTGAACGAGGAGCGCGAATCAAGCCAACGACACACCACTCAGGAAATATCGAAATCATGGAGCGGATCCCAATTATTGTCAGGTCCCATCATATCGATACCATATATAACAAAGAACAACAAGGACAAAGACTCCACGGGCGTGGTGCGTCTCCTCCCCAACAAGCTCAACGCTACCGGCAACATAAAATCACGCACTCTGAGCCGCAGCATCTACGAAACCACCGTCTACAACGCCGACGTGCAGATTGAGGGCAATTTCGACATGAACGCGTTGCGGAGCACAGGCATACCCCTAAGCTCCCTACTATTGGACAAAGCGTATGTGACAATAGGCATAGGCGACCTCAAGGGAGTGGAATCCATAACTGACCTCAAATTAGGCGACGATGCATATACCCTCAACGGCGCGACGGATACCGATGTCTACGACAATATGACATTCAGCAACAACACCGAATTTGACAGCAAAACCGAATACGAAATCGTATATATAGATGACGACGACTCATCAACCAGCTCGGGATGTATGCAATCGGCAATAAAAATCGACTCGATAAGCAATGCCGCCATACCGTACTCCATAAGCATGAAGATAAAGGGGTCGGAATCCTTAGGCGTAACCCCCATAGGCCGCGAAAGCGTGATAAAACTTGAAGGCGAATGCAAATCACCGTCATTTGCCGGAATGTTCATACCCACCGAACGGACAGTAGAAAACGGACAATTCTCAGCCGAATGGCTTCTGAATTCCACCAACCGTGAATACCCGCAGGCATTCATAGGCAACAAGTCATACAAAATCTCGCGTTCAGCCGTAGTGGTAAATATGCTCGTACCGGTAGACAGATACCAAAAAGTGTCGCGCGCTATGAAATATGCCATCATAGTGATTCTGCTCACATTCATATCCGTACTCTTCGCCGAGATCATGACCAAGAATCCTATCCACATGTTCCAATACCTGCTGATAGGACTTGCGCTCATACTATTCTACTCACTGCTGCTGTCACTTGCCGAACACATGTCGTTCGGATTCAGCTACCTCATAGCCGCAGTAATGACCATAGGACTGGTAAGCGTGTACATGCTCGGAGTGGTACGCTCCAAGAAAATCGCATTTGCCATAGGTGGATTACTCATTATTATATATACGTTCATCTATATCCTGCTATGTCTCGAGACATTTGCCCTGCTCACCGGCAGCATAGGTCTATTCATAGCACTTGCGGCAATAATGTACGCATCACTTAAAATCAAAGGTGACAACATATCACTGAAATAATACGTAAATAACCCACACAATGCTACGGTGCGGCATGCCACTATGGATACCGCACCGTAGCTTCTGTTTTAATCTGACGGAGCCAATAGATTAATACATGTTAAATACACATCCAACTAAACAAATTAGTTGGTAAACTAAAATATTTAGTTTAGATTTGCAATATAATCATAACGATATAATATGAAAACACTTACCGAAAAGGAGGAATCGCTCATGAAGATGTTCTGGAACCGCGGACCGCTATTCGTAAAAGAGATAGTAGAAGCACATCCCGAGCCACGTCCGCACGTGAACACCATATCTACCTTCGTGCGCATACTTGAGGAGAAAGGATTTCTCCGACACGAAAAGTTAGGCAACACCTACCGCTACATCCCTACCATGAGCGAACGCGAGTACGGAAAGACCAATCTCAAGGAGATACTATCGCGATATTTCAACAACTCACTGCCAAGCCTGGTAAGCGCACTTGTCAGCGACGAAAAGATATCCGAACGCGAACTGACCGATATAATAACCCGTGTGAAACAATCACGCGACACCGGAGAATAACACCGCATCTATGAACGTACTATTCACATACTCAATCCTCTCGGCAATAATCATTACAATATTTTATTGCATATTGCTCCTATTGCCATCATCAGCGATACCACCGCGGATATCAAGGCGCATAATCCTTACGGGCTACGCCGTCAGTCTCATATTGCCAATGATACTAATAGCCATACCGCACATCTCTCCATGTGCCGGCACCGTCCCAAATATCAATGCTGTAATGATAGGTACCCCCATCATAGGTATAGCCGATGCGGGACAACCCCTATCGACGTGGCACATACCGTCGGCAATAACGACGCTGAACACCATCGTAACATTGTGCATGTTCGCGCTCACACTATGGTCAATAGCCAGAATCGCCATACTGAAACGCTCTGCCATGCCATGCAGCATAGACGGCGCCACTGCCATGGTGCACCATCGCGACACACTCGCGCCATTCTCCTGGGGACGCGACATATTTCTTCACTCAGACGACGCCGCCGACCCGCGCCACCATTTGACCATAGCCCACGAACGCGCACACATCATACACCATCATTGGATTGACATCCTTACAGGAAGTATCATCACCGCAATACAGTGGTACAACCCGATAGCCTGGCGCATACTGAACATGCTTCGCGACATACATGAATACCAAGCCGACGCCTATGTCCTGGACAATGGCGCGGATGCCTACGACTACCAAATGTTTCTAATAGAAAAGACTGCCGGCGCAAGGTTCGCGTCTCTCGCCAACAGTCTTAATCATAGTTCACTTAATAAACGTATAACCATGATGTTATCAAAAAAGCCCCGCCGCACGCCACGCGTCAGAATCGCGTCAGCGGCAATGATTGGAGCCTTAGCCATCGGAGCATTGAGCTTCAGCGGCATAGCCCAAGTAATCAATGACATGTCGGCATCGCCATTTGACAGCGAAACCGCAAGTATCGGCAAAGTTAAGGATTTTTCCTTAACCGTCAACACACCTGCCACATCCACCCGATTGGATGAAAAGCCCGACGAGGCTATGGTAGAACCGGAAATCAAGCCGGAATATGCAGGCGGACAGATTGCCATGATGAAATTCCTCATCGAAAACCTCCGCTATCCGGAGAGTGCCATGAAAGAGAAAGAACAAGGCATGGTGCTCGTAGGATTCAACGTCGACACCGACGGCTCCATAAGCGACATCCACATCACCAAGAGCGTATCGCCGGCGTTGGACAAGGAAGCTATGCGGGTAGTATCGCTCATGCCGAAATTCAATCCGGGCAAGCAGGACGGCAAAGCGGTAAAATGTGTCTGCCAGGTGCCCATACACTTCAAACTCAACTGATACACAGACAGCCGAACATACTAAATCCTAACTAAGGTGCGCGCCACAATCCATGGCGCGCACCGTCATTTATTAACATCTCAACGCCAAGTTAATGAACTCATTTAAATTTTTTACCGAATGTAAAATAACTTTTCACTACACACATCGGGATTTATTAGTAACTTTGACTCCACCTTATATACTCACGTAAGCCAATGCCCAAATAAATTCGGCACTGCGCCCACTTAGCCGTATATTCGGTAAATTATAAACCTCAACATTTTTTGCACCATCCATCTATGACCCCATTCGTACACCTACACGTACACACGCAATACTCCCTTCTCGACGGACAGGCGTCGGTATCAGCCCTAATCGACAAAGCCCTTGCCGACGATATGGCAGGAATAGCCATCACCGACCATGGCAACATGTTTGGAGTGAAGGAGATGTACAACTATGTCAATGGAGGTGCCCTCAAAGGATATAAGAAAAAACTCGAAAAAGCACAGAAAGCCGGCGATGAAGCCAAAGCCGCACAGATACAGCGGTGGATTGACCGCCTGAAATCGAAAGAATTCAGACTCATCATAGGCTGCGAGATGTATGTGGCAAACAAATCGCTCTCCGAACAAACCGACAAACGCGACACCGGACGCCACCTCGTGGTGCTCGCCAAAAATCAGCAGGGCTACAAGAACCTGATAAAATTAGTGTCGAAAGCCTGGACCGAAGGCTTCTACATGCACCCGCGTACCGACAAGCAGGAACTTGCGGCACACCGCGAAGGATTGATTATAGCATCGGCATGTCTCGGCGGGGAAATACCGCGTCTGATACGAACCGGACAAATAGAGGAGGCCGAGAAACAGGTAAAATGGTGGAAGGACACTTTCGGTGACGACTACTATCTTGAGCTACAACGACACGCCACAAATGCCCCGGGTGGAAACCGCTCGGTATATGAAGAACAGCTGACGGTAAATCCTGAGTTGATACGTATTGCACGCAAATTCGACATAAAACTGATCTGCACCAACGACGTACACTTCGTCAACGAAAAAGACGCCGAAGCCCACGACCGCCTGATATGCGTGAGCACAAACAGCAATCTCAATGATCCAAACCGTATGCGCTACACTAAGCAGGAGTGGATGAAGACCCAGCAGGAGATGAACGACATATTCGGCGACATACCTGAAGCTCTCGAGAACACGCTGGAGATAGCACGTAAAGTGGAGCACTACTCTATAGACCACGGTCCCATCATGCCCAACTTTGAGATACCTGCCGACTTCGGTACAGAGGAGGAATACCGCGCACGCATCACCCAGCAGGAGCTGTTTGACGAATTCACTCAAGACGAGAACGGCAACGTGGTGCTAAGCCAGGAAGCCGCCGAGGAAAAAATCAAGAAATTGGGCGGCTACGACAAGCTGTACCGCATAAAATTTGAAGCCGACTACTTGGCAAAACTCGCATACGAAGGAGCCAAGAAACGTTATGGCGACCCGCTCACCGACGAATTGAAGGAACGAATCAAATTCGAGCTCCACATCATGAAAACCATGGGTTTTCCGGGTTACTTCCTTATAGTGCAGGACTTCATCAACGCAGCCCGTGAGCAGCTCGGAGTGAGCGTGGGACCCGGACGTGGCTCGGCGGCAGGAAGCTGTGTGGCTTACTGTCTTGGCATCACGCAGATTGACCCGGTCAAGTACGACCTGCTGTTCGAACGCTTCCTCAATCCCGACCGTATTTCCCTGCCGGATATCGATATCGACTTCGACGACGACGGCCGCGCCGACGTGCTCCGTTACGTCAACGAAAAATACGGAGAGGAGAAGGTGGCACATATCATCACCTACGGCACCATGGCTGCCAAATCTGCCATCAAGGATGTGGCACGCATAGAGCAGCTTCCGCTGAGCGAGAGTGACCGTCTTGCCAAACTGATACCCAAACGTATGCCCACGGTCGACGGCAAGGAACTGAAACCGACCTTGGACAATTGCTACGAATATGTGCCCGAATTCAAGGCAGAGCTCAACAGCCACAACGACCTTATAGTGGAAACGCTCAAATTTGCACGCGCCCTTGAAGGCACCGTGCGCAACACCGGCGTACACGCATGTGGCGTAATAATCTGCCGTGACGATATCACCGACTGGGTACCGGTGAGCACAGCCGTGGACAAATCATCGGACTCCAAGGAGAAAATAATCGTCACCCAGTACGAAGGGCGCGTAATCGAAGAGACCGGTCTTATAAAGATGGACTTCCTGGGACTGAAGACACTGTCCATCATCAAGGAAGCCGTTGCCAATGTCAAGCGCACACGCGGCATAGATGTAGACATTGACCACGTGCCGATAGATGACCCCGCCACATACCAATTATACTGCGAAGGACGCACCGCCGGCACATTCCAGTTTGAGTCGGCAGGCATGCAGAAATACCTGCGCGAGCTACAGCCCTCAACATTCGAGGACCTCATAGCCATGAACGCCCTTTACCGCCCGGGACCTATGGACTATATACCCGACTTCATAGCCCGTAAGCACGGTCGCGCCCCTATAGAGTATGACATACCCGTGATGGAGAAATACCTGAAGGACACCTACGGTGTAACGGTGTATCAGGAACAGGTGATGTTACTTTCGCGTCTGCTCGCCAACTTCACACGCGGACAGAGCGACACGCTGCGCAAGGCAATGGGTAAGAAGCTTATCGAAAAAATGAACGAGCTGAAGACCCTGTTCCTTGAAGGCGGTCAGAAAAACGGACACGACCCGAAAGTACTCGACAAAATATGGGCCGACTGGGAAAAATTCGCATCGTACGCATTCAACAAGAGTCATGCCACATGCTACAGCTGGGTAGCGTTCCAGACGGCATATCTCAAAGCCAACTACCCTGCCGAATATATGGCTGCCGTGCTGTCGCGCAACAGTTCCGACATAGAGAAACTATCCAACTTCATAGACGAGTGCAAGAAGATGCACATACCGGTGAAAGGTCCGGACGTAAATGAAAGTTTCGCCGAATTCGGTGTCAACTCTCATGGCGACATCCGATTCGGTATCGCCGCGCTCAAGGGTATCGGCGAGAACGTTGCCACGGAAATACTCGCAGCCCGCAACGACGGCGGCCCGTTCACATCCATCTACGATTTTGTGGAGCGCGTCAACCCTTCGGCTATCAACCGCCGAATACTTGAGACATTGGCAATGGCAGGAGCATTTGACTGCTTCAAGGATACGATACAGCGTGAGGACTTCTTCGAACCGAATTCCAAAGGAGAGACATTCTCAGAATGCATATTGCGCTACGGTCAACTGTTCCAAGCCGACAAAATGAACAAAAGCATGTCGCTATTTGGCGACGACGATGCAGCAATGGCAACCGCCGGACGCCCGCCGATAGTCCCGGCATTGCGTTGGGTCGATGCCATCCGTCTGGAAAAGGAACGTGAAATAGTGGGCACATACCATTCTGCCAATCCGCTCGACCCCTTCTTTATGGAACTGCATTT
This sequence comes from uncultured Muribaculaceae bacterium, assembly GCA_910577465.1. GTDB lineage: Bacteria > Bacteroidota > Bacteroidia > Bacteroidales > Muribaculaceae > Paramuribaculum. The sequence continues at coordinate 26,764 of CAJTMM010000026.1, read as the reverse complement.
CGGAACCATGCCACTCAAAACATACGCCGAACTCACCCCGACAGAGGGGATGGAGGTCACTCTTGGCGGCATGGTGCTCGACTTCACATCGCGCCCGGCACGCAACGGTGGCAATTTCGGCATACTCAAAATCCAGGATTACACCGGCGCCGCCGAGTTCATGCTTTTCGGTCAAGACTACATCGATTTCCACAACTATGGAGTGCCCGGCACACCTATATATATTAAGGGCACATTCGGCAGACGGTTCCAGAACTCCGACCTTCGCTTCAAAATCAACAGCATCCGTCTGCTCAACGACATCAAAGGTCAGTTGGTGAGCGGAATCACCATACACGTCGCAGCCGACAAACTCAATGAAGCCCTGCACGGAGTGCTCGTGGAGCACGCCCGCTCCACCACCACAGATATGGGCAATCTGCGATTCAGAGTCACCGACCCTGCCACAAGCCGTTCGGTGACACTCGACACCGCCGTACGCATACCGGTCAACAAAGACCTTGTGGAAAAACTTGAGAATCTCGAAGTGGAATTCAGTATCGAGCGCACATGACACAATTCAACTCATTCTACGACGCGCTCAACGCCACCGAATTGTACGAATTTTGCCACAAATACGGTACGATACGGCAATTTGACAAAGGCGAATTTTTCGCACACGAAGGCGAACGATGCAGGTACATAGGCATCGTGACCAAAGGATATTTCAAGTATGCGCTGCATTCATCCGACGGACACGAAGCCATTACCGGATTCGCGCTAATAAATGAATTTGTGGTACACTACATATCGGCAACAACCGAAACACCCTGCCCCACATCCATTGTTGCCGGATGCCGCACGGAAGCGATTATCGTCCCGGTTAAAACATTCAATGACGTATATCTAAAACGAATCAACCCGGGAGACGCCTGTGAATTCGCTATCACGTTGTTCAAATCTTGCTATGACCGATACCTCACTCTCTACAGATTGACTCCTAAAGAAAGATATGCCGAACTCATACGCAATGGCAACAATATAATCAAAACAGTCCCCCTGAAAGAGCTTGCATCGTACCTCATGATTACGCCGCAATATCTCAGCCGCATACGGCGCGAGCTTAATGAAGAATCACGCAGAAACCACGATTTTAACCTTAATTAACCATCGGAGGGGGTAATTTACCTTAGAAACTAAATTCTGAAAATAGTTTCATCTTCGTTCGACCGCCAATCTATTATTTTGCATAACGTAAAGTAATATAGTGTTTCATCAGTGGTTGATACGAATTCATGAACAAAGCCATCTCATTATTAGCATTCCTTGCAGTATTGCCATGCGCCATAACTCAAGCCATCACTCCCGACGACAATGTAGTGATATCGCGAGGGGAGGAATCATATACCTTTGTTGTTACAGACAAAGGCACTGTCGTCAAGAACACGGTAACTCACGAATTTGAAGCCACCCGCAGGGCAGAAACCGTTGTGTCCCGGATATTTTACTCCGACAATATAACCCTCGACAAAGCATCCGGCAAAGGGAAACCTGAATACCGCAATGCATCAGCCGAGGGCATATTCCACGACGACAGCCGAATATGTATCTTCAGCATACCGCTCGATGCTAAAGGTAAGAAAACGCGCACCGAATTCCGACGCACATTCACAGACCCAGTTTTCTTTTCCAAGATTCCGTTATCCAATCATTACCCTACCCTACATAAGACAATCACCGTAAGCATACCACCGGAGCTAAACCGCATAAAACTCACCGAATTCAATCTACCGGACAATATCACACGCTCGGACAATACCCTGCCTGACGGCAACCGCATCATAACGTACACCATCACCGACTTGGACGCTTCGAAGGATGAGACTGCACGACCGTCGGCCATGCTATCCGAGCCATACGTGATAGTCGGCGGATGGTTCTCCGACACTGCCCATCTGTATGAATGGGAGCGCGAGATAAGCAACGTGGACACCTCCGTGGCTGATATTGACAATCTGATAAGCCATATCACCTCGGCACAAACCGACAGCGGGCGCATAGCCGACACATTCGCCTGGGTACAGTCAAACATCCGGTATGTCGCCTACGAGGAAGGTGATGCCGGTCAACGTCCGGATACTCCGGCGGAAGTCCTGCGCAAACGCTACGGCGACTGCAAGGGCATGGCGCTGTTGCTATCCACCCTGCTACGGCGACAGGGATTCGACGCCCATCCGGCATCCATAGGCACACGCGACATACCATTTGACATCAAGCAAATACCCTCGCTTGCCGCTGAAAACCACATGATATGCGTTCTCAATCCGCGGAGTGAAAATCCGCTTTTTCTCGACGCCACCGCTCAATATATACCGTATACACATGTACCCTACTCCATACAGGGGAAGGACGCGTTGGTACACAATGGCGACTCATATCTCATGCTAAGAGTTCCGGAATCCGGAGCTAAAAGTGCCACCGACAATCTGGTGTACACCTATATTATTTCCGATGGCGCCATGATTGGCAAAGCCACACGCACATTGGCAGGCGACGCCAAGGAACATATCATGCGCCTGATCCACTCATTGAAACAGGACCGCCATCAGGAAGCACTTGCCGCATTGATTATCCCCCACTCCCGTGCCGGAATCAACACCGACAGTATCACTTTTGTCAGCGACTGCCCCGAACTTGCCACCATATCCGGCACGGTGCGGAATGAACAAGGCTACACCGCATCGGGCAAGAATATATACATAGACTTGAACTCCGTAGCAGATCTCATGTCGGACAGAATCGACACTTACAAACGCCGACATGATTACATGCTACCTTATCCAGCAGAGATTGCCCGACATTCCATGCTCATTGTCCCTGACGGATATGATGTGACCTATCTACCCGATGACTTCACCATCGACACCCCTCAAGGAACGCTTACCTGCAAATTCACCCACCATCACGGCATAGTGTCAATGTCCAAGACCATGACCATAGACAATCCCCGTATTGCCATCTCTAATATCGACACTTGGAATACGGCGCTTGCCAAATGGAACGAAGCTTGCAATCAACAGATAGAACTTACCGAAAAATAACAGCAATCACTATCACAATACACAAATCCCTATGAATAGAATCATCGCTTTCCTACTGATGTTGGCAGTATGCCTGCTCGCACTCGCCGACAACTCACAAAAGTATCGTGAATATGCCGATACCATACGTACCGAAGTGTGGAACATGGAGCTGCCCGCTTTCAACGCACCGGCATCGGCACAAGATTACAAGGATGAATCGGCTGTAATACTCGCAGCCTACCGGGGCATAAACGCAAAAAAGAAAACCGGTATCGCGTTCAACGTGGCTATGCTGACCAATATACTCACATCGCCCATCAAAACTACCCCTCAGATTCATGCCACTGATTTATACCGACGTCTGATTCTTATCAATGACAAAGCCGCATTGGAGAAATTCTCAGAATTTGAATTATCCACAAAGGAAAATACCGGTAACTACCTTAATTTCTGGGCATATTACAAAGAGGATATCAACTACGTGCTCGGTGTGAGGATTATAAAACCCGACGGCAGAATCGTGGAAATCGACACCAATGATTTTATAGATGTGAAAGAAGGGAAAAAGGAGAAAGAGCTGAAACAGAAACTCGCCGTACCCGGACTGGAGATTGGTGACAAGATAGACGTATTCTACTACACTGAGTCAAAACTGAAAAACGCGCATCTTGACCCTATCGTGATAAACTTCCGCGACGAATACCCCATACTCAACTACAAGGTCCACTGTGAATTTGACGATAATCTCACATCGCAGATACGCACCATGAACGGTGCTCCGGAGTTCAAACATTACCAAGCTGAAAACAAGGATTATATCATCGATGCAGAGATGACCGAACCCACAAATAAAATTCCTCGTCTGTGGTACAATTATCGCCGTCAATCCCCATTGGCTTTTATCGCTGTTTACAACCGCCGCAACAAGCAGGACTACACCCCCAAAAGCGCCAGAAAAGACGGTATACAGATTAATCCCGATGCCACAGACATTCAGAACGACGCGTGGGTCCAGATGGACAATGTCATGTATTCCCAATCTTTTTTCGGAACGCTTACCGGGCATCTCGATGGTGGCAAAAAAGTAGCCGGAAATCTTAAAAAGATGATTAAAAAGGGACAAATCACACCTCAGCAAGCTGCCGACTACCTATACAATCTACTTGTATTCAGCTACAACACAAACGGGTATAAATACTTCCGTGGTGATTTCGTGTACTACTTCCGATGGTTCCTGGACCTCATTGGAATAAAAGATGCCGAGATGGGATTGGTGTCTACGGATACCAAGGAACCTCTTGACCAAAGCATATATTATGACAACATCTACTGGTTAGCGCACATAAAAGGCATCGACCGCTTCTATTTCCCCATTTCCGGACTGACCGCGCCCGGCGAAATACCGGCAATGCACCAGGGCAATCCCGCCGCCTTCCGTCCGGAGAAAAAGAAGAAAAAGACCTCCGATGACAGACAATTGCAATTCACCATGCCTATTTCACGCCCCGAGGATAACCGAGGAATCTCCACCCTCGACGTAACTATCGACGGCACCGGACTTGACATTACACGCCATGAAGAAAACACCGGTTCGCGTAAGAACGTAATGGCAGGTCTACTCACCGAGCAGGACCTTGTCGACGGATATCTCAAATATCTCAACCGCTACGGACAGACCATAGCACTGAAAGAAAATAAGAAAAAAGCAGCCGAACGTCAGGAACGTTACCGCGATGCCCGCGAGATGCAACTCGCAGCCATGAAAGATGAAACCAAGGAATATCATGGGACTGACGCCGTGGAGCTAAAAGACTACCGTATCGAAAGCATCGGTATCGACCCCGATAGCGCCATAATGTCATATACCGTCAATTACTCAATAGACGGATTGGTGAAACGTGCCGGACGTAACATGATACTATCCGTAGGTTCGCTGATGAGTCCTCAAACAGAGGTGATGCCATCCGACAGGCAACGCTCCGATGACATTTACATGGTGTCGCCGCGTCAGTTCGAAACACGCATCACCATCAACATCCCGTCAGGCTACAAAGTATCGGAACAATCACTCCGGGCACTTGACTACAGGATGGAAAATGAAGCAGGCTTATTCTCGTCGGAAGCTAAAATCCATGGCGACAAACTCATAATATCCACGACCAAACGCTATAACCATAAAATCGAAAAAGCCGGCAACTGGGACGCTCTGACCAAAATACTTGACGACGCATCGGATTGGCGCACACGGACGTTGCTGCTTGAAAAAAACAATTAACCACCAAACATATTTGCATGCACGTTATTTTTCACTAAATTTGCAACTATGCACGCCAAAGCGTGTTTATGGAATAAACATCAACACTAATACAACATAACAAACTATGGCTTACAAATTTACTGACAGTAACGTAAAAGAAGTTATCGCATCGGGCAAGCCCGTTGTAATCGATTTTTGGGCTACATGGTGTGGTCCATGCATGCGTTTGGCTCCAACTATCGACGAACTCGCCGAAGAATATGCCGACAAGGTGGTTATCGGTAAATACAATATCGAAGAGGAATCTGACCTCAGCACTGACTATCGCATAATGTCCATACCTACAATCCTATTTTTCAAAAACGGTGAACAGGTACGCGACCTGCGTATGACCGGAGCTACCAAGGACGAACTCAAAGCCCGTATTGAAAAACTCCTTGCGCTTTAATTACACAACCCATACACGAGACGATGTGTCGTGATGCAATACGGCACACCGTCTCTTTTTATTTCAATCGAAACACAACCTTAACACAATCACATCATATACCATGGTAAATAGATTCATACTCAACGAAGTATCGTATTTCGGCCCCGGAGCGCGCCGTGAACTACCCGAAGTAATCAACCGCCTGGGCAAGACCAAGGCTCTCGTTGTCACCGACCCGGGACTCATCAAATTCGGTGTGGCAAAAATGGTCACCGACGTACTCGACGAAGCCGGCGTAAAATATGAGATATTCAGCCAAGTAAAGCCCAACCCCACTGTGAGCAACGTACAGGACGGCATCGAAGCATATAAAAAAGCAGAAGCTGACTTCATAATAGCCATAGGCGGAGGATCGGCTATAGATACAGCCAAGGGGATAGGCATAGTAATCAACAACCCCGAATTTTCAGACATAGTATCACTTGAAGGCTGCGCACCCACACGACACAAAAGTGTTCCCATCGTAGCACTCCCCACCACTGCCGGAACAGCCGCCGAAACCACCATCAATTATGTAATCATCGATGAAGCGAAACAAAAAAAGATGGTATGCGTGGATCCCAACGACATCCCCGCCGTGGCAATTATCGATGCCGAACTGATGTACAGTCTCCCCAAAGGGCTCACCGCAGCCACAGGCATGGATGCACTGACCCACGCCATCGAAGGATATATCACAAAAGGGGCTTGGAGCATGTCCGACATGTTTGAAATCGAAGCCATACGCATGATCAGCCGCCACCTCCCTATAGCCGTGGAGCAACCTGACAATGCCGAAGCCCGCAACGGTATGGCAGTGGCTCAATACATCGCCGGTATGGCATTCTCCAACGTAGGTCTCGGACTGGTACACGGCATGGCACACCCGCTCGGCTCATTGTTTGACGTACCCCACGGAGTTGCCAACGCACTTCTGCTGCCCACCATCATGGAATACAACATGCCCGCATGCATGGACAAATACCCCGATATAGCCCGCGCAATGGGCGTTGACACCGCCGGCATGAGCCGCGAGGAAGCTTCACGTGCCGCGGTGGAAGCCGTCAAGGCACTCGCCATAAAAGTAGGCATACCGCAGCACATGTCCGAACTCGGAATCACCGAATCCGACATCACCCGTCTTGCCCAACAAGCCATTGACGACGTTTGCACCCCCGGCAACCCACGCGAAGTCAGCCTTACCGACATCGAAACCCTTTACCGCAAAGTACTCTAAACACATCCCCCACACATATACACAACAGGCGGCGCGTCACTCCGACACGCCGCCTTATTTCTTTATCACACCTTTATATCACATGCGTGAGTTGCGAACGACGCACCTTACGCCCTCTCCAGCGGTGGCGCAACGTACGCAGCGGACGTGTCCATATCATCCAAGGCACCGTCCATAAAAGACCTCGGGAATCCAATGCACGGGATGCACGCCGCCACAGCACCATCGTAGGCACCACAGCCACAAGCGCACACACCACAGCCACAGCCGCGCCAATCAGACTGGGCAGAGACATCACCGAAGCCGCTACGCCACACACGAGCCACATCCACCAAAGCACACTCACCGCAGCCATAGACACATACGGCGTCCTCGGCAGATAACGAGCCGTAAAATCGCGACGCAACCTATAGGAATCATGCAACTCCGCAGGGCTATGCTCTATCGCACGCACACGCGCCGTCTCTGAAAGCTCCACCGCTGTATTATCACCGGTGGCAATCTCATTCACGAAAATATCATCATCGCCATAATTCAGATGCAGAGTCTTCGAAAAGCCCTTATGCTCGAAAAACAACCGGCGGGCATAAGCCAGATTATATCCCGTACCCATGAACGGATGTCCGCCAATGGCGCCGCTGAGATAACGCAACGCATGCCACACATCATCAAACGCGCGCCTACGCTTACGGCAATCCTCATCACACAGCTCGTCGCCCGTAGGAGCGGCGTAGCCTATCACCACCTCGCTCCCCGTCGCGATATGACGCATCATGGCACGCAGCCACAACGGCGACTCCACGCGGCAATTGCCACACGTGAGCATCAGCGCATCGTAGCGCGCCGCCTTTATGCCCAACGTAATGCTCAACTTGCGCCGCGACAGATTACGCGAACGCTCCGGCGCAAACGTCATATACAAATTCGAGTAACGCAACTCCAATTCCGACACGATAGTCTCCGTATTGTCGCCACTCTCGTCATTGACCACTATCACCTCCATCGGAGCCGGATAGTCCTGCTCCAGAATCTGAGGCAGCAAAGTGCGCAGATTATGTCCATCGGCCTGCGAATAGACTATCACCGACACCGAAGGGAACTCCGCTCCTCCATCACCACCGGAAGCCAACTCCGCAGCAGCCGCATCGTCCTCGCGCACCTTACGGCACACACGCACCAACCGCCGCCACAGCAGCCATGACACCACAGCCACAGCCAACACCATGGCACCCAACAACGCCCAAACCACCGGCGCCACCTCCAAACTATAATATACCTCGTCAATCATCATACGTAACCACAAAATTACTCATATTTGCCAATCCGACAAAATATCCATAACTTCGCTCCTGTAAATATAAAAAAGCATCCATCTATGAAAGAAACCTTAAAACATATCATAGCCCTAATCAAATGCCGACTTAACCACGTACAAACCAATGGCTTTTGCTATTTCGGCAGAAAGGTAAACATATATAACCATGGTCGTATATTACTACATCGCAATGTAGTAATCCGCTCATATTGCGATATCTTTTCCAGCAAAGATGCGACATTAAGCATTGGTGAAGGATGCGATATCGGTAACCGCGCACGAATCGCAGCCGGTAAATCAGTCACATTAGGGAACTACGTTCTGACTGGACCTAACGTTACAATTATCGATTACAACCATTCCTATTCCAACCCCGACATCCCTATAATGCACCAAGGCAACACCCCTGTTGAACTTATGAAAATAACTATTGGTGATGGCACTTGGATTGGGGCTAATTCCGTAATCGTAGGAAAAGTAAATATCGGTCGCAATTGTGTAATAGGAGCAAATTCGGTTGTAACAAAAGACATTCCGGATTATTGCGTAGCCGTAGGCAATCCCATACGGATAATAAAACGATATGACCATAAAAAAAAGGAATGGATTACCGTAGGTCGGTAAAAAAATCACTTCACAAACACATCCTATTATTGAGACATACCCTCTGCCATAAAATTATAAACAATCGCCCTATATTAATCAATTTTACCCAAAATGACGCACAGTCTATATAATCGCCCAAAACTTCTAATAATCGACAAGAATCAGTTCGGGTATGTACCGGACCCTTTTAAATGGTGTGAGCATTTAAGATACAAATATGATATAACATTCATCTCCGGAGACCACAACCTGCCTAAAATTGAGCTTTCAGACATAAAAATTAAATATGTCCATTTTCAAAGACTGCCATACGTTTTAAGAGGACTGCTATTCATACTTACAGCCATTGTATTCGTTTACAGAAATCCGAACAATAATATCATAATCGAATATTTCAAATGGTGTTCCATTATCCAATTTTTTTGTCCTTGGAAGAAAATAATTGTCGACATACGCACACTTTGCGTAGAAAAGGATGAGCGACAACGTCAATCATCAGACAGACAACTAATCAAAGATTGTGGACGATTTAAACGCATTACAGCCATCTCTGAAGGCGTCAAAAACAAATTAGGGCTATCAGGCATACAGTTACTTCCCTTAGGTAGCGATGTAATTTCCGATACACAAAAAAATTACAACACGAATATCAAGATCCTATATGTTGGCACACTCTACAACCGTAACATCCACGAAATGCTCCACGGCATAGGATTGTTCGTACAAAAACATCCAAACATTAGCATTACTGTTGACATAGTAGGAGACGGTATTAATGGTCAATTTGATTACCTGAAAAACGTCATATACAACAATGGCTTAAAACACATCGTAAAACTTCACGGATACATACCGTTGACCCACTTAAAACCATTTTTCGACAATTGCAACATAGGTCTGTCATATGTTCCAATCACAGATTACTATAATTACCAACCACCGACAAAAACATTTGAATACATACGGTCGGGGCTATTTTGCATTGCCACCGCCACTAAAGCCAATTCCGAGATAATCAACAGCACAAATGGCATCTTAATTCAAGACACCCCCGAATCGGTCTGCATAGGACTCGAGACATTTCTTAGATTAAAAAGCAATATTAACGAGCAATCATTACGGAACACATTAAAGGACAATTCTTGGGAAAACATATCAAATATATTATCAATCGGCATTTTAGGTACAAAACAACCGCCAGAAAGTGACCTATGACATATCCTCATAATATACCCCACATTCATACGTTTTAGAATCAGCATATTACAAATAATTATCGTAATTTCCCTCATATATTCCGTTTTTGAGCACCCTTATTACACAGCTTATCAACCATAATTGTAAATAACAAAATCCCCGTCCCACAAATTCATAAAAAAATTCACATATTTATGCCCACAACAAACACAAAACGAATTGCAAAGAACACATTGATGCTATATACTCGAATGCTTCTAATAATGTGCGTCACTCTTTACACGTCTCGTGTTGTTTTGTCGGCATTAGGTGTAGTTGATTTTGGCATATATAATGTAGTAGGTGGCATTGTCGTTATGTTCTCATTCCTTAACGGAGCAATGGCACAATCCACACAACGGTTCCTGTCATATGAGATAGGACGGAGTAATCTGGAAAATCTTAAGAACACCTTTAAAACAGCCTTGACCATACACATACTAATAGCATTAGGTGTCCTTATTTTATCTGAAACGTTGGGGTTATGGTTTCTGAACTGCATAATGAATATTCCGGAGGAACACATGTCAAGCGCCAATTGGGTATATCAGTGTTCAATTATTTCATTTGTGATTTCAATAATACAAGTTCCATTTAACGCCGCCATCATTGCCAGAGAACGAATGCAGATATACGCTTACATGGGCATATTAGAAGTCTTTTTAAAATTAGGCATTGCTCTCTTAATTCCGATAATATCATTTTATGACAGGCTCAAGATTTATGCAATCTTTATATTAATAGTCACCTTAATAATATGCCTTATTTACCAAATATATTGTACCCGACATTTCAAAGAATGCGTTTTTGAATTAACATTTAGAAACGGATTATTTAAGACTATGTCTAAATATGCGGCATGGAATACCGTGGGGAACCTTGCATGGGTAGGCAAATACCAGGGAAGTAATCTAATCCTAAATATCTTTTTCGGACCGGCAATAAATGCAGCTTATGGTATAGCAGGGCAAGTAAATGTCGCGGTAAATAATTTTGTACAGAATTTTTCTACCGCCATCAATCCACAAATCATAAAAAGTTATTCCGCTGAAAGATTCCACGATATGGAACGATTGATTATATATGGAGCTAAAATTTCCTTTTTCTTAATCTTAATCATCTCATTTCCAATACTTCTATCAACTGAACGCTTACTAAATATTTGGCTTGTAGAAGTCCCCGATTACGCAGTCATATTTACCCAATTAGTGATTATAGATTCTATTATAGAAAGTTTTTCATATAGTCTTGGTACAGGGATACAAGCTACCGGTAAAATTAAATGGTACCAGATAATAGTAGGATGTACTAAACTTTTTAATTTACCTTTATCATATATATTCTTAAAACTCAACTATGCTCCATATTCCATATTTACTATATCTATTATATTATCAATAACGATGATCTTCGAACGTCTTTTAATCATCAAGGTCTCGCTCCCATATTTTTCAATCAAACAATTCATCCGAATCGTGCTGTTTCCCGCGTTCATGATTTCGGCTATGTGTGGCATTATTTACATAGGCTGTCTGCACCTGAATTTCATTCACACCCTAAATATATTCATTATACCTATCCTGGCTATCATTACGATTACTATTACAGTGTTATGGTGTGGGTTTAATAAATCCGAACGTAATACCCTATATAATTTTGTGCGTTCCAAATATAATATCACGACACGCAATAACTAAAATATTTGCAAAGTCAAAATTCCAAATTAGTCACTGAGTATTATAGCATAATAGACATAGATTCATCAAGACAATGACCTTAAAATCAAGATTGATAAAATACAGTTTGATAGGTATTGCAATAGCGATTATATTCATTATCCTAAAATCTCTTTTTGTCTCAACTATGCCAGAATCGTCCGGTAATAATAAAATCGCACATTTAAGCATAGATGATGTAGAATCGTTCAAAGATTTACATTTGAATGCGGATAAATATGACACGCTATTTGACCATCCTTTTTTTGGTTATTTACATTCTCTTCACTGTAAGTATGGAGCCAAATTCACACTTTATACATATAGTACGATTGACTCTTTTAATATCAAGGACCTAAGTTTAAAGTACAAAAAAGATTTCAGAAATTCCGCATCATGGTTAAAAATCGGATATCACTGGATAAGTAAGGATTTCAATCATGATATTACCGTGTGTGATTTTAATGATTCTTATCGCAATGTATGTGAAGCAATATATAATTTTGCTGATTCATCAAATTTATCCACGACACTTCGTCTCCATTACTTCTATGCACCTGACTCATTAGTTAAATGTTTAACTAAATGCACAAAACTGTTGTGTGCCGATCAAAAAGGCCGACTCTCTTATAATCTCACTCCATCACAGGCTGATTCTGTATATAATTACCAAATTCTTCTAAAAGATAGCATTTATTATATGAGAACAGATTTTAGAATTGTAAATCACACTTACATAATACCACATCTTAGGAATTGCAAAAATGACACTATTGTAATTTTCACACATGAATGGGCATTATTCTCTAACAAAAATATAATAAAAAAACATATAAACCGCTATAACCTTGAAGCCAGTATACAATGGCTTAAAAAGAATCAATACAATTTTATATTTTGACAATCATGGACAAGATAAAACGTTTCATCGACATTCAGGTACCTGTATCTACATGCAACTTAAGGTGTCACTATTGCTATATTACACAACACAGATTATTTTCCTCTAATGTCCCCCCATTAAAATATAGTCCAGAACAAATTGGACGAGCATTGTCGAAAGAAAGGCTTGGAGGAATTTGCCATTTCAACATATGTGGTTACGGAGAAACATTAATCCCTAAATACATGACGGATGTAGTACGAAAAATTCTTGAACAAGGTCATTACGTCATGATTGTTAATAACGGTACTATGACAAGTCGGTTAAACGAAATGATTCAACAATATCCACAAGAGTTAAAAAACCGCCTCGGATTTAAATTCTCATTTCACTACCTTGAATTAAAAAAGCGGAAGCTTCTGGATATGTTTTTCAGTAACATAAATTCCATACGAAATGGGGGATGTTCTTTTTCTCTCGAGTTGACACCATCTGACGAACTCATTCCGTATATCAACGAAGTGAAAGACGAATGCATGAAACGTCTTGGAGCCCTTTGCCATATCACTGTGGCACGCGATGAAAACGTCAAAGGTTTCGGCATATTAACCAAACTTTCCCGAGAAAAGTATACTGAAATATGGAGCCAATTTAACTCCCCCTTATTCGATTTTAAAATCAAAATTTTCAATCAAAAAAGAAATGAGTTTTGCTATGCAGGCATGTGGGGGGGGATTTTAGAACTTGGGACAGGCGTATTAAGAGCATGCGATTGCACATTCCTACGTCAGAACATATTGGATAATCCAGAAAAACCAATTAATTTCAAACCAATTGGAGTTTGCAATAAAGAACAATGTCATAACGGACACGCATGGCTCGGATTAGGAATGATTCCAGAACTCGACACACCGTCGTACGCAGATATGCGCGATAGGGTTGACAAAAACGGACACCATTGGCTAAGACCAGATATGTACTCATTTTTAAGTTCAAAGCTTGAACACCTAAACCGAGATGACATGTTTAATGAATATGAAAAAAAACGTATTCGAAAAAAAGCAAACATACAAAATCACATTTGGAATATTAGAGAAATACTCATTGGAAGCACCCGCAAGAAATTAAGCAAAGTCTACCATGCCATACGAAAATAAAATCAAAACGTTAAAATCCATCATATCTACTGGGCTCAATGACATAATTGGAGACAACTGCATACTTGTAGATGCCCCATATTACGACAATATCGGTGATGTCTTGATTTGGCAAGGCATAGAGGATTTCTTATCCGCACATAATAAAAAACTAATGTCGGTTTCCAGCGGATCAACATTCGCATATCCAAATTTGTCTAATAAAGTCACAATATTGCTTATGGGCGGAGGAAATTTTGGAGATCTATGGCGATGGTTTCAAGAAATCAGACTAAAAGTCATTTCTCATTATCCCGATAATCGTATCATCATGTTTCCCCAATCAATATGGTACGACAACCAAGAACTAATTGCTGAAGATGCAAAAAAGATGGCACAACATAAGAATTTATATCTATGTGCGCGGGACAAGTTTAGTTATGATTTTTTAAAGAACAATTTCTCCGCAAATAACATCTTGCTCATACCAGACATGGCCTTTTATATTAGTGATTGCCGTCTTAAACAGTTCCGAAATAAGGAAACCGGTAAGCACTTGTTTTTCCGTCGACTTGACAAAGAGATTTCACTCATCACACCAACATCCATTGGTGAAGACATCGACATCCATGATTGGCCAACGATAGAACATTATCCCAAACGATTTTTCTTCTTCAACAAAGCTTGTGGAGCCGCTGGTAAGATTTCACATCCTAAATGTATCCGTAATTCAATCTATTTATCAATAGATTTATTGGCAAAACATTATATTAAAGACTCATTAACAAATGCCGGCTGTAAATTTCTTGCTCCATATTCAAAAGTAACCACGACACGTCTTCATGCAATGATTCTCGCTATACTACTCCACAAGCCCATTGAATATATTGACAATACCACTAAAAAGCTATCCGCGTTCGCCGAAACTTGGCTAAGTAACATTCCTCAAGTAAAATCATATGAACCAGATTAAAGTTTCTGTTCTGATTCCAGTATATAATGTCGAATTGTATATCGAAAGATGTGCGCGCTCACTTTTTGAACAAACGATGAGCGAGGGGATAGAGTTTATATTCACGGATGATTGCAGCCCCGATAAAAGCATACAAATACTCAAGACAGTTCTAAATGATTACCCATGTAGATTTTCCCAAGTAAAAATACTTCAGCATAAAAAGAATTTAGGACTTGCCGAAGCTCGCGTCACCGGATTGAAAGCCGCCAGTGGCGAATATGTAATACACTGCGACAGCGATGATTGGGTAGCAAAAAACATGTACGAGTTACTCTATAACGCGGCTCAAGAATCTCAGGCCGATATTATCGGATGCGATTATACACAAGTATTGCCGGGAGAAATAACGCACAAAACAGACAACTTTTCCCTTAACCAAAAGGAACTCGTATTAGGCATAATTTCTGGTAAAAAGGTTGGCGGTTACTTATGGAATCGATTGATTAGACGAGATTTTTATATCAAAGGTGCGTTCCGCGCTAAAAGAGGGAGTACTCTGTTTGAAGATATGGCAGTAACAATACCTATGCACATCGCTACCGATAAAGTTGCATACGTTCCGCAAGAACTATATTATTACAGATGTACCAATAAGCATTCTATGTCAGCAAACTTAGACAACCGCAACATCAGATCTGCCATCAATGTTTTTCTAAAACTACATAGCATAGATACAAAACCTCATTGGAAATCTGCAATCGACCGTCGACTAAAACAACTACTATTCAGCAGAATCACATCATTACCAATTCGCAATCCCGAAAAATGGATCTCTTTTGAGTTAGATATCTTAATGTCGCAAAGACTCAAATTATCCATTTACGAAAATTTCACGATTTGGCTTATGCGACATCGATTATACAATATCCAATACTTCATATTGATATGCACAAAGTTAGTTAACCCATTTGTAATTCAACGAAAAATAAAACGTATGTTGCAACATACGACTCATTAGATACCTTCTGCTTATCTATAATCCCATAACACATACTGATTATATATGGGTTTTGATCTGTTCATATCAAAAAAACAAACATCTAAACATTGTACAATAAAATTTACGTGCTTGCGTTTATTTATCAGTTATAATTAAATTAACAAATACAATGAGTTTACGCAAACTGGTCCCTATTATATTTAGCATTTTTATCACATTAAGTGCATGTCGTACAAAAAACGATTTAGTCTATTTCAAGGATTTGCAGCAAGCCGTTAATGGTATCATTCAGACTGAACAACACAATGTGAGAATAGAGCCTGAATCAGAATTGATTATTCTGGTAAAATCGGAAGTACCGGAAGCATCAGCGGAATTTAATCTTCCATATACCAATCCTGCCACCCAAGGGACCGTATCAACCAGTTCTGTTCCAACGCAACAGACATACAAAGTTGACCAAAACGGAGATATCGATTTCCCTCGTTTAGGCACAATACATGTTGCAGGAATGACTCAGGAAGAGCTAAAAGTTTATCTTAAAAAAAGGATTTCCGAATACGTAAAAAACCCATTAATAACAGTAACACTCTTAGGTTACAAAATAATGGTAATGGGTGAGGTTAACAGTCCGAAATCTATCAATACCAATGCTGAACGCTACAGTTTACTTGATGCCATAGCCGATTGCGGTGGTCTGAATACATACGCTGTGCGCGACAACATACTCCTTCTCCGCCGTAACGAAAACAATGATTATGAGTACCACACCATAGACGTAACATCATCAGAGATAATGAAGTCTCCTTATTTCTGGCTAAAGAACAACGACGTCATCATTGTGCAACCAAATGATAAGAAAGCGGCAAACACCAATTTCAATCAGGATTACGGCTATAAGATGACCATGATTTCTGCCATAATAAGTGCCGCATCAATAGTAGCATCCCTTATTGTAGCATTCGCTATCAAGTAGCCAAAAGCACCCGCACACCATGCTACGCATTGACAGGCTATGCATATACGTAATCATTTTCGGACTCATATCTTTGATTCCGAGCATTGACAGGATAAAATTCCTTGATGAACTAAGCGTCATGGCATTAGGTTGCATAGCATTTATTGATTGCATCTTCAATAATGCATGGCGTAAATATTCAGCTTTATGGATTGTCATGGCAATATTAGCGTTTTACGCCATATACTCCATTGCTTACGTAAACAACAATGTGCCTGAAGCCATTTTAACAGATTGGGTAATCGAACAAAAACCATACATTCCATTACTTGTTCTATTAGGCATCGGTCCAAAATTAAATCATGTAGATAGACGGAATATCAAAATCATCTGCTGGATAAACGCAGCAATATGTGTTATAGCACTTCTTGGAGGGTCAACATTGACAAGACCAATTCTTTTTCATACCACATATGGGGGGAATATTATTTTTATTAGTTCCATCTACATATTGTATTGTAGCATTGATTCACACGGACAGATATCAAATACGACAATCAAACATGTCGTAACATTATTAATCTGTGGATTATTATGCACCCGAAGTAAGTATTATGGAATATTTATAATATCCTTATATTTTATTTTCGTTTATAAACCAGGGGTTACAAAACATTTAACCCTACCACATATAGCGACTTTATGTACCCTATTATTAGTTATTTTGTCTGTTTCATGGTCCAAAATAAACTATTACTTCATATCTGGTAATGCAGTTGGAACCAGTTTTGACCCAACCGTAATCGACTCGTTCGCACGTCCCGTCCTGTACACCACCGGATGGTTTATTCTTTGGGACTATTTCCCGTTTGGTTCAGGATTGGCATCCTTAGCCACATACGCATCACAAATCTGGTACTCAGATATTTATTACCAATATGGAATTAATCAAGTCCATGGATTATCACAAAAAAATCCGGCATTTATTTGTGATGCCTATTATCCATCCCTCGCACAATTCGGATTCATTGGGCTAATTCTGTTTATTATTTACTGGTGCTATATTTATGGATTTCTTCGCAAATTAATACGTAAAAATCCTATATTATATAAGTATCCTTTCATTATTGGCAGTCTTATTATTTGTTTTGTTCTAATAGAATGTATTGCCGGTAATGCCATAACTCAGAATATTGGCGTGGTTTCATTTATGCTTTTAGGATTGATTTGCGCAAATGCGACTCATACAAAGGCTATCCATGTAGAATCCACAAACACATATTCATCACTTATCAAACGAAAAATATAATTATCAAAATATGGAATCAAACGACAAACAGATTGATTTTCGCAGATTAGGCCGCTCCATAATGCAATGCCGATGGATTATTATTGCAATAATCATAATTTTCACAACTGTGGGAGGATGGAAATCCATGACTCGGCTTCCTAAATATGATATCAAAGGAGAGATGCTTATTGGAGAAATCGGTTATGATGAAAATGGCAAAGCCGGCGGCATATCACAAATGATGAAAACATTCTCCGTCGGTGGATTTGGAGCTGCAGCCGTAGACAATGAAATTTTAATAATGGGTAGCCACGATGTACTCAAGCGCACTGTCAGAATGTTGGGGTTAAACCGATTTTATGTAGGCAAATTGTCAGATGGCGAAAAAGAGATACTTTATAATAATTCCCCAATAAGAGTAGAAGCTCCCGCAGAGTTTTTCGACACTCTTTCAGTCTCGTTTAAAATTAGAATGGTGATACACGACAACGGACTTGTTGATATAAAAGCCACCAAAGGATTCTTTAACAAGACATTGAAAGAAGTAAAAAACACGAAATTGCCCATACTTTTCGAGACCCAGTACGGTAGTGTACAGATACTCCCCTCAGATACAATTTCATCGTCTAAATATACCGAGATAACCGTATCTGTATCCAACAACGACCTATGCGCATTAAATTTGGCGAAAGAAATAGAAATTGACGTAGCCACCAAGCTGGCTGACGTAATAGAGGTTGGCTACCAATATCCAAATTCCGCACTCGGCATGGCCATAGTTAACGGTGTTATGGCTGAATACAACGCAAAGCGTCTTGAACGTTTGCACGAAGCGTCCGTTGCTTCAATAAAATATTACGACGAACGTATCGCAGAAGCGTTCAAGGAACTTCAAAAGATAGAGAAAGAGGTGTCTGATTACCAACGTGCAAATGAACTGATGGGCATAGATTCGGAACTTGGACTGCTCGTAAATACAGCCGTAGGCAATAAACCGGCAATAATGACAGCCAACTACAATATTGCCTATTATGAAACGGTACTGGATATCCTTCGCAACCGACTTAACGACGATGTTATAATTCCACAGATGGAAAGTCTCAACGACCCCCATATAGCGGAATTCAACGGAGCCATACAAGCCCGTCGCGATTTAAAACGATCTGCGACTGACGACAACGAAGTCCTGATTCGGCTTAACGAAAGGATACTCGGATTACGCGACATTATAATCGAGAACTCCGAAAAAATGATTGCAAAGGCTCGCGCCGATGTCCAACACCAACAGGAACTCACCAATGTTGCACAAAACCGACTTGACAAGTATCCCGACTATGAGCTGGAATTCAAGAATCTGCTGCGTGATAAAGAATATCGTAATTCATTGTACCAATATCTTGTCTCCCAACGCGAAAGCTCCGTTCTTCAATTATATTCAACCACCAACATCGGTTTCATTTTCCAACCGGCTTATGTAGCAGGCGGTGATGGCCTTATTGCAATGCTGAAATGGCCCATAGCATTATTCTTATTCGCTTTGTTTCTCGGGTTATGCATTGCCGGAGTACGGACATTACTCAATAACAAAACGGCTGCACCTATGGATTTAGCATTCTTGGGCATAGACGGCAATGCCGTAAAATTTCACGGGTCTGAGGATTCTGTAGCCCGTATGCGTGCATTGCTCACTGCCAATCCAGACCGTAAAATTATATACTCGGCTAATTTTACTAATACCGATTCTTATATTGATGATTTGACTAAATCCATCATCGATGCAGGATACTCAGTTGATATTGTGGAATCCCAAAACTCAAATGATTACCTACTATCACCGGAGTTCGCCAAAGAACTTAAACGGATGGAAAATAACGCTGATTATATTTTTGTTCATATCCCCAACCCCGAACGGCTATTTGAGTTCGAACACTCGATTGACAGCTCTAATGCTAACATATTGTTGGGCATACCTTCAGACATGAAACGCAATCAACTCAAACGGCTTCTTAAGAATCAGACGATTGACAGAATTCACACATTCATCATATGACATAAACGATGATACACATTCTTCATGACACCTCCGAAGGATATCCATTTATTGCCGAACTACTCAAAAAAGAGTGTGTTCGGCATTATTCTCCACAACGGTTCCATAAATATATTTCTTGGTTCATAGGGAGTTGGAATGTTATATTTACAAGCAAACCATCCGATATTATCATTTGTGTTTATGATTTTCAAGCGGTAATATGCTATTGGATTAGCTTATTATTATTTAGACCACGCCGAATACTGGGAATAAACATCTTATTAAAAAACAAGAACAACTTTCGCAATAAGATAGCACGCTTCTTATATCGGAAAGCTCTGAAATCCAAATACTTTACTGCCACAGTATCCACTCCTCAATATGGATTATTGCTTTCAAAATGGCTGAACATAGACTGCAACCTACCTTTACTTAGGGATGTATTCTATAGCTCTTACCTTAACGATGCCATAAAAATTGGCTCATCTGACGGTAGATATGTATTTTGCGGTGGACGTAACGGAAGAGATTGGAACTTTATAATACAAGTTGCAAGAAACACTCCTGATATTGAATTTTGTCTGGTCATTCCATATAAAATAGTTCAATCATTTACTGACATCCCATCAAACATCAGCTTACACTACGACATCCCTTATTCTGAATTTAACCGATTACTATCACAAGCTACCGTAGTGGCATTGCCTCTCGAAACTGAAGCCCCTGCCGGATTAATAGTAGTATTTCAAGCTGCAGCTTTTAAAAAAGGCATAATAATGACGGATACCGCATCTACACATGACTATTTATGTGATGGAAAAGGCTTTGGTTTAGACAATGATGTTCTACTATGGAGCAAAACAATTAAGAATATCTTTGAGGATAAACACTATTCCTCAGTAGCATCCGAGAATCTACTATCCTATCTACAAAATACATGCTCCGAAGAACGATATGTGGATAGAATCAGACAAATCGTCGAGCAGATGGAATAGCTCATCTTTTAATAATTTGGATAATACTAAAGAACGTTAATCAGCGTTATTTAAGAAGAGAAAAACAATAATCACATGACTATTACTAAGCCTACCGACGCTTCTATAATACTCACTTATCGATGCCCCATGCGTTGCAAGATGTGCAATATATGGAAAAATCCTACCGACAAACGCGAGGAAATCAAGGCATCTGACCTTAAATCGCTCCCTCAGCTGAAATTCATCAACCTCACCGGAGGCGAACCGTTCATACGCGAGGACTTGGCAGAAATCGTTGAGGAGTGCTACAAACACGCACCCCGCATCGTCATCTCCACATCCGGATGGTTCGACGACAGAGTTATTGAACTTGCCAAGAAATTTCCAAACATAGGCATACGAATATCCATTGAGGGACTGCAAGCAAAAAACGACGAGCTACGCGGACGCCAAGGCGGATTTGAGAAAGGTTACCGCACACTTACCACCCTGCGCGATATGGGATTGAAAGACATTGGGTTTGGATGCACCGTGTCAAACAACAACTCTCACGACATGCTCGAGCTCTACCAATTGAGCCGCAAACTCGGCATGGAATTTGCCACCGCAGCATTCCACAACTCCTACTATTTCCACAAGGACGACAATACGATTACCAACCGCGAAACCGTATGCAACGACTTCAAGCAGCTTATCGAATGGCAGCTCAATGAACCGCATCCCAAATCTTGGTTCCGCGCCTACTTCAACATGGGGCTAATCAACTACATCGAAGGTAATCGCCGAATGTTGCCATGCGAAGCCGGTACCACCAACTTCTTCATCGACCCTTGGGGCGAAGTCTACCCCTGCAACGGCATGGAAGAAAAATATTGGAAAGAATCAATGGGCAACATACACAATGCCGACTTCGACACCATCTGGAACAGCGAGCAAGCCGAAAAAGTCAGGGCACAGGTCCGCCGATGCCCCAAAAACTGCTGGATGGTAGGCACTGCATCCCCGGTCATGCACAAATATATCAAGCATCCGCTGAAATGGGCCGTAAAAAACAAGCTCCGCTCAATAATCGGCAAACCGGCATGCCTTGACAAGAAATGGTGCGACGTAGGACAAGACCCCGAACAAGGTACCCTATACACCATCAAACATAACGATTAATCCCCATGCGGATAGTAGTTACCGGAACACGAGGAATCCCCGACGTTCAAGGCGGTGTCGAGACACACTGTCAGGAACTATACCCCCGCATTGCCGCGTTGGGGCACGAGGTCATACTCATCCGGCGCAAACCATACGTCACAGATAGTCCGGTCAAAAACTACCGTGGAGTAAAACTAATTGACCTGTATACGCCGCGAAAAAAAAGCTTCGAAGCCATAATACATACATTCCTGGCAGTAATCGAAGCCAAACGTCTGAGAGCCGACATATTGCACATCCACGCCATCGGGCCTGCAATCATGGTACCACTTGCCAAGATATTGGGACTAAAGGTAGTGATGACCAACCACGGACCGGACTACGATCGCCAGAAATGGGGGCGACTTGCCAAAACCATCCTTAAAACAGGCGAACGCTTAGGTTCACGCTACAGCAATCGTGTGATTGTAATATCAAAAGTCATAGCCGACATCGTTTCCCATAAATACAATCGACATGACACCGACCTGATATACAACGGAGTCACCACACCGCGTAAATCCACCCATACCGATTATATCGAATCATTAGGACTCCAGCCCGGCAAATACATCGTTGCCGTAGGACGCTTCGTAAAAGAAAAAGGATTCCACGACCTGATACAGGCATACCTACAACTCAAACCAGCCGGCATAAAACTGGTAATAGCCGGAGACGCCGACCACCCCGACACATACTCAGAATCCTTGAAAGCCCAAGCCCGCGGCGCCGGAGCCATACTCACCGGATTTATCAAAGGAGAGAAACTCAACCAGCTTATGACCAACGCCGCACTGTTCGTCATACCCTCATACCACGAAGGACTCCCCTTCACACTCCTGGAAGCAATGAGTTACAATCTCGACGTATTGGCAAGCGACATCCCCGCCAACCAATTGGCATGTCTCAAACCCGGCACCGATTTCTTCAACACAGGAAATATCCGCGACCTCTCCGACCGATTAAACGCCAAACTCTCCGACCCTAAAACACCCCGCACCTACGACCTCCGCCCTTACGACTGGGAGCGGATAGCGCGGCTGACCGAACAAATATATAAAGAACTAATATGACCGATTCGTCTAACAACATACTTCCAATCCGATTCCAGGGACTTGATGGCTTACGTGCATATGCCGTCATAGGAATTGTGATGATGCATGTCTTAACCAACCAATCCATACATCCGACGCCCAATTTCATCACCACAAGACTAATACCGTGGTTTACCAATTTTACCCTGCTCTTCATGATAGTGAGCGGTTTTTCTTTAAGCTGCGGTTACTTTGAAAAAATATCAAAAGGCACTATTTCTCCATCAAGTTTTTATAAAAAACGATACATCCGGCTTTTACCGTTTTTTGGACTAATGTGTATCATAGAATTTGTATATTCACCTTCTATACGAACGTTTTATGAAACATTTGCCAATTTAACAATGTGTTTTGGACTAATTCCAGACGTACACATAAGTGTAATCGGAGTCGGATGGTTTATTGGTGTGGTTATGGTTTATTATATGTTATTCCCATTTATAGTATTTCTCCAAAAAACGAAAACCTCGTCGATAATAACATTTTTTCTATCATTGGCTTTGGTTTGGGCTGGGCTGGAGCTAACAACAAATCCGTCATTCGAACGTCAGCACATTGCATACACACTACCTCTATTTTTAATTGGCGGCATCTTTTATAAATATCGAAAAAGTCTTCAAAAGATAGGGCAAGAGGATTCCATCAGATTCTTTATAGCCTTCATTGCTATGGCTGTTGTTACACTACCCTTTATCTTGACTACCAAATCAGCTTTTATCACTCTCATCGTGAGCCTAACTGTTTTTGGCATATGGACTGTATACGCTATTATCTCCAAAGATATAATTTTAAATAACCGCATTGTTCGCTACATTTTAGCAACATATCACTTGAAATATATTTATGCCACATGGTAATATATCGAGCCGTTGAAAAATTAGATATTGCTCGCTTTATATCAAATTCTAATTTATTATATCTTATAACATTCCTTACCGTTATTATCGGTTCAATTGCATTTTCTGCCATTACAAAACGTTACGCAATTGATGTAGCATTAAATAAACTAAATTTAAAATAGCCCGATATATTACATTCCCGAGTGCTTGCTACCTCGTAAAAAACAAGAATCATGAACAAAGCCACATTTTCACCTACATTCCTGGTACTCGCAGTGCTATTCTGCGTGTGCCTTATCGTATCCAACCTCATGGAGATCAAGACCGTCGCGCTTGGACCACTCACCATCACCGCCGGCGTAGTCGTATTCCCCATATCCTACATCATCAATGACTGCATAGTGGAAATCTACGGATTCCGGCGCGCGCGCTTCGTAATCTGGCTCGGATTCGCCATGAACTTGCTCGTGACACTCCTGTTGCAGATAGGACTATGGCTTCCCGGCGACACCCAATGGCACGGACAGCAAGCCATGCAACTCGTATTCGGAGCCGTGCCGCGCATATTCATAGCCAGCTTCACGGCATTCCTGTGCGGCTCCATGGTCAACGCCTACGTCATGAGCCGCATGAAAACCGCTTCAGCCGACGGTCGGGGCTTCTCATTACGCGCCATCATCAGCACACTATGGGGCGAAAGCGTCGACTCATGCATCTTCTTCCCCATAGCATTCGCCGGCACACTACCCTGGGGCGTAATAATCACACTCATCATCACACAAGCGCTCCTCAAGACACTCTACGAAATACTGATATTACCGGTAACCATGCGCATAGTCCGCCGACTGCGCCAGATTGAAGGCACAGACGTATCCGACGCCGGTATATCATACAAATGGTGGAAAATAAATGAAATATAACGACCGCGACATAACCAAAGTGTGGATTGACCTCGACGACACCCTCATCGACTTCACCACCAATGCCCACACCTCACTCGTGAAAATGTGGCACGACGAACCATGCCTGCGCCAATATTTCGACACCCCCGAAATCTGGGCACGGACATACGAAGAACACAACATAGCCCTATGGGCCGAATACAACGTAGGCAACATCACCCGTCAATACCTGCGCATGGAACGCTTCCTACGTCCGCTCACCCAAGCCGGCATGCCCGACGACGAAGCCCGGACGACATCCGCGCGCTTCGACACCCTGTACCTCGACTACCTCGCACGCGAAAAAGCCCTCATGCCTGGCGCCATCGGACTGCTCCGATACCTACGCACGCAAAACGTAACCATAGGCATACTGTCCAACGGATTCAAAGAAGTGCAATTCCGTAAAATCCAATCAGCCGGACTCGAACCATACATCGACATCGTAGTGCTCAGCGACGACATAGGCATCAACAAACCCGACATACGCATATATCACCACGCCATGCAACGCGTCGACGACCTCGACCCCACCCACCATCTGATGATAGGCGACAACCCCGACACCGACATAGCCGGTGCCATACGCGCCGGATGGAGCGCCATCTGGTATCATCCGGCACAACGTGGAGCCGCCACAGCTCCCCCTCACGGAGCCACCGGAACATCCGACCTCACGGAGATATCTAAAATCATCACTCCATGACATCCTCACCCCACCCCGCACTGCCAATGGTGCGGCAACGACCCTCTATACATTAAATATCACGACTAAGGATATGGGACGACCCGTCACCGTCCCCCACCATCAACCGATAGCGCAAGTACGTTTTATTGCAAAAAGTTACGCACCTTTTGCTTCTATTTAAAAAAAAAGTACGATATTTGCACTTGCTAAACCGCAACCATCGTCCGCGGAAGCACAATATTTTGATATTCAACGTATTTAATCACTTATATTAAAAGCTTAATAAAAATGACTAAAGCTGACATCGTAAACGAAATTGCCAAGACCACAGGCATTGAAAAAGCCAACGTACTTGCCACTATCGAAAAATTCATGGAAGTTGTTAAGGACTCTTTGGCTCACGGCGAAAACGTATATCTGCGCGGTTTTGGTAGCTTCATCGTTAAGACACGTTCGGAAAAAACTGCCCGCAACATCTCTAAGAACACTACCATAATCATCCCCGAGCACAAAATCCCCGCATTCAAGCCCGCTAAAGTGTTCATGGAAGAGGTTAAATAACCCGCTTCACCGATATTTTTTTGACACCAACATAATTATTAATCATATAACTTAGAGTAACATGCCTAGCGGAAAGAAAAGAAAAGGCCACAAAATGGCTAAGCGCAAAAAACGTCTCAGAAAAAATCGTCATAAGAAGAAATAATCCGTTCCTTTGACGGACTATCACTTCAGAATCATTCACTTTACAACCGTGAGATATCTGACCCGATTTTTTTGACACGCTATACACAGAACAAACTTGATGCGGCCAAGCTCACTGCTTAACATAGCGCCCCATTGAAGTTTGTTCTTTGTATTTTCAAAAACATCAACAACCCAATTTTTTTA